>NZ_JBNEQE010000005.1:0-228785 GCF_049894025.1 Enterococcus sp. LJL51
AAAATGCTCTTCAACACACCTACTCCAATGGACCGCTGGAATGTTTAAACAACCATATCAAAGTTTTAAAACGGAATGCGTATGGCTTCCGTAGCTTTTACAATTTCAAACTGCGAATTATGATTCGTCACGGCAACGCTTTAATTGTAAACTAAAAAAGACCAAGAGAAATGTTTCCTCTTGATCTTCAAAAATTCTAAGATTTCTCTTCACCAACATTAGTTGACAAAGAGCCCTTTTTTATTAAACGAAAAGACAGATACTAAACAACATCTTGTGTAATTCCCAGGTTTCAGGACGTCCATCTTAATTGCTTTTACCGTCTATTCTTCACCTGTCTCAATCAAATCTCCATCGTGATGCAGGAAATAGATTAATGTTTGCAGTTCATTGGTTAGATCGACATTTTGAATCAATACATCTGATGGCGCTGCCAGACGGGCAATGGTAAAGTTTAAAATTCCTTTAATCCCCGCTTCAGCTAGCTGATTTACAACATCCTGCGCTTTTCTGGCAGGTAGCGTTAAAATTGCCACCTCAATTTGTTGAATCTTGATTTGCTCCAGCATATCCTCGATAGGATAGACAGGAACACCATCTACGATTCGTCCAACGATTTCTTCGTTGATATCAAAAGCACAGCTCACACGAATACTGTTGCTCTGATGAAATTTGTACTTCAATAAGGCACTGCCCAGATTCCCAACACCAATTAAAGCTACATTGGTTAATTCATCATCATTTAGTGTTTTACCGAAAAAGTTCATTAGATTTTCTACATCATAGCCATAGCCCCGTTTTCCCAGCTCACCAAAGTAAGAAAAATCTCTACGAATCGTAGCGCTATCAACTTGAACTGCTTCACTCAACTCAGTTGAGGAAACTTTACTTTTACCAGCATCATATAAAATACGTAAATAACGATAATATAAAGGAAGCCTACGCGCAGTGGCTTTTGGTATCGTTTGCTCTTTCACATTCATACCTCCAACTCATTCTATATCTCCACTACTAATAATAGCAGTTCCAAGAGCTAAAAAGCAACGTTGGTGCTCATAAAAAACTATTTATTGCCTAAATCTTCTGTTTTATAACCTACAGCTTCTTATGTAACTGAATTTTTTAGTATTTTATGCTAAACTAAGAAAGATTACGATGAAATGAGGATAGAACCATGATCTTACTACAAGCAAATCAGATTGCCCGTTTTTTTGGCGCTGAAACTTTGTTTGAAAATATACAAATGGAAATAGCCGACAACAGCCGGATTGCTCTGGTAGGTCGGAATGGTGCTGGAAAATCTACACTTTTGAAAATCATTGCTGGAGTAGAGGCTCCGGATGCTGGAACTATTTCTAAAACCAAAACAGCTACCATTGGTTATCTTGCTCAGGACACTGGGCTGGACTCTGAAAAAAACATCTGGGATGAAATGCTGCTGGCGTTCTCAGCTATTACTGCTATGGAAAACAGAATGCGGGAGCTAGAACAGCAGATTAGTCAGACAGATCCTGAGGCAGCTAATTACCCTTCAATCTTAAAGGAATACGATAGACTACAGCAGGACTTTTCAGACAAAAACGGCTACAGCATGGAAAATGAGATTCGTTCTGTGCTGCATGGCTTCGGTTTTGATGACAGCTTTTACGATCGTCCGGTAGCCTCACTGTCTGGGGGACAAAAAACTCGTTTGGCATTGGCCCGAATGTTACTCCAGAAACCAGACTTGCTGATTCTCGACGAACCAACCAATCATTTGGATATTGAGACCTTGTCGTGGCTAGAAGGCTACCTGCCAAACTACTCTGGCGCACTGCTGATTGTTTCTCATGACCGTTATTTTTTAGATAAGGTCGTAACTGAAATCTATGAAATCAGCAGACGAAAGATGCGCTACTACAAAGGAAATTACTCTAAATACCTTGAACTAAAAGCCGAACAGCTAGCTAGTGAATGGAAAGCATTTGAAAAACAGCAAACTGAAATTCAAAAGCTGGAAGATTTTGTCGCTAGGAACCTAGTACGGGCTTCTACGACCAAACGGGCGCAAAGTCGTAGAAAAACACTGGAAAAAATGGAGCGGCTGGATCGCCCTGCCGGAGATGAAAAATCTGCTAATTTTCTTTTTGATATTGAGAAGGTTTCCGGGAACGTCGTTTTACAAGTTGAAGACGCGGCGATTGGCTATGATGACACAATCCTTTCTGCTCCTATTACTATGGATATCCGCCGACAGGAAGCAATTGCATTAGTTGGACCCAACGGTATTGGAAAATCCACACTCTTAAAATCGATTATCGGCACGTTACCCTTTATTAAAGGACAAGCTTTTCTCGGAACAAATGTTTCAATTGGCTACTATGATCAGGAGCAGGCAACTCTTCATGGCAACAAAACCGTTTTGGCAGAATTATGGGATGAGCATCCAACGACTCCGGAGAAAGATATCCGCAGTGTTTTAGGCAGCTTTTTGTTCAGCGGGAATGATGTAGAAAAAACTATTCCATTATTAAGCGGCGGAGAAAAAGCCCGTGTTGCTCTGGCTAAGCTGTCAATGAATAAAGAAAATTTTCTGGTTCTTGACGAGCCAACTAACCACCTAGACATTGACAATAAAGAAGTATTGGAAAACGCCTTGATTGATTATGAAGGCACCTTGCTCTTTGTTTCCCATGACCGCTACTTCATTAACCGAATTGCTACCAAAGTCATTGAACTATCGGAAAATGGAAGTAAGCTCTACTTAGGCGATTATGATTATTATTTAGAAAAGAAAAAAGAAGAGGAAGAGCTTGCCGCTTTAGCCGCAGGTGAAGCGCAAGAGAAAGAAGTATTCGCCAGCAATAAAAATAACTTTTACCAGAACAAAGAAGCTCAGAAAATCTTAAGAAATCTGAAACGAAAAATTACTCAGATTGAAGAAACTCTCAGTAAATTGGATGAGCATATTGCTGAATTAGAAATAGAAATGAGCCGTCCTGAGGTTGCCGATGACCATGTCGGGCTGATGGAACTTAATAAAAAGCTGGAAAAAGCACATGAAGAACAAGAACAGCAGCTACAAGAATGGGAAGATTTGAGTCTTGAATTAGAAGAAATGGAGTCTTAGAACACCCTATTTGAAGCTTTTTCTAAACTTCAGCTTTCTCCTTCAATTATCAGAAAAATGTTGAGTTTTCAGCCTTAATAAATAGTTATTTGCCTATTTATTGAGGTTGAAAGGGCTATAGGGTTTGTCCTAAGGATAAACCCTACAGCTCTTTTTTACGTCTAACTTTTCAGCTTTTCTTGTTTCTTTAGTAATTCTACGTAATGTGCTGATAACTGGATAGCGAAGGAACCAGAGCAAAATTAGACTCGCTTTGGACAGGTCCTCTGCCGCTTAAATAGCTGTCCTGCCAAAAAGAAGCCAACCAGCTGCCGGAGCTGTTCTGCTGATGCTTTAATAAGCGCTCCTGAAGTACTCTGCCAGTTCCTTCAGAAAATTCTTCCAGACTGCGGCTGAGTTCTTTGCTTTCTTCAGCCGTTATAAAGGGACTCGCCCAATTAAACAGCTCCACTAATGTATCTTCTAAATCAGGAACAGGCAGCTTTTCCAAATGAGGCAATCGTTTTTTTTATATTTATGCAAGTTTTTTTCCAACACCTTCCTGCAAACAAATGTAAACGCTCACTAACTTATTATACCAATTTTTCTGAGCATTTATAAAAGTTTACAAAAAAAGCCCCTATTATCAAAAATCAATTTTTTTGGTAATAGGAACTTTATTATTATTTTTCTCTTGTATCGATAATGATTGTTACTGGTCCATCATTTGTCAGTGCTACATCCATATCTCCGCCAAATTCTCCGGTTTCAACAGAGATGCCGGTTGCTTCCAGCTGCTGATTAAATGCTTCATACAACGGAATAGCCTGCTCAGGACGTGCGGCTTGAATAAAGCTCGGTCGATTTCCCTTTTTAGTATCTGCATATAGCGTAAATTGTGAAATACTAAGAATACTCCCCTGTACTGCCTGAATATCCAGATTCATCTTACCTTCATTATCCTCAAAAACACGCAGTTTACTAATTTTTCGAACTAAATAGGCAGCATCTTCCAGCGTGTCCTCTTCATGAATACCTAGCAGAATCATGAAGCCATGACCGATTTTCCCAATCACTTTCTGTTCCAGTTTTACACGGGCACTGGAGACTCTTTGAATCACAGCTTTCAACTTACTCCTCCTATCCGTTCGTCCGGCGAACACTGTAAATGTCTGGTACACTTTTGATTTTATCGACAATTGTTTTCAAATGAGAAAGATTTTGGATTTTCACAGTGATATGAATCGTCGCCATCTTATCTTTTGTCGGCTTTGCCTCCACACTGACAAGATTTTTAGTCATTGAACTTATTACTTGTAAAACATCGTTCAATAAACCGCTGCGGTTATAGCCGTAGATTTCCAAATCTGCATCATATTCCTTATGAATATTATCTGCGTTCTCCCATTCCACTTCAATCATCCGTTCAGCCAGCTCTTCCTGATGCTGTACGTTAGGACAATCCGCCCGATGAATAGAGACTCCTCGTCCCTTAGTAATATACCCTACGATTTTATCTCCCGGAACCGGATTGCAGCAGCGGCTCAAACGAATCAGTAAATTATCAATTCCCTGAATCACAATCCCGCCTTCATGCCGAACCTTCATTTTATCTGATTCTTTCTTCACCGGCTGAGTCATCAGCTCTTCCGCTTCCTGCTTTTGTTTCTCCAGTTCAATCTGCTTCCGTTCCTTCTCAGTCAAACGGTTGGAAACGACCTGGGCACTGATTTCACCATATCCAACCGCCGCATATAAATCATCCTCAGTTTGATAGTTGAACCGCTCTAAGGCTTCAGCAATTTTTGCCTTATTCATAAACTCTTTAGGCTGGAAGCCGTGTTCGTTTAGGTATTTTGTAATTGCATCATGTCCTTTAATGACATTGACTTCTCTATCCTGTACCTTGAAAAAGCGTTTAATCTTATTTCTCGCCTTACTTGTTTTAACCATCTTCAGCCAGTCACGACTCGGACCAAAAGAGTTTGGCGAGGTAAGGACTTCAATTATGTCTCCATTTTTCAGCGTGTAGTCCAGCTGTACCATTTTGCCATTAACCTTGGCACCGGTTGTTTTATTGCCAATTTCCGTATGCACGCTGTAAGCGAAGTCCAGTGGACCAGAGCCCTTCGGCAATTCGGTTACATCCCCAGTCGGAGTAAAAACATAAACCTTGTCACTAAAGATGTCTCCTTTAACACTTTCCATAAAATCAGATGCATCATAGCTTTCATCTTGAAGTTCAAGAATTTCTCTAAACCAGCTCAGCTGTTTACCAGATGGATCTTCCTCCACCTTATCTGTCTTGCCTTCTTTATACGCCCAGTGAGCAGCTACCCCGAACTCAGCAATTTGATGCATCTCATGTGTTCGTATCTGAACCTCAACAGGATTTCCTTTTGGACCAATCACAGTTGTATGGATGGATTGATACATATTAGCTTTCGGCATAGCGATATAATCTTTAAACCGTCCAGGCATAGGTGTCCATTTTGTGTGGATTGCGCCCAGTACCGCATAGCAGTCCTTAATCGAGTCAACAATCACACGGATTGCCAGTAAATCATAGATTTCTGTAAACTGCTTCTTCTGGTCCTTCATCTTCCGATAAATCGAATAAATGTGCTTTGGACGGCCATAAATTTCAGCATAAATTTCTAAATCTTCTGTAGCCTTTTTGATATCTTCAACCGCTTCAAAAATATATTCTTCCCGTTCTTCACGTTTCGACTGCATTAAATGAACAATCCGGTAGTACTGTTTTGGATTGATGTAGCGAAGTGCTGTGTCTTCCAACTCCCATTTGATACGGCTCATCCCTAAGCGATGAGCTAAAGGCGCATAGATTTCCAGCGTTTCCTGTGCAATTCTTCTTTGCTTATCATCACGTAAATGCTTTAATGTGCGCATATTGTGCAGTCTATCGGCTAACTTAACCATAATTACCCGAAGATCCTGCGCCATCGCCAACAGCATCTTACGGTGATTTTCAGCCAGTTGTTCTTCATGAGACTTATATTTGATTTTTCCAAGCTTGGTCACGCCATCAACAAGCATAGCTACATCTTCGCCAAATTCATTTTTTAAGTCATCCAGAGTCACATCTGTATCTTCTACTACATCATGAAGAAACCCTGTAGCTACGGTATGAGGGTCCATATGCAGCTCAGCAAGAATACCTGCAACCTGAATCGGGTGAATGATATACGGCTCTCCAGATTTTCTGACTTGCCCCTCATGTGCCTCTTTTGCGTACTCGTATGCTTTCCCAACAAAAGCAGTGTGTTTCTCTGACATATATTTTGATACAATCCTTATAACTTCCGGTCCTGTTACAATTTCATCTTTCGGCATCGTTCTCACTCTCCTTCAGCTTTCAGCGGGTAGCTTTGTCCGCAATTCTTCACCAAGCCTAAAACTACAGACTTGCTGCAGAAAAGTACCATGGCAAAATCTTTTCAATCTTAAAACAGCATAGCAGAATTTAGCTGGAATCAGCGACTGTCTTTTCACTGCCGATGCTCTTTTAAAAGTGCGTATTTATTGTTTGCTGTCATTTTCCTACACGCCTTTGTTGTCATTTGCTTAGGAGTATTCGGTACAACAACAGCTATTTTTTGTAAAAAAGAAAAGTACTACTTGAAGCAGCAGCACTTTCAATACCCTCTTATTATACTCTAAAATCCCAAATTTTCAATTCCTTCATTTCTCGGAATCATGTAAATAAAGGTAGAATTTCTCTAGGATTGTTCACACCAATAGTCGTTGCTCCAGTTTGAAGCAATATTTCCATCTCCAATAAGGTCGGATTGTCTACGTTCACTTGGATTTCCAGATAACGGTCCCGCATTGTTCGAAACATCCCTAAATTAAACAACGCCGTCTCAACTGACAAATTAGAGCCTAGGGAAATCAGCTTCACGTTTGTCCGTCCAATCTGAATGGCGATTCGTCCCCGTTCCTCCTCTGTCATCTCTTCGATATCAATAAAAAAACCTAGTTCTCCTTTTCCAAAAGCCAGTGGTGCCAACATTTGATAGGTTTGTTTACTGATTGAAAGATTTTCTAAAGTAGCAGTAATTTGAACCTCTGTCGCTCCATCCCGATATAGTTCCCCTGTTTCAAACGCCTGTTTCGCCAAGGTGCCGACTCCTAATGGGTAATCGGCAATACTGCCAACGTGAACTTCAGTGCCCTCTAGAAGCTGTTTCGTTCGCCTCACATGATACGGCAAAACATATATCATTTTTATTTTATATTCCCTGATAAATAAAACTTCTTCTTTTAACTGCTGGTCGGTCATTGCCGGGTCCAGCAAAATAACAGAAATCCGATTTAAATCAATCCCCATATTCAACCCCCTTGCGACAACAATTCTTGTTGATAGCTAACCGCACTCAATGCATACAGCGGAGCCGTTTCAGCTCTTAAGATACGAGGTCCTAAACCACAGCATATGCCTCCGCTTTGCTCAAACAACGCAATCTCTTCAGATGAAAAACCGCCCTCCGGTCCAAACACAAACAGTAGCCGTGCACCTGTGTTAAGACTTGTTAACACGTCAACAAGTTTGCTCCGCTCATTTTGTTTTGCTGATTCCTCATAAGCAATCAGCACTTTATCATAGGTTGAAAACATAGCAAGCAGCTGTGCTTCTTTTTCCAGTAACTGTATTTCAGGAACTCTTTGACGGTGAGATTGTTCAGCCGCTTCCTGAGCTATTTTTATCAGCCGCTTCGTTTTGGCAGCCAGCTTTTTGTGATCCCATTTAACAATCGAATTTTGAGCCGGAAAGCCAATAAAGCTGCTGCTGCCTAGCTCTGTTCCTTTTTGCACAACCCATTCCAGCTTATCTCCTTTGGGTAGTCCGCAAGCAATGGTTACGTGGATGGGCAGTTCCTTATCCGCTGTTTCTTTAGACAGTTCTCTAACTGAGACCGTCTGTTCATCAATCGCTGTTATCTCTCCCAATACAACGATGCCGTCCTCAAACACTAAATAAAGCTCTTCTTCCGGCTTCATACGCATGACCCGTACAATATGATGATAATTTTCGTCTGTTACAGCAAAGACTTCTTGATTTCTATAAGATTCTTTTACAAAATAGCGCTGCATATTATTCGTCCTCTGATTTTTTTAAAATAATGGCATACCAGTCACCTTGCTGGAATATCTGATCCACCTGAAAACCAACACTTGTCATCTTTTCAAGAATCATCTCTTTTTTCTCTCTAATAATCCCTGAAACAACAAACGTCCCGGAATTTTTCAATAAGCGATATGCATCTTCCACCATCAATACAATGATATCTGCCAGAATATTCGCTACAATCACATCAGCTTCAACTGCGATTTCTGTCAATAGATTGTTTGCACCAACCTGAACATCAGCAGCAACGGGATTCAACGCCATATTTTCTTTGGCCGCAGCAACGGCTACATCGTCTAAATCATATGCATAAACAGTTTCAGCACCTAAATATTTTGCAGCAATACTCAGAACGCCGGAACCAGTTCCTACATCCAGCAGGGTTTCACCGCCCCGTAAAACAGTTTCCAAGGCCTGCAGCGTCAAACGTGTTGTCGGGTGAGTGCCTGTTCCAAATGCCATTCCCGGATCTAAAGTAATGATATGCTCTTTTGAATCTTTAGGTTCATACTTTTCCCAACTTGGTACAATCGTCAAGTATCGGGTTACCCGTACGGGATGATAATATTTTTTCCAGGCTGTCGCCCAGTCACTCTCGGCTACTTCACTAACGGTCAATTTATTTTTTCCAATCGCCAAGCCAAACTTCGGCAGCTGGGAGATATTTTCTTGGATGAACGGAACAATTTCCGGTAAAAAAGCAGTCTCTGGAAAATACGCCATAACTAACGCTCCCTCTTTAATATGAGCAAACTGATCTTTATCTAAAATCTCACCATAGATGTCGCTTTCAAAATTTTCAACATCCAGCGCATCCTCTATAGCAACACCGCTGGCTCCCGCTTCCATCATAATATTGGAGACCGCCTCGACAGCCTCACTTGTCGTTTCAACTTTCACTTCTGTCCACTTCATTTGCTTAATACCGCCTTTTTAATAGCTTGGATAAGGAAAATAGCTGTCTGTAGCTGTGCTGGCTTCCTTAATAGCTTTTTTAAATTCATCATCATTCCATACTAGTTCAAATGTTTCTTTATCCCCATCTGTCAAAAATTCAAGAAGACTATCCTGACCGTTAATCAGCACCTCATTTAGATACGTCAGTGCTCCATCAATTTCTCCTTTTGACATGCCTTTTTTCCCATCAAAAGGGATTACTGCCATATAATCTGAAGCATCAGGTATCTGCTTTACTTTTTGAGTGTTATAGAACAATAAGCCATCTTCAAACTCAATAATTTCAGATTCTGATACCACTCCCTGCGCATCATCAATTCGTTCTCCTGACTTATTTTCCGCAAATAACCGAACGACTACTTCAATCGTATGATTCCGTGTATCCCAGTCAATAGCGGTATCAAATTCAGTTATTTTCTTTTCCAGCTGCTGATTCAAATAATCGAGTATTGTTTGTTTTTTCATTAGTTATTCATCCTTCCACCCCAGGGTTTCTTGATCCACCCCAGCTTTCTTCTGTAAAGATATATATGGGTTCCCCGCAACTGCGAAACGGAGCGGCGCCTCTGTCCAAATTCCTTTATTCGGAATACCGATACGCGGCAGTTCAAGAATTTTTTGAGGATATTTCCTCTTTTCCGAAACCAAGTGCAGCGGGCTGTCAAAAATCGACTGACCATACAGTTCCCGGCTAATCCCTAATGCAGCAACCAACTTGCCTGGTCCATTTGATAACTCCGGTCCGCTACGTCCTTTCCGGTGAATAATCATCTCTTCAACACCTGCAGCCGGCTGCAGTCCTCGAATCATTACTCCTTGCGGGTGTCCTTCATCTCCGGTGACCATATTTAGAATCAAATGTGTGTGCATCGTGTATAGGTAAATTGTTCCTGGTCTGCCGTACATTGCCTGCAGTCGTGGAGTATTCCTCATACCAAAGCTATGTGCCGCCTCATCTTCCGGACCTAAATATGCTTCTGCATCAACAATATATCCTGCCAACGTGCCAGCTGCTGTTTCATGCTCCAAATACATACCCAGCAGATAGCGGGCAATCTCTTCTGTCGTGTGTTTTTCAAAGTATTGCTTGATATTATTCAATTTTGCCACCCTCTATCATACACAATCTATAGAAAATAAGCCATGAAAACAGGTAATCTTCCTGTGGTTCTCTCCAGCAAATCTAATCTTCAACCTTTGCGTATATCTTCTTATTAATAAATCACAAAAAGTCAAAGCTTGCTTTATAAAAAGCTAATCACGGCTAGTCTTGTTTTTTTAACAGTATTTATATATATTGTATCATATTCTTGCTCTTACAAAAGTATAAGAGCAAAGGGATTGACCTAATTACAAGAAAAATTTTTTTGAAAAAAGCTTGTTCATTTTTCAGCAAACATATTGATAAATCATTATTCGTCTTTTGCAGAGTCTCTTCAAATAACGTCTGCAGTAAAAAATAAATAAAATTTCTTATGCCAAATTGATTCTATCACCGGATAAAATCCTCTTACCAAACAACATGCGAATGTATGTTCTTATGATAAAAACATGGTATACTAGTGTATAAGAATTGGAATAGCTCTTCTTATTTTTTTATGTGTGTTTATTCCGGAAAGAGGATATTATTATGGCTTTCTTTAATCAGCTTTTTAGAAAAAAGGCAGACTCAGCAAAGAAAAGACCGGCAGCTTCTTCTGAACCGAAACAACTGTCTATCAATCGGCAAACCCTTGCTCCCTTCAATCTTCTGGAAAGTGAGCTGGACAGTATTTTTCAGCAAAACTACAATTCGCTACACCCGCAAATCCATTTGATTACTAGTGAAGAATTTCAGGCCCTTTCCATGATGACTGAAGTGTTGCCGGATGTCTGCTTCTTATGGACAGATGATGAAAGTAATTACGCTGGACTTTTTTATCAAGGACCGTTAAGAGGAAAAATTATGTTTCTTGATCATGGAAACCCTTTTTATGTTCCTTTATATAAAACAGTTGATTCGTTTATCCAACGGGTGGCAGATGGAAGCATTGAGAATCTATACATACCTGAACTGGGCGCTCAGTCATCGGAAAACAAGCCAGTTGCGGATTTTCCAATGAAAGCTGACAGCTCCAGTGAAATGCAGCAGAATTATGCTTGTAGTAAAATACTACTGGGGCAGCTTTCTCAGTTTTTAGATGAGGATGCTTATGCCCAAATCGCTTTTCAGGCTTTTTATCTCATGCCAAAAGAACACCTTTATGAGCTTCTGCCCTTCTTGGATAATGAAAATATGTATATTTTACAAGAGCTGCCTTATCTATTTGCTTTTCACAATTTCCTGCCTGCACGTCCTCCGCTTGAGAAAGCTGCGGAAGCTGGAAACAACTATATAAAAAGTCATGCGCAAAATGCATTGAAGCGCTATACTGCTTAGCAAGATACATGACTCTAAAACAAACAAGGATTATGAACAAAATTTCCCACCCTGTTTCCGCAATATCTAAACAGATGACAAGAACAAAATGAATTGCTGCAATACTTAGCTGTAATAAGCACCAGTTGGCACTTCATATCACTTTGCCTTCTAAGATTCAGACTTTCATTCCTGTCTTATGTGCAGTCTTGTAAGCTTTTATCAATTTACGATTATGAACAGAAAGGAAGTATTCCTATGCAAAAACCGCTAGCCTACCGTATGCGGCCAAGAAATATAGATGAAGTTGTTGGTCAAACACATCTTGTAGGAGAAGGAAAAATTATCCGCCGTATGGTGGAGGCACGTATGCTTTCTTCCATGATTCTCTACGGACCACCGGGAACTGGAAAAACCAGTATAGCCAGTGCAATTGCCGGTTCTACGAACTATGCCTTTCGAATGCTGAATGCGGCAACAGATACTAAAAAGGATTTGCAAATAGTTGCGGAAGAAGCAAAAATGAGCGGAACAGTTATTCTGCTGCTGGATGAGGTTCACCGCTTGGATAAAACCAAACAGGATTTTTTGCTTCCACATCTGGAAAGCGGACGAATTATTATGATTGGAGCAACAACTGAGAACCCCTATATTACTATTAATCCTGCAATACGCAGCCGGACACAAATCTTTGAAGTAAAACCTTTAAGCGAAGAAGATATTCAAACTGCTGTGAACTGGGCTTTGGAAGACAAAGAAAGAGGATTAGGAGAATATTCTATAATATTAGAACCAGAAGCTCTCCTGCATTTATCTCGAGCAACAAACGGCGATTTGAGGAGTGCTTTAAATGGGTTAGAATTAGCTGTAAAATCGACGAAGGAAAATAATGAGCAAAAAATTGTCGTTACACTATCGATTATTGAAGAATGCATTCAGAGAAAAGCACTGACACATGATAAAAACGGCGACGCTCATTATGATGTTATTTCTGCCTTCCAAAAATCGATTCGTGGAAGTGATGTGGACGCTGCGCTTCACTATTTAGGTCGATTAGTCGTCGCAGGTGATTTACCGATTATCTGTCGCCGTCTAATGGTTGTTGCCTATGAAGATATTGGGCTGGGAAATCCGACAGCTGCTGCGCGAGCAGTTACAGCTGTACAGGCCGCTGAAAAACTAGGCTTTCCTGAAGCTATTATGCCGTTGTCTATGACTGTTGTTGAACTCTGTCTCTCACCCAAATCTAATTCTGCAAATGCGGCATTAAGCAGGGCCATTGCAGATATCGAAGCCGGTAATGCCGGAGAGGTTCCTGATCACTTAAGAGACAGTCATTATTCTGGGGCCAAGGAACTAAACCGCGGAATTGGCTATCAGTATCCTCACGCCTTTGAAAATGCTTGGGTGAATCAGCAGTATTTACCGGATAAACTAAAAAATGCAAAATACTATGAACCGATTGACACTGGAAAATATGAACAAGCCCTTCATCAGCAATACGACCGAATTCAAAAATGGAAACAAGAAAATTCATAAATTCTCCAATGCATGGTCATTGCCGGATGGCAGAAGCTATGCTATTATAAAGATGGTTAATCTGTGATGTGCGCGTTGTCTTTTTTGTGTGTTGACCGAACATTTTATTGATATCTCGGGATCCGACTAGTATCCAGATGGGTAGCATGCCTTTTCATTTGGTAGCTCAAAATCAGGGATCGTGGAACCCACCTGCTAAGTGCGGGATCAATACTATAGGACAAATAACGGCATCGACGGATTATCCTTTTTTTAAACTTTCCAGAAACTGTGACATTAATGTAGATGTCGCAGTTTCTTTTTTTGGGGGAATACTATGCTTATTCGTTTTCTTATTTTAGCTGCAGCTATACTCGCTTTTATCATCAGTATTTATTTAAAAAAGAGCTTTCCTCTTCTTGCAGCTGCATTAAAAAAAGACATCTCTTCAGATTTTTTTGATAGCTTTAGCCGCCTGTTCTTAATTTTCGGAGTGTTGGGTATTGTAACAGCAATTATCAATCTATTTTATCTTTCCTTAGTCTATATTATCTTTCTATTAATGCTTGCCGCAGTTTTTGGAATCTCATTCTCAAAAAAAATATGAGAATTTTACCCTTTTTGATTTGAATTTCGACTGTTTTGTTCTACAATAATAGTGTAGAACGATTTAATGTTATATAAATCCTTTGGGACACCTCGCAGGATTCATATAGAGTAAATAATAAAGGAGTTGATTCCTATGTTACAAAATTATCGTAAAATCATGGTAGCCGTCGACGGCTCAGCGGAAGCAGAACTGGCTTTCAAAAAGGCTGTCAATGTAGCAATGAGAAATGATGCAGAACTACTACTAGCGCATGTCATTGACACGCGGGCTTTCCAATCCATCTCTTCTTTTGATGGGATGTTGGCTGAGCAGGCAACAGAAATGGCTAAACAAACATTGGATGACTACAAAAAACAAGCAGAGGAGCACGGCTGCGAAAAGGTTTCAACCGTTATTGAATACGGATCGCCGAAAGGAATCATCGCCAAGCAGCTTCCTCAAGATCACAATGTTGATCTTATCATGATTGGTGCAACTGGACTAAACGCTGTAGAACGGCTATTTATCGGATCTGTTTCAGAATACGTTATCCGCAATGCCGCCAGTGATGTCCTTGTTGTAAGAACAGATTTAGACAATAAGGTACCAAAAGAAGTAGAATAAAAGCTATAAAAATAGGACCCAGCCAAAAGCATTCAGCTTTTGGAAATCAGATGATGTTCACAAAAATGATTTTTTAATTTTGTGACTTTCAGTTTGTTTCCAGAAGAACAGCTTTTGTCTGGCCTTTTTTAATTGTAAGAGAGTTAGGGCAAAAGTATGACGCCTTGGAGCATAATACAAAGTAGATGAAAATTGTTAAGAAACTTTACGAAGAAATTCGAATAGCTGCTGATAGCTCCCTCAGTATTAGGAAGTAAACACGGATTAATGTCTTGCCTGCTCATTTTATTTTTTAGAATAGATTAATTTTTAGTTTGATTACTCTAGTTCATCTGTATTATAATTTTTTTCCATCTGATACTGCTCTACAATTGGGCTAAAACCTATATTCAACAGCTGTTTAGTCTCTTGCGATGATTCAGAGAAGTTCATCCCTACAACCTGTTCACGGCCAAATGCTTCCGCTAGATTTCTTATCATGTTTTCGCCATCTTTGTTGAAATCAACAAGATTCATCTGACAAATCGTCACCTGCTGTTCATTTCTCGACAATACTATTGTTCCAATCCGTTTATTTTCTTCTGAACTGATTTTATAGCCCTCATTTCCATGACTTAGCCAGTTTTGCCAAGGAGTATTGTCCGGTTCTACAATTTGTTCAGCTGCTATTTTTGAAAAAGACAGCTTACTTTGCGGTTTTTCTGTTACTTTTCTTTTTAGAACTAGAACCTTCGATGCAATATAATAGCCTAGCTTTTTATAGAGTTCAACTGCCTTAGTATTTTCAGTAATTACTTCCAGCGTCATTCTGGATACGCTATGCTGCTTGGCTATTGTCTCAGCCTGATTCATCAAAAGCTTTGCTATATTTTTGCTGCGATACTCTGGATGAACTGCCAAGCCTCCAATCCAGCCTACTTTTTCTTGCCCCCACACTGCTTCACCATACAAAATAATTCCAGCAGGCTTTCCATCACTCAAGTATATCCAAGACCAATCATCCTTTAGCTTCAAAAAACTAAGCCTATCATTCAGCTGCTGCTCCGTCACCTTAACGGGTACTAAATAATCTGAAAATCCCTGATTCCATAGTTCAGTCCGAACTGCTGAAGGAGTCTCCTTAAAAGATTGGAACACATCTCTCACACCTTTCTTAATCGACTATTGTTTCACTTAACTTTTTAAAAAGAACCCTTCACTCAGTAGTAAGAGTGAAGGGTTCTTTGGCTTCGGTAAGCTATTTGTTGATTATTTACGGAAACGCTCAACATCACGCGCAATTACTAATTCCTCGTCTGTAGGAATCAATAGTACTTTTACTTTTGAATCTTCAGTTGAAATCACAGATTCTTTCCCGCGCACATTATTTTTCTCAGCATCGATTTCACAACCGAACCAAGTCATTCCTTTAATTACTTCGCTACGGACATGAGAATCATTTTCTCCAATTCCCGCAGTGAACACAATTGCATCCACACCGTTCATTACAGTTACATAACTGCCGATATATTTACGGATACGGTCTGTAAAGATGTCATATGCTGTTTGTACTTCTTCTTTGTCAATATTTGATTCCAAGTCACGCATGTCACTAGAAATACCTGATAATCCTAATAAACCGGATTTTTTGTTTAAAATATCAATCATTTCCTTGATATCAGTCAAACCAAGCTTTTCCATTAGGTAAGGAAGTAATGAAGGATCAATATCTCCAGAACGAGTACCCATTGTTACGCCGGCTAACGGTGTGAAGCCCATTGATGTATCTACAGAAACACCGCCGTCAACAGCTGTAATTGATGCACCGTTCCCTAAGTGACAAGTGATGATTTTCAGCTCTTCAATTGGTTTGCCCAACATTTCAGCAGCACGTTGTGCTACGTATTTATGGCTTGTTCCGTGAGCTCCATATTTACGTGCGGCAAACTTTTCATAGTATTCAGTTGGAATACTATATAAATAATTGTGCTTAGGCATTGTTGTATGGAAAGCTGTATCAAAAACTGCCACACTTACGATGTCTGGTAGAATCTTTTTGAATGCTTTAATTCCCATTGCATTTGCTGGATTATGCAAAGGAGCAAGATCTGCCAATGCTTCAATTTTTGCCAGTGCTTCATCGTCAATCAAAGCTGAATCTTTAAAGTCTTCTCCACCAGCAACCACACGGTGACCAACCCCAGTGATTTCATCATATGAACCAAGAATATTTAATTCAATCAACTTATCAAGCAGCATTTTAACAGCAACTTCGTGATCGTTAATATCAATGATTTCTTCATACTTTTTATCGTCACCATACTTGATTGTAAAAATTGAATCATTTAATCCAATACGTTCAACGATTCCTTTAGCGATAACTTCTTCATTTGGCATTACGTATAATTGCCATTTCAAACTTGAACTTCCAGCGTTGATTGCAATTGTTTTAGACATGATATTCTCCTCTTTAAATGAATTAAGTAATTTTTATTTTAAATTTGAAGCTTTCCAGGCTTCAAATTGTTGAAAGAACTGAGTGATGTTTTTTGGATCTTTCATTGTCGCCAGCTTGGCAAGAAGGACTTCTTTCGCCTGCACGCTTTCGTTTCCCTTATTTTGGACAATCATGATACTTTTTCTCGATTGTTCAGATTGAAAAAGTTCATTCGGCAATTGAATTAAACCTTGCAAAAATACTTGTTCCTGAATCCATTTTTTTAGATATTGACTCTGGTCTGATTCAAATATATTTGAAGGTACTAAAAATAGCCCAAAGCCGCCGGGCTTCACATAATTCATCGCCTGCTCCATCAACAAATGATGTGCATATGTATGTCCTTTTTCTGAAGCAACAGTAAATTGCTTTGCTTTATCATCATTAGGGTAGTAGCCAATCGGCAGGTCACTGACAGCTGCATCAACTGGATCAATGAGTAAATCTTGTAGACCATCCTGATGAAATAGATGAATATTCGACTTGACTAAGCCATTATTTACTGATGCAACTGCTAATAATGTATCATCAATATCCACACCATAGCCTGTCATCCTATAACCGTTCATCTGCAGATTCACAACCAAGGTTAATAATAGATTGCCCATACCTGATGCAATGTCTAAAATCCGTAAATCCTTTGTTTCAGCAGATAAACTTTCTAATAAGTACATGAACAAATAGCCAATACCGTCTGGTGTTAGCTGATGGTTGGCTTGCAAAGGTTCATCCTTGTTTCCTTTCAGCAGCAAAAGCTGTGTCAAACGACTAAGCTCCTCTGGCTTTAGATCAATCTGTCGAAATTCCTTATAAATCTCTTCCAGTTTCAAAACCGTGGCTTCTTCAGGCTTTCCATCAAGAACTCTGACCGTAAAATCATCTAGAAGATTATCTCCATTTTCAATATAAGCATCTAAAAAAGAAATATCTAAAGATTTCTTCAGTAAAGTTATTGCTTCTTCCAGCAATTCGAAAGCCTTTTCCATTTTCTCAGAAAACAAAAAAACACCTCAACTTCTTAAAAAATATAACAACTTTCATACCTGTTCTATTTTATCTAAAAAACGCATAATAATCAATCAATTTTATAACATTATTTGTAAATTCAGCATTTACAGTAGAAAAACAGCAGTTTCATGAAAAAAATCTCATTATTTCCATTCAGACTGCTGTTCTGTACCAGTTATTTTCATTTAGATTTAGATACACAATTCACAAACTTTTTACTCTTTATCTTTTTCTGTTTTTTTAACCGCTTCATAGAAGGTATAGGTCGCCCCAGAAGTCTGAACAATCATTGTCATTTTTTGATTCTCTAATTTATAATTGAGTACTCCTTTTGAATAAGTTTTTGTCCCTTGATTATCTTCATTCTGATACTGTCGAAATTCTGATAAAAACATTGAACAGATTACTTTCGCTGTATAAAAGGCTTGTGTCTTTTTTGAATATTGAACAGTTAATTGATAATCCTCTGCGACAATTAAAAATAAGACACCAAATAAATAGAAAAAGAGTAATGCTGTTATCATCGTACTGCCTCTATACCTCTGCTTCATACTCAAGCTCCTTAGGAATAATCCAGCAACCCTTATGATTTCTGCCGTTTTCAAACAATACATCTACCTGTATTCGATTTTCATTTCTAGTAAAAATAGCTCTTTCCACTTTAGTCAGTAGTGGCTGATACCCGTTGTTTGCTGACTTCACTATTTTATTGTATTTAAATTCAATAAGTACCGTGTATTGCTCCTTCTGGTCATACAAGGTTAGCTTTTCACTTTCCAAAGCAGTCAAACTGCACTCTTTCAGTTCATTCTCCAATTGAATTTGAAAGGCATGCCATTCTTTTTCAGAAGCATTGTTTAGACGTCTAGTCAGCAGTTGGGTATGCCGGATATAACCTGAACTAATTATACCGATGAACGAAAAAAGAAATAATGCAAGCAGACATTCCAACAGCGTAAAACCAGATAGCCTCATTCTTCTATTCAATTTCTTCAACCGTAAATGATTCTTCCCCATTTTTAATAGCCGCCTTTACAATTTTCTTATTTTCCAGTGTAATACTTAGCTGATAATAAGTATTATTTCTAAAAATGACTTTGCTAGCTGTTCCACCATAGTTTTCATAATGCCTCACTTCTTCGTAAAGAAGCCGCTTCATCTCCAGTTGTGTTTCCTGTGCTTTTGTTTTTTCTAATAAAAGACTATTCACAGAAAGATAAGTACCAATTATCAGAGTAAGCATCGTTAATGCTAAAAAACTTTCTATAAATAAATAGCCATTATATTTTATGAATTTTTTTGACATATCTTCCATTTCCCATCTGAAACTGAAATTCAATCCTTTCTTTCTTAGAGACCCATTCAAAACTATATTTTGACAATGAGCCATTATTTCCCGTACCATTTTTAAACACTATTTTTTGAGGTCCCTGAACTACCAGCTCCTCTGGGATATTCAATATTTCCTCCCCATTTGCAGAGGAGAAAATCAATCGGCTTTCTTTCGTATTAAGATAAATGCCTGAATCTCGTTCACTGACAATCGCCATTTGCTGAACATATAGCAGATGCTTTTCAAACCGCATAAAAAACTGTCCCACAATGATATTTTGCTGGCTTTGCTTTAGCAACAATGAGGGCATGCTAATAAGAAATGCAGCTACCAACAGAACCAACAAAGCCTCAATCAGCGTGAAGCCCTGGTATTCTTTACTTATTTGCCTGATATTTATCATATTGCTCCTGTGTAATATAGCCCTCTGAAAGTAAGGTATCCACTGTTGGTGTCTGATCATTTTCTAAACGATAGACATCCATTTGTGTTTCCACGACTTTGATAATCGCTGCATTGCCCTTTTTGTCAATATTGTCCTTTTGTCTAGATAAATTTGGAGCAAAAAGCAGAATTAGAACGGAAATGATTAATAAAACGATGAGCATTTCCAAAAGTGTAAAACCTTTTAGCTTTTTTTTACGCAGCTTTTTTTCCATATTATTATTTTTGTGATTTTTTGCTATCTTTTGTTGTTTCATAATGTATCAATCCCTCCATAAATTGGCAGCAGCATTGCTGCATAAATTCCAACTACAGCCAATGCAATAATCAAAAAAATTATTGGCTGAAGCCATTGAATCAGCTTTTCTATTCGCAGAAAGAAGCTTCTCCAGCATATTTCACTATAAATCATTAGCTCTTTTCCTAAGTTTCCCTTAACTTCTCCTTGTTGAATAATTAATGCCAGCTCTTCAGAAAAGAACGGAAAATATTCTAACTGATTGTAGAAAGGTTCCCCTTTTAGCAAACCTCTCTCAATGATTTCGGATAGTTCCCTCATCAGTGATTCATTAAGGAGCCCCTTCATTGTGACAACAATATGCTTAATTTCCATTCCCTGAGAAAAAAGCTTTCCCCATTCCAAAGAAAAAAATGCTGAGGTATATTGAATATAGTATGATCGAAATCCTGGTATTTTTGCTAGAAATACGGCTCTATTAAAAGGAGTCTTTCTTTTAAGCAAAAGGCGAACACTGATAGTCAATGATATAAGCAGCAGCATACCGCCACCTAAAACATAGGGACTGGCTCTAACAAATTGAATACCAAAATTATCAGTAGTTGTTAGGCCGCTCATCTGAAGCTGGGGCAACAAAAATTGTCTCATACCGATGAGTGCTGCAAATAGGAACAGTAGAAGAATAAATGGATAGATAAGTATCTTTGAAAGGTTCTCTCTCTGTTTTTGCATAATCCCCATATGTTGTTCAATGCCTGTCAAAGTTGCCGCTAGATTTCCATGCCTTTGAGCGAATTCTATTTGAGTGATAATTTCAGAAGAAACCTCCAATTTTACTAAAGATTCGGTTAATTCCTCACCACTTTCCAACCCATCTATGAGAAAATCAATTAATGCTGCCGGCAATACCTTGGCTTTTCTCATAAATGAAAAGCTTTCGTTTAAAGAAAAACCGTTCATTAACAGCTCTGCTAAAAGCTTAAAAAAACCAGAAGACTGTTTTTTAGTTAATTTAGGTTCTTTTTTCTTTGTAATAAATTTCCGTACTGATAAATCCATAAGCCCATACCTTTCTCAATAAATTGTTCCACCCCATTGTTTTTGATTCAGAGAACTGATACTCCATCAGTAAAGCAGGAATCTCCCCCTCAATATCTACCGTCAACAACCGCTGATAGATAATACTTTTTAGGCACTCATCTAGTTCTCTGGTCTGTATGCCCAACTCCAGTAAACGTTCAGTCGCTCCAGTAATGCCCCTGCTGTGTATTGTTGCAAAAACTGTGTGCCCTGTTAGTGAGGCTCTAATGGCTGCTTGAGCAGTTAGTCCGTCCCTGATTTCACCGATTATTAAAATATCCGGTCGATGTCTAAGACAAGCCTTAATCAATGCATTATAGGTCATATCTATTTTATTGTTTGTCTGTAGCTGGAGAAATGTTTCCTCTTCAATTTCCACAGGGTCTTCAATACAAATAATCTGAGCATCTACTCCTGAATTTTTAGCAAGCTTATACATTAAAGTAGTTTTTCCTGAACCAACAGGACCACAAAATAAATGCAGTCCAGCTGCCTTCACCTCTTTACTGACCGTTTCCAACTGTTTAGGCAGCAGGTAATACTCTTTGCTGTCTCCAAAAAAATGTAGAAAACGAATGACTAAGCTTTCTCTTTGCCGGAAATCCCCTACGGAAGATAGCCGAAGCCTGCGTTCTTGTCCCCTAACCTCGTATGTAACTGCTCCAGTCTGTGCCTTTCTCTTTTCACCAACATCCATTTGTCCAATAAACTTAAAATGAAATATTAGCTTCTCTCCATGTTCTTTTGACAGCTGTTTATATTTTTGCCTATGCTGAACTGTTCGAAATAAAATGCTATAGCCTGTCCTTTCAGGTAAGATGTACAGATCCTGAGCTTTATTTTGTACACCCCATTCAATCAGCTCTTTTGAAAATTCTTTAATATCCATAGCTTCCTCCTCAAGATTAAGCTACGCAAAAGAATTCTAAACATGCAAAAAAAGTCTGAAATTAATGAACTTCAGACTTCGGAAGAAATACAGCTCCTATTAAAAAATAAAAATATCCTACTTCTATCTTTGTTTACGAAAAGAGGTGGCAATTGCCGTAATTAGGATAAGCATTTGCCTTTTTCTTCGTACGCATACCGTTCCACTAGATGTTCCTACATAAGTGAAACTGGCAGGAGATATCACCTATATTTAATATAATTAGTCGGCAGATAGTGTTTTCAACTGTCTTTTTCAACTCTATTTTTAAGAAATACACTATTTAATCGATTTCTTACTTATCTCTTATTGTCTTTCTGTAAAATATGCAGAATTAGTGCATAAAATAATACAACAGCTACTGCCTGAACAGTAGCTGTTGTATTATAAAGAGATTTAATGCACTATCTTCCCCAAAATAGTTTATTAATACTTGATACCATCATTATACTAAAAATTTTGCTCTCGTGGTTTTCAAAAATTGTCAGATTTATTAAAATTTTTGAGAAAACAAGGCATTTAGCTGAAAGGGTCAGCAAAACGCCTTGATTTTATGCTTAAACAAAGCATTAGATCCCTTACATTATATCAAACAAAAAAATTTATTTCTTCTCAATTTCTTATACCTGAAAGCTATTTCTTTGAGAAATCATACTAAAAATATTAATTATTTTTTTAGTAATAATTAAACGTAATTAATTTGAAATTTTATACAATTCCATCTAATTAAACTATAATCCTTTTTCATTTTATTGTCCATAATAAGCATTTTTACCATGTTTTCTAAAATAATGCTTGTCTAATAAATAGTTAGGAATCGGTTTTATTTTTCCTCCTATCTCCTCGGTTGACTGTGCCATCTCTGCAATTTCATCCAACACGATACTGTTTTCTACTGCTTTCTGAGGTGTTGCTCCCCAGGTAAAAGGTCCATGCCCATAGACAAGAACTCCTGGAACAGCTAGTGGATCAACTGACTGCTGCTGAAACAGTTCAGCAATGACCTTTCCAGTTTCTTTTTCATAGGCTGCTTTGACTTCCTTCTCACTAAGCTGTCTGGTGCAAGGGACTGGACCATAGAAAGTGTCAGCATGGGTTGTTCCATACGCTGGAATTTCTCGGCCGGCCTGCGCCCACATAACAGCATATTTGGAGTGGGTATGTACAACTGCACCAATTTCTAAAAATTCTTTATAGAGAATGACATGAGTTGCCAAATCAGAGGAGGGCTTCATACCCTTTGTCAACATATTTCCATCTAAATCAGTGATCACCATATCTTCTACTGTCATTTTCTCATATGGTACACCGCTGGGTTTGATTACAATCACACCCAAAGTTCGATTAATCTCGCTGACATTGCCCCAAGTCAACTTCACCAGACCTGCTTTTGGCAAAGCCAAATTCGCTTGAAAAACCCGTTCCTTCATTTTTTTAATTACTTCATCTCTCAAAATATCCCGCCTCCTTCAAATAAGGAAATAGAAACTCCTTGGCATCTTCAATCTCTTTTTTAGGGTCTGAACTAGTTTCACTCCACATTTCAATTAGGAATGGTCCGCTGTATCCAAGACGTTTCAAGGTTTTCAAGCATCCTGAAAAGTCGACACAGCCTGTACCAAATGGAACTCCCTTGAATTTTCCATCAAAATCTGCTGTTACTGCCAGTGTATCCTTCAAATGAATAGCCGATATCTGGCTGATTCCTGCTTCTAATTCATAACCGACATCATTTTCCGACCATGCAGAAAGATTGCCTAAATCTGGATAAACCTGTAAATAAGGCGAGGGAATTTGCTTTTTAATCTTCAGAAATTTAGAAATGGAATTGATAAAAGGATCATCCATAATTTCAATAGATAAAACCACTTCTTTTGCTGCTGCTAACGTAACAGCTTTTTTTAAATTTTCAATAAAATAATTTCGGGAAGCAATTGTCTTCTCTTCGTAATACACATCATAGCCCGCTAGCTGAATTGTTCGAACACCTAAATCAGAAGCTAAATCCACTGCCTGAGCCATAATTTCCAGTGCTTTTTTTCTTGCGCTTGCATCTTTCGATCCGAAAGGAAACCGCCGGTGTCCGCTCAAGCAAATAGATAGTATTTTAACTCCGGTATCATGAACTGCATCAATGACTTCTTTCCTTTGCTTTTTATCCCAAGTCAATCGGTCTAATCGTTCATCTGTTTCATCTATAGACATTTCTACAAAATCAAACCCCAGCTCTTTAGCAAGAGTCAACCGCTCTACCCAGCTGATTCCTCTAGGGAGCGCCTTCTCATAAATTCCTAAAGTGGTCATTCTACTCCCCCCAAATACGCTTAATTTCATCTTTAAAAGCCTGAGCAGCCTGTTTAGGATCTTTTGCTGAGGTAATTCCTCTCCCGGTAATAAATGTGTAGACAGCTACGCCTTCAAAAAGTTTTAAGGTTTCTACCTCTAAGCCTCCAGTAACAGATACTCTAAAGCCCATATCTATCAGCTTTTTAACTTTAGTCAGATCCTTTTCTCCCCAAGTTTCTCCTGCAAAAAGAGCATCCCTGCTTTGATGATAGATGGCTTGTGAGATGCCGGCATCCAGCCATTGCTGTGCTTGTTCAAAGGTCCAGTCGCCATAAAGCTCTACTTGAACTTCTCCAACTTGCTCAGCTGCAGCTTTCATAGTAGGGATTGTTGCACAGCATATAACAGTCATCCAATCCGCACCCGCATCGGCACAGTTCTTTCCAACCGTTCCTCCGGCATCAGCACATTTTGTATCTGCAATCACTCGCTTATCCGGGTATAGCGCCCGTATGCAGCGAATCGCTTCCTCTCCTGCTTGTAAGCAGAGAATCGTTCCTACTTCTACTATATCTACAACTTCTCCAACTTTTACGATGTCAGCTAATGCACTGGCTAGATCTGAATGATCTAACGCAACTTGTAAATTTGGTCTGCTCATATTAATTTTCCTCCCGCTCTAGTTTAAGAGCGCAGGATACGAAACAAATCTATCCCGCGCTCATTTCTAATCCAGCCTTTTTATAAATTTAGAAGCTTTCTGTTTTACTTATAGGTCGCTTCTAAATCCGTTTCCTGTACTTTTTCTTGTACCTCTTTTGCAGACATGACATTTTTGATTCCTATCACAGTCACACCCTTTTCCTTTACAGCATCGAACATATGCAGAAAATTCATAGGTGTAAATACTACATCATACTGCATAGCTGAACTTTTTCCCTCTGCAATTGAACAATGATGAATTTTTGTGATTTCAAAGCCAAGCTCTTTCAAGCCTTTTTCTACACTTCTCATCATCATCAAGCTTGTTCCTGATCCATTTGCACACGATACTAATACTCTCATTATTATTTCCTCCTATTAATTATAGTTAGTGTTTTTCCTTTAATTTAAGCTGC
Source organism: Enterococcus sp. LJL51 (assembly GCF_049894025.1). GTDB lineage: Bacteria > Bacillota > Bacilli > Lactobacillales > Enterococcaceae > Enterococcus_L. The sequence goes on from NZ_JBNEQE010000005.1 coordinate 25,235, forward strand.
CATCTTTTTTACATACTCATCATAATCTTCAGCAATCAGGAAATAGCCTTCCGGATTCGCACGATACTGAAGCTGCGGAATGGCTAGTAGAAGCAGAACAACTACTGCAATACCAAAATAGCCAAGGAATTTCATCAGTAATGTAGCAATTGGCCAAACTGTCGCCCAGTCAAACATGCCTAAATACCCGCCATACTGTGCCAGTCCTACAAATGAAGCAATTAGAGCGGAACCAACAACCTGTATAATCCCAGAGATAAATGGGAAAATACAAGCAGCTTTTACTCCTCCACGGTTATTTGAAAACAGAGCAATCGCTGCATTGTCAAAGAATAGCGGAATAAATCCGGCAATTACAATGACTGGTGACTTAAATAAAATTAATAAGCCGATGGTTACAAACTGTCCTAATGCGCCAAACAGGAAGCCAATTGTTACCGCATTGGGCGAACCAAAGGCTAGTGAGGCAGAAACATCTATGCCGGGAACAGCTCCTGGCAGCAACGTATTAGAAATTCCTTGGAAGGATTGCGTCAGCTCATCCACGAAGGTCCGAACCCCTAACTGCAGAATTGCCAGATAAACGGCGAAGTACAAGGATGTTTGTAAAATATAGAAGAAAAAGCTTTGCCCTTCAACCATAAATTCAGCTTGAATCAGATAGTCTTGCCCCAATATAACCATAATTATTCCAAAGAAAAACAGCATCAAAATGGATGTGGAGACCATATTTTCATTGAAAATGGAAAGGAAACCTGGAAACTTAATATCTTCAATTCGTTTATTGTTCTTTCCTTTTTTCATTTTTTCAGCTAAGCGGGCAAAAATGTATATTCCAAACATTTGTTGATGGGCAATGGCAAAGCCAGCCCCTTCAGTCAGCTCCTGTGTGATTCCTACGGTCAAATTGGAACCAACTGCCCAATAACAACCTAGAACCAGTCCCATTACCAACAGGATTTCTATACGGCCTAAATCCGGGAAACAGAAGAGTAACAGCCAAAAGGCGGTTGCCGCCTGCTGAATCTGAACATTTCCTGTGGTAAATACGGCTCTTAATTTTGTATACTTTTTGAAACGAACCAGCAAAATGTTCATAACAAAGGCAATTAACAGTAAAATCATCGTATCACTGAAGGTCCGCCCAAAGGTCTCTTCAATTCCAGCGGTGACTGCATTTTGTCCGAAATAAGGATCGATAACCATGGCGTCTAAATCGAAACGTTCTTTTAGTCCAACAAGGATTGGCCGAAAATTATTAACCAGTCCGCCGGAACCAACAGACAAAATCAGATACCCTACAGTCGCCTTTAAGAAACCTGCGATACTTTCATAAATCGGTTTCTTCAATAATACATAACCTAATAACACAATAAATCCAATAAGAAACGCAGGCTGCGTAAGAATGTTTGCAGCAAAATAGTCCCAAATTCCTAGTAAAAAATCTAAAACCTGATCCATTTTATCCCCTCTTTCTTATAATTGATATTTTTCCATAACTCCTTGATAATCTGCCAGTGAGTTTGTCGCAGATAAATCTTCAATCAAGCCTTCTACCATCAGCAGCTCAGATAAATTCGCAATATTTTCCATATGTTCTTCCGGATTTTTAGCTGCCAGTGTAAAAAATAAACAGGCATTTTTTTCCGGATTTCCCTCTTCAAATACAACGTCTGCTGGCATTTTTGTAAAGGAAATAGCTGTCCCAAAGACCCCTTTACTTTTTTCTGAAGAGTGCGGCATAGCCACCCCTGGCACAATAACGATGTAAGGACCAAATTCTTTAACACAGGCAATAATTTCTTCTACATAAGTCTGATTGATGATTTTCTTCTCAAGTAGATTATCGCAGCTAATCTGGACTGCCTCTTCCCAATTTCCCGGCTTTTTTTCGCTAAAACGTACTAAATCATTTTCATAGAAATACTTCAGCATCATGTATCCCCTTCCATTTTTTATTTTTAAACAATCGGGAGGAATTTTTTGTTTTCCATCCCGATTTCTTTTATTTATATGCTTTTTACAGGAATGATGGGAATGGCGTATCATTCTCCACAGCAAAGACATCTTCAAATCCCCGATAAAAATTAAATTCCAGTTTGTCTTTATCATTAGGATAAGTAAATTTACCACCTACTTGCCAGATGAATGGTTTAAATTGGTAGTCTAAACGATCTTTCTTAAATTTCCAGATTTCCGTGATTTCTTTCGGATCTGCCATAAAGTTCGCCCAGATGTCGTAATGAACTGGAATTACTACCTTTGCATTTAGTGATTCGGCCATCCTAAGCATATCAACAGATGTTACTTTATCTGTAATTCCTCTTGGATTTTCACCATAGGCGCCTAAGCAAACGTCAATTTTATGTTCATTGCCGTGTTTAGCAAACATATTGGAATAGTGGGAATCTCCTGCATGATAAATATTACCGCCGCTCGTTTCAAATAAATAGTTTACTGCAATCTCATCCATATCCTGAGGCATTTTTTCCTTTAATGTTACTTCAGGATCTTCACAAGTTACCAGCGCTGTCCGGTCAAATGCTTCCAATGCGGCTACTTCAACATCTTTCACTTTAATGCGGTCCCCTGGTCTGACAACTATTGTCTTTTCTTTTGGAATTCCCCATTCCAGCCAAGTATTTACAACCTCTTGCGGTCCGATAAACGATGCCTCCGGGCAATTCTGATGGACTGCTGCAGCCGTATTAATATCCAGATGATCTGAATGGATATGGGTTACAACTAATGCATCTACATTCTTTACCGCAAATGGATCAATAACAAATGGCTGAGTTCGTAGATTCGGCTGCATGTTTTCACATCCGCTCATCCGCATCATTTGATGTCCTTTTTTCATCTTACCGTCTCCGTGTGTACGTTTACCTGTTCCACACCATAAATCACAAAGTATATTCGTCCCTTCATGTGATTTTAGCCAGATTCCCGTACAGCCTAGCCACCACATCGCAACTGTTCCTTCTTTAACATCTTCTTTTTCTATTTCTTCGTTTAAATAAGTGCCCCACTCTGGAAATGTACTTAAAATCCAGCTCTCTTTTGTTACATCATGAATTGTCGCCATACGCTGCCTCCTAATTTTTCACGTTTGTTTTCGTTTACAAATTTATTCTACAACAAAATCAAGCGTTTTCAATCTTTTTTTATGAGCATTTCATATTTTTAAGAACGTTTGACCATTTTTTAAATATTTTTCGAGCATTTAATCATTTTTTAGTGCAAATTAAGATTGTTTTATGATAGTATAATGTTTGAGGTGAGAATCATGAGAAAAATATTGTGGACTGTCTTTCATTCTGGGAAAAAACTACTACTCTGGAGTATTTACAGTATCTTTGCCGGTTATATCATCTATTTAGCAGCTACATCTCCTAAACTGGAATCTAAATTGTTTTTTTCAGTTGTTGGTATTGCTGCTTTAGCTGTCACACTTCTGTTTGAATATCTAAAAAGAAGCTATGAAAAAATGATCTGCGCACTAACTTTCGATTGTGATATTATCAAAGCAGAGCAATTGAAGAAACAGCTGTATAAAGCTGATTTGTTCAAGGGCTTTACTGGTTCCCTTCGTATCTTCGATGCCTTATTACTAATGGATAAAGGTCATTATAATGAATGTCTGGAGCACTTAGCAAAGAACGAAAAATTTTTCCGCTCGACCTTTGACTACCTTTTTATTTATTACCATACACAACTTCACTGCTTTTATTTTTTAGAGGAATTTGAAAAAGCAGATACAGCGCTAGAATCGCTTACTAAGTTAAAACAACTAAAAACAAAGCAGATTAGTCCCCTTTATTCTTGGTCAGAAATTGAGGGAATAAAGTATTATGTTCAAGGTAGAAATAAAAAGAGCCTAGAAGCCTTTGAACAGGTTGACACTAGTCGACTAAATAATCGGGAACTCGCTTATCTCTACTATATGCAGGGCCGCAGCACTGTTAAGTCTGGTGCAGTGTCCGATGGAAACCGTTTGCTGAAGGAAGCTCGAACGCTGGGAAACACTTTGCACTTAACGACTATATGAACAGGGAGAGATTTTTATGAAGAGTTCCTACAAGACAATTCAGGAGAGAAGAGAGCGTATTCTTGACTTGCTAAAAACCGCTGCTTCCTCTATATCAATTAAAGAAATTAGCGAGCAGCTGGCAGTGTCAGAAGTTACAATTCGCCGCGACTTGACTGCACTTGAAAAAATGGGTCAGGTGATACGGGAACACGGCAAGGCAAAGATAATTCAAAAAGAAAATGAGCAGCTTTACAACAAAGAATTGGAAATACTTAAATGTTTAATTGCCCAAAAAGCTGCTGAATTTGTTAGCGAGGGAGATACACTTTTTATTAATACTAGCTCTACCGCTCTCGCTGCCATTAAAAAGCTGGAAGAAAAACGCGTAACTATTGTCACAAACAATGTGAAGGTTGCCAATATTGATCATCATCCTAATTCGACTGTTATTCTTTCAGGCGGGGAAATCCGTTTTCCTAAAGAAGCATTGGTTGGAGATATCGCCATTGAATCCTTTTCAAAGATGTCATCTGATATTTCTATTATCGGCTGTTCAGGGTTAAGCTTAGAGGATGGTATCACTACTCCCGTTCTCCATGAAGCTAAGATTAATTCTTTAATTATTGAGCGAACCCGCGGACCGGTCATTGTTGTTGCAGATTATCGAAAAATTGGTTTTTCATCTAACTTTACCAGCGGAAATATTAAGGATATTGATTACTTAATTACAGACACCTTTGCCTCTCCTGAAGCCATTAACGCAATAGAAAAAGAAGGGGTTCATGTTATTCAGGTAGAGGTTTGATTAAGCATAGAAAGACTGTCACATAGATAAAAACTGCTGAATGCTCTAGACAGCTCAGCAGTTTCTATCTGTTTAAATAAGAATAAAACCTGCACAAAATTATCGTTGTAGTCTTCATACCTATTTCACTGGTATCATTTATAACCTGTTTAAATGAGCAAAATTAAAGTTATTCAACGTTTCTACTCTTAGGAATATTTACAGAGAAGTTTTTTTGAGCTATGATATTAAGTAAGCGCTACCATTAATTGCACTAGTGCGTATTATCGGGATATTCGGGCAAGTTTCATAGTTTTCAAGAGCTAAAAAAGGAGTAGTGAAGGCTGATGAGTAATAGTATAGAAGAACATTTGGCTCAAGCGCACAGCTATTGGCGTGAAGGAAACGAAAAAGAAATGCTGATTCCGCTGGAAAAAGCATTAGCTGCGGCAAAGCAGGAACAGAAAATAGCAAAAACAATTGAGATACTTAATGAATATGGAGGTGCACTGCGTGTTACCGGCAATTATCCAAAGGCTGTTGAAGCATTGACTGAAGCATTGGATTTAATTGACTGGTTCTATTCCCGTCATTCAGAAGCTTACGCCACTACGTTGACAAATTTGGCGAATGTTTTAAGAGCACAGGGCTCACTAGTAAAATCCGAAAAAATATTTTTACAGGCAAAAGAACTATACGAAAACCTAAATCTATTTGATTATCCTTATGCTAGTCTGTGCAATAATCTTTCTCTTGTTTATCAAAATATGGGTGAGTACAAACAAGCCTATCAACTGTTGATGAATGCTGTTGAACTTATTAAAGATTCACCTCGATTAGCTGTTCCTTTGGCAATCAGCTACAACAATCTTTTTGAAATTTGTAAACAAACGAAACAGCCGGAGGCAGAATCCTATTTGGTTTTAGCAGAAGAGCTTCTGAGAAATACAGTAGGCAAAAAACATCCGTTGTATGCAGTTATACTTAATAATATGGCCAGTGTTTTTTATAAACGAGGGGAGTTTTCTAAAAGCCTAAGTCTTTATGAGGTCAGTCAGAAATTGATTAGGGACACCTACGGTGAAGAAAGCAGGGATTATCAGGCAGTTACAGGGCATATTCAAACACTGAATAGTATCTTAAAAAAAGAAGCTATCGCTGAAGCGGCTTCTTCCATCCCTTGTGAAACGGACAGAGGTGGTTATGGAATGGAGGCTGCCCGGCATTTTTTTGAAACTGAAGTACTAGCGCTGTTTCAGAATAAATTACCAGAGATTTTCCCCTTCTGTGCTTTTGGATTAGTCGGTCAGGGGTCTGAATGCTACGAATTTGATGATGCCTATTCGCGAGATCATGACTTCAAAACAAGATGCTGCTTATGGCTGCCGCGACAAAAATATCTGGAATATATCGATGAAATAACTACTATATCTTCGTCGCTGACAGCTCAACTGGATGTCTATTCTATTGAAGAATTTTATAAGAATTTCACCTTGTGTGAGTCAGTTCCACAAACCATTCAAGAGTGGCTGCGTATTCCTCAGGATTTTCTTTCTATCGCTACTAATGGTCAGGTTTTCATGGATAATTTAGGACAGTTCACCGCCTTTAGAAAACAGTTACTAGCCTATTATCCCGAAGATATCCGCCTCAAAAAAATGGCCTATTGCTGTAATAAAATTGCACAATCAGGACAATATAACTATTTTCGATGTCTAAAAAGAAACAATCAAATTGGTGCGCAGGCTGCACTAGGAGAATTTATTCACTACTATAGCGAATGCGTCCATCTAATCAACAGACGATATTTACCTTTTTACAAATGGGTAGAACGTTCCCTTTCCAGCTGTCCTCTTTTTGGTCAAGAAACTACGGACGATTTAAATCTGCTGCTGGTTAATAAAGAGAATAATCAAGAAGAGCTGATAGAAACTATGTGCAGACGCTTAGTCAGCTATTTCAATGCAGAGGGTCTTTCTCAATCTAATGTTAGCTTCTTAACCTACCAGGCAGAAGAAATAATGGAAAAAATCAAAAATCCTCAGCTAAAAAGAGGAAATTCATGGGTATTATAAGGACACTAAAAACTAAGAAAAGAACTTACCAGAAAAGCAGTTACTCTGGATTTATTTTAGTTTTAGGCTAAGGAAAATATCGGTGGAAAAGCCCTTTGTCAGAGTCAGTTGGCAAATTTCATTTTCTCAAAAAACTCTCAATGGCACCTCTATTCGAAGAATGACAAGCAAAAAACACTTTCATAGAAACTTATTTACGTGGAGAATATTGCACTTATTCAGAAACAACCCTTGCTTTGCTTTAAACTGTCTATCTTATACGCCTATAATACTGGAGAGAATTTAGTCACTCGTTTGGCCAATTTGCACAAGCAGCTCGTATAGAACGCAGAATGAGTGACTACGTACTAAACATTAAAAAGCCGGAATATACTGAAAATAGGAACTAAGGTGAGAGCCTTAAGCAACTATTCTCAATATATTTCGGCTTCTTTCTAATGGAACTGCTTTTTCGTCTATCATTCTCCCTGCATACCTTTTCGCTGCTGGAGTCCTGAGGCAGTATGAATCATTGGAATACCGTTTATACAATTTTTAAGGACTGGAACATCATCAATTTGACGAATGTTTCAGTCCCCGCTTGTTAATTTATCTTTTTTGAATAGTAACTATGCCGCCTTATTTAGCTGCTTTTTCTTTTTTTATTTGCTTACTACGCAATTGTCCACAGGCAGCATCGATATCTGTGCCATGCTCTCTGCGAATAACACAGTTAATTCCATTTTTCTTAAGCACATCATAAAATGCCAGCACGTCAGCTTTATCACTGCGGCTGTACTGATCATGTTCGCTTACAGGATTATAAGGAATCAGATTTACATAGGTTAGCTTTTTCTTATTCTTCAGCAAATCTGCCAGCTGCTGAGCATGTTCTTTTCGGTCATTCACATGGTTCAGCATAATGTATTCAAAGGTAATCCTCCGATTAGTCTTTTCCAGATACTCATCGACTGCTTCCATCAGTTTCTCAATCGGAAAGCTGCGGTTAATTCGCATGATGGATGTACGAACATCATTATTTGGTGCATGTAGGGAAATCGCGAGATTAACCTGTAAACCATTATCGGCAAATTCTTTGATTTTCGGTACTAGACCGCTTGTTGAGACGGTAATATGACGTGCCCCAATAGCCAAGCCCTTGGCATCGTTGATTGTATGCAGAAAGTTCATCAGATTGTCATAGTTATCAAATGGCTCACCAATTCCCATCACGACAACGTGGCTCACTCGTTCATCCTGTCCACGCTCATCAAAATAGTGCTGAACCTCCATAATCTGTGCAACTATTTCTCCAGCTGTTAAATCCCGCTGCTTTTTCAATAATCCACTGGCACAGAAGGTACAGCCAATATTACAGCCAACTTGCGTGGTCACACAAACAGAAAGACCATATTCTTGGCGCATCAAAACTGTCTCAATCATGTTTTTATCCGGCAGTTCAAACAAGTATTTTACTGTGCCATCCTTTGACTCCTGAATAATTACCTGTCGCAAAGGATTAATAATAAAGTTTTCTTCTAGTATAGTAATTAAATTTTTAGATAAATTCGTCATTTCACTAAACGTGCGTACACGTTTTATGTACAGCCATTCCCAAACCTGTGTAGCCCGGAACTTCTTTTCACCGTTTTCAATAAACCAGTTGATCAGCTCTTCTTTAGTCAACCCGTAAATGGATATCTTTTCCACTAGTTTTCCTCATTTCATCAAGACTTCGATTCATACTATAACCCATTCTTTCTTGCATTGCAACAGCTCTCTTATTTTCAAGATAGGAAAAAGAAGAGGTTAAGCCAAAGTGTTTTGCTTCAAGAACCAGGCAGATACTGTTCAACATCAGCTCATACATCACTGTGTTTTTCAGCAATAAACCATACTAAACGAAAATAGCTACATTTCCAATATAGTATGGCTTATTTTTGAAGAGGCGGCTTTTGGACCGCCATTATTTTGGTCCCAGACATACTGAGAATCTGGGAATTTATATTGTTCCAAGCCCGCCCTTGCCTCAGATACCTGATGATTTTAAAAAAACACTTTCAGAAAAACCAAAGAACACAGCCTGTTCACCCAGTACCAGCAAAAAAAGTAGCGCTAGCGTTCATAACCTTTTGGGAAAAGCTTCTTTTGTAAAAAACGCTTAAATTCAACCACTAACATGTTGGCAGCCAATTAGGCTTGAATAAGCCGATAGACTTTTTTAAAGTAGAAGATTCTCGCAATTAGATAGTAGGCGGCCTGGATCAAAATGAATACACCCAATACCTGCCAACCTGCCAGCTGCATTCCCTGATTAAATATATGATACATGGCTGTCAGTGCAACTGCACCATGTATAACTGAAACAATAATTGGTGTAAAGAAGAGAATAGCCACCTGCTGATTGATCATTTTTTTCAATTCTTTTTTCGTTAATCCCATTTTGTAAATCATTCTGAACTTCTCTACATCGACATCCATATCACTGTATAAGCGGAAGTAAAGGAAGCTTCCGGCAGAGACAAAGAAGACAATTCCAATGAAAATACCTACAAATAAAATGGGTTTATAGCTGTCTAAAATCATTTGTGTAGAATAGGTTTTTGCAGAAAACTGATAATTACCTTCCTGAGATTTTCCCAGATCAATTAATTCTTCTCGTGAAAGATCCTGCGGTTGCCAAACTGTTCCCTGAGTGTAACCCAATGTATCTAAGTCAGTCGCATCAGGGACAACAACTGTTGTACTGAATACTGGCAAAATAGTTTCTTTTTCCTGCTTCTGTACTGCTAAAAGCTGTTGATTTGGCAATTGAACCTGAGTGACCGCTTCTGGTTCATTTCCTGAACCAAACTCTGTATCAAATAACAGTTGAATTGCTTGTCCGTTAACCACTATCTTGGGTTGTCCCGCAATTTCTGCCAACCGATTGTAGTCACTTTCTTTAATAAAGTTTACATGGTTCTGATCCGTATATGTCTTATAGTCACCCCGTTGCACCTGAATGCCTTTTTGCTCCAATAATGCGGAAAAGGCAGTATCAATCGGTGCTGTTTCTGCTATTTCACCAGATAGCTGAAATTCATACGGCATAGAATCAACTGACCCTAAAATCATTTGTTGAAAGCTGTAAAGGGTCCCAATAGCCGCAAAAGCAACTGTTGAAATGATGGATACGAGAAAGAAGGAGCGAGCATTATCTTTCATACGAAAGGCCAAATCCGAAAAGACAACCATGTTGGTTTTCTTCCAAAAAATCTGTCTTTTACTCTTCAGCTTTTCAATACTCCAGACACTGAGTTGATTGAACAGAAACCTCGTTCCCAAAACAACCAGAAAAATCACCGGCAGCATAACTATTGGAACCAGCTGACCTGGTGACAGCAGTGCTACACCATAACCGATGCCAATTAGTATAATTGCTAATAATCCTTTGATAAATGAACCCTTGATTGTCCCTTTTCCCATATCTCCAGCTTTCAGTAACGTCTGTAGCTTGAGCTTTGGTAAACGAAACTGAATGAAAAAAGAAATAGCTAAAAATAAAATGGAAAAAGAGATTAGAGTTATTATCATTGCCTGTAATGGAAAATAGAAACTAAGACTAACATGTATCAGCTTGTTGCTGAGGAATAAAATCAACTGGGAAAAACCTACTCCTACAATGCTGCCAATAATTGTTGCAAAAAAACCAATAACTAGATTTTCAATAAAAATCATGCGTTTCAGTTGTTTAGGGCTCATGCCCTGAATCATTAATACCCCGAATTCTTTCTTACGCGATTGAATAAACACATCCATCGAATACAGTACAAAGAAAAAAGAAAAGCCATAAATGATAATTGCCGCAGCCATCATCCCTTTTTGGGCACTGGCATTTAATCCATCAGATAATGCCGGATGAAAAGCAAAACCAGTAAAGGTGAAAAAAACCATCACAGCAAATAGTGTGCTTAGGAAATAGGCTAAATACAGCCGTCTGTTTCTGATTGTATTGCGGATTACAAATTGACTAAAACTCATTCTCAACACCTTCAATCATTGCAAGATTGGTCATAATCTCATCATAGAATTGTTTTTGTCCTTGCTGTTGTTTGATTTCACCAACCAATTCACCATCCTTGATGAACACAATTCTTTGGCAATAGCTGGCTGCCAAAGGATCATGGGTAACCATCAGAATAGTTGCCTGCTCTCCTCTATTCAGCTGCTGTAGGAGCTTCATTACATCTTTAGAGGATTTAGTATCCAGATTCCCCGTCGGTTCATCAGCCAGCAACAGCTGCGGCTGATGAATCATCGCTCTAGCAACAGCCACACGCTGTGCCTGTCCGCCGGATATTTCTCCAATCCGTTTTGTTAATAATGGTGCAATACCTAATTTTTCAGCTAGCTGGTGCAATTTTCTCTTCATCACATTAATTTTTTCACCATCTAAAGTTAAAGGCAAAACAATATTTTCTTCCACAGTCAAAGTAGGCATCAGGTTAAAGCTCTGAAAAATAAAGCCCAGCTCCCGCCGTCTAAATTTAGCGATTGCCTCCTGATCCAGTTTATGAGGGTTTTTGCCGTTCAATACTATTTCTCCAGAAGTAGGCTGGTCAATTGTCGCCAACAGATTTAAAAATGTACTTTTACCACTGCCGGAAGGTCCCATAATTCCGATAAATTCTCCATCCTCAACAGTTAAATCAAGCCCTTTTAATGCTTGATATTTGATTTCATCACCATATGTTTTACTTAAATTTTTAACTTGCAGCATTTTTAATCACTCCATTTCTTTCTACTTCATTCTATGAAAATCTGGTCTTTTTAACAATTGAAAGGAATAACATTGTGCTTACATTTTTGTCATATTCACTTGTAAAGCCGTAAAAATAGTTTTTTGACAGCAAAAAGCAGGCTCCTTATGCTAAAGAGCCTGCCTGCTGATTCCAGTTTTTAACTATGCTTCATATTCAATAACATATGGATGCATTTCAGTATTATAGATTGCTTCAGAGTATTCGACAACTTGATCGTGTCTGCCAAAAGAACGTCGAATCCGTTTCAACCCAACTGTTTCTGTTGTATCCAAAATCTCCTGCTGCCAATCAGTTAGCTGAATAATCTGAAAACTATCCTCAAATCGAAAAATTTCTATTTTGTGCTGATCCAAAATACGATACAGAGATTCCTTTTCAAAGCTTTCAATTGAGACATCCGCAAGTTCTATTGGCAGAAAGTACTCAAAATAAATATACGGCTGTTCATCCAATGTATAGACTCTGGAAAATTTAACCGCTTTTTTCCCTATATATTTATAGGCGGCAGCCTCCTCTGTTAGGTTGATAACATCCAATGTTAGGTTTTTCTTCACAACATTCAAACCAGATTCATTTAAAAACTCAGTGAACGTTCCTGCTTTTGACAGCTTGTTATAGGGACGATTACTTAAAACGGTTGTACCCTTTCCGCTCTTTTTCGCTACCAAATCTTCATCTGCAAGCATTTCAATTGCACGGCGTATTGTTATTTTACTTACCTCAAATATTTCTTCGAGTTCAGATTCTGTAGGAAGTAGTGAACCAACTGGATACTTTCCACTTATAATATCTGCTTTTAATTGTTCCGCCACATCTAGATATAAAACGCTTTTCCTTCTCATCATGCTCCCCCTTGACTTGGTCAATCAATAACTGGTTTCAGCTGCTGCTAAAATAAATTTTCTATTCCTTCTCACTATTGCTCTTGTATCTATAGAAACTCTCTACGCTTAAATAAAACAGAACAACAACTACTAACAGACACATCATTAAACAACGATTTCCAGAAAAACTTTACCTTTAAATAGCTAGCACACCACAGGAAAATTAGACATGCTCTAATGTCCCTTTCGCTTTTCTAAACGCTTTTCCTGCTTCTTTTCAAAAATCTGCTGCTTCTTCTCAATTGTCCGTTTCCGCTTTTTCTGTTTTCTCAAAAGCTTCAAGCTTTCCTGCTGCTCTGCTATTGCTGCTTGAGATTTTGTGGATAAAATCGGCTGCCTCTTCTGTTTCTCAATCATGCGTTGAATACGTTTTGGATTTATAGGCTTTTTTTCTATCTGTTCTTTTTTTATCTGACTATGCCATTCTTGCTCCAAAAGTACAGGCAACTGTGTAATTACAAATTGGTACACCTCTTCATCCTTAGGCTCCGAACCAAATATATGCTGATAGACTCTCAAATGCTGTTCACTATCCACATACTCTACCAACCCGCTCCAATACTGACCATTAAAATAAATTGTTAGTTCCACGCTGCTTCCTCCCTTAGTTTGGAAAAAGAACAATGGACGACCCAGGAGGGAAGGTTACTGACAATTACTGCTTTTGGACTACCAACCAAAACGTGTTTTTATGCTCTTATCTCTATCATACAATAAATGAAGCAGAATGCAATTTGATTTTAATAAAAAGAAGAAACATAACAGCTAACTTATGCTTTTTGTCTAATAAATCTTAAGAAAAACGGTATATAGAGACTCTTTTTTCTTTTTCTAGCAAAAGCTAGATTGTGAGAATTTAATAAGAAGGTTAATTGTTGAAAAATATTCTCTTTTAATAAAAAAGAACTGAAACATGAGTCAATCCGACCCTGTTCCAGTTCTAAAAAATCCAATTAATGAAAACGCTAGAGTAGCCTTTTCAACATTAAACAGACATGAGTTGAAACGAATAAAAACTATTCTAGTATTCTTTCAGCTTATTCTTCCAAGCTTAATCTTTTGCTTCCACTATTATTATTTTTACTGTTCTTCTTCCGGGAATGGCGGCTCTTCTTCCGGCTCCGCTTCAACAAAAACCTTGCGCGGCTTACTACCTTCTGATGGACCGATAACCCGATTACTTTCCAGTTCGTCAATCAAACGCGCTGCTCGATTATAACCAATTCTAAAACGCCTTTGCAGCAGTGAAATACTCGCCGTCTGCATTTCAATTACTAAAGCCTTGGCATCTTCATATAGTTCATCCTGTGGCATCTCACCCGGTGCCGCAGCTACTTCTTCAGTCGGCATCATATTTTCCTGATAGTCTGCTTCCTGCTGTTCTGTCACAAAGCTGACCACTCGTTCTACTTCCTGGTCAGAAATAAATGCTCCCTGAACACGGATTGGTTTGTTTTCTCCCATCGGCAGATAAAGCATGTCTCCTCGTCCAAGCAGTTTTTCTGCACCATTACTATCAATAATTGTGCGGGAATCCGTTCCGCTTGATACAGCAAAAGCAATTCGTGAAGGGACATTGGCCTTGATAATCCCAGTAATAACATCTACACTAGGTCGCTGTGTAGCTAGAATCATATGGATACCTGCTGCCCGCGCCATTTGAGCCAGGCGAATAATCGCATCCTCAACTTCATTGCTGGCAACCATCATTAAATCGGCCAACTCATCAACAATCACGACAATAAACGGTAAAATCGGATGGTTTTCACCAGCTTCAATATTTCTCTGTCTCACTAAGTCATTGTAGCCGGAAATATTTCGAACCCCGGCTCCAGCAAATTTCTCATATCTAAGCTCCATCTCCTGAACAACCTTCTGCAGTGCTTGAGCTGCCTTGCGCGGGTTCGTTACAACAGGGGTTAGCAGATGAGGAATCCCATTGTAAACATTCAATTCAACCATTTTAGGGTCAATCATCATCATTTTAACTTCATGAGGCTTTGCCCGCATTAAAATACTGGTAATAATCCCATTGATAGCGACTGATTTCCCACTCCCTGTTGAACCAGCAATCAGTAAGTGAGGCATCTTAGTCAAATCAGCAGATTGTACCATACCTGAAATATCTCTTCCCAACGGCACCTCAAGCAGCTTATCTGGATGGCTGGGCTGAGCTTCAACAACATCACGGAAGGATACCGTACTGACTGTATTATTGGGTACTTCAATTCCTATCAGAGATTTCCCAGGAATTGGAGCTTCCATCCGCACATCCTTGGCGGCTAGTGCTAACGCGATGTCATCTGTTAAGCCGACAATCTTACTAACCTTAACGCCGACAGCCGGTTGAACCTCAAACTTTGTTACTGCAGGTCCCAGACTAGCTTTGACAACCTTGGCATCGACACCAAAACTCTGAAAGGTTTGCTCAAGAACTGAAATATTCTTTTCAATTTTTTGGTATTCGTCACTTTGATCTGCCGCTGGAATGGAATCCAGCAATGAAGACACAGGCAGCTGATAATCTCTGTCTTCTGTTTCAGCAGAAATTTCAAACTCCAAATCTGTCGGATCTTCCGTTTCTGAAAAATCAGTTTCCGGTTCAGGTCCGTAGTAATCATCAGGAGACAGCTGCTCCTGATTTTGAAAGCTGTCAATAGGAACTAATGTTAACTGTTCCGGCTCTTGTTCAGCAGCCTCTGTATACAGCGCCATTTCTTCTTTCGCTAGCTGTTCCCCTGCAGTATGGGGTCTAACCTGATTCTTTTCAAGCCATTGTTCTGCCATTTCTCGGGCTTTCTCTTGTTTTTCTTCTTCCTTAAGCTGCTTCATTTCAGAACGCTTCTGGGCTCTTGCCGCCATTCGCTCGTCGCTTTTTGCAAACATGTTGCTAAGCAGCTTGCGAAGCCTCTGAATCCCGTTTAAAACTTGCTGAATCTCAAGCTTGCTAATCAGAAAAATTCCCAATGCTATGATTATCACTGCAATGATATAACTGCCCAGTTGAGCAACTAAAAAGTGTGTGGCTGAATACAAGAGCGCGCCCAGCATTCCACCACCGACATTTTCACTGATACTATTCCTGCTGAGATCCATTTTTAGAAAATCCCAGGTAGTATTGATAATATTTGGAGAAGCACTGTTGATATTACGGAACCAGTATGCGTGAATGAATAATAAGAAACCAACATAAATTAGACTACCGCCTATAATCTGACGAGCCGACTTAATTGGAAAATTATCTCCAAAGAGGACTAGTGAAAAACCGTAGAGCATCAACAGAATTGCTGCTGCAGAAAATGTATTTCCAACTGCGAAACGTAATCCATTCGCAATCAATATACCTAAAAATCCTAATTTTAATAATCCCAACAAACCAAAGAATACGAAAAAAATACCAATAAAAATGTAGCGCAGCTGTTCCTGCTGCTTTTGTTGTTTCTTGGTTTTCTTTTTCTGTGCCATTAATCCTCCCTCTTTCCGACAAAGACCATTATACCTAAAAAAAGAGACGAACAAAAGTACCCCCATTCGATTTTCCCATTTAAAAAGGAAAACTTTACCAGTTTTCCTTAAATTACCAAAAAATATAGTTTGTATCACCAGTTATTTACTGTCGACCTTGGATACTGTAAATAAGCAGGGATATCGACAGACTTATTTAATTCTAGTCAACCCTTTTTATAACCGCTTAGAAAACCACTGTTCACAGGGTTCATATGCTTAAAGAAAGCTGAGATTAACACTTGGGATCATTGACATTATGTTATCATTGCCTTAATATTTGTAGTGAAAGAAGAAAAATACCGAGGTCGACAGAAACTGCTGCTTCAGACCAGTCATACCAAGGGTTAGAATGTAGCGGCTCTTAATCTAAACAGACTGTAATGTTAATTATTTTTCAGGATCACAAGCCCGCTAAATTGAAATCCTCTTAATCTAAACAGACTGTAATGTTAATTTCTATTTACTTCCTTTCAAAACAATTTTATTTACCTCTTAATCTAAACAGACTGTAATGTTAATTTTTCACAAAATAGGTACGCTAATAGCCCGGCAACCTCTTAATCTAAACAGACTGTAATGTTAATTCAATATTCATTCGAATTACATCATTCTGACTAGAACTCTTAATCTAAACAGACTGTAATGTTAATCTCAATACGTGTCTTGAACTGAGGTGCAGAATCAGTCTCTTAATCTAAACAGTGTGTAATGTTAATAAAGGAAAAGCCGTTTGAGTATTTTCTCAGCCAATCCTCTTAATCTAAACAGAGTGTAATATAAGTGACGAGTAAAATAATTTTTATTCATTCGCCCAATCCATAGAGCTACAAAGGATTGGACGTTTTTTCATTTTATAAATGTTATTTCTGTAAAATTCATACCCTAATTTACACTTCGTTTTAAAAATCCGCTATTTTCTGCAGATTTTCCACTACTGATTTTTTACGTTCTTCGGAAACATGGGTATATATGTTTAATGTTATCTTAATATCAGAATGTCCTAACCTGTTTTGAACATCTTTGATTGTAGTACCTTCTGCCTCAAATAATAAAGTAGCGTGCGTGTGACGGAATCCATGACACCCGATAGGCGCAAGGCTCAATCTTTTAGCTGCTTTATTTGAATGATAATAGACTGTTGAGCGAGAAATAAATTTATTGTCAAGAGTGGTGAAAATCATTTCAACATCCTTTTTACCATATGAGAAAAGTAGTTCTCTTTGTTTCATTTTCCATCGTTTTAATATATGCATTGTGTATGATCGAGACATATTAGACACAATAAGCAATAACTTAGACAATCCAAAACTTTTCCAGATTGTACTACAAGCAGGCGGCACCTATAAGGGGGCATACGACAAACATGGAAATAAATACAATGAAATCAATCGAATTTTCCCAATAAAAAAAGATGGTATTCATCTTTGTAAAAAACGTGCCGATGGCGGTTTAGTTCGGTTCCCGGATGTTCCGGATCATCTGATGATATGGAATGAAGATATAAAAAACTTCCGGATTTTAGCCGGAAGATTGATATTAATTATTATTATGAACTCGGTCAGAAGGTTCTGCAGCGGTGGGAATAGCTTCTTTTTCTGATTTTCTAAAATGATTGTATGCTTTGACACTCGACATAGTAGGAAAAGTAAAAACGAAAAAAACTTGTAGAGATTCTCTATCAAAATCAAGTTTTAAAACAATAATCAAAATTATTAGAAAAGAAACGTAAGAAGCAAACATATCAATCCAAAAACTATATTTTTTAACAGTAGTTTTAATTACTTTAGACATGAATTTATCGAAAAACAAACAAAATAGAGCACCTAAAAAAACAATTAAAACAAAAACGATAAAAAAGTATAAAGTAAAGTTTTCTTTTATAACTTCCTGTGGGAACAATCTTAAAGAAAGCATAACGAGTGTTCCACAAAAAGCTGAGTGCAAAATAGCCCCGCATAGATTAAATAAATAACCATTACTAAAATTGTCAAAAATTTTTTTAATTGCTTTTTCTTTTTCAACTTCTTTTTGCATAATTTTTTATCTCCTTTTCTTGTTACTTATATTTTCGATTTGGCATGTAAATATTTTTAATTTTAATCGTTTGTTCACTGCTTTCCATCTCTTTCTCAGAAGATGAAAAAAAGTATTTTATAATCTTAAACGATACGTTTATAGGATAAATAAGAAAAAGGAAAACATTAATCTGGGTTGTATTTACTAAGCTATCAGCAAGAAAATTAATGGAAAATAGGAAAAATGAAATTGTACTTGTGAAAATATCGATAACTAAAGAAAACTGATTTGTGAAATTTATTTCAGTAGCTTTCATATATCCTCTGAACAATAGAATATTTAGAAAGACGGATAAAGCAAATAAGATTAGTAAGAATCTAAGAAAATGCTCTTCTGGATAATAAGGAAAAAAATGATCGAACACAAGAACCATAATTCCATTTACAAGTATTAAACTAGAAACAAGAAAAAAGGAAACAAAAAAAAGACCTACATTAACAAGTATTCCCAAATTCTTTATTAAAAATGCTACCATTCTATTCATAACAACACCTCACATATTTATTACTCATTAAACCAAAAAAGAAAGCAGGTGTAAATACTTTGTCTATAGAATACTTACCGGGAGAAAAACACGCAGCCAATAACGTCGATGTTTCTGAAAGCCTTGAAAGCTTTCAGGATGCGGGTTATCTCCTTACTGATACAGATTTAATCATAGACATTGATGACTTAAACCACGAGTAAATAAAACAGCTCTTAGAACGTTTCAGGATCAAAACTCAAACCATATGGACGACAAGAGGCGCCCACTTATATTAAAAAAAACTCTGGCTTTCGTGGTGCAAAAAGTGTTTCAGGGTTGGGCGTTGAGATTGAATGTTAAACGTAGCGGGCGAGTTTTCAGGCGCTTACGACTTGTACAGGGTTGTTTTAGGAAGAGACCCCGTCACAGGTGAAAGCTTAACCTTTGATGAATGGATGCAAGCAGGATTTTGGACGGTGTTAGAGGTACTATCTGCGAAAAAGGTGCTTGCTTTATTAGATAATGTTAGACTAGGCAATAAGCTTTTAGATGGCGTATCGTTAACAGAAAAAGAGCTGAAATTATTCAACAAACTGAATGATGTCGGGGACTATAAGATTATTGATAAGGTAGACGATTTAAACGAAGCTGAAAAAGCTAGTGGAGTTAAAGGTAAGTTGATAGGGAGTTTAGATGGATTAACTAAAGAGGAAATTAATGCAGTAGATATATTGAGGTCTCAAGGTAAAGATGTAGAAATAATTCCAGTTGATCCAAAAGCTAGAATAAAAACTCCTGATTTTAAAATTGATGGAGTAAGAACAGAATTGAAAACCTTGGGAAATCCTAACACAAATACAGGTATGAAACGTATTCAAGAGGCGTTTAAACAAAACGCAAATGACGTTATCATAAATGGTATTGATGCGGGTTTGACTAAGAGTCAGGCTGAAGAGATATTAGCTAGAGCAGCCGGGAAATATCCAAATGGGAAATTTCCTGGTAAAGTAGAGATATGGACTAAAGAAGGTACGATAGTATCAAAATAGGAGGAATATAGCATATGAGATTTCAATGTAAATGTGGAGAAGTTTTGTCCAATGGCATGTCTCCCAATGATATAGAGTTGCGTGTATATACAGATAAAGAATGGGATGAGTTAATTAATTTAGGAATGACTGATTCTGTAGATATACCTTTTCCAAAATTAGATGTTTGGAGATGCCCTGTGTGTAAAAGATTATATGTATTTGATGAAGGTAAACTAAAATATCAATATGTTTTGGAAGAAAATATTTTTTAAATAAAAAGGTATTCAAACACAAGATTGGTAATCAAAGCATTTAGACCGCTCAATAATGGGCGGTCTTTTTTAGTACAAAAAAACAACCTTTATATTTTGAAAGCTGTTAGCTGTTCGTCCGTTGTTTTTCTATTGATTAATTTTACTTAATGTTTTGATTTTTTGCATCCCGATTTACACTCCGGTTTAAAAATTTAATATTGCTAATTCTGATTACTTAAATACTAAAAATACTGATATATCAGCGCTCTAGTTCAGTCTGATTTAGTATGATTTCTAGTCACGATTACAGAGTATAATGTTAAGTGATTATAGTGCTCAGTTGTTTTTAGTTGGCCACGCTCTTAATCTAAACAAAATATAATACCAAAGCTTTAAAAATTCACAAAGAGGACGGCTTAAGTATATACTCAAGCCGTCCTCTTATACGATTCAACAATCTATTCATAAGTTATTACAGAGATTGAGGCATCGTGGTATCGTCGATGCCACAGTTCTCTTTAATGATAAAAATCAAAACGGCCTTTCGCCATTACTTCTTTTACACCGCCTGTTTCTAATAAGGAACGGTCCATAATTGCTTTTTTGATAAAGGAAGCGGGATAGCCTTTTACTTCGGTTTTTCCAACTTCACCAAACGCATGGGTATTTCCAATAGAGCATACTGAGCCTAATGAATGGAAGGTGAAGGGTTCTGTCGCCTTACCTTTCAATTGAGCCTTGATATTTCTGCCAGCCTGCTCCCCCATCTTCAATGAAATCTGAGCAGTGGTCGGATAAGGACGGTTGCTGGCCATATCCATGACTGCGGAGCAGTCGCCAACGATATAAACATTTTCATGTGCTGGTGCAGTTAAATCTGGATTAACCATCACCCGGCCGCGTTTTGCTTCAAAGCCGGAAGCTCCGACTACGCGGCTGCCGCTGACGCCCGTTGTCCAAATAATGGTTTTGGCTTTCAGCTCTGTAACAGCTCCTGTTTCTTTATCCTCTTGATAAACCACCGTATCGGGCTTAATTTCCTTGATTGGTTTTCCAGTTAAAAATTTTACTCCCCATTTTTCTAATCGCTGGATACCGTAGTCTGCCAGTTTTTCACTGAACATCGGTAATAAACGGGTGACCGCTTCAACACAGTAAAGCTCAATCGCCGCAGGTTCAACTCCAGCTAGTTCCGCAAAATGTTTTCGACCTTCAACAAACGCGCCCAGCAGTTCTATCCCAGTAAATCCAGCACCACAGACCACAATTTTTAGTAGTTCAGGGTCTTTGGTTTCTTTGTAAGTCTTCATCTGCTCTTCGATGTGCTGATGAATCTGTTCTGCCGTAGCAACATCCACCATCTGTAAAGCATATTCTTCTACTCCAGGAATACCAAATGACTCAGACACAAACCCCAAGGCGACAACTAGATAATCATACGTGAGTACCTGTCCGTCCTCTAATAATACGGTCTGATTGTCTGGATCGATCTTGTCCACAGTTCCCTGAATAAAGGTAGTACATGAGGCTTTTACCACATCACTGATTGGATAGCTGATTTTGTCTTTTGTTTGTGTTCCTGCCGCAACCTCATGAAGGTCTGTCGCCTCATAATGGTAAGCATTACGGTCCACCAATGTAATTTTTAAATCTGCCGCTCCCTTTTGTAGTTCATGAAGCGCCCTCAGTCCTGCATACCCTGCTCCTAAGATGATGACCTGTTTACTCATGTTAATTCTCTCCTCTCACACATTTCATTTATTACAGCCATAAACCAATGGCAAAAAAAACAACCTGAGCGAAAGCACCTGCTGCAAGAATTCTTACCGCACAAATAAATGTTTTCGT
Organism: Enterococcus sp. LJL51; assembly: GCF_049894025.1. Lineage (GTDB taxonomy): Bacteria > Bacillota > Bacilli > Lactobacillales > Enterococcaceae > Enterococcus_L. Next base: position 46,974 of record NZ_JBNEQE010000005.1, read on the forward strand.
TTTTATCTGCTCCTGAAGAAGCTGTCGCGTCTGCTTCCAGACAAAAGGAATGATTAAGAATGTTAAAAGCAGCGTAATTGGTGCCAGGCCTGACCAGACACTATAAGCAATTGCTGCAAAAGCAATCACCTGCAGCAGAACAAATAGTTTTAACGCATTACCCTTTCCTAAGTAATGTACCAAAGTAAAGCGATGATTTTTTTCATCCTCTTCCAAATCACAAATATTATTTGCCAGCATCAAATTGGCAATCAGACAGGTATTTGGTAAAGAAATCATGAAAACCTCGCCGATTGTTGACAGTGTCCATTGAAATTCTTCAAAAGTATTAATGTAAACACAAATCAGCGTAATCATGAATCCCATTGTAATTCCTGACAATACTTCTCCTAAAGGTAAGCTGGACAGTGGTTTCGGCCCTGAGGAATAAAAGATGCCGACTAAATAACAATAGACACCCATCGCCAGCAACGGCCAGCCGACTATTACTGAAAGAGCAATGCCAATCAATGCTGAACCAGTAATCATCCAGATAATCCAATGGCGGAGCTGTTTCAATGAAAGACCCTCTCGTCCGATAATATTCGTCTTTTCTTTATAATCATGTCCTTCTTTTGCATGAAGATAATCATTATAATTATCTAAAATATCAACTGCCATATTAAAAATGAACATTGCAACAAAATAAATGCATACATACAACAGATGTGTCTGGCGATAGTGATACCAGCTATAACACAACCCTAGCAGAAATGGCAGGACACTAGCAGTTTTTGCTTTTAATTCAACTAATTCAAAAAAGATATCTCTATTCAAATTATACTCCTCTCTCCTTTCTTTTAGCTAAAATATGCTTCATAATTGAATCGAATAATTTACTGTATTTATTTCTCAATATCATATACAATCAATAGTATGGAGTTATTGAAAGGAACTACTTTGTTATGAAGGATTTTTGGACACACTTTCCACTGGTTCAGCAGCAGTTGATTGAAACAAGTCTGCTGATTGAAAACAAAATTAATATTCGCAATAAAGAAATCGAACGAGCACTGCTTGAGCTGAATCACTCCGGCGGCAAAATGCTCCGTCCGGCTTTTTTCTTTATTTTCGCCCAAATGGGCAATAAGGAACAACAGAATCAGCAGCAGCTAGTAAAAATTGCTGCATCTTTGGAAATTCTACACATGGCTACATTAGTCCATGATGATATTATTGATGACTCGCCGCTGCGCCGAGGAACTCAGACTATACAGTCGAAATACGGTAAGGATGTAGCCGTCTATACTGGTGATTTGCTATTTACAGAATTTTTCGATTTACTGGCAGATACAATGAAAGGCTCGGATTTTCTTCGCATTAATGCCCACTCGATGAAACGCCTGCTTCTGGGTGAGCTGGATCAAATGTATACACGCTACAATAAGCATATCACTGTTACTGACTACTTGCGAAGCGTAACTGGAAAAACGGCTGAGCTTTTTTCTCTCAGCTGTATTGAAGGTGCTCATTTTGGTCACGCGCCAAAGGAAGTAGAAAAACTAGCAAGTAGAATCGGACGTCATATCGGTATTGCTTTTCAAATCTATGATGATATTCTTGATTACTCAGCTACCGAAGTTGTTCTAAAAAAACCTACTATCGAAGATATCTCTCAAGGGGTATACACACTCCCTTTAATTTTTGCTTTGGAAGAACACAGCAGTTTATTAGCGCCTTATCTTGATAAGCAGGAGCTGATTACAGTAGAAGAAGCAAATGAAGTGGCAGCACTTGTCCATCAGCTCAACGGTGTAAGTAAGGCAAAAGAGTTTGCCGGTCGAATGACGGAAAAAGCCCTTTCAGATATTGAAAAACTACCTCCGTGTGACAGCACGAAACAATTGAAAATGCTAACTGAACTTTTATTAGGCCGTTCTTATTAACAGCCTATTTTATTGCTGCTGTTCTCATTTCAATTTGCAGCTTTACAATTAAGGAGAGGGACCGAGACAATCGATGTCTAGTCCCTCTCTTTTTGTAATCCTGCCAATCGCCAAAAAATGCGATTTACAGACCGTTTTTTTGGTGCCCTTTCCATTTAGCAGCTTGCTACAAGCCCTGATCCACACGATAAAGCTGCTGGTAATGAGCATTCTCTGCCATTAGCTGTTCTGGTGTTCCTTTCATTGTCAATTTGCCGTTTTCAATGAATATGACCTGATCCATAGATTGTACACTTTGGAGATGATGGGTAATCCAAATGATTGTTTTGTCCTGCAGCACTTCAAAAAAAGTGGCTAAAAGCTGCTGCTCTGTAATTGGATCAAGACCCGTTGTTGGCTCATCAAGCAACACAATTGGTGTATTTTGCAGGAGAATTCTTGCTAACGCCAGTCGATGGCGTTCCCCTCCGGAAAAACGCAGGCCTGCCTCATCAACCATTGTCTGTAGTCCTTCAGGCAGCTGCGTCACCATTTTTTTCAAGCCCACCTGCTCTAAAACCTGCCAGATTTCCTCTTCAGAAGCATGCTCATTGCCTAGTCTGATATTATTCAAAATCGTAGTACGAAACAAATACGGCTTCTGTTGAATAACACCTATCCATTGGGTAATCTGATCGCCAAACAACGCTGTTGGAACATCTCCCAACAATACCTGCCCCGCTGTAGGAAGAAGGTCTCCCCGAATCAACGAAGCAAATGTACTCTTTCCTGAACCGCTACGCCCTAAAATAGCCAGCTTCTCGCCCCTTGGAATAGTTAGCGTCAGCTGATCCAGCACATTTTTTTCCTGCTCTGAATAAGCAAAAGTCAATTCTTTAATATTGATATCCACGGTCTCTGGCGTTAGCTCCTGTGTTCTGCTTTCTTCATGATTATCCGGCAGCTCGTTCAAACGACGAATAGAATCTCCATAAATATTCACTTCCTGAGCAGCAGCAGGTAGCGGTGCAAACGCATCAATCAGTGGAAAAATAGTTAACACGAAAGCTGCAATCCAGTTAGCCGCTCCGCCATGATTTCCAGGAAAACGGAATGCTGTCCATGATAAGACAGCTAAAGCAATCAAACCAAACAGCAACTGTAATGTAAAATCTCTGCTTCGGTCAAACTTTTTTGTCTTTTCATCTAGTCCGCGTAATTTCCTCTCCTGTGCTTCATAGGATGCAACAAAATCTGCACCTCTTTGACTAAACATCCAATCGGAAACACCTAGAATATTATCAGTTAATGTCTTGTATAACTCATTCTTAGAAACTTTCTGTTTTTCCTGACGTGCACCATTTACTATTAACGAAAGCAGCGGCAGCAGAAAAACAATACTTCCCAGAAGCAGCAGCATAGCTAAAGCAAACCACCACGAAAATAATCCTAAACCGATAATAATAAATGTGTAAAGAATCCAGGCAATCACAGTGGGGAAAATAGTTCTCAGATACAAATTCTGCAGATGATTAATATCCTCAGAAAGTAAACCCAAAAGATCCCCTGTCTGAAAATCAGACTTTAAAAACATTGCTCTCTTTTCTAAAGTTAAATAGAGCTTCAAACGTAAATCTGATGTCATTTTTAATACCCAGTTGTGGCTAACCAGTCGTTCAATATACCGAAAAACCGGTCTGCTGATGCCGAATGCCCGAGTTAATACAATTGGGATATATATCATTAAAATATTCTCAGGCAGTGAGGCAGCTTTACTGATTAAATAGCCGGAATTAAACATTAATGCACCAGCACTAAAAAATGTCAGAAAACCTAAAAATAATGCAGCAGCTAATAATCCTTTATACTTTTTCAAAAAAGGCTTTACCCATTTATCGTTTCGGTAATCTGCTGTATTTATCGGGAGTTTATTCATCACTTTCCCCCCTCATCTCTTGTATCAACGATACATAATAACCATTTTTTTCCAGCAGTTCCGGAAGGGTCCCCCACTCAACCAGACGACCTTCATTCATCACTAAAATGAAATCCATTTCCTTCATCCAGTGGAGCCGATGAGTAGCAAAAAACACAAGATGATTTTCCATTAACGGAAGCATTTTCTCTTTAAGCTCGACTTCTGTCTCAATATCCAAATGAGCTGTCGGCTCATCAAAAATCAAAATTCGCCGCTGTGCATCCAAAAACGCCCGTGCCAGTGCAACTCGCTGAGCCTGACCGCCACTAAGCATTCGGCCGCTTTCACCGATAACAGTCTCAATGCCATTCGGCAGCTCAGCTGTCAGTTCATCCAAGCCAACCAGCTGAATCACTTTTGCAACCTGCTCATCAGTAGCCTCCGGCGTATAGAATCGAATGTTATTTGCCAGTGTATCCTGAAACACGTAGGGATTTTGTGGAATATATAAAATCTGTTTCTGCCAGTCCTGCTGTGCCATATGAGGAAGGGCTTGATTGTTAAGCAAGAAGCTTGTTTCTGATTCCGGTGTAAGAAACCCCGTCAGTAGATTAATCAACGTAGATTTCCCAGAGCCGCTGGCGCCGATGATTCCCACCTTTTGCAGTCCTTCAACAGAAAAAGAAAGCTCTTTCAGAGTCGAACGTTCCTGTTCTGGATAAGTAAAGCTAAGATTTTGAACAAAAAGCTTATCAGTTGCTGACCATTCCGGTAATGTCAGCTGCTCTGTCTGAGAAGCCTCCGGCAGCTCCAACACGCTGTGGATAGCCTGAAACGCATTTTTTCCATCCAGTGTTGCATGATAATCACCAGCAAAATCACGAATTGGCAGAAAGAATTCCGGTGCCAAAATTAGTGTTGTTAGTGCCGGGAATAGAATAATCTGCCCATTTAGCAACGCTAGACCTAGAAAAACGGCAACGACTGCTACTGATAAGGTTGTAAAAAAATCAAGCGCAAAAGTTGATAGAATCGCTATTTTCAAAGTACTCATAGTTGCTTCTCTGAAACGCTCACTAGTAGAGTAAATACTGTCAGCATACTTTTTGCTTAGTCCAAACAGTTTTAATGTGTCCAAACCTCTGAGCGAATCAATAAAATGATTAGAGAGCAGCTGAAAAGCCTTATACTGCTTATCCGCTTTACTTTGTGCTGCATAACCTAAAATAATCATAAATACAATAATTATCGGAAATACAATTAACAGGATAACCGCAGAACGAATATCCAGCGTAAAAAGAAACGCTAAGATAATCCAGGGAATCACCATCATATTAATCATTTTCATCAAAATCAACTGAAAATAATTTTCAGTCTGATGAATACCTTCTAAAGCCATGGTAACAATATTTCCTGTGCCTTCTTTTTGAACAACAACTGGACCTAATCGGAAAATTTTAGTCAGCAGCTGCTCACGTAATTCTCTTGATGCCTTGTAACTAAAATTATCCAGCTGCTGATCCCTGAAAAAGGTAATAATGTGACGACCAGCGTAAAATAAAAAGAACCCCAGCAGAAACTGCCACTGCTCTTCCAATAAACCGCCGCCCCATAAGCCAGTAATCGCTTTTGCTAAATAATACGCCTGCCCAATAATAAAGACTGCCTGCAGGAAAGAAAATCCTGCAAGCAATAACATCATTCGTTTGGTTTCAGGCATCTTCATGATTGCCTTATCGATCATTCACCATACCCCGCCGCATGGAGAGGATGGGTAATTCTTTTTCTAAAAACGTAATATGTCCAAGCCGTGTACCCCAGTACAAATGGTAAAATCGTTAGAGAAATCCAGCTCATAATTTTTAGTGTATAGGGACTGCTGGAAGCTGACTCGATTAGTAAATCGTTAGCAGAGCCTAAAGAGCTAATCATTACTCGTGGGAATAACCCGCTAAACAGCAACGCTACCAATAAAACCAAGGTTAGACCACTTGCAACAAATGCCAGCATTTCTTTTTTCTTAAACACACTAATATTGGCAATCACAGTCAAGCCGACAATTCCAACCAATAAAAGGAGGGTTGTCATAAAGTGCAGTTCAAAGAAATCGGTTTTGAAATACAATAGGACAGCAAAAACAACTAGTCCCACATAAAGAATCCAATATAGAAATTCGGCGTAATTTTTCGCCCGTTCTCTGACTGGGCCGTCTGTTTTTAATGCGATATAGTTTAGCCCGTGCAGGTAGCACAACAGGGTAAGAGCCACTCCGCCGACTAGTGAAAACAGATTAATATAGTCTGTAAAGCCCGCTGACATATTCCCTGCTTCATCAATTGGCATCCCTTGAATCATACTGATAAATAAAACACCAAAGAAAAATGGGACTAAAAAGCTGCCGATTGTCAGGGTCCAGTTCCAAATATTTCTTTTAGGTCCTTCAGGCATCCGATGACGAAATTCAAAGGAAACACCACGGATAATCAATCCCACTAAAATAATAAACAAAATTAGATAGTAGCCACTAAACAATGAAGCGTACCAATAGGGAAAGGAAGCAAACATTGCGCCTCCTGCTGTCAACAGCCAGACCTCATTGCCATCCCAAACCGGTCCAATACTTTCAACAACCTGATCTTTTTCATGATCGTCATGCGTCAAAGTCTGAACTGCCATACCTACACCAAAATCAAAGCCTTCTAAAAAGAAAAAGCCTGAAAATAAGACACCAATTAATACATACCATAATAACTGCAGATTACTCATTTACTGAAAACCTCCCTGTCAAAAGGATCTGAAGAGGCTGTTTGCTGTGCCAGCATTTTTTCTTCATAATCAGGTCCCTTTTTCAATTCTCTTGTAATCAGATAAATCATAACTGTTGCCAGACCTGCAAATAGAATAAAATAGATAATATTCGAAATTAAAAGCGAAGTCACTGATACATTAGGAGATACACTGTCTTCAATTCTGAATAACCCGTAAACTGTCCAAGGATAGCGTCCCAGCTCTGTGATCAGCCAGCCAGCTGTATTAGCTAAAAATGGTGCAAACGTACATAACCCCATAATCCAAAGCATCCAGCGTTTTTCATAAAGAGAAGGTTTCTTCTTACGCGTAAAGAATAACCCTAGCACCGCAACCAGCAGCATCAGCATGCCAAAACCAGCCATTACACGGAAGCTCCAGAATAAAGTGTTGACTGGCGGATAATAATTATCTTCGCCATATTTTTCAATCAGTTCTTTGTTAACTGTGTCCATCCCGTCTACAGCACCGGAAGGTTTATTATAAGATAAAATACTCAGCATATAAGGAATTTGAATACCAAAAACCTGCTTATGCTTCGCTTCATCCGCCCAGCCAATCAAGGTCCAGGCAGCTGGATCGCCAGAATCTTCATAAGCTCCTTCCATCGCCGCAAATTTCATCGGTTGATCGTCAATCAATGCTTTCATCTGAGCATCACCAGCACCTAAAACAAGGATTGAACCGACTAAAGTAACCACTAAGCCTAAACGCATGGAACGTTTATGAAACTCTGTATCCCGCTTTTTCAAAATTTGAAAAGCCGCTAGTCCGGCAACAATCATTCCACCCATGGTAATCGCTCCCGCGATTACGTGAGCAAATTCGTACCAAACTTGATGATTCGTCAGCAAAGCTCCGAAATCAGTCATTTCTGCCCGACCATTACGCAGCGTGTAGCCTACCGGATGCTGCATAAAGCTGTTAGCAGCCAGAATCCAAAACGCGGAGAGCATTGAAGCTCCTGTCACCAGCCACATGAACAGCAAGTGAACCTTTGGTTTGACGCGATCCCAAGTAAAAATCCACAAACCTAAAAAAGTTGACTCCATAAAAAAAGCCAGCAGTGCTTCCACAGCCAACGGTGCTCCGAAAATATCCCCAACAAAGCGAGAATAATCAGACCAGTTCATCCCAAACTGAAACTCCTGAATAATTCCGGTCACAACCCCTACTGCGAAGCTTAGAAGGAAAATATTCCCCCAAAATTTTGCCATCTTCCGATAGCGCTCATCCTTTTTCCAAACGTACATCGATTCCATGATTGCTACAACCAAGGCAACACCGATGGAAAACGGTACGAAGAAAAAGTGAAATACCGTTGTCATTCCAAACTGGAATCTTGCCAACGTAACAATATCCATAAAACACCCTCCTTGTTCTCAGCTTTTTCTTCATATAAGAAAAAGCACTATAAAATAATAATTATTATGATGTCCTTTTGAGTATACTCCTTTATTGCAAAAGTACCAAGACTTTCGAAATGGAAAAATGAAAAAAAACGAATTTTTCAGAGTATTCTAATTATTAGGAAAAATAAATCATTGCTTTACGATAAAAAACCAGATTTTTTCTCTCTATAAATCAGCAGCTTACTCCAATTTAAAAAAAGCCTTATCGGTTGATCCCCGATAAGGCTTTTTCTACTAACTATATTTTCAGATTAGTTATTTAACAGTGGGACGAGTAGACACTGATCTCAATCTTGAAAACCAGCCTACAGCTCGGCGAACCGTTGGCATATCTTTCCCGTAATTGGCTTTATAGATTGTATTCAAAATACCCTTTTCATCTGGGTGAGCAATTCCTGTAATCCCTTTACCGTCAAAGTAATAAGTTGTTGAATCACCTTCCACCTCGAAGAAACAAGGTGTGTCAAATAGGGCGTCCTCTACAACTCCGCCTGTTTTTAAGAACAATGCTACTTCATCGTTTCTACGATTAAGCAAACCTTGTAGAAATTCACCATCTGCATAAACATATTTTTTCATTTCGTTTGCTGCAGCCTGCCATTGCCTGCTGTTTAGATAAACCAACAGCTGAGAACCCACAAGAATCGCCTCACCTAAGTTAAAGTGAAAGCTCACTAAAGCATCAAACTGTCCCTGTGTTAATTGAACCTCTACGTAGTTGAAAATACCAGATGCATGTGATTTGATATCTTCATCTAGAAAAGCATTCGCCTGACTTTCTGAAATAGTCATTCCTGGATAAACACCTTTCGTATGTCCATACCCGATTGTCCACTTACCTACAGAATCCTGATAGGCAGTCAAACGAAGACCTTCCCATTTTTTAATTAGATTTCTTCCATCTTGAGAAATCTTCATATTTTCATTTGCCATTCTTCCACCTCCTCAGTAGTATTATTTTACAAGCGGACGTGTGGATACACTACGTAGTCTTGAGAACCAGCCTACTGCTCGGCGAACCGTTGGCATATCTTTCCCGTAATTTGCTTTGTAGATTGTATTCAAAATACCTTTTTCATCTGGATGGGCAATCCCCGTAATTCCTTTACCGTCAAAATAATAAATTGTTGAATCTCCTTCTACTTCAAAAAAACATTTCATAATTATTTTCCTCCTTAATAATTTTAATAAATAGTTGTTTGTTTTATAGAAATATCAGCGCTGTCATCTCTATAAGTTAATTATATTCTAAAATGAGCAATACAAACTTTCATAAAACTCCCACTTTTCTTTCCAAATATAAAGTATATACTGTTTTTCCACTTATTTTACAAGCGGACGCGTCGATACACTGCGCAATCTTGAGAACCAGCCCACTGCTCGATGAACTGTCGGCATATCTTTGCCGTAATTGGCTTTATAGATTGTATTCAAAATACCCTTTTCATCTGGATGAGCAATCCCTGTAATCCCTTTACCATCAAAATAGTAAGTCGTGGAATCCCCCTCTACTTCAAAGAAGCACGGGGTATCGAAAAGTGACTCTGAAGGCGATGGTGCAGACTCCGTTTCATAATTAGGACGAATAACACCCCAGACACCATCCATATTATGAAGAACTCTAGCTGCCGGGCTTCCAAATTCTAAACTTGAGTTATGCCAGTTCTGATCTACAGAGACAAAAGTTCCATCTCCTTGCCCATCCTCTACAGCAATTGCTGTATGTCCATATTGAGCATATATGCCCAGTCCCCAAATAAGGACATCCCCCTTTTTGATACTCGCAGCATTGGTTACCCGAATTCGCTGAAAGCCGGCTGGGATAGCCTGTGTTGTTAAATGAATCGCATTGCCGCTGGGCCACCAGTCAAAGTATTTTTTCATGACATGAATCGTCAAGTCCATACACTGTGAGCCATAAGCATTGTCCATATCGATACGCTGACCGACAAGGCTGTTTACATAAGTTGCTACACTACTTGCTTTTACCATATTCTTACTCCTTTTCTACCATTCGAATGTTTATTTATTTAGGATATCCTATGTAAGAATTATAACCAGAATATGTAAGCAAAAACTGTCAAATAACTGTTAAATTCCTCCCATAATCATGAGTTTTTGCTAAAGAGTATAATTTTAGCATGAACATGAATGTCAGCTATGACTAGTTAATTCAAAAGGTATTTTCTCGTGCACAAATTATTACGGAGCGTTTCCGTGTATCCAACAAATGAATCATATACTGGATCAACTACAGGTAAAAACGCTGAATGCTCTTTGGTATGGAACGACTCAAGAATAGAAACACTATGGAAGATTGCAACGTTATTGAAAATTGTTATTGAAGGATTCCACGGACTTGAATACTCACACCTGTTAATATCAAATATCACCCTTGCTTAAACGACAATTGAAGCTAGCTGTCCAGCTACGAATAGACTTTGTAAAGCCTGTCTCTGGGATTACTCGAGGCAAAGCATAATGAACTATTGGCTTAGCTGCCCAGATTATTCGCTTTGTTTCCTTTCTTCAAATAAAAGAACTTAAAACAACGGTGTACCAACCTCTAAAAGTTAGATTTTCAGGTCTAACTTTTGGAGGTTGGTACACAACGGCAGGGAGTTCCTGCATTTGTTTTAAGCTCAACAAGTTTATTCAGTTTTTTGTCCTACAACACAAATTGTCATATAACTAGTTTTTCAAAAACTATTCTTTTACTGTGCTTATTAATATGATTAAATCCATTTCAATCTGCTGATTTCATCAATCGTAAGCCCAAACTTATCAGTGTTGTTAGTAAGCACAGCTCCAAGGCTGCCTATTTCTGTACCTTTCCGTACCAAAACATCGATTCCTGCTGGGGTTACAAGAGAGGCATCAAATCTAATCACCAGAATATTGTCCGTCAAGCCAATCACTCGCCATTTACTAGTCAGAATTTTTAAAACTCCTTTGCCTCGCCAAACGAATAACTCTTCTCTAAACGTATCTATACCAGTGATTTTTCTTATTTTCCCAGTATTCGTTTGATATGTAACTATATCCAATAGTTTAAGTGGATGGCGATTGAGTATTTTATAGCTGATACTTGGCACCTGACGTTTTCCAGAAAGCCACATAGGAAAAGTTGACCCTTTAATCAACCATTGACCTTCTAATTGAGTTATGCTATTTTCCGTAACAATCCCCGCCTTTCCAAGTTAAGCTCAACTCTATTTTCCAGTTAAGCCGTTTTATATAAGATGATGCTTGATCATACTATCAATGGAGGCTAAAATAATACCTTCATTATCTGCAATCGGCTGCCAGTCTAAAACCCTTTTTGCTTTGTCGTTACTGACATTACGGCTCATTCCCAAAAGGAGTACCCCTTCTTTAGCTTGTCTGCTGAACAACGAAGAAATACGGATAATTCCATTAGGTAATATTTTTGAGGGGACTTTTCCGGCAGCTTCGGGTCGCTTTTTCTTGATTATTGATGCTATTTCAGTTATTGATATTTGACCTTTAGCAGAAGCAATAAATCGCTGTCCATTCGCCTTTTCACTGGTCATTGCCCGAATATGCAAATCAGCAACATCTCGGACATCTACAATATTTAAAGGTATATTTGGTATTCTTTTGCTTGATCCATTTAATAAACCTTGTAAAATTTCAAAGCTTCCTGAAATATGAGCACTCAAAGATGGACCAAATATAGCTACTGGATTAATTGCTGCAAATTCCAATGAGCCTCCTTCATTTTTGATGAAATCCCAAGCAGACTGCTCAGCTAGAAGCTTAGATTTTTCGTAAATAGATAATCCTTTTTCGTCTACCTTAGTCCAATCTTTTTCAGTTGTTGGAATTGATGCATCTTTATTACTAAATCCAACGGATCCAAAGTTGGATGTCATTACGACACGCTTTACCCCTGAATTCCGAGCTGCCCTTAATACTCTACTAATTTCCTCAACCGCTGGACGGATTGCTTCTTCTTCATTTTTTGGTCTAGTAACGAAAACTGGTGAAGCAACACTCAGAACATAGTCGCAATCTGTTATAGCCGTCTCCCAATTGTCATCCTTGGATAAATCAGCCTCAAAAAACTGAAGCTGTTCAACTGATGTTGTACCGTTTTCTTTAAGCATTTCAATAATTTTTTCCTTGCTATTGATTGAACGCACGGTAGTTCTCACATTATACCCTTTTTGCAGCAATTGAACTATTATTTGGATTCCAAGAAATCCTGTACCTCCTGTTACTAAAACATTATTCTGCATCTCTTTTCCCTCCGCTAATCATAAAATTGAATCTATCATTCATTTGATGAATTATCATCATAGAACCTAAAGTACTGTTTAGGTCAAGAGTTTTGATTAACTTTTTTGAGGAGAGAAACAATGACTTATTCTATTAAAGAGGTCTCAGAGCTATTTAGCTTGTCGATTCCTACAATTCATTTTTATGACAAACAAGGGCTGCTGCCATTTGTTTCAAAAAATTCGTCTGGGCACCGTGCTTTTACTGAGTCTGATTTATACTTAATGCAACCCATTTGCTGTCTAAAAAATACTGGCATGCCAATCAAAGATATCCGAGCCTTTATTGATTGTGTTCTTAAAGGACCTGATACAATTGCTGCCCGCAAAGAATTACTTTCTACCCATAAAAGTAACGTATTAGCATAAATTCAGGAATTAAATGAGAATCTAAAAGAAATAGAAATAAAAATTGATACCTACAGTTCTACAGATGCTGTAAAAATCATTAATCTACAACGAAATTTTGCTTCTGCTGAAAAGGACGCGTATCACCTGCCAAATCCTTATACAAAAGTAACTCGGGGTTAAATTAGAAAAAGGAGTGATGACCTCAACCAGTCATCACTCCTTTTTTCAATCCAACGATAACGAAACTATTTTTTTATTTATCTTCTCCCAGCGCTGCTTTTAAAGCTTGTGCCAAGGCGCTTTCTCCTGGTTCTTCTTTTTGAGAATACTTTTTCATCAGTTGGCGTTCTTCATGTTTAGTAATTTTTTTATTGCGCTGCTTTTTATCTGGAATCTTTTCACTTATGGAGCAAGTATTGCATTTGAAATAAGAGCCGTTCTTACCATCAATAATCACCATTTTCTTGTGGCATTGAGGACAACGGTGATTGGATACCTTGGGATCCTTTCTTCTTCTGTAGCTGCACTCCTGATTTGAACAAACATAAATTTTTCCATCACGAGTATTTTTTTCACGCAAGTTTTCACCACAGTCCGGACACTTTTTTTGTGTCAGGGAAAAATCCTGGTAGCGGCTTTCGCTTTTCTTGATTTCACTTACCAAACGGCTGGTATCCTGTTCAATCTCTTTCAAAAATTCCTTGCTGTTTTTCTTACCATGAGCAATTTGCTCCAATGTTTTTTCCCATTTCTCAGTTAGCTCAGGTGTCACCAGAGATGGATTCACCAACTGAAGCAGCTGCTTCCCTTTAGGAGAAACCAGCAAACCTTGTGTTGTTCTTTCCATCAATTCTGATTTAATCAGCTTTTCAATAATCTCAGCTCTAGTTGCAGGAGTGCCAAGGCTATGTTTTTCCATTGCTCCCAGCAGTGTTCCTTCATTAAGTGGTTTAGGGGGAGTCGTCATTTCCTTATTAATTGAAAAATTCGGCTGAATACTCATTCCAGTTTTCCAATCCGCCGTTGGGGCAGCAGCGGCTTCTTTTTCTTTTTTCCAACCAGCAACCTCTACTTTATTCTGTCTAAAAACAAAATTTTCCTTGCCGAAAGAAACGGTAATTTTTCGCTGATTTACTTTATGAGGCTGGGCAAAGATTCCTAGAAAACGTTCAACAATCATTAAATAAATTTTTTGTTCGTCATTGCTCAATTTTTCAAAGCGAGGACGCTGTTCAGTAGGAATCAAGGCATGGTGATCGCTAACCTTCTCATTATTAAATACTTTGTTCAAGACAACCTGACCATTATTTTTCAGGTATTCCTTCGCTTCTGGAAAGCTGGAGCTGATAGCCTGTAAACGTTCCTTCATTGTGTCTTTCATATCTGTTGTCAAATACTTACTGTCTGTCCGAGGATAAGATACGATTTTGTGGTATTCATACAGACTTTGTACCAGCGACAATGTTTTCTTTGCCGAGAACTGATAGCGCTGGTTGGCATCCCGCTGAATTTCAGTCAAATCGTAAGGTAATGGAGCAGCTTCTGTTTTCATCTTATCCTGTATATCTGAAACCTTTCCATTATTCTTACTTAGCTCTTTCACAAAAGCTTCTACCTCGCTGCGTTCTTTAAACGCAAATTGATTTTTTTGAACCAAGCGTCCTTTTTCTTTATGATAATTTAAATCTACACTAAAATAATTTTGCGGACGAAAGCCTTCAATTTTTTTCTCTTGATCTCTTACCAATGCCAATGTGGGTGTTTGCACACGACCGGCTGAAAGACTGTCCTGATATTTTACAGTGAGAGCCCGTGTCACATTCAGACCAACCAGCCAATCAGCCTTGGCCCGTGCCAGCGCAGAGTAGTAAAGGTTATCGTACTCTTTAGCTGGGCGCAGCTTTCTGAACCCATCCTTGATTGCCTTATCTGTCTGTGAAGAAATCCATAAGCGCTTCACTGGTTTTTCAAAGCGGATATATTCAAGAATCCAACGGGCAACCAGCTCGCCTTCCCGTCCAGCGTCTGTAGCAATCACTGCTTCTGTGACATCTTTGCGGCTTGCTAATTGCTTAATTGCCTTTAACTGATGGCCAGTTTTAGGCAGAGGCTTGATGCCTAAATTCTTTGGCACCATTGGCAACGTCTCCATTTGCCAAGACTGCCATTCTTTATTAATATCCTCTGGCATTTTTAATCCTAAAAGATGACCCAGTGCCCAAGTTACAATTACCGTAGGCCCTTCATAATAGCTTTTATTTTTTTGGTTTGCACCCAGCACTTTACTTAAATCTTTAGCAACACTAGGCTTCTCAGCAATAATCAGTTGTTTGTTCGCCATATATTTCACTCACTTTCCTGTTTCATCTATAATAATCTCTGAAAAATCAATTCCTACATAAAACACAGCAAGATGCTTTTTTAGCCGAGTATCTCGGGTATTTATTAGCATTTATTGCTTTAATCATCGACCAAAGAAAATAACATGAATTCCTAGTCTTTTACAGTATTAATATAGTTTTTCTCTTAATTAAAAAATTCAATGCCTTTATTCTACCACATTCTTCTCTCTCTTTGCTTTTTACTTAAGTCTTTCTTATTGAAATATAAAGTCAAAAACTACATACTTACTAATTGTAAGTGTAAAATTCAAAATAACGGAGTTCTTATGATAGCAATCGAATTTTTTCATGATGTCATCTGTAGCTTTTGTTTTCCTATGTCTTACCGAATGAGACAAGTTCAAATTGTTCACCGTTCATTTCCACTAGCAAAAGAACCACAGGATCTAGCACAAATGTTTGGCAGTAGAGAACAAGCCAAATCGGAAATTCTTTCTCACTGGGTACATGCCAATCAAAATGATGAGCTTCACCGGTTTAATATTAAAGGAATGAAAAAAACAGATTTTTTATTTCCAACTTCAATGAATGGCTTGCTTGCTGCAAAAGCCGCTGGCGTTGTTGCAGGAGAAGCCGGTTACTGGGATATCTTTGATGCTCTTCAAGAGGAGCTATTTGTCAAAAACCAAAATATCGAAGATTTGGCTGTCATTGAACGCCTAATCAAATCATCTTCAATCGACTTCACAAAGTGGCAGGAAGCCTTTGATTCACCAGAAACCCTGGCCTTGGTTGAAGCTGACTTTCATTTGGCTGATACCTACCAGCTGAAAGGTGTCCCGGCATTAATTGTAAATGGAAAATATTTGATTAACGGGGCTCAGCCTCTGGAACAGATTATTCAAGCACTTCAGACAATTAAAGAAAAAGAGGCGCCCGTGATTGAAATTCTTGAACCAACAGACGCAAACAACAGGGCTTGTACAATAGAAAACAGGAAATGAGTATGTAACGATTAAAAGCAATTCTGCTATAGAAAATATGGCATAATCTGCCGGATTTAGTCATTTATTCCACGTGTAACTTTTAATAAAGCAATTTAAAAAATAAGCTGCATATCTAAAATAGTTTTCCTATTTTAGATATGCAGCTTATTTCTAAATACGTCTATCTTACCTAATTAAACTACTTTTTTTGCTGTTAGTTGGCAACACTTCTTTTGCAGCACTTGGCTTTGCCGCATTGGTCACCAGCTTCATAGAGATCCTTGCCGCTTTCAAAATTTACCGGCTGATCATCCTGCAGCAGGGCAAGTCCCATATACTGCTGTAAATCATCATCGCACTCTTCACACCAGCGCTCATCCCCATCATTCCAAAAGGCTGAAAGATAGTTAGGCTTTGCATTTGTATATGTATATTTTGAGGAAATTTCCTGCCACTTTTCTATGTAATATGCAGCTGCTTCGTCCAAACAGTCAAACGTTTTCTCTTCAATGATGTCATCCCGCCACTCTTCAAAAAACCACCATGGTTCATTATCACCATACATTAAAATTACTTGATACACTCTTTTCACCTCTTCAATTCATACAAATGCTATTGTAGTCAGTTCCAGATAAAGATGCAAGCAATTGAGCTTAAAAAGAACATCCGTTATCTTATTTTAACATAAAAGCTGGTCTAGCTATTAGAAAGATGCCTCTGATAAATCAATCAAAGGCATCCCATACTTTTAAACATATTGAAGAACTTCTGCGTCTTTATATGCCTGATCGATCAGACCGCCGCCAAGGCATTCCATGCCATCATAAAATACCACTGCTTGTCCTGGTGTTACTGCACGGACTGGTTCATCAAAGATGACCTCGGCCCGATTATCAGATAAAAGCTTAACAGTCACGGGAACATCCTGCTGACGATAACGGAACTTTGCTGTACAGCGGAATTCCTTTACTCTTTCTTCATTTGTCGTAAAATGAATTTGGCTGGCATCCAGACGTGTAGCATAGAGTGTCGGATGATGGAAGCCTTGACCAACATAAAGAGTATTTGTTTCCAACTCCTTGCCAATCACAAACCAAGGTTCTTGCGATTGACCGCCTCCTCCAATTCCAAGTCCTTGCCGCTGACCAATTGTATAATACATTAATCCGTCATGCTGACCTTTCACTTCACCATCTTCAGTGACCATATTGCCGCGCTTAGCCGGTAAATAATTACTTAAGAATTCCTTGAAATTCTTTTCTCCGATAAAGCAAACACCAGTTGAATCCTTTTTCTTTGCAGTTGCTAAATCTGCTTCTTCTGCAATACGACGGACTTCTGATTTTTCCATGCTGCCTAACGGAAACATAGTTTTAGCTAACTGTTCTTGTGACAGCTGACTTAGAAAATATGTTTGATCCTTATTATTATCTACACCTCTCAGCATATGGACGGTTCCGTCTTCATCACGCGCTACTTGTGCATAGTGTCCTGTAGCCACATAATCTGCACCTAACTGCATAGCATAGTCTAAAAAGGCTTTAAATTTGATTTCTTTATTACACATAACATCGGGATTCGGTGTTCTGCCAAGTCGATATTCTGCTAAAAAATATTCAAACACACGATCCCAATATTCCTTTTCAAAATTCACCGAATAGTAGGGAATACCAATTTGATCGGCTACCTTAGCAACATCCTTATAGTCCTCTGTCGCTGTACAGACACCATTTTCATCGGTATCATCCCAATTTTTCATAAAGATGCCTACAACATCATAGCCCTGCTCCTTTAAAAGCAGTGCTGTAACCGACGAGTCAACCCCGCCGCTCATTCCGACGACAACACGTATCTTGCTGTTTGTCATTTTCTCACCATCATTCTTATAGATTCTGAAACATCCACGATTTGAAGGTCGCTGTTTTCCAGTGCTTTCCATTATACTAGGAATTCATGAGATGTAAAGATGTTCGCAAAATTATAAAAAAACCTAAATAACTATTGCCAATAAATACTGTTCCCCCGACAGGCAAGGTCGCTGCTGCCGTTCAATTAACTAATCATTTGCTGTAGCCATGCTTGATAAAAAGCCAGCTGCTTCTCTGTATGGAAAAAATGCTCACTGTCTTCCATAATCGTTAAATCAACTGGAAATCGGCTGGAAAAATCCTTTATCACTGACATATCTGTTAAGTTATCAAGGGTACCGTATAAAACAGCAGTTGGTATATCCCACATTACAATAGGATGTGCCTTAACATAAGTATAGTACGCCCAATAGAGAGTCTTGAAGGGTGTGGCTATAACCTGCTGCTTTTGCAGCTGGTCAGGATTGACTCCCGCCCAAAGCATCATCTTTTCAAAAAGCTGACCCATATCTAAAATAGGTGATAAGAACAAGGTCTGCTTTAGCTTCTCATCAGAAAAAGCTAGTAAGCTAAAATAGGCGCCAATACTATTGGCAAACAAATAAATGTCTTTTGCCTGTTTTTTTGCATAGACCATTACTTGTTCAAGCTCTTCAATATATATTTGAGCATTTTGAGGTTCTGCACCTATTCTTTCTCCATGAGCAGGTAAATCGAAGCTAAGCACCTGAAACCCCTTCTTCACTGCTTCTTCAGCCAGCAGTGCAATAACTTTGTCTTCTTTGTTAGACTGATCGCCATGAACCGCAACGTATAGTCGGTCTGATTGCTTTCCCCATAAAAGTGCTGGAATATGTTGGATTTTAATGTATTCTTTTTGCATGTTCTTCCTCTGTTTCTTTCAATTATTCTTTTACTTCCTGCTATTAATAAAATCAAGTTCTTTTTCATTTAAAAATAGCTTTTCATTAGTCGATTGACCCACTCCGGAACAATTGCCTCATCTTTACAATCATACATGGGATAATATGGTTTAATGTCTAAAACCGGCGTGCCGTCAATTGCATCCAGCCCTTTCACTGTTAACGTAGTTTCCGAAACAGAAACTACCTCTACTGCTGTAATCCCGATTTGGTTTGGGCGATCCTTTCCTCTTTGGGAAAAAATTCCTACTAAAGGCATATCTTCCCTGTTCTGCGGCTTTCTTTGCAAATGATTTTTTTCATCAAAATGTGCTTGATTCAGATAATAGAGTATCAGAACATGAGAAAATTCTGATAAGCCTTTCAATCCGCCAAAATAATTTGATTTTAGAATAACCTTGGATAGGTCTGTTCCCCATGAGTTATCCTTACGCTGGCTTATTTGATTATCTACAATTCCAATTGCTTCGATTTCAATAGGCATAGGCACTCTCCTTTTTTCAGCAGCCCTCTCTTCTTTTACAAATAACTGACAACTATTCTCTTTTCTCATTTTAGCATAAAGAGAACTTTCTTATAGCAGTAGTTTCACTTTTTGGGGAAACTAAACGCAGGGATATCATCATTTGCATTCATAGCAAATTTTAAGCGTAACAATACAAGAACGGTTGACTGAAAGTATTAATCATGGAGAATAAGGAACGCAATCGTAATAGCACCTATTCTTTAGGCTATACTTTTTCTTGCTGCTTCAAAACTTTTAATAAAAAGGCAGCTTATTTCAAAAAATTATTTCTACTTCTTCTTTTGTTCAGTTTTAAAGCAAAAAAACGTGAGTGAGATATAACTCAAAGAGTTATGTTTCACTCACATGAAAATCGAATAAACAGTAATGCAGGAGCACTTGTCGGGTTTTAGGCTGCGACGAGTAACCGCGGGAGCACTTGTCAGATTTTAAACTGCGATGAGTAACCGCAGGAGTTGCCCGCTCCCATACAACTTAGACCTTCTATCTTTACTCCATTATAAAATTATCAGTCACTTAAATTTTTAAACTAATAATTCGTAAAGTCCAGCAACAACCCTGTCTGCCTCTGGAAGATTCTCTTTTGTTCCGATTCCAACTACATACATTCCTGCCGCTTTTCCAGCCTGAACCCCTGCTTCGGCGTCCTCAAAAACAGTACACACTGACGAATCTAATCCTAGTGCTTCTGCTGCCTTTAAAAAAACCTCTGGATCAGGCTTAGCCTTGGATACTTGATTACCATCAATAATTGCATCAAAAAGATCATAAATGTCTAAATTCTTTAGAATTAAAACTGCATTCTTACTGGCAGACCCTAAAGAAATCTTAATTCCGGCTTTTTTAAGCTGCAGGATGTATTCCTTTGCCCCTTTTAAAAGCTCATCTGTTTTCATATCTTTAATATAATCCAGATACCACTCATTTTTCAGTTCTCTGTACTTTTCCTGCTCTTCCTCAGTTAAATTAATACCGCCAATCTCCAAAAGAATTTCCAGTGAACGCACTCGGCTGACACCTTTCAATCGTTCATTTTGCTCTTCAGTAAAATCGAATCCTAGCTGATTCGCCAGCTTTTTCCAAGCCAGATAATGATACTTTGCAGTATCCACAATTACACCATCCAAATCAAATATTGCACCTTTCATCGTTTCCATATTT
This sequence comes from Enterococcus sp. LJL51, assembly GCF_049894025.1. Classification (GTDB taxonomy): domain Bacteria; phylum Bacillota; class Bacilli; order Lactobacillales; family Enterococcaceae; genus Enterococcus_L. The sequence continues at coordinate 67,474 of NZ_JBNEQE010000005.1, forward strand.
TACTGCCGTCCTTTCCTGCTTCCACTTGATAAATTCCGTCATTTCTACAAACTTTAAAGCTTAGCTTTGTCCATTTTTTTGGTAGCTTGGGATTTGTTGAAAGCTTGCCGTTTTCTATCTTCAATCCGCCAAAGCCAAGAACTGCAGCCATCCAAGCGCCACCGTTCGCTGCCGGATGGGTTCCACCAATATAAATGGTTCCAGCAAATTGTTTCGTCTGTCCCGTTAAATCAACGGAGGCAGTCTTCATGAAGTACGGATATGCCCACTCAGGATCGCCAACATCACAGGCAAGCAAGGCATAAATACAGGGACTTAAAGAAGAACCATGCTCTGTTCGTGGTTCATAGTAGGTCCAGTTGGCTTTTTTTACTTCTTTTGAATAATCCTCTTTAAATAAGTTCAGCATCAACACGACATCTGCCTGCTTGATGATTTGTGTATCTGAAGCCACACCATAGGCACCGCCCCAGTATTCTTTCGGGTCGATTAGCCGCGAGCGAACCTCATCCACAGTTGTATCCTCAAGCTTAAAGTAGTCGTCAAACTGCTCAATAACACCGGTTTCTTCATCAGGTTCCGGAATATATAAAGCGACTTTCATTTTTTTTAGATTTAGAATTTCTTCCTCGTAATTCAGCTTTTCAATAAGCGCTCGGTAAAAATCCGGTTTTTCACTAATAATTTCCAGTGTTTTTAGTGCAATATCCAGTGTGTAAGCCGCTATTTTATTTGTATACACATTATTATAAACACGTTCATGGTATTCATCCGGACCAATTACATCAATCAGCTCAAACTGTTCTTTCTCAGAACGATAATAGGAATAGGAATAATAAAAACGGGCACATTCAAGAATGACTTCAGCTCCTCCATCGAATAAAATCTCCTGATCACCAGTCATTAAATAGGTTTGCCAAATACCGTAGGCAACATCGCCGCTAATATGAATTTGCTTATCACGGAAGTAGGTCCGCATTGGTCGTTTAGTGAACACATCTGTAACATTGTAGTCTGAACAAGCATCCTGTCCATTTTCCTGGCTTTCCCAGGCATAGAAAGCACCTTTAAAGCCATATTCAGCTGCTTTTGCTCTGGCCCCATCCAATGTGCGAATTCGATAATCCATCAAGCTTTTTGCTACATCAGGTGCTGTATGCAGGAAAAAAGGCAGCATAAACATCTCTGTATCCCAGAAAACAGCTCCTTTATACGTCTGACCTGACAGCCCCCGAGCCGGTATTGATACTGGTTGTCCTTTTCTAGGGGCGATACTTAGCAGCTGATAAATACTGTAACGTAATGCCAGCTGAGCTTCTTCATCCCCTTCAATTTCAACATCTGATACATACCAATAGTTTTTCCACTGTTCCTCATGCTGTTCTTTCAAGACTTCATAGCCGATATTGTTCGCCTTCCGGCTGCTCTCAAGTGCTGTTTCGACAGGATTCTCTGTATCCTTTGATGTGTAAACCGCAATTGTTTTAGTCAAAGTATATGTTTTCCCCGCTTCAGCGGTAAATGTAAATTCATGAAAAACACCGGCTTCTGAATCAATCAGCTGCGGCTGTATATCTTCGTTAAAAGCAGCTGTTTCAGCTGTGATTACGGTCTCTCCTAATTCACTGGTTACAGCAGATAAACCAATGACGCTTGTCTCTTTATGAACGGTAAAATCCGTTAAATGAGGACCATTAATATCCCAAATCTGCTTATCAATTCCTGTTAAAAGCCGAACTTCCCCAGTTTTCTCTAAAGAAAAAGAATAGCTCATGACCAGGAGATGGGAGTCGCTGCTGCTTGCGAAACGCTCACTTTCAACTGTCACTAGCCCGTTGCTTCCCTTAAAAACTGTTTTTCGCTGATGAACGGCTTTGTACATGTCTAATTGCTGAAGATGCTCTTCAATATCGCAGGTTGTTAAATCAATGTTTTCTCCAGCTACTGTTAGCTTTGTAAACAATCCATTAGGCGCATTAACGGGTTCCCGCCAAGCGGTTCCCCGTTGATCGTAAATTCCAGATAGATTACAGGCAACCATCTCTTTCTTTGTATACTCCTCCAGCGTCCCCCGATAGCCGAAATAGCCATTACCGATAAGGAATTTATTTCCAAAATCTACAGCTTTGTCCAGCTGTTTTCCAGTCTCTGAAATAATCCAGCTCATGTTTTCTCCTCCAATTTTTCTTAATTTCGACAAAAAGGAAGATTGAGAGAAAATTCTTCATCCCTGCCCAATCTCCCTAATAGTGATTCGCCTATTTTCCAAGTCCAGCTACTCCTCAGGCAGGTCTCACCAGTCGAGAAAAGCTACTGACAGTTCTTTAAACTTGCCATTGTTCTGGAATCATCAACTGACTGCTTGCTTCAGCAATCGTTCTTTCCTGTCCATAGACGGTCATTGTTACTGGCTTGCCGGCAACTGTTCGAAGAGTCGCCTGTTTATCAGCAACAGCAACTTCAATGATGCTGCCGTTATATTGGATTCTAAAGGAATAGCCTGTCCACTGTACCGGCAGTATTGGGTTCAAAACCAGCTGGCTGCCGTCACTCCGAAGTCCACCAAAGCCATAGACAATATTCATCCAGGCGGCGGCAATAGATGTCGTATGAAGCCCTTCATTCGTATTGCGGTTGTAATTGTCCAAATCCATCCGAGTCGCAAAGCTGAAGAAATCAAAGGCTTCATCAAATTTGCCTAATTCAGCCGCTAATACAGAATGAATAGACGGTGACAATGAAGATTCATGAATCGTTCTAGGTTCATAGTACTCGTAGTTTACCCGCTTAGATTCTTTAGAAAACTGTTGATTGTATAAGAATTGGAACATCAAAACATCCGGCTGTTTGATCATATCATTGCGATAGATACGATCATAGGACCAGTGAGAATACAATGGAAAATCCGTCACAGGAATCTTTTGAATATCAATATGAGGCAAATCAAAAAATCCATCGTGTTGTTCGATAACACCATCTTCTCTTTCAAAGAACAGCGCTTCTTCTGCACAATGCGCCCAGTTTTCCCACTCATCCTTTGTTACGCCAGTTTTTTCCTGTACTGCCACAAATTGCTCTGGCGCTTCTTTAAGCATTTGTTTCAGTATCTTCACTGTATACTCAAATGTCATTTTTGCCATATAGTTGGTATATGCGTTATGGTTGACCATCACCTGAAACTCATCCGGTCCCATTACACCGTAAAAGCCGAATTTATTTGTCAGCTGACTCCAATCTCCCCGTGCTTCCAAAAAGCGGGAAATTTCTACCAGCATCTCTGCTCCATGACTGTATAGAAATTCTTTATCTCCTGTTAGGTGACTGTAATGCCAGATACCATAGGCTACTCCTGTGCTTGGCTGAAACTGTGTACTGGCATGCTGCCAAAGGTCACACGCCTCATCCCCATTCAGCGTAGCAATTGGATAACAGGCACCTTGACAATCCAATTCTTTGGCTCTGCGCTTTGCAGCCTCCAAAGTTGAATAGCGGAATTCAAGCAGGTTTTTAGCCGCCTTTGGATTGTTAAATAGATAGTAAGGTAAACAGCAGGTTTCTGTGTCCCAAAATGCATGACCGCTGTATGCTTCTCCTGTTAAACCTTTAGCCCCAATGTTGTTTGAAGCATTTTGTCCATGATAAGTCTGCTGCAGCTGGAAGATGCAAAACCGGATTCCCTGCTGGTTCTTTTCATCCCCGTCAATTCGAATATCAAAGTTATCCCAGATATTTTGCCAATAGTTTTGCTGAGCTTCTTGTCCTTTCGTATAGCCTTGAAGAGAAAGTGCTTCGACTGCGTCTGTTCCTTCCTGCCACAATTCATCTGTATCAGCAGGCTGTTTCTTAATAAGATTAGAAACAAGCTTTTCTACAATGACTTCTTGTCCTTCTTCTAAAATCAGCTGAAGCTCATATCCGATTAGCTTGTCTGATTCTATCAGTTTCTTTTCTGCTTTCTGATTACTATTCAGATGAAATCCGGAAAATATTTGCTGACCAGTAGAAATCGTTTGGCCGATAATTGCTAAATCTTCCTGCGCATTAAGCTGTCCTTTTCGCTTTTCTTTCCAGAAGGAGACTGGCTCCTGACCATGTTTTGTATTGAAATCAACTCCACTAATCAGCTGAAGATTTCCGTTAAAATTCAAAGGTTTAAACGAAATTTTTTGATAGCCGCTGCTTGAATTTTCCATATGTAGAAAGCGTTCAAATTGAACCTTCAAACGTTTTCCAGTTTTCGTTATCCAAACAAAAGATCGTGTTAAACAACCGTTTTTTAAATCGAGTACCCTAGAAAAATCTTCAAAAGTAATCGCATTCATATCCAACCGCTCACCGTCAATCATAATTCTTGTATATAACCAGTCAACGGTATTTAGCATGAAATGAGGTTTCGTAACAATTCCTTTGTAATGAGAAAGCGCCTTTTTTCGGCTGAACTCATAAATACCGTTAAAATAGCTGCCTAATAGAGTTTCCCCCGAAGATCCTTCTTCAAAGTAGCCGCGAACGCCCATATATTCATTTCCTAGAGAGAAAATAGACTCTGACACCTGCTCATATTCAGGATTAAAGCCAGTTTCGATAATCTTCCAAGGATTAAGTTTAAAGTATTCATCTGCAATTTTTGCCATGTGCCTACACACCACCTGTTTTATTTAAAGTACGTTTTTTGAAACAGGCTGCAGGAATGTCCCAAAAAGACATTCCTTTGTTTACTGAATTTCTTACTCAGTCACTTTCGTTACAGATTGCCGGACAATCAATTCTCCAGAAAGAAAATAAAGCGATTGATTCTCTTTATCTGGCTCCTCAATAATTTCAAGCAGCTTAATTAATGCCATTTCTCCTTTTTTGACATGATCCAAACGAATAGTTGTCAATGGGGGATCATTAATTTCTGCATACTTAATATCATCGAAACCAATAACTGCTATTTTCTCTCTGTCGTATAATCCCTTCACCTTTAATGAATGAATAAAGGAAACTGCCAGAAAATCTGCAGTAACTACTACTGCGGTAAATTCAGTTAACCGGGCAGCCATCTGATCAAAATCATCTCTCGTATAAAGATGTCTGCGCTCAAAACTCAAATTACTGTTTCTCAAGGCTTTATTAAAGCCTTGATAGCGCTGCTCGATAACTCCTGTTGTATCTTCGTCAAAAGGATAGGTCAGAAACGCAAACCTTTTATGCCCATTTTCTATCAGGAAGCGGGTTGCTATAAGCCCCGCTTCAAAATCATCTGTATTGATGAACACCCGGTTATTCGAGTGCTCTGCCAGATAGCTCTCTTCATCTGTGAGATGGGTATCAACAAACACAACAGGTGCTTGAATAATTTTGTTAATCTCACTGAAGAATTCTGCGGATACACCAACAGCAATAAATCCCTCAAATTTCCAGTTTCTCTGAACAGCCTCTACGTCCTCCACTGAAGTAACATTATGAATCAACGTAAACATACCGGCTTCCTTTGCCCGACGTTCAATTCCTTCCAGAACCTCAGTAACAAAAGGGTCGGAGAAATCAATATCTACTTTGTCTGAATAATAAAGCAGACCAATCAGCTTTGAAGAGGATTGTACCAGTGCTCTGGCATTCATATTTGGTGCATAATTATATTTTTTTATGATTTCCTCAATCAGATCAATCTTATCTTTTGAAACTCGATGGGCTTTTTTATTGATGACATTGGAAACCGTTGTAATACTTACGCCAGCCTCCTGTGCAATTTGTTTGATTGTTACCCGCATTTTCTTCACCATCTTCTTGTTTATTTACAACTATTATATCCATAAGGTAAAGAAGTATCCAATCTTTCTTTTTTTACTTCCCTGAACCGCTGGCCACACCAGCAATAAATTGCTTCTGGAAAATGATATAAACAATGATAACCGGGATGATTGAAATTGAAGTTGCCGCAAATAATCCGCCGTAGTCTGTTCCGTACTGTCCGTTGAACATTCTCAATCCGACAGAAATCAGCTGTTTCTTCTCATCATTAATCATCAGGAACGGCCATAGATAGTCTTCCCAGCTCCATAAAAACTGAAAAATTGCCAAACTTGCAATCGTGTTGCGCGACATGGGTAGAATGATTTTATGAAAGATGAAGAATTCAGATGCACCGTCTACTCTCGCCGCTTCCAGCATCTCATCAGAAATCTGAGAAATTGACTGCCGGAACAGGAAGATACCAAAACCACTGATCATTGCTGGAATAATTAGCGACTTATAGGAATCCAGCCAACCAAAATCAAGCATCATCTCATATTTAGGAATAATTGTTACTGCCCAAGGCAGCATCATCGTACTGAGTACCACACCGAAGAGCAAATTTCTTCCTCTAAAGCGATACTTAGCAAAAACAAATCCTACTAAAGCACTGGTGTAAATTGTGATTGCAGTTATCGTTACAGAGATGAACAGACTATTGAAAAACATCCGCATAAAATCAAACTTTTCCTGAACATCTATGTAGTTTTGAAAGGTATTCGGTGTAGGAAACAAACCGCCGTCTACCCGCACAATTTCCTGATTCGTAGCAAATGAGGAAAGCAGCATCCAAATGAATGGAACCACTGTTATCAATGCAAGGGCTAGCAGAAGCAGATTGAACAGAATCCGTTTTGTTTTCATTTGTCCAACTTCCCTTCTCCAGTGATTTTAAACATAATAATGGTTAAAATACCAATGATGACAAATAGGATGATTGCCATTGCTGAGGCTGTCCCAAAATTGTATTTTTCAAAGGCCTCGTCATAAATTAAATAAGAAATAACATAAGTGCTGGTTCCTGGTCCGCCTTTGGTCATAATCAAAACCTGAATATACGCCTGCAGATAAGTGATTAGTGAAGTAATAACTACAAACAGTGTTGTTGGACGAAGTAATGGCCAGGTAATCTGACTGAAACGCTGCCACTTATTTGCTCCATCAATATCTGCTGCTTCAAATACATCCTCCGGCAGCCCCATTAATCCGCCTAAAAAGATTACCGTAGCATAACCAAAGTCCTTCCATATTGTCATGATAATAATTGCCGGCATCGCCCATTTAGAGTTCATCAGCCAGTTAATATCCAGTTGAAAGAGTTTATTAATTAAGCCAAACTGAGGATTGAACATCCACATCCAAACAAAGGAAACCGCAACTAATGGTGTGATTGTCGGCATATAAAACATCCCTCTAAAGAATGTTTTGAAACGTGCCAATTTTGAATACAGCAGCGTTGCAAGACCTAATCCGATAATCACCCGGAACACCACTGAGAAAAATGCAAAGATAAATGTGTTGCTCATTGAGCTCCAAAACAGCTTATTCGTTAAGACATTTTTAAAATTATCCAGACCAACAAAATTATATTTATCAATCAGCGGATTCCAGTCATGAAGACTTCCGGCAAAAGCTTTATAAATCGGATAGACTAGAAAAACCGCAAAATATAGCACAAGTAAAGTAACCGTAATATTTTTCAAGCTGAAAAACGTAGGTTTAACTGATTTTTGTTCCATCATTATCCCTCCTTCATTCTTTTATTAAGTGGGGAAGGGACATGAATATCCCCATCCCCTCTAAGCTATACTTATTTTGCTTCGTCAAAGAATTCGTAACTAGATTCTAATGATGTAAAATCTGTATCCTTCATTTCAGATTCCATTTTTTCCTGTGCATCTTTAATCGCTTGTTTCATATCTTTACCATTGTATAAAACATCATCTAATGTCTGATCTGCTGTTTTTTCAACTGTTGCAGGAAAGGCACCAGGCCAGATTAGACGGTCTACACGAGGAGCAATCGCACTCAATACAGGATTTTCTAAAATTTCAGAGTCATCCGCTAATGATTTCTTTGTCGGGAATGACGCTAATGCCAAAGCACCTTTTTTAGAATATTCATCATTAGCCAGACAATATCTCAGGAAGTCCTGTGCTACAGCTTGCTGTTCTTCTGACTGATTCTTGTTAATTCCTGGCGTACTTTCTCCATTGTAACGGTCATAAGCAAATGGTACATCTTCTGTTGGCGTCGGCGTTGCAAAAACACCAAAATCAATATCTGGATAGTTTGTATTCAGTTCATTTAAATACCAGCCCCACATATAAACCATTGCTGTTTGACCATTACCAAAGCTTTGTTTTGCTTCTTTCCCAAAGTCCTTTGAACCAACCTTATCTTTTTCATATAGATTAATTAGGAACTGCATGTTTTCTTCAGTTGTTTTATTATCGTAGTTTACGACCTTACCATCGTCTTTAAACAACAATGTGCCTTTTTGGTAATTCAACCCTTCATAGATTGCACTATAGTTTTCAAAGTTATAGTTAAAACCAGCCTGAGTGATTTGTCCATTTTCTGTTTTAGTCAGCTTCTTCGCGACTTCTCTAAACTGATCCCAGGTTTTTGGAATATCCGCATCGGTTAATCCAGCATCTTTCCACATTGCTTTATTATAATAGAAGTTTCCGGTATTAATTAAGCTGTCAGTATAATATACTTTTCCATCAATCACATGAGGATCAACTGATGTAAAATCAGCCTTCAAATCATCTACTGAAATATCATAAGGTGCTAAATAAGGGATTAGAATATCATGTTGTGAATTATGAATATTAAAAATTGCCGGACCATCTTTCCCTTTTAATGATAATGGCAGCTTTGTCCAATAATCTTCCCAAGGCTGGTTAACGACTTTGATTTCAACATTCGGATAGATTTTTTCATACTCTTTAGCCATCTCAATTGCTGGATCGCCCTCGTTCCAAGTCCAGTAATCAATTTTAATCGATTCGCCATCATTCACTAGCTTATTTGGATCAAATTTCACTGTTTCGCCGATTACGTCCATTCCTTTATCTTCTGTTGTGTCTTTGGTACCTGATGATGTTTGGCTTTCCTTGCCTGATGAGCATGCTGCCAAACCACCAATTAATAAAACTGAGAACAACGCTGCGATGACTTTCTTCTTCATTTGTAAGCCCTCCTATATTTTGTAGGTTTAACGTTAAACTTATACTTACAAAACAAGTTTAACGTTAAACTAAAATCTTGTCAAGCGCTTTCATTTGTTTTATTATTATTTTGTTTGTATTTTTTTTATTTGTTATTAATCGTTTGTTATTAAATCCAACTAATTTTTGCTGATTTCCAAGCTTCATAATTTTTGTAGATGTTATCGAATTTTTTTATTTTTTCGAATGATTTTTTATAACTAATTCTTTTACACACTTCAAATGCTTTAACATGTTTTTCAGCCTTTACACAAAAAAAGAATACCAGGTAAATCTTGAACTAGTTGTTGTATTGTGAGATTTATTACAGCTGATTTTTCCAGTTTTGTTTGTACTGAAGTCTTTAGTTAAATGATAGGCACAGTAATAACATAGCCATTTAAACAAGAAAAAAGACCCAAGTAATTTCTTGAGTCTTTGTCTACGAATCAATGATTCAAATCAATTAAGCTTTTTCCAGAACACCACGGCTAATCATTCCATCCATCAGGAAATAAAACTTCTCCTGACTCATTTGATGATTATCTCCTTTGAAAATATTCATAGACTTTAGCCCATTTGCAGTTGTCACTGACATCTTCAATAATTTCAAATCCTTGGAAATCGTGAGTTTCAGCTTGAATCCTTCTTTACTTTGAGGGGTTGCATCCAGCGAACGAATCAGTTGGAAGTTCCCAGAATTGGTTTCAGTAAAGCCATTGTCTCTAAGTGTGTATCGTTTTGCAGCGGAATTCACTTTATAAAATATTTCCGATCCTTGTGCTGCTGCTTTTTCTGTAAACGCCATTTATTTCACCTCTTTTGTTCAATTCATCTTTTATTATAGTGGTTGACACGAGTTTTTTCTAGTCTATTTTCATTAATTTCTTTTATTCAGTCAGTCGTTTTACTGTCTGAATCAGAATATCCATAAATTTTGCTATCTCTTCCTCTGTATTTTCATAACCGAAGCTAATCCGGATCGATTCATTAACAGCAGGATGTCCCTCACCATACATAGCTTCCAGTACATGAGAAGGCTCAACTGTTCCAGCTGTACAAGCTGATCCTGTCGATACAGCAACGTGATTGAGGTCAAGGTGCATTAATAATAAATCATTAGGAACCCCTTTAAACCAAAGATTTAGGATATGAGAAAGTTTTTGCTCCTGCGAACCGTTTAGCTGGTAAGCAATTTCTGCTTCAGTCAGTTGCTTCAAGATCAATAATTGAAACTGTTGATTTTTCTTTTTTTGTTGCAGCTTCGCCTCAGTTGACAAACGTTCCACTGCTTTTCCCATTCCTGCAATACCAGCCAGATTTTCTGTACCAGCTCGTCTTTTTTCTTCCTGTTCCCCTCCATGCATAAAGGGGAGTAAACGGATTCCTTCTCTTTTATATAAAAAGCCAACACCTTTGGGACCATTTATTTTGTGGGCCGAAGCACTTAAAAAGTCAATTCCTATTTTCTGTAAATCAATTTCTTCTGAACCATAAGCTTGAACAGCGTCTGTATGAAAAACTGCTTGATGCTCTTTTAAAAGTTCACCGATCTCCTTAATTGGCATCAATTGACCCGTTTCGTTATTTCCATACATAATAGAAACAAGAATCGTTTCCTCATTTAACGCTTCTTCAAATGCTTCAATTGTTACCCTACCTGAGCTGTCTACAGGAAGATACGTTACATCAAAGCCCATCGTCTCCAGATATTTCATCGGCTCAAGTACCGCAGGATGTTCTACAGCAGTAGTGATGAGATGTTTCCCTTTGTCCTTCATTCTCAATGCAGTCTCAATAATCGCTGTATTATCGCTTTCTGTTCCACCACTAGTAAAGATAATCTCATGGGGTGCAGCATGAAGACTTTCCGCAATAATTTGACGAACAGCTTCCAGCTTCCGATGAGCCTCTCGACCAACACCATGGATGCTTGAAGGATTGCCGTAATTGGTGGTCATTACCTCAGTCATCTCGTTAATCACATCAGGATGCATAGGGGTTGTTGCTGCATGATCTAAATAAATGTATTTCATCGGATTCGTCCTTTCGTCATTATTACTGAGTTATTCTAACATAGAGCTTAGATTTCATCAAAGCATCCTTATTCTTCTTTTAAAAATTGCTGTTCCTTTCGATAGGAAAGAAAACTGCCGTACATAAAGACTGCGATTCCCAACCAAATAAAGCCAAATGCGGTAAATTGAGCAGTTGAATAAGGCTCGTGAAATAGGAAAACAGCAAATAAAAGCATAATTGTCGGATTAACATATTGAATAAACCCAACAATAATATAAGAAATCCGTTTAGCCGCCTCCGCAAACAACAATAGTGGAATAGCCGTTACAACACCAGCACCCATTAATAGTAGATTTGTTGAGCCGGTATAAGCCATAAATCCCTGTTTTGAAAAAAATAATAGATAAATCAGTGCAATTGGCAAAATAATTAGTGTTTCCAGTGTTAGACCTGTATACGAACTGACTTCTATCTGCTTTTTCAACAGCCCATATAGGCTAAAAGAAAAAGCCATGATGAGTGACGCATAAGGAATAACACCTGTTTGAATAGTTAGCAGCACTACCCCTGTCAAAGCCAGCAGGCAAGCGACAATTCCTATCCGATTCAGTCGTTCCTTCAAGATAACTGTTCCTAATAAAACATTAACTAACGGATTCATATAATATCCTAAGCTAGCTTCAGTCACCCGCCCCTGACTAACGGAATAGATAAAGGTGAACCAGTTGATTGAAATTAAAACCGCGGCTGCAACGATCCCTACTGTTTTCTTTTTGCTTTTTAGAACGGCCTTAACTTCTGCTAAAAATGCGGCGCCTTTTCTGGTCAGAAAAATATAGAGGCTCATAAATAAAAAAGACCAGACGATTCGGTAGCATAAAATATCCAATGCATCTACTTCTGGAAGCAGCTTCCAATACAGCGGGATAATTCCCCATAGTATATATGCTGCAAACCCTAATATAATTCCCTTTTTCTGTTCCTTCATTTTTTCTCCTCCCATCAAAACATCTATTAAAAAAATCATTATATAAAATTGAAAGCAAAAAAAATTCAAACAACTCCGTGCAGCATCCGTTTGTAAAAACCAAGAACTATTTTTTTTTAGCCTTATGCTTTTTTCAGCAAACCTCTTTCACTGGTAAATGGGGTTTAAAAGAGTCTGGGACATAAAAATAAATTCCCAGACTTTTAGTATGCCTAAAACCGAATAAATGGTGGGACAGAGACAATTTATTCGGCAATAAGCTGTAATTTAGCAAAAATTTATAAGTCAATTTTCACAAATTCCTTCTTACTGCTTGAAATCAACTGTTTCTGTTCCAACCTCTTTATCTCAGCTCTAAAACTATTATTTTTTTAAGTGAAACAGCGGACTCATTGGTGTATTCTCGTGAATCCTCTTCAGCGCTTCGCCCATTAAATCAGCACAGGAAACAATGGTCAAACACTCTGGTCTACGGTCCTCTGAAACAACAACGGAATCTGTCACACACAGCTGCTTAATCGGCGAAGCATCAATCCGTTCTTTACCTCCCTGTGAAAGCAGTCCATGAGAGCCGCAAGCATACACTTCAGAAGCACCGTTTTCAGCTAAAATATCAGCTGCTGTTGTCAATGTCTCCCCGGTATTAATAATATCGTCAACCAGAATACAGATTTTATCTTGGACCTCACCAATAACATAGCCGGAACGCTTACCGTCTTCCTCATACTGATCCACAATCGCTAAAGACGCGTTCAGATATTCAGACAGACTGCGCGCCCGCTGAACCCCGCTGTTTTTTGGTGAAACCACTACAATATTTTCTCCAGTTAGTTTTTGATCTTGATAATGCTGAGCAAACAAAGGCATTGTAAAAAGATTATCTACCGGGATATCAAAGAACCCCTGAACCTGAACAGTGTGCAAATCCAATGTAAGCAGTCTGGTTGCACCAGCCTCCACAAGCATATTTGCCACCAGTTTGGCGGTTATCGGTTCTCTTGGCTTTGCTGTTCGATCCTGACGGGCGTAACCGTAATAAGGCAGTACCACATTAATTGTTTTAGCACTGGCTCTTTTCAATGCATCAATCATAATCAAAAGCTCCATCAGATGATCGTTGACAGGTGCATTTGTAGATTGAATGAGGTAAACATGGTCTCCCCGTATACTTTCTTCAATATTGATTTGAATTTCTCCGTCACTGAACTGACGAACTGTACTTTTTCCTAATTCTGTACCAATTCCAGCGGCAATCTTTTCTGCTAAGGGTTGATTGGCATTCAAACTAAAAATCCGCAGCGTTTCATCTTCATATTTCCGAACCATGATTTCCTCCATTTGTTATTTTTTCTTCGCTCATTTATTTTACCACTGATTGAGCGAAAAATCATGAAACATTGAAAACTATTGCTAAAAGTAGGAACCATTCCTATCTAACCAGCCTATTTAGTAAATAACGTTTAAGACTATTTATACTTTTGAAACTGAAATAATAGTTCTCCTTAAAAAAATCTCTGCAAAAGCTGCTCTTTCACGTTCATCAGAATTTCTGTGAACATAGAAAAGCCGAGGACTGAAATCCTCGGCATTCCTCCCCAGTATTTCATTTACAGAAAACTAGGGTTATATCAGACTGGAAATTTAAAAAGATAGACTCAATTCCCAGCCTTTTAGCATAAATTTTGGGGAAATTTATGTGCATAACTACAATTAATTATAAGCAAATGCAATCAGATTGGTATCATCATTGATACATGCCTGCAGTGAGATTCGCTCGCCGCCGCCAGAACCAGTAATCATGTCCCACATGTCTGCTCCACTGCTCAGCTCTGCGCCATAATCATCGACCCGTACCATACTGCTGACTGTATAAGTCGTTGGTACTCCGGTACCATCTGTTACGATTATCTGGCTGCCGCTTCCTAAAGAAAAAACAGCATTAAAAATACCTGGGTTATGACCAATAAAATGTGTATTTAGTCCGTCGCTGCCAGACTGCACTGCCGCTCCTCCCCAAGTAGAGGCGGTTCCGTAAGGATTGCCGTCAATGATACTTTGACCGCTGCCCTGACCACCATTTTGATAGGGAATTGCCTGACCATTTATATAAATAGTCATAGGTTGATAAGCAGACGCTGAGTCATTTCCCTCAGTATTCTGCTGACTAGTTGAAGCAGCCGGTGCGGTCACAACTGCTGGTTGTTGCACGCTTTCAGGTGCAGTAATCGTAAAGGTTTTATCTGCCCAACCAATATTCCCACTGCTGTCAGCAACAGAAAAACGAATAGTTTGTGTACCGGCTTTAGATGTATCTAAATTTCCTTCTGCCCCAACTGCTGCAGAAAGATCTCCATCGTAATCATCATACGCTGTTACGCCTTCATAAATATTTACCAGTTGGCCGACACTGACCGTTACAGCATTTGCTGTAACTACTGGCGGCACAAAATCTGCACCTGTGTTACTGCTGCTCTCTGCTTCTTTCTTCGCTTTCAGCTCAGCTTTTGTGTCAATCGGCTTAGCTTCGGCTATAGAATCTGCAGTTTTGCTGCTTGTTTGATCTGTGGCAGCATCTGTACTTACTTGTGTGTGTTTTTTTTGTTCATCAGCTGATTTGTCATAGATTTCGGCAAAAGTAGTTCCTCCCGCAAAAGTTAGTAATCCTACAGCCATTGCGATTTTCATTACATTTGTTTTCATGTCGATCCCTCCAAGCTAATTGGTGAGATTTACATTTATCGATAAATTCAAATCTGCTTTTTATTAAATTTTTATGTCTTTTCAAAATTTATTGCTTTTCTATATTCTTATAATATACCTGTTAGTCTCAAACACATAACAATTCGATTGTTTTAAATTTAAAAAAATAGAAAAAAAATGGTATAATCGCTTATATAACAAGGCTATGTCAAAATGTTCTCAAACATAGGAAGATTTTGAAACGAGGAGCGAATTTATTATGGAACGATTATTATCAACAGATATGTCTCGACGTATCTTACTATTAAACCTGCTCTACGGCAGCGAGGACTGGCTAACAACTGAGAAACTCTCTAAAAAACTTCACTGTTCGACTAAAACAGTTATGATGGATTGTCGCTATATAGAAGGACGCTGGCCTGAACACCTCTCCATAGACATGTCCAAGAAATACGGTGTGAAGCTGTCTGTCTCCGCCCATCACTCGATTCATGATATCTATACAGATATCATTAAAAACTCAGATACTTTTTCTCTTTTGGAAACTGTCTTTTTTCATCCAGGAGAGTACTCGGAAAGTATCGAAAAAAGATGTTTTACCAGCAGTTCATCAATCTACAGATTATCGAAAAGAATTAATATTCCTTTGCGGGAAAGAAATATTATGATGGAGAGAAATCCGTTTATTTTTTCAGGGAAAAGCGAACGGGAAATCCGTTACTTTTTTACTTCCTATTTTGTAGAAGTTTACGGTATTCATCACTGGCCTTTTCAGTTAGATAAAGAGAAAATACTGGAACTAGTCAAGCAGATTAATGAAGACTTTCAGCTTTATCTCAGCGACATTCGTCTTATTCATATGGTGTTCTCAATCGCAGTAACCTTAACTAGAATTAATCAAGGTTTCTCTACAGAAAATGAATGGCCAACTTCTTCAGCCTTTTCCGGATTTTTAGCACAATCAAAGGTGCCTGATTATCAAGAAAAACTGGATTCAATCAATTCCTTTTCTAAAAAGGATCAAAATTACGACTGGTATAAAGATTTTTATTATACTGTTTTTTGGTGGATTTTTGGACAAGAAAAAGAAACGGACAAAGAAATAATCTCATCTGCTGCGGCCTCTTTAATAGAGGATCTTGTGAATGAACTAGATATCCCAATAGATGCGATTAGCAGTCAAAAAATCAAACAGGTCATTGAAAATATTTATTATCTCCATCAAGTGTTTCCCTATAAAAAGCACATTATTTATTCACGTTTCTTTTACTCAAGTAAGTCAATTCGCCAAAACTTTATTTTGTTCTCAAACACTATTTCTAAAACCTTAAGCCACTTGGAAAAGCGAGATCAGTTTCCTTGGAAATCCATGTATCTGAACGAAATTCTCCATGATTTTATGATGTACTGGAAAAATCTTCCTACCTACTTATACAGTAAACGCAGTCCCATTTCAATTACTGTACTTAGCGACCTTGGCAAAGAACATGCCGAAGTCTTGGGTTCCATCTTAAAATTGAATTTCTGCAATACTATTAATGTTGTCACTCAAAATACTTCGTATTTTGATTTCAATGCCCGCAAATCAACGAATAATTGTGACCTCTATGTTAGCAACCATCATATTGATTACTTTGCTAAGGATAAGATTGTCGTCGTAGAAGATATTTTATCCCCGCGAAACATTATTGAGTTGAGAAAGATCATTGAACGCAGTCAGTTGCGAGCACATAGAAATGCTAAAACTACTGCAGCGAATATGTGCTAAAGGATACGTGAAAAAATAAATGGGACGAAGCAAAAAGCTAAAAAAAGCATAGTCTCTCTCATATTGATGATTAGTTCCCAAAACGATTCATCATCAAACTAAGACAGTAAACGCAGGACATCAATTGTTCTTGCGTTCACTGTTTTTAAAAGATATCATATATCCAAACTACTTTATTTACATAAACATTTTTAGATTTATCTGTTGTTATAATTCAACCTTTGCGATGAAAATCACGAAAAAAGGTGATGATGCTAACTTAATCATCGGGGTTACACAGGTTAGCTCTATCTGCAGCTGAAATCGACGGTTAATTTTATAAAAACCAGTTGACAAGCTTATAGCTATACGTTATCCTGTATCTTGTGTTATGTAAATGCCGCCTTAGCTCAGTTGGTAGAGCACCACCATGGTAAGGTGGGGGTCGACGGTTCGAGCCCGTCAGGTGGCTTTCTAATAAACGCTGAGACGATTATTTTTTAATCGCTTCGTCGTTTTTTTATTTATGTATTTTTTCCCTTTCTAATCTTTAATTATCTCCATATAATTTGAAATTTTTGATTTCAAAAAATTCAGAGAATGTTGTGCTTAAATAAATTAAATGAGGAACAACTCTTGAGAAGCAATCCTTGTTACTTTTACGGATGAAATGTTTTCATTAGGCGAGCCTGTTGCAACAGAAGATATTGTAATTGAGTAGACTATTTTAAAGAAATTTATAAATAAGAAAGCTTTCTGGCTTTTTTATTTTGTTCAACGAAGGAGGAATAGCTGAAATCAAAAGTAAGCTTCAGTTCTTCCATCTATTCCCTTCCTCACTTATTTCCCCTAATTCAAAAGCAGAACAGCTGGAAGCTACTCTGCTTTTGATTCTATTCACCTTACAATAATTTTCATTTTATTCAATCTAACCTCAATTATCTCTATCAAACATTCATGCACTACTTATTCATTCTTCCTCAATGAATTGGTGTATCTCTTGCGCTAGCTGTTCAGCATTCGTGCCTATGGCAGGATGTCCACCTTCATCGAAAAGAACAATTTTTGCTTGTGGAATGTCTTTCTGAATGTTTTTATACTCCTGCTCAATCATTGGGCGAATCATTTTATCTTCCTTAGAAGCTGTAAGAAGCAGTCCGCTTTTAAAGGCTGACAAAGGTTTGATAAATAATTCTTGTTCGGACTTTGAAAGTCTCAATAAGGCAGCAGTATCCTTGGCTACAACCTCTTGCCAATCACTACCTATACACCACTCGTAAAACTCAGCAGCTGCTGGATTGGATTGAGCAGTAGCTCTTTCTTGCACAAGCTCTTCAGCAAAACCAGTATGAAGCGTTCTTCCATCGAAGCTATCAGCTACGACACCTTTAATTAAATCCGGACGAAGTAATCCTGCATTAACTGCTGCCCATGCCCCTCCACTTGTCCCAACTAGATAAATACTCTTTAAATTGAGATGTTCAATCAGCTTAACCACTTGTCGAGCTTCATCCATCCATAGATTAGTTGGAAACTCTTCGACTCTATCCGACTTTCCATATCCTAAAAAATCAATCAATATAATTCGGCAGCCATTATAACGAGGCAATAACGGCTCAAACATTTTTGATGAGGACGTATTTCCATGAAGAAAGAGCACTGGCTCTCCTTCTCCAGCTACTGAAAAATAAATATTCTTCTGTTTGTACTTGAAATAGCTCATAGCATTTCCCTCCTGTATTCATTTAATTGATTCTGATGAACAAGCAAGGCAACAGCAGTACTTAACCTTGCTGTTCTATTTTTTTATTCCAGCAGCCCATCACAAGCCCACCCTTCTCTATTTCTTTTAATAAATTGTACCATAATTTTGGTAAGCCCCTGCTGAGAATCATGGTTTAGTTATCTACCCATGACTATTGTTTTCTTGACTGAATAACGACTCCGGCTAGATAATTCGAGTAAAGAAACTTTGTATTCCTTTTTTGAAATTCACTTTTTAGTCAATTTTCTTTTTAATGCTTTTACTAGAAATTTTACTTTAAGCAGTATCTTTTATGCTTGTATTAAAGGATGAGAGACAGCTTTTGGTTGGCTCATTATAGCAACTATTCCGCTATACCTCTTCTGATGCTGCCACTAAGGTTGACCAGTCGGATGCTGGCATTTCTTTACTATTTTGCTATAAAAATTTTTTCAAAATAATTAGAAATTCGGTGCCCTGTATAAAAATATTAAGCCACGAGCAATAAACCGGATATACTGAAAACAGACACAGCAATTTTCAGTATATCCGGCTTATTCTTATAGATGTTTTTTTGAATCAATATTTCTCGCCAACGATTATTCAACTGTAATTCTCTAGTCTTAAAGAAATTTTCTTCGATCGTTTCTTTAATCATACCTTTTACGTTTAGAGGACGCTGGAATTCCCAAAGCCTCTCTATATTTGGCTACCGTCCTGCGGGCAATATCGATATTCTTTTCTTTTAAGCTTTCAACCAGTTTTTGATCTGAAATGGGTCTGCTTTTGTCCTCAGCTGCAATCAGCTGCTGGATTTGTTGTTTCACATCAACTGCTGAACGATCTTCGCCATTCCGCTCAGTACTAGCAATCCCCTGAGAAAAAAAAGAACGCAGTTCAAACGAACCAAATTCAGTTTCCATATATTTTCCATTGACTGTCCTACTTACTGTGGATTCATGAATATCTAAAGTTTTAGCAATTTCTTTTAGGGTCATTGGCCTTAGCGGACGACTAACTTCAAGGAAAAACGCCTGCTGACGTTCCACGATTTCTTTTCCTACACGTAAAATAGTATCTCCACGTTGAACGATTGTTTTCTGCAGCCATTCAAATTCCTTTTTCTTTTCTACAATATATGCTTTTACTTCCTGATCATCCGTCTGCTCCATTTTTTTAAAATAGGCCTCTTGAAAACGTATTGCCGGCATTCCCTCCTTACTGGAAATCACCGTCAACTGCCCTTCATGATTCACAACCTTTAAATCTGGACGAATATATAGTCCTGCAGTCGAACCAAATATACTGCCGGGCGATGGAGTCAATGTTTGAATAAAATCAAAAATCTCTTGTATCTCCGATAGTTCAATATCAAATTTTTTACTAATAGTTGCCCATTTCTTTTGTGCAAAAGCTTCAAATTCTTCTTCAATAACTATATAGGCAAGCGCTGGAGCTTGATTATCCCTTTCAATTTGAAGCAACAGACATTCTTTCAAGTCTCTTGCACCAACCCCAGCAGGATCAAGCTGTTGCAGTAAAACTAATGCGTCCAGCATTTGGACTGCATCTGCTCCAGTCTGCTTTTCTGCTTCCTCCAAAGAAATTGTTAGATAGCCATTCAAGTCAAGAAATTCTGCTAAAAATAAAATCAGACTCCGCAAATATGTATCTCGATAATTCAAGTGAATCTGATCAATCACATACTCAAACAAGGAAAGCGAATTATCTGGTATCTGATTCATTAGATTGGACTCTTTGTCATTATTATATTGACCGGTACCTCCGGCGGAGTATGTATGCGAGTTAAGACCACTTTGCAGCTCAATCAAAGGATTTTCCAACGCCTTATTTTCTATATATGTTTGCAGTTCTTCTGAATTATACTGCAATACCTGAATTGATTGCTGGAGCTGTTGGGTCATAGCAAGCTTTTGTGTTTGCTTCTGCTGCTGCGACAAATGCTGCTCAAATTTCATAAATTTCAATCTCCTACTTGTTTTTTTTCGAAATATCAGCTAAACTAGTATTCGTGCTTGCGTCCTTAGTGTAGTGGATATCACGTAAGATTCCGGTTCTTGAGACGGGGGTTCGATTCCCTCAGGACGCGTTTTTCAAAAAAGAGAGTAATAACTTATAGTGATATAAACATTGTCCCATAAGGCTTCTTACAGGATTATAACACACTTTTAACAGCAATCAAAACGTCGGTTTTCAAAGAAAACCGACGTTTTGATTTAATCTCCAGACTGTCGACTGAGCGAAAGTAAACAAGAGCAAAATTGGTTTTTACACATCTTAGGATGTGTTTTTTTATAAAAAAGAACTGCACCATTTGTCAAGTTGACATTGATGCAGCTCTTTAAATTCAGATAAAGATACATTTGAAATAAGACAGTTCTTGTACACAGTCTTTTAGCAGCGACCAGTTTGCCTGCTTAGGGCTTGTCAATTTCTTTAAAAACAGTGGTTCCATATTGGTGAATTTTAGCAGTATACACTTCAAAAGAAAGAATAACCGGATTCTTATGATTCAGCAATTTTTGATAATCATTCAAGCGGTCTTCAATCACTTGATAATCCTCAATCGAATGAACAGAGAAAACACCTTTCAGCAGCAGGCTCTCAAATGTTCCATCATTATAACAGCAAACGTTCCCTTTGTTGTTTTGCTGAATATTCTTGACAGTATCGCCATCACCGTCTACATAAAACTTCAATGTATGAAAATCAACTCTTGCAATCGGTTTAGACACAACTATTGTATTTGGAAATCCATTTCGATCATTCGTGGACAGTAAAAAAGAATTGCCCCCTGCAATTAATTTGCGAATTTCTTCAATCATCTCCACGCCGCCTCTTTTCATCTTTAATCTATTATACCTAAAGTGAAATGAATTAGGAATTATAAACCCCGAATTTTGAAGCAGAACTTCTGATTTTTCTACTAACACAAGAATACTTTACCAATGGTCTGGATAGCTAATCAGAAGCAGCTGACTTTATTGATGAGCAGCTTGCCTATTTTTTTGTTACCATAAACAACCTGCAGCATTAAATATAGTTGAATCGTTATCAACATTATCTGTCTGAGTCAGCAGACTTTTGAGCAAGAGGTGATAATGACAATATTGCTATCCACCCGTACAGCTAAATCTTTTTTATCCGTTTATTGTTCCTTTTCTTGCGTTTAAACACTAAAAAATGTTGGCAGATTTTCCTTAAGGATTTTCTACCAACATAAATTATTATAGAGACAAGCACCAATTAGTTCAGTCAAAAAACAAGCCATTTTGTCCATAAATATCTACCCAGCTAAATCCATCCTTTTACTTTACAGTAGAGATTGAGGTCGTGGAAAATAACTCGCCTAATACTGAGACATCTGGCGTATTAATATACTCAGCTAAGTCATCTTTCACTGTTTCAAATATGACTCGTGCAATTTCAGAATGACCAAATTCATTTGGATGCATATCGTTGATTAACTGTTTATCTGAATAGCCTAAATAACTATTTTTAGATTTGGGATCAATCGTATCTTTTCTCTCTGTCCACAATTCTCTGATATTCGCTACTGGTACTCCATATTTTTCACCGGTTTGAATAATAACATCATCATAAAGCTGAGAAATTTTCTCATCTCTATTCCAGGTTGTAACCAGTACGATGACTCTATTTTTTTCTTGCAGCTCAGTAATAACGTATGATAGATTTGCTTTGAACTGAGTCAAGCTTTCTTCACCACTATATGATTTAATATCATTGGTCCCATATTCAATCGTAATAAAATCAGGCTCCTGACTTTTTATCTGCTCAACACTCGAAATACCTAAGTCGCTTAGCTTGGCACCCGATTTATATACACCCATTTCGTTTACTTCAATATTAAAATAAGCGCTGATTGCATCAGCCAAAACACTGATGAAACGTTGATCCTGTCTATAAGTAATTGCGCCATTGGAGATACTGTCTCCCATAGGAGAGTAGGTAATCCTATTTAAAGAAGAGAATGCTGGTACATCATAAACATCTTCTCCTTGAACCTCATCGATAGAGAAAAACGTCTCATATCCCCAGAAAGCAAAACCGCCAACTACTAACACTATCAGCAGCCCAATAATCTTTTTCATCTATAATCCTCCCCTAAATAAACACTCCAAGGGTAATTATAGCAAATATGAAAATGATTGTTAACCCAATCCTAACATCTGTTATTTTTTCCAAGGTAAGCAGCAATGCTTGCTTAACAAGCAAATACGCATAAAACATGAAGCTAGCTTTAAAACAGAAGCATCTTTCTGCTTTTACTGCTTATTTCCAGCGAATCGGTATTTGACCTTCACCAGAAAAACTATAGTTGTCTTTTTCAATATTTCAGCTGAATGAGAGAAATTCTTCTTGACCTGTTAAGTTATGCCATTTTAGCCGTTCATTGCTTTCCATTAAAGAAGTCCCGCCTTCATCCTGAGAACTATAGCTCATTTCTGCATCCTGAAATTGGTCAGAAGGAACAATTGGATCATATAGCTCATAGAAAGTTGTCCCTCTTTTTAAAGTTATTGTCGGCATGATTCCTTCTGAAGAAATCATGATATGTTCCAGTTGATTTAACTCAGAAAGCGCAGAGATATCAGTTAATAAAGCTTGTGTATGCAGCTGCTCTTCTGCTTCTTCCTCTTCATTACCATAACCTCTCGTATAAAGTCTTAGGTCTTTAAGATTCTGTGCATTTTTTAGATCATATAAATTAAGCTGGTTTGTTATTTCGATATTGAGCTCTTCTAATTTAGTTAATTTTCTTAGCGGTCGGATGTCTTTAGTGTTCCCTTCTTCACCTACAAAGCTTTTGAGATTTACAGCAACCTCCAAACCATTAAAAGAGGTATAGTTATCATCAAAACCTCCGCTAAAGCGTTCCATTGAAGTTAAAAATTCTGGAGTAAACAAACCAAACTGCTGAGTGAAATCCATCTTTTCTTCCCATTTTTGATAAATTGCTTCATATGCTACATCATAATCGTTTTCAGAAATCAGACCAAGCTCCAGCTTCTCAGCTAGCTCATCTAATTCTACATACCTCTGATCGTAAGCATAGCTATCAAAGGTACTACTTAAATCGTAAGTAATAGACCTGTCGTTAAAACGAACATAATCCCGATTCTCTGCCCTTGCTGTAGTCGGTAGTCCAAACAACAACCCTAACCCAACTATTCCCGTAACTTTTTCCATCTTCTAACTTAATAATTCCTTTCTTATTGCTAATTAAATCATAACAGATGATTATATTTTGATAAATACAAAAAATGAATTTTAATATAAAAATTATTAAAAATATTTCGTAAATATAATGTTAAAAAAATGATCAAATCTGTTGTTAAAAATTTCAGAAGCTACTGACTGGCTATCCAGATAATTGGCGATGCTTCTCTTCTTTAAAAAGAAGAACTTGAAACAAAACCAGTAATTTCCTGGTTTTGTTTCAAGTCCTAAGAATTAATTTCACTTTTTTGTCCGGCCAACACAATTTTATATAGTGTGTTTTACTTATCTGCATTGCTCAGTAAGCCTTAGCTTTTTTATTTAATTATGCATTTAGCCCAGCTAATTCAAACCGGACATTTTGCTGCATTTCTTTGATTTGCTCTGCTTCCTCTGTATCCAGGTAATCTCGGTAGGCTTCTGCATCACTATCACTATAAGAATGAATATAACACATGGCCCATAGCTTGGGATCTTTAATCAGCTTATCTGAAAATGGATACAATAAAGCGAAATGTAGCTGGACCTCCTCCTGTAAATCAAAATAAAGAATATGATTATCATGAAGCAGCTCTTTTTCTAAAAACAGCTTAATTCGCTGATAGGAGGAGGTTTCCAGTGGTTTAGTCAGAGAAGCAGGAACGACTTGATATGTACGTCCGTCACGCCATAAAAACGTAACCTCTTTTTTATAATGTAAATGCGCCAATTCTTCCAGTACCCATGAACGGACGAGCTTATGAACGGCTTTATCAACTAGAACGACTTGCGCCATCTCCACAAACTCTTTCTGAGGTAGATAAACAGATTTTCTTATCAGTGCCAGCTGCTGATAGTAATCAACATTTTTCAGCTGAGCAAGCTCCTCTTTAAGGGCATTAATTTTTTTTACTTCAAACTGCTGATGAAGGAGTTCGGCCTGACGAATTTTTTTCTTTATTCTAACCAGTGAACGCATTTCACCGCAGTTTTCTTTTAAAATCTGTTCGTTCACAATACTGTGAGCACTAATGAAACGTTGATTCAGAATAAGCAGTTGAACAAATGTATCCATGTATTCCAGGCAGGAAAGATATTGCTCCCTCATCTCTTCAGCAAGAGCAAGTCCTTGTTTATTTTCTCCAGCTTTCACATATACACTCACCAGCAGATAATTTAAGGGAAATTCTTGACGAATAGCATACGCTTCTTCAAAATAGTCTATTGCTTCAAGATAATTTTCCTGATTTGCCGCTTCTTTTCCCAACTCGATAAATCGATCATAATTTCTTGGAAATTGTATTTTATTCGTCATCGGAAGTACCACCTTTCTATTTCCTTTCATTCACTATTTATACTGATAATAACAAAAAAAGAAAAGCCTGTATACTTGAAAAAAGGATTTTCAAATAAGCTTTTCTTTGTTTTTAGAAAATACTTAATATAAATTTCTCAAAATAACTGCCGTTTCTTCTGGTCCATCTGCCTTCATTTTTTCTGACTTCTCTAATAATGAAAAACCTGAATACCATTCCTTAGTCAGCTCGTCTTCAACTTTAAACTGTTTTATTTTTTCTACGTGAAAGGCTTCCGGATCCACTTCCTGAACACTATCCCAGCCAGTATCAATAAAAATTCTGGTTTCATCTGTAACAGCTTCGTTGCTCTCTAACTCTGTCACAATCTTTTTAAGTTCCCCAAACGTCATTGCTTGTACCTGATGTTCCATATCATGTTTCCTCCGCTCTTGTATTCGCTGTTGTGTTTCATTCTAACATATCTCAACCGCAGTTAGAAACATAACTGTATACTTTACATTTTAATAACAGCCGTTTTTTAATTAGGATATTCCACAATATAAAGTCTCCAAAGAAAAAATCCTATGATTCTTTCTTTGGAGATATTTTCAATGACTTGAAACAGGAATTTCATGATTGTTTAATCACCTGTATCAGCTACTATTCTACTGTTACACTCTTTGCCAGATTTCTCGGCTTATCTACATCATAGCCTCTTTGCAAAGTTGCAAAATAGGCGATTAACTGTGTAGGAACCACACTGACTAAGGCACTCAACAGTGGATGGACATCGGGAATAACCAGTTGGTCTGTTTCCTTAGCCAAAGCTTCTGTAACAATCACTATGGTCTGTGCTCCCCGGCTCTCAACTTCTTTTAAGTTTCCACGGGTATGAGCTGCTGTTTTTTTGTCAGTAATGATCCCAATAACTGGTGTTCCTTCTTCAATTAGGGCAATTGTTCCATGTTTCAGCTCCCCAGCTGCAAAGCCTTCCGCTTGAATATAAGAAATTTCCTTTAACTTCAACGCTGCTTCCATCGAAACATAATAGTCCATCCCGCGTCCGATATAGAATGCGTTGCGAGTGCTGTTAAGAAATGTTTCCACTAATTGACTAATCAGCATTTTTTCGTCGATAACTGCCTCCATTACAGATGCTGCTACGCTCAGCTCATGAGCAATATCAAACGCTTCAGCAGCCTGCGTCTTCTGGTATCTGCCTGCACTAACAGCCAAAATTGCCAAAACAGCAATTTGTGCCGTATATGCCTTCGTTGAAGCAACTGCAATTTCTGGTCCCGCATGAAGCAGCAGTGTATAGGTCGCTTCTCTAGAAAGAGTTGAACCGGCAGCATTGGTCAGCGTTAATGACGGAAGACCTAATTGATTGATTTGTACTAGCACCTGACGGCTGTCAGCTGTTTCACCACTTTGACTTAAAAAGATGAACATCGGTTTTTTGGACAACAACGGCATATTATAACTAAATTCACTGGACAGATGAACCTCTACTGGAATTCCTGTCATTTGTTCCAGAATTTTTTGTCCTGCCCAGCCTGCATGATAGCTTGTTCCACAAGCAATGATATATAACCGATCACTTTCAGAGACGGTTTTGACAATCTCTTTATTAATCAAATCTTTTCCGGAATCATCTAGATAGTTTTCAATAATTCTACGCATAACTCCCGGCTGTTCATCAATCTCCTTCAGCATATAATAAGGATAGGTCCCTTTTTCAATATCATTTAAATCCAGCTGTGCCTCATAAGATTCACGGAAAACCAAATTTCCTTTCTGATCCTCAATGTGAATACTGTCTGCTTTGACTGTCACTAGTTCTCCATCAGCAATTTCTACAAAATGGTTTGTCTCCTGAAGCATAGCCATCGCATCACTGCAAATCACATTAAACCCGTCACCCAAGCCAATCAGCAAGGGGCTTTTATTCTTAGCCACGTAGATAACCTCTGGGTGTTGATTATCTATCAAAGCAAAAGCGTAAGAGCCTCTAATTACATTTAAAGCAGCTTTCAGTGCTTCTCCAGCATTCGCTGTTTCTTTCGAAAAATATTCGATTAGATACACAACAATCTCTGTATCTGTTTCTCCCTTCAGCGTTGTTCCTTGAAGAAATTCCTGTTTTAATTCTTCAAAATTTTCTATAACGCCATTGTGAACTAATGTGAAGCGTCCTGTCGCTGAAGTATGAGGATGAGCATTTCTTTCACTCGGTTTTCCATGAGTTGCCCAGCGCGTGTGACCAATCCCAATGCTTCCATTGACTTCTTCTTTTATTTTACTTTGTAAGTCAGCGATTCTCCCTTGAGATTTTATCAAATGATCTTCACCAGCTTCATTCGTTACATAAATCCCGGCTGAATCGTAGCCTCGATATTCAAGTTTTTCCAATCCCTGTAATAATATTCCTGCTGCATTTTCTTTACCAATGATTCCGACAATTCCGCACATAATGTCTTTTCCTACCTTCTCCAATTGAGTCTTACACTACAATTTCATCATGTGTTTCCATCTGTGTGATTAGCTCTTTGTTATAATTTTACAATTATTTTTTAGACTAATCTGTAGAGTACAGTCCCTGAAGTCACCCGCCGAATCCTCGATAAACTTCTCCCTCGTCACCTGGTTATTTGCCAGGCCTGGCGCTCCCCTTTAATTGGTATACATAATCCTCCTTCTAAAAAGTATCATGGAAACATAATAAATAATATATCAACACAGAGTATTTTGTCAACAAAAAAAATAAAACAAATAATTGGTATATACACAAAAGAAAGAATTTGATTGTCCATAATCATCTAAAAAAGCGTGTTTTCTTCTCATTGAAAACGATATTTTATACTAGACAGCCATTGAAAAAGTAAAAATAATTATTTTAATTTCTTTCAAAAAATAGAGTTTGGCAATAGTCGATTTTTGAAATAAAATTAAATCGTTCAACTTCTGATTTGATCTTTAAGAAAAGCAAAAAAGTTTAAAAAAGGCATATACTGCACTTTTTTAAACTTTCTTTTTTATATTATTTAATCCCAATTTCTGCTTCAACAACAGCAGAAATCGTATCTACATAATAATCAACTTTTTCTTTAGTTGGTGCTTCTGCCATCACTCGAAGCAGCGGTTCAGTTCCTGATGGACGCACTAAAATTCTGCCATCACCATTCATTTCTGCTTCCATTTTTTCAACAATTGCCTTGATTGCTGGCACTTCCATCGCATTATGCTTATCAGTGACGCGAATATTAACCAGCTTTTGCGGGTAGACTGTAATCTCTCCAGCAAGTTCAGAAAGTTTCTTACCAGTCTGCTTCATTACATTCAGCAGTTGAATCCCTGAAAGCATCCCGTCTCCTGTTGTATTATAATCCAGAAAAACCATATGACCAGACTGCTCACCGCCAAAATTATAGTCATTTTTTCTCATTTCTTCTACAACATAGCGATCGCCGACTTGAGTAATGACATCTTCCATGCCAGCGGCTTCCACAGCTTTACGGAAACCTAAGTTGCTCATAACTGTTGTAACGATTGTATTTTTTTTCAAGCGTTTTTTCTCAGCCAGATACTTTGCGCAAATGAACATTATTTTGTCACCGTCAACTATATTTCCCAGCTCATCTACAGCTATCAAGCGATCACCGTCACCATCGAAAGCCAGACCTGCATCTGCCCCTTTTTCAACAACCATTTCCGCTAGTTTCTCAGGATGGGTAGAGCCTACACCATCATTAATATTCAAGCCGTTGGGACTGGTTCCCATAGTGAAGAAATCTGTCTCTAAATCAGCAAACAAACGATTGACAGAAGTTGCTGTTGCACCATTAGCAGCATCAATACAAACTGTCAAATCATTCAAATCTCCGGGAATAGTTTGTACAAGAAACTGAGAGTACTTTAGAAGCCCTTCTGGAAATTCTTCAACTGAGCCCAAGCCTTCAGCTGAGGGGCGCGGTAATGTATCTTCTTCGCTGTCAAGTAATGCTTCAATCTCCAGCTCCTGATCATCAACCAATTTGAAACCGTCTGAACCGAAAAATTTAATACCGTTGTCTTCAGCGGGATTATGTGAGGCAGATATCATTACTCCTGCAGAAGCCTTCTGCAGACGTGTTAGATAAGCCACACCCGGGGTTGCAATGACGCCTAGCTGGAAGACTTCAATACCTACAGACAACAAGCCTGCAATTAATGCTTGTTCAAGCATTTGTCCGGATACCCGAGTATCTCTGCCTACAAGTACTCGAGGCTTGCGCGATTCATCCTCTGCGTGCTGACTTAATACATAGCCGCCATAACGCCCCAATTTAAATGCCAGTTCAGGTGTCAGCTCCTTATTGGCTATTCCTCTAACTCCATCTGTACCAAAATATTTGCCCATCACTATTCTCCTTAATCACATTAGTTAATTTTGTGCACCTCTTATTTACTAGGATGACTCTTGGGTATCTGACGAGGAGGTTGAAGAAGAAGGCTTTTCGCCACCACTGCCACTCACCTCACTGCTAGTTTCCGAGGTTTTTGTTTCTTCTGTTTTACTCGAATTGCTAGTAGCTGTCCCTTCACCAGTCCCGCCGTTCACCTGACTATCAGAGCCTGAACGTAAGTATACTGGATTAATTGTTACTTCAATTTTAGTTGGCGACACTGTATAATCACCGTTTGCCGGAATACCTACTGTCTGCTTCACAGAGGTACTGATGCCCGTCACATCTACAGGGACTTCCAGAGTATCAATCGTTTCTAATACAGAATTAGAACCGCTGATTTCTACCATTTGTTCAGAAACATCAAATGTATAGCCGGAAACATCTGCAGGAGGCGAGCCTGTGCTTACAACCCTTAGAGCAACTTCTTTCTTAGGCAGAGAAAGCTGTACAGTAACTTTAACCTGTGGTGCCGGATTTTCGATACTTAACACTTGACCTCTGCTGTCTAAAGCCTGTACATTGACCGTTTGTTTAATTGTATCGCTTGATTGAGTAACACTGGATAACGGTGCAACCACTTTAGCGATTTCTGCCATTGTCTCTTCACCAGTGGTTATTTCAACTTTTTTAGGACTAACTGCAATGCTTTCCACCTTATACCCTTCTGCGTTAAAGCTGTCGGGAATCTGTGCCTCTACGTCGAAGCTCTTTGTTACTTTTTTCTCAATCGTAACGGTAATTGTTGCCGGTTCAATATTTGCCGTAACTGCTGAACTCAAGCCTGTCACTCTTAGAGGGACCTCTGAAGTTCCAACAGAAACGTTCGTTAAATCAGCGACTACTTGAAATTTCCTAGTATCTTCATTCGCTTCAAGGTTTAACTGAATCCGGTTTGCACTACTTAGATGCACTGTTACTGTATCTTCATAGCCGGAAACAAAGTATTGGTCTTGATCATAGTTCAATTGAATAGGGATACTGTAGAGCATTTCATCGTATACCTGACTAGTTGTAACCGTGTTTCCAGAATTTCCGTCTGAGTTAGCATTAAAGAAAAGCAGCAAGGCAAACAATAATGCCAGCAATCCGGAAAACCAATTGCTTTGTGAAGCCTTCTTCATTTCTTTTTCCCTCCTTTAGTCACACCATCAATAAAATGCTGTAGGAGGTTCTTTTTATCTTTTTCATCTTCGGCAGGAACCAACTCTTCTCTGAGGATTTTCAAATATTCCTCTTGGGTGAGCTTGGAGATTAATTCATTGTTCAATGTCAAACTAACATCTCCCGTCTCTTCAGAGACGATGATTGTCACTGCATCGCTTACTTCACTAATCCCCACAGCGGCTCTATGCCGAGTACCAAATTCTTTAGGAATTAGATTACTTTCGGAAAGAGGCAGATACGCTGAAGCTACCGCAATTTTTCCGTCTTCAACAATAACCGCGCCGTCATGAAGCGGTGTGTTTGGAATAAAAATATTTATTAGCAGTTCTCCGGTAATATCCGCATCCAAATCGATTCCTGTCTCAATATACTCCTCTAAGCCTGTGTTTCTTGCAACAGTAATCAGAGCACCAATTTTACGCTTTGACATATATTGAATCGCCTTGTCAAAAGCCAAAATCATTTTTTCATCTTCCTGCTGCTCATTTTTAGAAGGTTTGAAGAAAGAGCTTCTGCCCAAGTGTTCCAAGCCGCGCCGGACTTCCGGCTGAAAAATGACTACGGCTGCAATTACGCCATACATAATCACCTGATTCATCAGCCAGGATAAGGTATGCAGTCCGACAATCTCACTGACTATTCGGATAATGATAAAAACAGCTACACCTTTTAGAAGCTGAACAGCTTTGGTTCCTCTGACCAGCATAATTAATTTATATACTAAGTACCAGACAACCAGAATATCGATAATATTTATAATAAAATTGCGGGATAATAAATCCGTCGAGATGAATTTCTGCCAATAACTTACATCAAAAAACTGACTGATTTGAAAAGATATCATATAGGTTATCACTTCTCTCTGAAGAATTCCTTTTTAGTATAGCATAAATTTTTTACAGATTACAGAATACTGATAAGCAAAAGAAACTTTTAGAAAAATGAACACACATTTTTCTAAAAGTTATGAAAAAACTAATCAATTTTCAATTTATCAACAGTTAACCCCGTTTGCTACGCTCAAAATCATACAGCCCAGTTTCCAGCCTTGATAAAGTAAAAACCGTATTTTTATCTATTCGTTTGATTCCTGACTTCTTTTAGCAGCCCGTTCTGCTCTTCTTGCAGCCCGGCGTGCTTCCGCTTCCGGATCTTTCACACGTTCTTTCTTTTCTCTGACAGGGCGACTTTCTGCTGTTACAGACATTTCGCTTTTTTCAAGTTTTTCCCGCAGCTTTTCTTCCTGTCCAGCTAGCCGTGCATAATTATAGAATCTTGTCTTGGCGTCATTAACCGTTTTTTCAAAGAGCTTACCAGCATATTCAGCTTGTGTCGCTTCTAAAGCCGAGAATCTAACTTGCTTGCGCATAAAGTCTTTCATCTCATCAAATACTGGTTTTTTGAAGTCCAAGGTCATCGGAAGTTTGCCTTTTTCTCTTAACTCAGGGTTATAGCGGTAAAGCGACCAGTATCCTGACTGGACAGCTTCTTTTGCTTCTTGAAGCGTCTGACTCATCCCGCCTTTTAAACCGTGAGCAATACAAGGAGTATATGCAATGATAATTGATGGTCCAGGGAATTTTTCTGCCTCTTCAAATGCTTTAATTGTTTGCATTTGATTAGCTCCAGAGGCTATTTGAGCAACATATACATTTCCGTATGTCATCGCCATCATCCCAAGGTCTTTCTTGGATACATATTTCCCGCTGGCTGAAAACTTCGCAATAGCTGAAGCTGGAGTTGCTTTAGATGTCTGACCACCAGTATTAGAGTAAACCTCATTATCCAACACCAGCATATTCACATCCGCTCCGCTGGCCAGTACATGATCGATACCTCCATAACCTATATCATAAGCCCAGCCGTCGCCGCCAATCATCCATTGACTAGGTTTGGCAAAAAGATCATTGTCTTGATACACCGCTTCAAGCAGCGGCTGTCCGGATTTTTCATTTTCTAAAGCTGCTTTTAACTTAGCTGCCCGTTGCTGTGTGCCATCACTGTCATGAAGATGAATCTGCCAGTCTTTCATTAATGCCTGCAGTTCTTCTGAAGCAGCAGCCATGCCTTCATCCATTTTTTCAGCTAGGTATTCCCGTCTTGTCTGATTTGCCAAAAACATTCCATAGCCAAATTCCGCATTGTCTTCCAATAGGGAATTCGACCAGGCAGGTCCTTGTCCTTGATCATTGGTTGTGTATGGTGCCACTGGTGCAGCAGCACCCCAGATAGAGGAACAGCCTGTTGCATTAGCTATCATCATACGGTCGCCAAACATTTGCGTCAGCAGCTTTACATAAGGCGTTTCGCCACAGCCTGAGCAGGCACCGGAAAATTCAAGTAACGGCTTGTTGAACTGAGAGCCTAGAACCGTATTGGCTTTTGCAGGGTTTTCCTTTTGTCTCAAGGTCATTGAGAAGGCCCAGTTCATTGCTTGTTCTTTTTGTTCATTGTATGGCTTCATCACAAGCGCTTTTCCTTTTGCCGGACACGCTTCTACACATAGTCCACAGCCGGTACAGTCTTCGATAGAAACCTGAATACGATATTTCAAGCCGTCTGCGCCGCGCATTTCTCTGACAATGTAGCCTGCTGGTGCTTCCGTCATTTCTTCATCATCAGCTAAGAAAGGACGAATTGCCGCATGAGGACAAACAAAGGAACACTCATTACACATTGTACAGCGGTCGCTAATCCATTCCGGAACTTCCAGAGCAACGCCCCGTTTTTCTACAGCAGTTGTTCCTAACGGCATTCGGCCATCCACCATGCCGTTATCAATCAATGTTCCGACAGAGAGCGCATTCCCCTCTTGTCGATTAATCGGTTCAACGATTTCTCTTACATATTTTGAAACGGTCAAATCAGTTTTTTCTGTACTTAGTTCACAGTCTTTCCAAGCCATTGGAACATCCACTTTATGAAGCAGTTCTACTGTTCGGTCGATTGCCTGAATATTTTTTTCAACGACTGCCATTGATTTATGCCCATAACTCTTCAAGGCTTCATCTTTTAGTATTGGTAAAACCTCTTCAAAAGGAATAATGTTTGCCAACTTAAAGAAGGCTGTTTCCATAACAGTATTGATTCTGCCGCCTAGTCCTACTTCACTAGCTAGCTTTACAGCATTAATTGTATAGAACTGAATATCATTTTCAGCAATGTATTTTTTTAGCTTATTTGGCAAAAATCGTTCCAGCTGTTCGTCACTCCAAATAGAGTTCAGCAGGAAGGTCCCACCCTTTTTCAAGCCTTTCAGCAAGTCATACGTATGCAGATATGCAGCTGTATGGCAGGCAATAAAGTCTGCATTTTCAATCAGATAAGTGGAACGAATCGGTGTTTCTCCAAAACGTAAATGGGAGACAGTCAGCCCACCTGATTTTTTAGAATCGTAATGAAAATAGCCCTGTGCAAATTTATCCGTATGATTACCAATAATTTTAATAGCGGATTTATTCGCTCCAACTGTTCCATCTGATCCAAATCCCCAGAACTTAGCCTGATAGGTTTTTGGGTTAGTTAAGTCTAATGACTCTCCTGAATCAAGAGATGTATTTGTGACATCATCGACAATTCCCAAAGTAAAACGGGTATTTCTTTCATTTTTTTCTTTTAATAGCTCGTCATAAACAGCAATAATCTGGTTAGGCAAAACATCTTTCGAGCCCAATCCATAGCGCCCGCCGATTACAGCAGGACGGCTGTCACTTTCATAAAGCGCACTCTGAACATCAAGCAGCAGCGGTTCACCGCCGGCACCAGCTTCCTTTGTTCGGTCAAGCACAGCTACTGATTTTACTGTTTTAGGCAGCTTCTCTAAAAACGTCTCAAGAGGAAACGGCCGGAATAAATGAATATTTAAGAAACCGACTTTTCTGCCAGCCGCTGTTAAATAATCTACAGTCTGCTCAATTGTCTGAGCAACAGAACCCATCGATACAATAATTTCTTCTGCGTCCTCTGCACCATAATAAGTAACCAAATCATAATTGGTTCCACGCAGCTTATTGATTTCTTTCATATAATTTCTGACAATAGCCGGGAGCTGCTCATAATATTGATTCACTGTTTCCCGCTGTTGAAAATGGATATCCGGATTTTGATTTGTTCCGCTAACTGAAGGATGGTTGGGATTCATACTTCTCTCTCTGAAATCCTGTAAGGCATCCTCGTTTAGCAGCGGTAGCAGTTCATCATATTCCAGCACTTCAATTTTTTGAATTTCATGACTCGTTCTAAATCCATCAAAGAAGTTCATGAATGGTATTTTGGATTCCAATGATGCCAAATGCGCCACTGGAGATAAATCCATCACTTCCTGAACACTACTCTCACAAAGCATAGCAAAGCCAGTCTGACGGGCTGCCATCACATCTCCATGATCACCAAAAATATTTAATGCACCTGTTGTAACTGCTCTACTGGCAACATGAAAAACAGTCGGCAGCAGTTCACCGGCAATTTTATACATATTAGGAATCATCAACAGTAGTCCTTGCGATGCTGTATAAGTAGTAGTCAAGGCTCCTGTTTTTAATGAACCGTGAACAACACCGGCAGCTCCAGCTTCTGACTGCATTTCAACAATTTTAACTGGTTGCCCAAACAAATTTTTTCGACCTTCAGCAGACCACTGATCCACCAGCTCAGCCATCGTTGAGCTTGGTGTAATTGGGTAAATTGCTGCAAGCTCTGTAAACGCATAGGAGATATAAGCAGCTGCTGTGTTTCCGTCCATTGTTTTCATTTTACGCATTTAATTTCATCATCCTTCTATTTCAAAAAATAATTTCATCATTTATACATACCAGTTTATTATAACGGATACTTGAAGGTATTGAAACATTTTATAGATTTTTTTCACAAACTTACAATAATTTATTATTTCTTTTTTTTCTGTTTCCTTCATAGACTGCTATATAATGCATAAAAATCTTATTTTTTTCTGCTGACATACTATAGTTTTTATAATCAGCATTTGAAAAAATTGTGAAAAAAATAGTTATTTCTTCATCGGAAGAGTGTTTAGAATGGCATAAAAAAAGAACTATGCAATACAACGGCTGCATAGTTCTTCAATAGATATTAATACAATTCCAAATATTGTTCTCTTTCCCACTCAGAAACTGTCTGACGGAAGGCTGCCCATTCCATACGTTTTGCTTCAACAAAGTTTGCAAAGATATGTTCGCCCAAGGCATCTCTCATCACTTCATTTTTACGAAGCTCTTTAATTGCATTGTGGATTGTAGAAGGCAAGTCTTCAATTTGTGCTTCTTTTCGTTCTTCTTCATTCATAATGTAGATATTGCGGTCTACAGCGTTTGGCGGCGTTAGTTCATTCCTGATGCCGTCCAGTCCTGCTTGAAGCAGCACAGCCATAGCTAGATAAGGGTTAGCCGAAGGATCAACCGAGCGCAGCTCCAAACGAGTAGATAAGCCTCTTGATTCAGGTACACGAACTAGGGGCGATCTGTTTCTACCACTCCAGGCAACGTATACAGGTGCCTCATAGCCTGGAACCAAACGTTTGTATGAGTTTACTGTTGGATTGCACACAGCCGTATATGCACGAGCATGTTTCAGCAAGCCACCAAGAAAATGATAAGCAGTTTGGCTCAGCTGCATTGGTCCTTCTTCATCAAAAAAGGCATTTCCAGCTTCAGTAAATAATGACATGTTACAGTGCATGCCTGATCCATTGATCCCGAACAACGGCTTAGGCATGAAGGTTGCATGTAGTCCATGTTTTCTGGCAATTGTTTTTACAACCAATTTAAAGGTTTGAATATTGTCACAAGCTTCAATCACATCCGCATACTTGAAGTCAATTTCGTGCTGACCTGGAGCCACTTCATGGTGAGAAGCTTCGACTTCAAAGCCCAGACTTTCTAATTCCAAGACAATATCACGACGGCAGTTTTCACCTAAATCAGTAGGTGCAAAGTCAAAGTAACCGCCTTTATCATTCAGGTCTGTTGTAATTTCCCCATCTTCATCAAGCTTGAATAAGAAGAATTCCGGCTCTGGTCCTAAGTTGAATGAAGAAAAACCAAGCTCCTTCATATCTGTCAAAGCCCGTTTTAAATTCCCACGAGGGTCGCCTGCAAAAGGTTCGCCATTTGGATTATAAATATCACAAATTAAACGAGCAACTTTCCCATGATCACTTTCCCATGGAAAAATCATCCATGTCGATAAATCAGGATACAAGTACATATCGCTTTCTTCAATACGTACAAAGCCTTCAATAGATGATCCGTCAAACATCATTTTGTTGCTTAATACCTTTTCCAACTGACTGACAGGTACCTCAACATTTTTAATCGTTCCCATAATATCCGTAAACATTAATCGTAAAAAACGGACATTCTCTTCCTCGGCAATTCGTTTGATATCATCCACACTGTTTTCTTTTCTTGTCATAAGTTCCCTTCACGTCCTTCATTTTTTTATCCGAAATTATAGTTTCGGTCCTTGCGATTGGAATGGATTCTGTTGAGCCAGTCCTCCCTGAGAAAGAATTTCATCGTATAGAATTTTCCGGACATCTTCATCAGTTAAAGGCCTGCCGGAATTTTTGCCGTTTTTCTGTTCCTCTAGCTTCATTGTGTATACCCGTTTGATTCCTGCCATGTTTAGACCATCTGAAAGATAATCCTTTATCTCAAGCAGTGTATCAATATCATTCAATGAATACATTCGGCGATTGCCATCACTTCTTTCCGGATGAATCAGGTCCTGTTCCTCATAATACCGAATTTGACGTGCTGATAAATCAGTTAATTTCATAACTGTACCAATCGGAAAAACTGACATTGATCTCCTCAGTTCCTTTTCTCTCATATCCACCCCCCTCTCTTAGTTGGTAATAGAATAACAGCACTTTTTTCTCTTGTCAACGATTAATGTTAGGTTTCCTCACATTAATTATTTTTCGTTCGGTTTTAACGTTTTTTTCTTGTCTGGAAGCTGCTTTTTCTTTTAAGCCGCTCTTTTCCGTTGTTTATTTTTATTAAACTATTAAAATTAGGCTGTCTTGAATAGATCATTAGTCGAAACCTTAGACAGCTTTTACAAAAAACAGCAGAAGAATAATTGAAAAAAAACCAACTATCTCCTGCTGCTTGTAAAAATTTAAAAAATCCACTTAAACAAATTTATTGTTTTTTTGAATAAAAAACTTCATTTACTGCGTTAGAAACTGCAATTTTCACATGCTCTAAGGTAAGCCCCCCTTGTACATATAAGATATAAGGTGCCCGAATAGGACCATCAGCACTCAGCTCCATGCTTGCCCCCTGGACAAAGGTTCCTGCTGCCATGATAATATCATCTTCGTATCCCGGCATATAAGCAGGAATAGGAGTAACAAACGCATCGATTGGTGAAAATTTTTGAATTGCCTGACAGAAAGCTATCATCGCATCCTTATTTTTTAGTTCTACCATTTGAATTAGATCCGTCCGTTCATCATTCCATTTTGGCGTTGATTCCACACCGAACGATTCCAATAACGCCGCGGTGAAAACAGCTCCCTGGATTGCCTGACTAACCACATGAGGAGCAAGGAAAAAGCCCTGTAGCATATCATAGACAGCATAGAGCATGGCACCACCCTCACTCCCTACCCCAGGCGTCGTTAAACGATAGGCACAACGCTCTACCAATTCTGCCTTTCCTGCTAAATAGCCTCCAGTTTTAGCGATGCCTCCCCCAGGATTTTTAATCAATGAACCTGCCATAATATCCGCACCAACTTGAGTGGGCTCTAGTTCCTCTGCAAATTCGCCATAACAATTATCAA
The DNA here is from genome assembly GCF_049894025.1 of Enterococcus sp. LJL51. GTDB lineage: Bacteria > Bacillota > Bacilli > Lactobacillales > Enterococcaceae > Enterococcus_L. The sequence goes on from NZ_JBNEQE010000005.1 coordinate 105,626, forward strand.
CAAAAACTACTATATCGGGAGCAATAGCTCGAACTCTTTCAATCATTTCCTTGATAGCCTCAATCGTAAAAGAGGGTCTTGCTGCGTATCCTCTGGAGCGTTGAATTGCAATCATTTTGGTTTTCGCTGTTATTTTTCCTGCCAAGCTCTGAAAATCAACTGTACCATCCGCTAATAAATCAATTTGATCATAGCCAATATTATACTCTTTCATTGAGCCGATTCCATTGCCAGTAAGACCAATAACTTCCAGCAGTGTGTCATATGGTGTTCCTGTAATATACAGCAGCTCATCTCCAGGTCGCAAAATGCCAAATAATGCTGTTGCTATTGCATGGGTACCGGAAATAATTTGTGGACGAACTAGTGCTTGTTCTGCACCAAAAACCTCCGCATATACATTTTCCAGAGCCGTTCTGCCCAAATCATCGTAACCATAGCCTGTCACCGGCTGAAAATGTACTTCTGATATTTGCTGGTTTCTAAAGGCTCTCAGCACCTTCGCCTGATTTGACAACGCAGTTTGCTGCAGCTTTTTTATCCGAGGTTCAATCTGCTGAGTTACTTCAGCTATTTTTTGAACTAGTTTGGGATGAAATTGTTCTGTCCAGCTCATTCTTCATTTCTCCTAACCCATTTTGATTCTTTTTTCGCAAAGCCGCGCACTAAATAGCTGTTTTGATCTTCCAAAAATTCTTCTGAAAATAAGATTGTCTGTCTTTTTAACGCGCTTAACTCATGGCCTTGATCCGCACTTACTTCAAACTCATAAGGCACCAGCAACTCCATCATTTTTTCGCGGATTCTATTAATCAGTTTTTCTTTATCCTGACTATTCTTAGCAGAAATCAACACGTTAGGGAACAAAGTTGGTACGAACTCATCCGTCTGCAACAAATCACTCTTATTATAAATTGTTAAAACAGGAATTTTTCCCAAATCCAGTTCTGTTATTAGCTTTGTTACCGTTTGTTCGTGCTGCAGTCGATTTTCAGCACTGGCATCCACTACATGAAGAAGCAAATCCATTTCTCTACTTTCCTCAAGCGTCGAGTGAAATGCTTCAATCAGCTGTGTAGGCAAGTCTTGAATAAAACCTACTGTATCCGTAATTGTAACAACCATCCCGTTAGGCAGCTGCCATTTCTTTGTTAAAGGATCGAGCGTTGCAAAAAGCTGGTCTTCTGAATATGTTTTAGCTGCTGTCAATAAATTAATAATTGTAGATTTTCCCGCGTTTGTATAACCAATCAAGCCGATTTGAAATACATCTGCATTTTGTCTTTTCTGTCTGCTTCGTTCTCTGTGCGCAGCAACCTCTTTCAGCTCTCTTCTGATTGCCGTCAGCTTATTTCTAATATGGCGTCTGTCTGATTCCAGCTTGGTTTCTCCCGGCCCTCTAGTGCCGATTCCTCCGCCTAAACGGGAAAGATGCTTGCCTTGACCAATTAGTCTGGGCAACAGATAGTTCAACTGTGCCAGCTCTACCTGTAATTTACCTTCTCTGGAACGAGCCCGCAGAGCAAAAATATCTAAAATCAGCTGTACTCTATCAATTACACGAATACCTAATGCCTCACCAATCAGCTGATTTTGTCTAGGTGTTAGTTCATGATTAAAAATAACCAAATCCGCCTCATAGGCATCTGAAAAATTAATTAATTCTTCCAGCTTGCCCTTGCCAATCACTGTCTGACGGTCAATTTTTTGCCTTTTCTGCGTTAAGCAAAAGACAACTTCCCCTTGTGCCGTTTCAGTCAATTTTTTTAATTCCTGCATGGAATAATCAAACTGTTTGGTATTATCATCTGTTTCTACGCCGACCAGAATCACTTTTTCTTTACTACTCTCCATTTCTACTACCTTCTCTCCTGCTTCAGCCACTTTTCGATTGTACTGTCCAGTTCAGCCAAGCTATCGGGTTGCTGAATAAGATTAATCCAATTTGCCTGCATCCGGTTCCTAAACCACGTCAGCTGACGCTTAGCATAGCGTCTGGAATTTTGCTTGACTTGCTCAACGGCCTCTTCCAAACTAATTTTTCCTTGAAAATACGGAAAAAACTCTTTATAGCCAATTCCTTGTGCCGCCTGCATTTCCAGATTTTCATAAGTATATTCTGCTTCTTCCAACAAACCCTGTTTCAGCATTTCATCCACTCTTTGATTGATTCGCTGATACAAAAGTTCCCGTTCCGTTTCCAGACCGACCAGGAAATAATCATAAAGCTGCTGCGGCTGTTCTTTGGGCCGCATAATACTATAGCCTGTCAAATCAAAGACTTCCAGCGCTCGGATAACTTTCTTGCGGTTATTAAAATGAATTGCTGCGGCTGCCAACGAATCTTTCTCTTGAAGCTGCTGCCAAAGCGCTTCATTTCCATTCTGCTCCGCATAGCAGTTATACTCCTCACGCAGCTTTAGTGATTCATTTTCTTTTTTTCCGCCAAGCTGGAAGTCATAAAGCAAAGATTGAATATAAAGACCTGTTCCACCGACCACAATCGGCAGCTTGCCTCTACCATTGATTGCTTCGATGCAGCTTCGGGCTTCACGTTGAAAATCAGCTGCTGAATACGAATCTGTAATATCCCGACAGTCAATCAGATAATGGGGAATGTCTTCCATCTCCCTTTTTGTTACTTTAGCTGTACCAATATCTAATTTTCTATAAACCTGCATGGAATCTCCGCTAATGATTTCCCCATCAAATTTTTTTGCCATATGTATACTTAATGCCGTTTTCCCAACTGCTGTTGGTCCAACAATGACTAATACTTTTTTCATTCCCAAATCATTCACCCATTAATAAATTATTATGCTTCCGTGATTTTATACTGTTCATTCTATCATTCCAAATTGCTCCTATCAAATGAAAGTACAAAAGGGCGGACATATCGATTACATGTCCACCCCTCATTTTCACAAATTGTTTAAACACAGTTTATCCATCATTTTATGACGACAAATTTAAGCATCCGCTTCTATACGAATCGTAAAATTACCTGTTCCGCGAGTTAAATGCGGACTGTAAAACGGATCATGATCAATATATGTCTGCCATTTTTTCTGAAGGAGTTTCTTTTCACCTTCAAAACGCTGCAGTTTCTCTGGTGTTGTTTCATAGCCTCTGGATTTTGATTCAAAATGGTAGAGTTCAGCCTGATGCGCCCAAACATTATATCTTCCAAGCTCATAGACTTTCATACATAAATCAACATCATTAAATGCCACTGTGAATTCCTCATCAAAACCACCGACTGCCTCAAAATCTGCCTTTTTCAATAAGACGCAAGCAGCTGTTACTGCCAGATAATCTACATCTAGGTAAAGCTGACCAAAATAGCCGATATCGCCGTTAGGGAAGTAGTGATGTCCGTGGCCGGCAACATTTCCCAGTCCCATAATGACACCTGCATGCTGAATTGTTTTATCTGGATAGTAGAGTTTTGCTCCAACACAGCCTACACGGTCAAACTGAGCATAAGAAACCATCCTAGTCATCCAGTCCTCAGCAATAACTTGTGTATCATTATTTAAAAATAATACGTATTTTCCATTTGAATTTGCGGCAGCAATATTATTGATTTTTGAATAATTGAAGGGAATATCAATTTCTTCAACAATAAATCTTTCACCCAGCTTATTTTTATATCCTTTATAAAGTTCATCCATTTTCGGGTCATCACTCTCATTATCAGCAATGACAATTTCATAATTAGGATAAGTTGTTTTCTCAATAATCGAATCCACACAAGTTTTTACATCATCATATCCATTTCTGGTCGGAATAATGATACTAACTAATTCTTCATCGATTACTTCATAAGCAACATCATAAAATCCCGGAGCAATTCCCGGTTGAATTGTTCCATTTAACTTACGCCGAGACAAAGCATCCCTCAATGCTTTTAGGCCGCCGTCACTTGCGTAATCCTTCTCCTTTTGAGACAACGCAGTAGAACCTGGGAGCACACGCCAATGGTATAAAACTTTTGGAATGTGCTTTATATGCGATTCAGGAATAATTTCAGTGAATCGCAAAACCAAATCATAATCCTGCGCACCTTCGACACCTTCTCTAAAGCCGCCGATTTCCTTTAGAATTTTGGTTCTAAACACACTTAAATGGGAGATGTAATTTGTCCCCATTAGTAAATCAGGTGACCATTCAGGTTTAAAATGAGGCTCAAATCTTGCTCCCTCTTGATCGATTTTATCTTCATCACTATAAATTAAATCTACATCAGGCTGGTTGTTTATTTCTTTAACAATCTCAAAAATTGCATTGACAGACAGCTCATCATCGTTATCCAGCAGCGCAACGAATTCGCCAGTTGCTAGATTCAGTGCATCATTACTAGCTACGCTTATATGTCCATTTTCAGATCGAAACACTGCTTTAATTCGAGGGTCTTTTTCTGAAAAGCTCTCTATTATCTTCTTAATTTCAGGATTAGTTGATGCATCGTCGCAAATACATAATTCAATGTTTCTATATACCTGATTTTGGACAGATTCAATGCAGCGAACCAACCATTTCGGCTCAACATTATATACAGGCATAATAATAGAGACAAGTGGTTGATCAGTTAAACTGGCTAACGCTTTTTCCCAATCACGAATCGTTTCTGTTTCATTTTGAGTCATCCACGCTCTATACTCGTCACCATTGATAAATTTCTCTAATTTATAGCGTCTAATTGTACTGCTAATTCCGTTACGCTTTAAGTACCCTAACCCTTTTCTAACCTTACCCAGCTTTAGCTGTAAAGGAGTTTCAGTCCCCTTTTCAACAGGATATTTCTTTTTCAGATTAACAGTATATGAGGTAGCTGCGTTTGCCGTTTTAAAGTTAAAAACTACTCTTCCAGAAGGACTTTTAGGTTTAACAACAAATTCAAAACCGACGTTCATTTCATTAGGCAAATCAAAAAGAACATTAACATCCATTCGATAAAATTGACTAATTGTAACCTCTGCATTTATCTCATTCTGAACGGTTATTTTAGGCGTTTCTTTACAACTTTCATCAAATGCCCAGCCTTTGACTGTAACTGTGTTGTCCTGTCCATTTCTGACAATGCTGTCTACTGTAACTGTTAAGTTCTTATCCATTTTTCCCTCCAGGTTTACAATGAGATTGAGTTCTTATACGGATCGTCTAGTTGCTGTTCAGACCAGTTTAATCCCAGTTTTTCTATTTGCTCTCTTGAAACATCAATATCCAGATGGTCTGATTCTTTAAGTCTAGCATAAGACGTATAAACGATATCTTTCCCTAAGTTTTGACGAATTTTCAAACTTAAATCCACACCCATTAGTTGGCTTCCCAAATCTTCAGAAAGCCCGCCGACTGAATCAAAATCAGCTCTTCTGAAAATCATACAATCTTCTGTCGCCGCATATATCCCTCTTGGCAATGCAGCTCGGTAGTAATACCCCAGATTAGTTTCAGGGTTCCCACGTTCAGGATAGATTAATTTCATTTTATCTAGATCGATAGAAACACCAATATTCGCAATCATGTTGCCAGTAGAAGAAAGTTTTCCACAGACCGCGCCTGATTCTGATTGTCTACCATAGTTCATCAGCTCTGTTAGCCAGGATCCAGAAGTTGGCGCCAGTTTTTCATTCAGTAGTAAAACAAACTCCCCATCAGATTGTTTGATTCGTTCATTAATATCTCCATCGACAAATCTTAAGCGGCTATCGTTAATTGTAACTTTCGCTTTAGATGATGTTGAAATGATAACTTCAAAATTAGCATAATAGGTTTTGCTTAATAATGTTGCTAAATTATCGTTTAAGTGTTTGCTGTCATGAACTAGTACGATTGAAACTTTTGGCTGATCCTCATACACAAAATCAGTTTTGTAGCAGCCATAAAATTCTGCGATTTTTACGTTAACTTTAATACCCCGCCGAGAAAAGGCTGCTTCTAATGCTTTTTTACCAGCTGTATAGGCATAATCCTTACTTTCAGGATTTAAGGCAGTAGATGTTTCGATAGCACGCCAATGATACAAGATCCCTTCAATATGATGGATACTGCTTGCAGCTTCTGTAGCCCGCAGCACAAAATCATAATCCTGACTGCCATTATACTCCGTACGCAACCCGCCTACTCTATCTAGCAATTCACGTTTTAAAACCACAAAATGAGTGATGTAGTTATGTTGTAAAATTAATTGCTGATTCCAGTTTGGTTTGAAAAAAGCATCAAATCGTTTGCCTTCAGCAGTTACCTTGTCTTCATCTGTATAAAAGAAATCTATTTTTGGATCCTTATTTAAAGCCTTAGCAATTTCATATAATGCATTTGGAGCTAACTCATCATCATTATCCATAAATCCGACATAATCACCTGTCGCAATTTCTAACGCTGAATTAGTAGCTTCAGAAATATGGCCATTCTTCTCACGGAAGATTAGTTTGATACGTTCATCTTCTGCTGCATATTTTTCCAGCAGAGGACGAATATGCTCTTTCGGTGAAGCATCATCCGCTAAACACAATTCCCAATTTTCATAGAACTGATTCTTAAGAGAACCCACACAAGCTGCCAGCCACTTTTCTTCCACATTATAAACTGGAACAGCAACAGATATTTTCGGCTGATAATCAAAGCTGCTTATTTCAGCTTTAATCTGATCTACATCATACTGCTCATGCTCTTCAACCCAGTGCTCATAAATATTTTGCTGACTCTTTCGATTTAATAACCAGTTAACAGAGCCCTTCAAGCCTTTTCTTTTCACCGCACCTAAAACACGGCGCAGCTTTGAAGGTACTCTTGGCGGATAATAGATACCGATATGGCGATTGATTGTAACCTTACAAACTCTTCCAGAAGCAGTCGTAATAATAAAATTAAAGAACTGCTCCAGCTCATAATCTGCCACTTCGATTTCGAAACCATATTTTTCTTCTTTCGGAAATCCAAATCCTTCATTGATTTCCTTCCGATACACTCTTTTTACTTTAAAATAAGGAGCACTATCAGTTGTCAACTGGAAATTCAACGGTTTCTTATCATCATTCGAAACACCCCAGCCTCTGATAAAGCTAGTATTACTATCTTCATTACGAGTGACCTCATCGATATTCAGAGCGAGTGTCTGATTCAGTTCGTCTACTGGTGTACGCGGGAAGTTTTCTTCCCCTTTCCTATCAGCAGGTATCCATTCATCACTCTTTACTAGTTCGTAATACCGATCAGCTATTAACTGTTTTTCTTCCTGAATTTTACGAATAGATGCCATCATATCATTTAATTCCAATATAAACTGTCCTTGAAAAATGTAATCAAAGTTAAGAACAACAGATTTTCCAGCAATTTCATCATGGTCAATTTTTATATAGGCAGGAAAAATATTTGAAAAGACAAATTTTTCCTTTTCATAAAATACCGCACTTGTCTCAAAACGATGAACTTGTTCACCTTCAACATCTATAAAGAAACGTAAGATTCCACCAATATTTTCAGGAAACGGCCAAATCGTTAGACTTTTCACCTCTTTAGCAATATCGGTAAAATAGTTGCGGTTTTCCCCTGTAAAGGTATTTAATACAACAATCTCTTCTTCTTCATAATCGCCGTAATCATAAACCAGTTTTACTCTCTTATAGTAATTTGAATTATCTGGCGTTATTCTGACTGGCGCTTCAACAGGATGTTGTTTTAACGCGTAGAAATACTGATAAACTTCTCCAAAGGGCCGCTTTCTAAAGGCATCGTGGACCTCAATCGGCAGGTCTTCGTAATGAGCATCAATCTCATTATTTCCTACTTCATTGATTGTAAAATCTTCTTTATTAATATATAGTCCTAGAGAATCGAACACTTTCTCAAAACCGGATTGTGTATAGAATGTTTTATGTGTTGCGTCCAACAATCCATATTCTGTCCATTCAAGCTTATTGTTAAACAAATTAATTAGTACAGAATTATGCGCCAGGTTAGGAAATGTAATCAGAATTTCCCCTTCTGGGTTTAAAAATCCTTTGACAATCTCTAATGTTTTGACAGGGTTTAAGAGATGCTCTAATACATCAGCAAAAATGATGTAGTCAAAAGTCTTGCCTTCGAAGTGCTTTACCCAAGTATACTCTTCAATATTTCCATAAAAAGAATCATCAGCAAAAGTACTTACATGATCAAATAGTTCCTTATCCAGTTCAACAATAGAAACATTACAGTTTTTGGCCTTCTGCAGATATTCTGTCATTCTGCCATTTCCTGGACCAAACTCTAACACACGACTGTTTTCATTGATATATGCAGCTATCTTGCCAACACTTGTGCTTTCATCTAAATCCATTTCAAAATCATACTTCATTTCATGGTATCCTTCCATTCATGATCTAGTATCACAATGCCCTCGCCTGTGTACTGTCCGCTGATGAACATTTTTAAGTATTTTGTTTTATACTCCAATGGTACTGTGGCATGTTCTTCAAAGAAAGCAATATCAAAATAATATTCGCCTGTCAGAAGAGACATTTTATTGTATTCAATATAAAAAACATTTTCTCCTGGTTCCCAAGGAATTTCAATTTTATCTAACAGAGTATTTAAACCACAGACATAATGATTATCAACAGTCCGAATCGCTACACCACAAACTGGTTTACGGATATCGGCATTTTTAACAGTATAATTAATTTTTACAACTACTTTTTCATCTTGCTGAACGATATCAACTGGCTGTAAGGTTCCATCAAGTAGCTCAGCACTTGTCACTTCAACAATATCAGGTACCGTTTCTTCATTCTTCATTACTTTTTCAGCTTCAATTGTTTTAATTGATTTCTTCTTCAGAAAGTTTTCATAGTTGGAAGTAACTTCCATTGTATCTCCTTCTTCAACTACTTCCCCATTCTTGAGCCAGTACACCCTGTCGCAAAAACGTCTAACAGAGTTAATATCATGCGATACAAATAAAATTGTCTTGCCTGAGTTTTTAATTTCTGTAAATTTATCCATACACTTCAGTTGAAATTCCAAATCCCCAACAGCAAGTGCTTCATCGACAATCAGAATATCCGGATTAACGTTAATTGCCACTGCAAATGCTAAACGGACAAACATCCCACTGGAATAGGTTTTTACCGGCTGATACAAATGATCACCAATATCGGCAAAATTAATAATATCCTGCTCCATCTCACTGATTTCTTCTCTACTAAATCCTAAAACCATCCCATTCAGATAGATATTATCGTATCCTGAATATTCAGGATTAAAACCAGAACCCAGTTCCAGCAAAGCTGATATTTTCCCATCAATTTCTAAAGTGCCAGATGTGGGCGTTAGTACTCCTGTAATGATTTTTAGCATCGTTGATTTACCAGAACCATTTTCTCCGACAAATCCAATCATTTCACCTTTTTTCACATGAACGTTGACATCTTTCAATGCATAAAAAACATCATGATAGCTTCTTCTTCTGGGATCCAAAGCTTCTTTAAATCGGTCAGAAGGTTTTCCGTACATATTATATGTTTTTGTTAGATTATCTATTTGAATTGCATATTCTGACATATCGCTGTCTCCTTAAATTCTTTACTATTATAAAACATCTGAAAAATGAGGTCTTAGTCGTTTAAATACAACTGCTCCAAGCAGCAATAGTACAAGCGTAAAGCCCCAGAAATAAAGAGTCAGTGCCCAATGATCCCAAAACCAACCTTGACTCAAAAATGATTCCCTGTAGCCCTGCACAATGTAATACAATGGATTCAGTTTTAGTAGTTGGATAATTCTAGGGGAAAACTGACTTGGCGACCATAATACTGGCAATGTCCACATGATTGTCTGTAAAAGAACCCCTATCAACTGCATGATATCTGGTAAGAAGGGTTGAATAGATGCAGTCAGCCAGGTAATTCCTGTAAGGAATGCACATAAACAAAATAGGTAGTATACAATTTGAAGTGTCTGCATTGTTGGGAAAAATCCGTGCAGAATACAAATATTTAACGTAATAAAAATAAAGAACAAGTGTGTATATAGATTGGACATCACCTTTGCTGTTGGCAATATTCGAATGTTGAATACAACCTTTTTCACTAAATAATTATAATCTCTAAACACACCAGTAGAAGAGGTTAATGAATCAGAAAAGAAAAACCACGGTACAATACCGGTTACAAGAAAAACAAGGAATGGGTATTTCCCATCTGTTAAACCAGCTTTTAATCCGAATCCAAAAACAAACCAATAAGTTAATACTGTTACCAACGGATTCACAAAAGCCCAAAAAATCCCAAAAAAAGAACCCGCATAACGTGATTTAAAATCATTAAAAGAAAATTGAATCGTCAATTTCTTATTTTGGTAAATATCTCTTATAAAACTTACTAACTCTTTCGTTGCTGTAATCATTTTTTTTCCTTTCTGCATCAAAGATATGTTATTTGTCGATTTACACTTTTATCTCAAAAAGTATTATATGCCATCTGGAGATAAGATGTATGTTGCTTTATAAAAATTTAATACTTATCTTCGAGGTCAACATGTCCATTTTACTGAAAAGAACTCTATAAATCAAGCTTCGACCAAAACTTGAAGTTTTCAGACCATGCGAAAAGAGTTTGAAATAAAATTCAAATTGAATCTATTTCAAACCCTTACTTTTAAGCTTCATTTATTTCTTTTTAGCTAATTAGACTAAAGTGATACTTTGCCTGCATTTATCGCACGAGTAATCCCATTTTTCGCATAAAGATACGCATGAACAGTAAACGAAGAAGCATTTTTATGATTTTGTTTATTTACAGTCACTTTATATGTGCCATTCGCCTGTTTTACAGCTGTATACCATTTTATATCTGATTGATTGCTTTTAGACCATACAGGTACCTGAATTTTATCAACTCCTGATTTTGAATTTGGAGTAACGATGACGTCAAAAGTACCTTTAGAACGATTAATATTAGTTGTGGCAACGGTCAAATCAGGCGTAGAGACAGTAAACGTATCGGTTCCAATTGCCTTCTTCGTTCCATTCTTTAAGTTGACATAAGTATGAACATTATAGACTCCAGCAGTTTTATGTCTGCTTATTGGAATGTTTACTGAATATGAGCCGTCTGACTGTTTTGTGCCAGTGTACCATACTAAATCATCTTGACCGCCAGCCTGGCTCCATGTCGCAAAATAAACGGTTGCCGGCGTACCATACCCGCCCATATTCACTTTTGCTTTTGCAGTATATGAAGTTTCATTGCCGCTGCTGTCTTTAATTTCAGTAGTGCCGGAGACTGGCTCTAATGAAACATTAACTGTCCCTGCAGATACAGCTGCACGAATCCCGTTACCTGCATCTACGTATGCATGAACAGTATATGTGCCATTATTAAATTGATGATTTGCAACATCAGCCACTACTTTGTATGTGTTATCTGACTGCTTTTCAGCTGTGTACCATTTTAAATCCTTTTGTCCAGGCTGGCTCCAAATAGGAACCTGAATTTTACTTATCCCAGATTTAGAGGATGAATTTATGCTAACACTGAATGTCCCTTTAGCAGCATTCTTCGTATCAACAGTTGCAGAAACTCCTGGTGTCGAAACCGTAAATGTTCCTGAAGTAATGTTTTTCATAGAGTTGTTTTTTAAACGCGCATACGTATGGACACTGTATATCCCAGCCGTTTTATGTCTTTTAATATCAAAATTGGCAGTATAGGTACCATCTGCTTGTTTTGCCGCAGTATACCAAACTAAATCATCCTGTCCATTTTGTTGACTCCAAACAGCAAACAAAATTGCTGAGGGGTCTCCATAAGCACCCATGTCAACAGAAGCAGTTCCTTTATAGGTCGTCTCTTTCCCGTCTACATCTGCCACTGTAGTTATCCCATTAAGATTTCCAATCTCACTGACCGTTACTTCACCTAATGACTTAGCCACTCTAATACCATTATTCGTTGTCATATAGACATGAACTTTATAGTTCCCTACATTGTAATTATGATTACTGATTGTCGCACTCAGTTTGTAAGCTCCATCATTCTGCAGCTTCGCTGTATACCATTGAATATCTGATTGATTTGCTTGACTCCAGATAGGCACTTGAATTTCTTTTACACCTGAATTAGAAGACGGTTTTATAGTTACTTCAAATTTCCCCTTAGCAGCTGCCGCTACATCAACACTTGCTTCAAAGGAAGGCGGAGTAACCGAAAACGAATTACTACCAGTATTTATACTCTCAGTAGTCGCAAGCATTTGAACATAGGTATGAACCTGATACTTTCCACTAGTTTTATGTTTGGTAATATCAATATTTGCACTCCAAGTACCATCGTTGTTCAGTTGACCTTCATACCAAATCAAGTCATCTTGACCGCCAGTGTCAGACCAAGCTGGAAAATAGACTCTATAGGGTGTATAACCCCCTGCACTAACAGAAGCAGTCGCTCTAAAAGTTGTTTCTGAGCCATTTGTATCATTAACAGTCGTTTGAGCAGTTACAGGGATACTTGGTTTCCACTGGTTGCCATTATTAGTAAACAAACCAGTATAGTCCGTATTCACATCAAAGGGATGAGAAATACCTGGGAAATAAAAGTTGGATGACCACTGCCATGAAGAAAAATCACTGTTCCAGTTCTGAGATGCAGTTGGCGAATAAGGATATTGAGCTACCCAAATATTTCCTTTTCCAAAAAGACCTGTATTAAATAAACCTCCAGCTGTATCCAGCCAGCTTTGAGAAAGATAATAGGCAACTTTTGAATACCCTGCTGCATTCAATTTATTTTTAAACGCTGTTGTATTTGTATTTAAAGAAGCAATCCGCATAGTCGGTTCTTCAATATCCGAAACCATCACTGTATCCTTAGGTAAATTCAAAGATTGAGCTTTGCTAGCAAAGAAGGCTGCTTCATTCTGAGCACCGCTTGTCGTAGTATAGTGACTGTAATGATAGACAGATACCATCATTCCTGCTGCTTTTGCATTAGCTATTTGAGACTGAGCATACGGGTTAAAATAAGTAGTTCCTTCTGTTAATTTAACCACAACCCCTTTAACACCATAGGTCTTCATCATCTGGTACTGACTAGTTGTAATTGTGCCGTTGTGAGAAGAAATATCAATAAAGCTCAGAACGGGTCTATTCTTTTCACCAGCATAAACTGTATCGATTGTCGCTCGAGCCAGACTTCTTGCTGCTATAGCAAGGTCTGAACGACTACTAGGAGAAGGTTCTGTAAAACCATTTGGATCATTTACTTCCTCTTCAACATCACTTTCACTCATTTCAGCAACAGGAGCTTCCGATAGTTCCATTGAGGATTCAGTCGATGGCTCAGCTTCTTCTGACGACTGAGACTCCTGCACGCTACTTCCTTCATTAAGTGGCGAAGGAAGCTCATCACTCAAAGAATTGTTTTCCTCAGGAATAGTTATTCCCGGTTCAGTATCTTCCGCAAAAGCATATGTCATTGGCAAAGCCGCATTCATAAATAAGGCTAGACAACTAGCTGTAAAAAGTAATTTTTTCTTCATTAATTTAAAACTCCATTTTCTTTTTTTTAACCCGCTATTATTCAAACTTCATCTAAAACTTAAGTAAATTTGCATGTATAGTTTATCATTTTATTTAACAACTATTAAGTAAAAAACTATGTAGACACTTAATAGTAATCAAATAATCTTTTAATTGCAAGATAGATTATAACTTTTTAACTATTCCTTTAGCTTAAACAAGCTCTCAAAAAAATTTGCTCCTCTAATTATTTTAGAGTAAAATTGAAGCTAGTAACTATCAGAAAGTGAGAAAATAATGAATACAAAAGTGAAAAAAATTCTGAATATTTTAGGTAATATTATTACCCTTGTAGCAGTGTTTTTCGTCTTCAGAAAACTATTTACCAGTTCACTGGACTACACCATTTTATTTAAACAACAAAATATTTTCACAATTACAGGCATCACTCTTATTTTAACTATAATTATCATTACTAACTGTTATCCGTGGAAAAAATTGGTGGAAATCTTTTCTGCCAAGAAAATGCCCTGGCGGGATACAATCATGGTTTATACAAAATCTAATTTGCTAAAGTATCTCCCTGGGAATGTATTTCAGTATGTCGGTCGTAATGAGCTGGCAACCAAACGTGAAATACCACATCTAAAAGTAGCTACAGCGACTGTTTTTGATATTTTTATTAACGTTCTGGCAGCAGTTGTTCTATCGTCAATCTATTTTTTCCAGCATGGCTTTTCTTTTCATTTTAATTCACAGACGATACTTTTTATTTGTATCGGATTTATTGCTCTGATTCTTGGTGCTGCAGTGGTTGTCTATGCTTTTCGAGAAAAAGCTCATACTTTTTTTAAAACAATAAAACAATTTATTACTCTTCAAACATTAAAAGGTTTTGTTTCAGCTTTGATTTACTATATATTTACAATGATGATTCAAAGTCTGTTGTTTACAGCTCTACTTGTTTATGTTCTTGATGTCAGCCTAAATCCTCAGTTGTTTCTTCAATTGTTTTCTGCTTATACATTTTCCTGGCTGGTTGGTTTTATTACACCTGGAGCACCGGCAGGCATTGGAATTCGAGAAGCAGTCATGGCTGGAGCCACTGGTGGTCTCATAAATGAGGGAGTAATTACCTTTGCAATGGTGATTTTTAGAGTCTTGACAACTGTTGCTGATGGTCTGGCATTTTTATTGGTCTTAATTTTTAACATGTTAAAAAAAGATGGCCAGCATAAAGAAAGTAGTATTGAAAAATAAAAAACTGGAACATTTCTGGAGTCTACTAGCTCCTAAAATGTTCCAGTTTTTTTGGGGTCTACAACATTTTGTGTTAGTGAAAAATCTGTCAGTATTTTTTGAATGTTCAAAAAAATAAAGGAACAACAAGTGGAAAAAATAAACTCAATTGAAATCACAAAGCATCAGAACGGTTGTTTCCTATGGATAAAAATATTGGAAGTTATTTCTTAAGGTTTCATCTAAACTGGATAGTCAGTTCTGTCTGTACCATCCATTAGTTAAGCGCCTCTTGGCTCAGACAAACATGTCGATGAATTGCTTAGTTATGATTCTATATTACACATCGCTTATGACACCATTCAGTTTTCAAATAGCCCTTTCGTGATGCCCTACGTTTCTTTGAGGAACTCGATACGTTAGATGTCAGGATTCCTACTTGTTTTAAAAAGAAACAGACCTAAAAAAACAAACAAGGAATCACTAATGCTTTTCGTTATTCTTTCTCCAATGGTGTCACAAAAGAGCCAAACAGCAAGAATAAGGGAATCAAGTGTTTTACCCATAGTTATCGCACTTTCTATCATTTTCGTTTGCGTACTTATAATATTCAAAATCTTATTTTTCGCAGCATGAAGAAGAGCTTGAAACAAAATCAGAGTTTCTCTGTTTTTTGTTTCAAGCTCTTCAATGTCATTCAGTTTTTGTTCTAACAACACAAGTTGAAATAGAACCTTTTTGGTTTAGTTTTGATTATTTAATCTTAACTTTTTTTCCCACCACTTCATTGATACCCATAGCAAAATGAACACAACTGCCGTACCAATAGCAATTTTAGTAAACAGCAACTTATATTTCGGTTCATACTTAAATTCAACACTATGATTACCTGCCGGCACCTTAACTGCTCTCAAAAGGTAATTCCCACTATAAACAGCTTCCTTTTCCCCATCAACATAAACAGTCCAGTTGTTATCATTATACTCATTTAAAAGAACCACTCGTTGTTCTTCAAAATTAGTTTTGAAGGTAACTGTGCCATTTTTAAGATTTTCTATCTCTTCTATACCTTCACTAGATTTGATAGCGGATGTTGAAATTTCATCAACGTCTAGCTTTTCAGCTTCCTTTGCTGTTATAAACATCGTGTTTGGCTGATACTCATCAGACATAGCTTCTAAAATATCATTTTTTGAGTCTTTAACTACAATAGAATTTACTATCTCAAGCTGTTCAGAATATTCCTCAATGTCAGTTGTAAAGAAACCATCTTTACCATAGTAAGTTTCTTCAGCGTTCGTTTGTGCTAGAATTAATGAACCTGAGATTTCTTCATTTCCATAGAAGATTTCGCCATCATATACTTGTTTTTCGGTAGTATAAAAAGCCATTGGCATTTCTTTAGCTAGATTACTGGAAACTCTAAGCACATAATCCTTATCCAAAGAATTATCAATGCTTGGAAACTTAAAGGTGAATGGTGCATTATTTCTTAAGCCTTTAACTTTTGTTGTTGCCTGACTAGCAATACTACCCGAATTTCTATCGATGATTTCAAAAGTTAATGTATCATTTTCTCCAAATTCATAGTCAGAAGTTCCGACTAAAACAGTCATTTGGCTTAATCCTTGCACAGTAGCAGTAAATTCCTGCTCAAAACCATGTCCTTTGTAAACACTCAAAGTTGGAACAAAGCTAATATCTGCATATCTATCATCCAAAGTTGTTAGACTATTTGTAGAAATATACTTAACACCTAAGTATTTAATGAGGTTAATATTATCAATATGTTTTAAACTAATTCTAGTTGGTGAATCATAAGCCGTTTTATCTATAGCTTTGTAATAGTTTATTATTTCTTCATTTGTATAAGCAAAATCATGACCTCTGATATCTCGAATCCCATAAAACACATTTGTGGAAGGAAACAGATTCCAATTACCCAACATCGCAATTTTTTCCTGATTTTTTGTATTTTCCTGCATATATTTAATTGTATCAGTGGGCTCTGGAATCACATCGGCTGATTTATCAATCATCGGCAGATATTCTTTAGTGAATGTTCCCATGTCCCATATGACGAGTAAGGATACAATAGATACCAATATTCCTTTAAGCTTCTTGGATTTTGAAAATAGTGCCGCAGCAATGGCCATACTACTTCCAATTAACACAAGATAAATCCGATAAAATTCAGTTTGTTTTTCTGGGTCAAGCTCTGAAAAAACACCTAGCGTATTCGCAGCAACTAAAAACAGGAAAAAGCCTATTCCAAGGCAAGCAATTAGTCCTAGCTTCTTCTTAACAGATCTCGTTGCATTCCTCATTAAATCATTTAAGTTTAAACCAGTTAGGATTGCTAGCGAAAAATTAAGCAATACAATTACTCGTGGTTTTGCCGACGTATTAATCATTGGTAGTCTTGTAAATACTACATCGAATACTCCGGTAAAAATAAGTAATAGCAAAACAACAGAAGTAACAAACCAGAAAACGGTCGTACGTTTCTCTTTTCTATTAATTAAAGAAAAAGGAAATAGAAGAACTGCTAATATTCCAGTGTACATTGTTCCTTCATTTACATGACCTTCCATTCCTGCAGAACGAATAGTTGGAAAAATCATCGAACGAATATGTTCAAAATTCAAAACTCGTGTTGCTTGATACTTCCTCGAATCAGCATAGCCATTCGAACCTACTGAAGTAAGTAAATCTCCAGTATAAGGAAGGCTAGCCACCGCAGCAACCATAATGGCGATAAAGAAACAGACAAAAATAATCATCATTTTTCTTTTGTCATTTTTAAAATTCTTGATAGTATAAACTAAAACGTATAGCCCCAACAAATATAAAAAGTAAGCAGTGTATGTCGGCATACCAGCTACTAAAGAAAAATAAGTTAATGCTGATAATAAAAACAGATACTTCAATTTCATTGTTTTAAAGAACTTCTCCGTCAATAAAAACATGAAAGGTGCCAATATTGCTACACTTGTGTGAGGCCATCCGTGCCAATATACTAAAATAGAAGAGAAAGTGAAAATTATCCCCGCTATAAAAGAACTGCTTTTATTTGCTCCGTATTCTCTGACTAGTAAATACATTCCAATAAAACCTATAAGAAATTTGGATAAAGAAAACAAAAATATTCCAATATCCAACGGCAGCAGGAATAAATAATGCAGTGGAAACAGAAAGAACCACATGCTTTGCGGGACTCCTATCCCTGCTTGGGGATTCCAAAAGGTGAATGTAAAATCATGAATATAGTTAAAAAAAACAGTATAGTTTTGATCAACCACGTCTGAGAGCAACGGACCATCAATAGCCACATTCTGTGAACTGAACGGTGGAAAAGCGTACATTATATTTGTGAAAGATAGTTTAAAATCATCAAATACAATGCTAGAAAATACCAATAAAAATACAAGTATCAACCCTACATATATCCAAATATTACTTTTAATCTTATGAAGAAATTTTTGCTCTCTCATAGTTAGTATTTCTTTCCCCCGCTAATTATTTTTTTTCTTCTCTTTCTGATGAATCATAATCTAATTTTCTAACTCTATATTGAATATCTTCCAAAAGTTTTCTGTTTGCAGAAATTAGATCCGCCTGCAAGCCAATAACAAATGTTTGAAAACCAATTAAAAGCAGCGTACTTGCTAGAATCAATGACTGAACATGACCATTACCAGCACCTTGAAGGAAAAATATCAGGAAACGAATACCTAAAACAGCCCCAACAGTAAACATGACTCCACCTAAAACAGTAAAGAACATCAATGGCTTATACATCATAAAAGCTCTTAAAATAGTTAACATAGATTTTTTTACATAGCCAAACATACTGCTAAATAACCTTGAAGGTCTAAGCTCACCATTTGTTCGAATTGGTACTGAGGTCATTGCAATTTTATTTCTACCGGCTTGAACGATAGTCTCTAATGTATAAGTATACTCATTAGCTACATTCATTTTCATAGCAGCGACTCGACTATAAGCTCTAAATCCGCTTGGAGCATCAGGGATATCAGATTTCGAAGCTTTTCTAACTACCCAGCTTCCCAATTTTTGTAGTCTCTTTTTTAGAGGTGAGAAGTGCTCTGTTTGAGCAATGGGACGCTCTCCAATCACAATATCTGTTTCACCATTAAGAATCGGGCGCACTAGCTTTTCAATGTCTGCTCCGTTATATTGATTATCGGCATCCGTATTAACGATGATATCTGCTCCATTACGCAGACAAGCATCCAGCCCTGCCATGAACCCCTTAGCAAGTCCTTTATTTCGTTTAAAGTTGACAACGTAGTCAACGCCCCAGTTTTTTGCAACTTCTACAGTATTATCCTGGCTGCCGTCATTAATAATCAAGACTTCAATCTTATCAATACCATCGATTTGTTTTGGTAAATCATTCAACGCAATTTCAAGTGTTTCTGCTTCATTATAACAGGGAATTTGAATAATTAATTTCATTTGTTTCATCCTTTTGTAAAGTTATTTTCAAAAAATACAGATACCCAATATCCATACTTCTAAATGTACTAAGAGTTATAAAAATAAGTGAGCATCATCTGAAATAGCGGCATAGAAACGAGTATAATCATTACGCAAACCACTCTTTCTAGAAAAGCTTTATCGAATGGTGAGCGAACCCCTTTGTTTCTAAATGCAAGCAAAACAGGAAAGAGAATCGCTAACAAGTATCTTCCTTGAAATCCTTGGACAGCATTTTGACCTACTGGAGTAAAACTAACATATAGGGCTGTCAATGATAAGCCTAAAGCACCAAAACTTCCAACATAAAGAATTGATTTATCAATTCTACTAAGTCCATCAAACTCATTAACAGGGTAGTTTGGCAAATCAAACCAAGACAAGAATAGCGTTGTTCCTGTCGTCAATAAGACAACCAGCGGTGTAGCATTCCCTAGATAAGCAAAGAAAGAGAACATATTTTGAATGTAGTGTATTGAGTTATCTGCTAAAAAGGTAAACAGCATTTGCAGATAGCCAATCGGATTTTTTAGGATTCCCAGTACTTGAAGCTTACTGTCAACCCCGTCCTTAGGCCACTGGACAATGCCTAGCTTTTGGGCATATAAATAGGTGCCTATAGCAACAACTGCCGTCACAATGACAACCGCACCATAATAGATTCGGCGTTTTGATTTATCTGAAAATTGATTTTTGCCCAGTAAAAACATAAACAAGAACATTGGCGCATAGGAAACTTTTGCAAAAGTAATACATGTATACAAGACAAACAAAAGTACAATGTCCTTAGCTGATGCTTTCTTTTTATTAACAAGAAGATCCAATGTATAAGCTAACGCCAGCAAAATACAGCCGGTTGCCAGAAAATCACAGGATAGCGAAGCCGCCAAAAAAATATTTATTGGCAACATTGCAAAAAACGCCATTAAATTTTTACAAACAGGTGTCTTCTTAACTGCCAGATAAGCTAAAAGTGCATATAATAAAACATTCATCATTCGCCCAAAAATCAAATAATATAGAATAGGCAGCTTGAAAATCATTGCAATTTTCATGCCTACACCACTGGGAATATAGGGAACAAATAAATTGATAATTGCGGTTGAATTATAAGCTTTCTTTTCTTTTTTCTCAGCAGATACATCAGAAAGATGCTGCTTAACGACAAGAAAATCATCATAGGACTGATATTCCAAATTAGCAGTGTAATCAAGTTTTTCTAACCCCACCGGATACTCTCGTTCTACACCATTTTTAGGAAATACATGTCCTTCTGCAAGGTCATAGGATTTAATAAAATGAGCAAACTCATCCCATGTATGATGGGGAGGAACTAATACAGAACAAAGTAAACCAAACGAAACAATCACTATTGGAGTAAAAATTTCCATTTTTATTTCAAGTTTCCTAAAGAAAATAATCAAAAGTATTAATAAACTAAACATAAAAATAATCAAGAATCTAACTTTATTAAATTGGAAATAGTTTGCGACTCTATAATTATCTATTTTAATTGCAGAATCCTTCATGTTCGAAAAACTCATAAATATTTCGTTTGTTTCTTGATTAAGAACAATTGTTTTTTCCTTAATCCCAAAATAATTATTATACACACTATTATATTTTCTTAAGAGATCCTTACCATTCACTTGTACTTCATATTTGGGAGGATTTTGGTAATCACCAACTGTTACTAAGCCAATATCATACTTAAAATTTTTAATGAATTTCTTATCAAACTTCAAGGTAATATTTGCATTATTTTGCTCAGCTGTTAAGTTCCCTTGTTCATCCTTCTTAAAACCAGCCGTCTTTATTTCTGTAATTTTCAAATCAACGTTTTCAGCCGTAATATTTTTAAAATTAAACCCAAGTGCTTCAATTAGTACCGCAGCTACAAGCGCAGTCAGCACTATTAACCCAATTAGAAGCTTTTTGTTGTATTTAACTGCATGCCGCTTTCCCATTTACGTTTCCCATCCTTACCTTACAGTTTAAATTTTCATTAATATAATTCCAATGATAATGACCCCTGTTCCAACTAGCTCTTTGATTCCGATTGCTTCATTTAAAATAAAATGAGAACCGACTAAAATAGCAATATTTATACAGGCGATTGACAACGGATAGATGTATGAAAGTTCTGATTTATTTACTATTACCAACCAGAGTAAAAAACTGGCTAGATAGCAAAAGATACCCGCAAGTACAATCCATGACATGGAAAATGAAAATAGCTGCTGTTGAAAAACAACATTCAAATCTTTAGAACCCAGTTTAAATAAGATGAGACCTAAAGAAGATAAAACAACATAAATAAAAAATAAAATCATTATTTCTTCTCCTTACTATTCTGTGATTTCAAAATGGACATTTCCTGAACTAGATTTTTGATTTTTTCTTCCTGATTGGACAATAAAATACTTTGAAATATTGCTGAAATCAACAAGAATAGAATCGCACAAAAATAAAGGAAATTAGAGGTTGTCTCAAATCCAAAAAATGAGCTCAAACTCTCAGCAAGTCTGGGTACTATACCAAATAGCAGGAGAGCAACTCCTAAAACAAGGAGACTAGCTGCTCTTTTTAAGCTCAACTTATTACGATTAATTGAACGAATGACAAAAATGAAAAATAAGATTCCCACAATCATCATTTCTATTCTAAATAATGTTGTCAAATCAATCGCCCTCCTTCATAAAGGCTGAGATTAGTATAGCAGTGCCAACCTCTACCATATACTTTACAGATTTAAATGAATGGATGGACGATTTTCCACCTGCACGTTCCATCATATTAACTGGACATTCCTTTATCCTGGCTTTCCTCTTCAACAAATGAACAATTGTTTCCGGTTCTGGATATTCAGTTGGATAGCGGGTGCAGAAAAAATGAATGATTTCTTTGTTTGCTGCCCTATACCCCGAAGTCACATCATAAATCCTTTTGCCTGTTACAAGTTTGATTAGAAAAGAGATAATTTTTATCCCAGCTCGACGCATTGAAGTCGTTTGAAATTCTGAAGATGAGCCGTCAATAAAACGAGAGCCCACACAAAAATCATATTCTCCATCAATTATTGGCTTAACAATAGCATCTAAGCTATTAATATCATGCTGTCCATCTCCATCAAATTGGACAGCAATATCATAATTGTACTGAAAAGCATATTTATATCCAGTTTGAACAGCTCCGCCAATACCTAAATTCTGAATCAAATGAACGGCATTCAACTGATGTTCTTCAATGATTTCTTTTGTTCTATCCTTAGAGCCGTCATTTATTACAACATAATCCAGCGAATAATGCTCCTGCCGTTCTTCCAACTGCTTTTGATATGCCCATACCATATTAACAGTATTAAGAATATTGGCCTCTTCATTATATGCCGGAATAATTAACAGTACCCTACACATAGCAAACCCTCTCTCGCCAAACTTTTAATGCCATTTATTTTTCCCATCAACTAGAACTTTCCTGAAAATCTTAAGCACTAGTTAAAACCCTGAACCTTATTTACTTTTATTATTCAATTCCAGCCAGCATTTGTTCCAAAGCTTCCTGCCAAGTTGGAATCACAAATCCCAATGCTTCAGTCTTACTTAAATCCATCACAGAATATTGCGGACGTGTAGCCTTTTGTGGGAACTGACTAGAATCTACTGGTAATACTTCAACTTTAGTATCCTTCAAAATTTCTTTAGCAAATTCATACCAGCTACAGCTGTTCTCATTAGACAAATGGTAAATTCCATAGTTAGCTTGCTTTTCAATAATAAATACCATAAACTCTGCTAATGTTCTTGTCCAAGTTGGACGGCCAAACTGATCATTCACTATAGTCAGCTGATTTCTTGTTTCTGCTAGCTTCTGCATCGTAAAAACAAAATTATGTCCATATTTTCCAAATACCCACGATGTTCGGATAATGTAATACTTACTCATTGTTTTTTGAACAATTTGCTCTCCCAAGAGTTTTGTACGCCCATATTCATTTTGTGGATTCGTTTGGTCATCCGTATGATAGACACCATCTTTTTTTGTACCGTCAAATACGTAATCAGTACTAATGTAAATCAATGTAGCCCCAACTTCTTCTGCTGCTTCAGCAACATTTTTTGTTCCGTCGACATTAATTTTTTCATCTAATTCTTTGCCTTCATCTTCAGCTTTATCAACAGCAGTATAAGCCGCACAGTGATAAATAACTGTTGGCTTAAGTTTAGAAATATATGCTCTGGTTGCTTCTACGTTTGTAATATCCATTTCTCCCGCATCTGTGGAAACATATGTCATTCCTTGTTCGTCTAGTAAATGACGTAATTCTGTGCCCAGCTGACCATTCCCGCCTGTAAGTAAGATCATAATTAGTTTCGCCTCTTTCATTGTTCGTTTTATCCGTTGTTCTTTCAAACTACCAACCTATGGACTTCTTAAAACTTTATACATGTTCATGTAGCAATATACTGATAAAATACGTTTTATTTAAAAAAAGAGGTAGAGACAGAAGCAAGCGTAGCTCCTTCTGTCTCACCATCTAATAATCAGCTCACTTGAAGGAGTAAGCAAGTCAAAAAGCTTAATCTAGTATCTATCTAACTATTATCAACAAATGAAACAATGATTGTTGCTTATTAATCATTGTCCATTTTTGGCATAATTAGCTTCTACAGCATCTTTTTCTGCTTTCCACCAAGCTTCATTTTCAGTGTACCATTTAATCGTATCGGCTAAGCCGTCACGAAAGTTAGTAAATTCAGGCTGCCAGCCTAATTCTTCACGTAATTTTGTTGAATCGATTGCGTAACGTAAGTCATGACCAGCCCGGTCATTTACATGCTCATAAGCATCTTTCGGCTGTCCCATCAACTCTAAAATCAGTTCAACAACTGTTTTGTTGTCTTCTTCACCATCGGCGCCAATTAGATAAGTTTCGCCAATACGACCCTTTGTCAAAATTGTCCAGACAGCAGAAGAATGATCATTTGTATGAATCCAGTCACGTACATTCTTTCCTGCCCCATATAGCTTAGGTCTAATTCCACTCAGTACATTTGTAATCTGACGAGGAATAAACTTCTCAATATGCTGATAAGGTCCATAGTTATTTGAACAGTTGGAAATTGTTGCCTGCAGTCCAAATGAGCGTCCCCAAGCTTTTACCAGCAAATCTGACCCAGCTTTAGTAGAAGAATATGGGCTTGAGGGATTATATGGTGTTTCATCCGTAAATTTCTCTCCTGGACCTTCTCCGTGCTCCGGCAAATCCTCACGCAGAGGTAAATCACCATAAACTTCATCAGTTGATACATGATGATAACGAACATCGTACTTACGACACGCTTCAATCAATGTGTATGTACCAATGATGTTCGTTTGAACGAAAGGAAACGGGTCATTTAAAGAATTATCGTTGTGTGATTCTGCAGCGTAATGAACCACTGCATCAGTCTCTTTTACCAACTTATCAACCAACTCGGCATCCGCGATGTCTCCGACCACCAGCTCTACACGGTCGGCAGGCAATCCAGCAAGATTCTCTTTGTTTCCAGCATAAGTTAGTTTATCTAATACTGTTACATGAACCTCCGGATGGTTATTCACCACATAGTGAACAAAGTTTGAGCCAATGAAACCAGCTCCTCCAGTAACAATGATGTTTTTCATCTACAAGATCTCTCCTAAACAGTTTTTAGATTTCACCATATACAAATGGATTTTCTGCTTCAAATTCTTTCAATGTAGGATGCTTTTGATCCTTTTCAGAAGTAATTGCCTTTGTAATATCAATTGGCCAGTCAATTCCTAGTTCGGAATCATCAAAAGCAATGCCTCCGTCTGCTTCGGCACTATAATAGTTATCACACTTATACATAAAATTGACATTCGGTGTCAGTGTAACAAATCCATGGGCATAGCCTCTAGGAACTAACAGCTGGCGATGATTATGTTCAGATAAAATATATCCTTCCCATTGACCATATGTTGGACTGCCTTTGCGAATATCCACAATCACATCCAACACAGCCCCAGTAACCACTCGAATCAGTTTCGTCTGAGCTGCCTCGCCTTTTTGAAAATGTAGTCCTCTCAACACGCCAGCTTCACTAGAAAGAGAATGGTTATCTTGAACGAAATCAAAATTCAATCCATGCTCAGAAAATTTTTCTTTTGAGTAGCTTTCAGTAAAAAAGCCACGGTGATCGCCAAAAACATCCATTTCAATAATTTTGACATCTTTAAGTTTTGTTTCGATGACTTTCATTCGTTTTGCCTCCTGTTATCCTTCAGCCAGTCTTAGCAGATATTGACCATAACCGTTTTTCTTCAGCGGCTGTGCTAATTCTACCAGTTGCTCTTTTGAAATATAGCCCATGCGATAGGCAATTTCTTCCAGACAGGCAACCTTCAGATTTTGACGTTTTTCAATTGTTTCAATAAAAGTAGATGCCTCAAGCAGTGATTCATGAGTTCCTGTATCCAGCCAGGCAAACCCACGACCCATTACCTCTACAGACAATTTATTTTTTTCTAGATAAACTTTATTCACATCTGTAATTTCCAACTCGCCGCGCTCTGAAGGCTTAATGTTTTTAGCGATTTCAATAACTTCGTTATCGTAGAAATACAAACCAGTAACTGCATAATTTGATTTTGGCTGCTCAGGCTTTTCTTCAATAGATAATGCCTGCATATCCCCATCAAATTCGACTACTCCGAAACGCTCAGGATCATTCACATGATAGCCGAAAACTGTTGCACCGCTTTCCTTAGAAGCCGCTCTTTGCAGCATCTTAGAAAGTCCTCCGCCATAATAAATATTATCTCCTAATACGAGACAAACACTGTCGTTTCCAATAAATGATTCGCCAATAATAAATGCTTGAGCCAAACCATCCGGGCTTTCTTGAACAGCATATTCAATATGGATGCCCAAATCAGATCCATCACCAAACAGACTCTCAAACCTTGGTGTATCATCTGGTGTTGAGATAATCAGTATTTCTTTAATCCCTGCTAACATCAATGTAGACATTGGGTAATAAATCATTGGTTTGTCATAAACCGGCATCAATTGTTTAGATGTTGCTTTTGTCAGCGGATATAATCTTGTTCCGCTTCCGCCAGCTAAGATAATTCCTTTCATGGGAAAACTCCTTCATATTTAAAATTTCATTTATTGCATACCATCGTCCATTATCTCATTATCCGAAGGACTTGTCATGTATTTTCCTAACATTTTACAAAATTGTAAAATAATTCTCATCTTTTCAATAGTAGACGTTTAATCAATGCCCATGCAAGCTGTATGCGCCAGCGTAATTTTTGAATACCACTGGAACTGGTGGCTATTTCACTGGCATTCGCTTCATGTCTTCTATAATAGGTAAGTTCTTTATCTAGAAAGGCACTCTTACCATGATAGTCGCTGATTAATCCCAGCCACATATCATGCATTGGAACAGTTGGCGGAATTGGCAATGCAATATTTTTCAAGCTTTTGCGGAAACACATCCCAGCACCAATATATCCGCTTTTCCAAAGATTAGATAAAAAACCAGTTTTTACCTTTCGGTAATCAAAATAGGATAAAAGAATCGGTTTCAGCGTTTCATCAACCACAATCAAATCGCTGACTACCAGTTCCTTCTCCGGATGAGCAGAAAAAAATGCTAATGTTTCTTTTACTTTATTTGGCAGCCAGACATCATCCTGATCAGATAAAAAAATGAAGTCCCCTCGACTTTCGCTAATTGCAAAATTATAATTAGCAATCACGCCATTACCTGGTCCGTTTCTCCACTTAATCCGCAGATCTTCTGCAGCAAACTGCAGAACAATTTCCTGCGTATGATCAGAAGAACCATCGTCAGAAATAATCACTTCATCCTCAGCATTGAGCTGAGGCAGGATACTCTTCAACTGTTCTGCAATATATTTTTCTCCATTATAAGCTGCAATACATACAGAAATCATGTTTTACTCCTTACCAATCTACGGTATTCCGCCCAAGTCCGCCGCCAGATTTTACGATTTTTTACCGTTAGAAACTGTTTAAGAATCCTCTTCAGCAAATGTTTCTTATGAAGGTCAAGCTTTGCTGTATCATACTTCGTATAAAAAAGTGTTTCTGCTGTCACAATTGATTCGTAGCGCGCTAAGCTGACTTGGCGATAATCTAAAACAGATAAATTATGCTGAAGCTTGAGAGGAAGAACATAAACCGCAGCTTTCTCCTTATTCAGCTTCCAAAATACCCAATGGTCTAGAAAATCCAAAGGAAATTCCTCATTAAACTTAGAAATTGCTGTTCGACCTTTTTTAGTAAGTACTGAGCCAGAATTGATTGCCATCACCGAATCTTTCGCAACGCCAACTTCTGGATACGAACGCTCTCTGCTGATGTACTGATTACTAAAAACTGGTGAGATTTCCACTTGACCGGAGTACACATTAGGAACCAAAGCCCCCATCTTCGTTGTGTCAGCGGCAGAAAACTTCATTATATATTCAATATCTGAAACTGTTATTGCTGTATCCTGGTCTAAAAGCAGCAGCAAATCACTGTTAGCTTCATTACAAAAATCCAAAGCGGCATTATACGCTTTCGCCAGTCCCGGGTTGTCAGCATCATGTATGTAATGAACATTACTCAAGTCGAGCAGGTCATCTGTTTGCGGTACAGGACTATTATCATAAATGTAGAGAGAGAATTTTTCCAAATTCACAGCACCATAAAGAAACGTTTCATAACTTGGACAGTCAGAAAGCTTTTTTTTGTAAAGAACAATTACAGCGAGTAGTTGTTGGTCCATCAGAAAAACCTCCAGCCCCATTTATTAAAAAATTTACCCATCGACTGCATAAAAATTTTGAATAAGGCTCTGCTTCTATGAGCTCCTTTTTCATATAAGTGCACCACAGTTTCCAACGGCGTATACAAAATTTTATAGCCTTTTTGACCAAAACGAAGGCACAAATCATTATCTTCAAAATACATGAAAAAACGTTCATCAAAGCCTTGTATCTCCCTATATTTCTCCACATCAATAACCATAAAACAGCCGGAGCCCATTTTTATAAATGAGGTTCTGTCATCTGGAAGGTCACGGCATTCGTAAAAGCTTAGCCGTTTATCAAACAGCTTCTTCACAAAATTAAAGGGGATAAACCGAAGCATATAGTCAAAAACATCCAGCTTCTGTCTCACCAGATACTGTGTCGTTCCATCTTCATTCAATACTTTAGGACAGACCGCCGCAAGTTGGCTATCCTCTTGAATTCTTTCAATTAGCTTATCCAGAACAGCCTTTTTCACTAGAACATCTGGATTAAAAATTATTCCGTATTTTGTGTCAACGAGCTGAAAAATCCGATTATGGCCAAAACCAAAGCCTTTATTTTCATCACAGGAATGGATAGTGATGAACGGCTCATAGTCCTTTAGCCGAGACAAGTAGGTTTCTTCTGAAGCATTGTCAAAAATATGTATTTCATAGCTGGAGTCTTCACCGAGCTCCCTTTTTAAATCATTTAAAACATCAAATATATGTCTGCTGTTATGTGTCACAATCGAAAGTGTAATTTTTTTTGTCATTGTTCTGATAAACCCCTTAATATTCACCTTACAGTTTTAGTTAACAAGATGATTCCCTAAATTGGCAACATTTGCCAATAAAGCTTTTTTATATAAAAAAGGGGCTTGGGACAATAGTATGTCTCCATCCCCTAAAATCAAATAAAAAGTATTTCAAAATTGTCGCTTCAGAAGCAAATCGAATACTGCCAAGAATAAGAAAAGCTCTGGATAGATATCAATCAACAGCTGCTCGATTCCTTGCACCGTTCCTTGACTCCTTGACATTTTCCGGTTAGTCCGCCTTATCTTTCAAGTCAAAACACTTCTGTCACAACTACTATTTTATCTTGTAAAGTATACCATAGGCAGTAACATTTCCAAAATCACCGTTTCTTCTTTTTAGAATGCTTGCCTGCATGCTTATCCAACTGCTCCTGCCGGAACTCTTTGTTGCCAAATACTCGCAAAATATACATCAGCGGCTGATGATTTTCACCAACCAGACCTATCAATTCAATGAACAGCTCCAAGCCGATTAAGCTAAAGACAATCAATAAAATTGAAGCTACCTGACTGGCATAGCTAAACAACAACGCTACAAATGAGAAAACCAGTGCTAAACCATAGATTGTCATTACAGCTCCCTTATGTGTAAAGCCAAGAGAAAGCAAACGGTGATGGAGATGCATTTTATCAGCAGATGAAATCGGACGCTTATTCATCAGCCGGCGAATAATGGCATAGACTGTATCCGTAACTGGTACGCCTAGAATAATTAATGGTGTAATCATTGAAATAAAGGTAGCATTTTTCAAGCCCTGCAGCGACATTACCGCAATCATAAAGCCTAGAAACAAGGCACCTGTATCTCCCAGAAAAATTTTAGCTGGATAAAAATTATAAGGAAAAAAGCCCGCTATACTTGCAACTAAAATAAAAATAACGATTGGTACGTAGATAGTATTGGCATGCAGAAAAAAATAACCAACTAGCCCTATTGTCGTCAAGCTAATCATTGAAACCCCTGAAGCTAATCCATCTAGACCGTCAATAAGATTAATAGCATTGGTAATCGCTACAATCCAAAGTACGGTAAGCGGCAGACTAAACCAGCGAAGATCAATCTGATCAAGAAAAGGCAAAGTAACATAATCAATTCTTATTTCGGCAACAAAATAAATCACTAAGGAAGCAAGTAAAATTCCTAAAGTTTTCTTTGAAGGCGACAATTCAAAAATGTCATCAATCAGCCCAGTTAGTACTACAATACCGGCGGCTAATAGGATGGGTAGAATATATTGCTGAGGAATAACCGACTGAAACAAAAACAGACAGGCAAAACTAAATGAAAAATAAATAGCCAGTCCGCCAGCAGTCGGCATATTTTTTTCGTTTATACGACGTTCGCCTGGTGCATCATACGCACCAATCCGAAAAGCCAGAAGCTTAACAACTGGTGTAATAATCAATGAAATCATGAATGTTAGTAAAAGACGAAGCATAATCTCATATATAAACATAGACATAAAAAGCCCTACTTTCTTAAGGTTCATCGTATATTATACAGAATAAGCCTTGTTTTACAAGACATGTAGAAAAAAACAACACTGTATAAAGTAAAAGCGGTCATTTGTTCCTCGGTACTAAACGATTTCAATCATTTCTTAAATTTTTTCTTTACGGAGCTGAATAACTGCTTTATCATGCCGTCACGGTCCTCTATCTCGCCATGAGATAAATAATCCTCTACAACTGCATTCACAATTCCGCCTAATACGATGATTGTCGCTGCAAAATTCAGCCACAACATCAAAACAATAAAGCTTCCAATAATCTGATAGCCGGAAACTCTTGAACTAAAATAAGTAATATAAATGCCGAAAACCTGCGATAATAATAGCCAGCCAATTGTAGCAAAAACAGCTCCCGGAAGTACGGAGCGGCTTTTAAGCTTGACATTAGGAACAACGAGATAAATTAAACTTAATACTAAGAACAAGCCCAACGCTGTAACCGGCCATTTCAACGCTTCAAACGTATCAAGAAAGTCGGTTGGTATATGAACAAATGGTTCAAGGAACTCTAAAATATTTTGTCCCAATCCCAGGACAACAACAACTCCCACCAATGAAACAAGAAATAATACAATAACTACCAATGAAACCAGCCGCACAATGATAATATTTTTCCTAGGCTCCACACCAAACGCTTTGTTCATCGCGGTTTGCAGTGCATTAATACTTTGACTGGCACTCCAAAGAGTTGCTAGAGCAGAAATTGAGAGGAGCCCGCCGGAGCTTTGTGTCAGCAAAGATTTGATTGCCGGCTTTAAATCATTAAAAATTGTTTCAGGAATAATCTCCGCTACGTATGGAAGTACAGTATTAGGATCAATACGCAAATACGGCAAAAGGTTGCCAATAGTAATTAGCAGTGGAAACAGCGAGAGCAGCAGATAGTAGGCAACCACAACAGACGTATTTCCTATCTCAGAGCTGACCATCCGTTCCTGTGTTGTGTGAATAAAACGGTTGAGCTTTTGATTACTTTTCAGCTTATCCATCCACTTCATAAGTGCTCCCCTTTCTCATCCTATCTGTCAATTACTACTTTCCCTGAAAAATGATATGCTACCATCAAAATCTGCAGAGCTGCTGTCCATTCACAGCGACTCTGCAGATTTATTTTAATAGGTTAGTTCTTCCCCTTGGGAAGTTAAAATTTTAGGCCCTTCCTTTGTAATAGCCAGTGTATGCTCAAACTGACAGCTCAGTCCGCCATCCTGAGTATAGGCAGTCCAGCCATTTGGATCCATTTTCATTCGCCAGGTTCCAGTATTGACCATTGGCTCAATAGTAATAACCATGCCTTCTTTTAGCCGCAGTCCTTTTCCTGCTTCACCATAATGGGGAACTGAAGGACTTTCATGAATTGTCGGTCCTATTCCATGTCCCACAAAATCACGGACAACTGCTAAATTCTCCCCTTCGACATAGGTTTGAATAGCATGGCCGATATCTCCGATTCTGTTGCCAACTTTCGCCTGCTCAATTCCTATATATAAAGCTTTTTTAGTTACCTCCATCAAGTGCTCGATTTCCGGTGTTGACTCGCCAACAACATAGCTCCAGCAGGAATCAGACATTGCTCCCTTCAAGTCGATGCACATATCCACTTTTATTAAATCCCCGTCTTTTAATACTTTTTTTCGAGGAAAACCGTGACAAATCTCATCATTGATGCTGCAGCAGGTTGCGTACTTATATCCTTCATAACCAATTTGTGCAGCAACTCCGCCGTGGCTTTCAATGAAGTCTCTAACAAAGACTTCAATATCCCAACTGGAAATCCCAGGTTTAATAAAATCTCGTAAATGACGGTGAACATCCGCAAGTAATTCTCCGGATTCGTTCATCATTTCAATTTCTCTTGCTGATTTTAATGTTATCATTTTATTTCATCGTCTCCTAAAAATTTTTCTCACCTCTCTATTTTATCACAGATAAAAAATTCCTCCTACTTTAAAATCTATCCAAATTCTATCGCTTTTATGTTAAAATACTTAATTGGAGGGGATTAGCCTTGTATTTTATTTTGATTATTTCTTTTTTTATTGCAGCATTAATTACTTATTTGTTTCAACTACTTTTATTCCAGTTTGAAACAAGAATTAAACTACTTTTAAATTCGCTAGATACCAGCTTATTTATTTGGCTTGTCACATTATTTTCTTATACAAATGTCTTAGGACATTCCATTGCGTTCGAACAACCGGTGGATAGATTGACCTATTTCTTAACACTTTTCACTACAACCATCGTAGTGTTATTACTGAAAGGCTATTACAAGGTGAAAAGAAAGCAGACTGAACAACCAAATACTAAAAGTAGATTTTTAATAAAGGATTACTTCTTTCTTTTTATTTACGCTTTGATTATTTTCTTTTCCACACTACTATATTCAAGCAGTGTGTGGTTGATTAATCTCTTTGGCCCAGTCAGTGTTGAGCAGCTTTTATATAATGTTCAGAATCTATCCGGATCCAGCAACGAGCAGGTTTTCAGCTATATTAATGGACCATTAATGCTAACGATATTTATTACTTATCTATTCATGAAAATTTATGTTTTCTCACCTAGACCGCTTATTAATTTAAAATCCAACAATAAATTTTATACTATTATTAGTAAGTGCCTACCTTTGGTCTTAATTTTACTTGTTCTTTCAAGCTCCATCTTTTTAAGTCTTAATCAGGTAGGAATTGCTCAGGTAAAACTTTATTTTCAGAAATCAAACTTTTTAGAAGTAGAATATGCAGACCCTAATAATGTACAATTACAGTTTCCTGAAAAGAAAAGAAATTTGATTTATATTTTTGTTGAGTCTTTTGAATCAAGCTACACAGACAATCTTTCCGGAGGGACTCAAAAGCACAATCTCTTAGAGGACCTAACCGTGTTACTTGGTGATGACGCTATAAACTTCTCAAATACAGAGGGTATTGGTGGAGCCTTGCAAGTTCCTGGAGCTGAATACACAGCAGCTGGAATTGTTTCTCAAACTTCAGGAATGCCTTTAAAAGTCCCATCAGGATTCGCAAAGCCGTCAAATGTCGTTGGGTTTGATATAGAAAACAATTTCGGTATGGATGAAAACTATACTTCTGGAGAAAGCAGTTATTTGCCAGGGCTTACTTCTATAGGCGATATTCTCCAAAAGAAAGGATACAATCAAACCTTCGTCATGGGCTCTGATGCAACTTTCGGGGGCAGACGATCCTACCTAACACAACACGGTAATTACGATATACTGGATACGATTGAAGCCAAAAATAGAGGCTATATCCCAGAAGACTATAAGGTTTGGTGGGGGTATGAAGACACAAAACTATTTGATTTTTCAAAGACTGAGCTAGCCTCACTATCAAAGCAAGAGGCTCCATTTAATTTGACGTTATTAACAGCAGATACTCATTTCCCGGATGGTTTACTGACAGAAGACACTCCGACTCCATATGACAATCAATATGCCAATGTTATTTCTTATACAAGCAAGCAGATTGCAGATTTCCTTATCTGGTGCCGTCAACAAGACTTTTATGAGAATACAACGATTGTTATCAGCGGCGATCATCTAACAATGGATCAAAAATTCGTTGCTGATTTTCCTAAAAATTATGAGCGAACCATTTTTAATATGTTTGTCAATGCACCAATTACTACAGAAAACTCAAAAAACAGAACATTTACATCTATGGATATGTTCCCAACAACCTTAGCCAGTCTAAACGTTGCCATCCCCGGTGACCGCTTAGGAATAGGAACGAATCTATTTTCTGATCGAATTACGATTGCTGAAACGCACAGCATAGAAACCTTACGGGAAAATTTGACTCAAAAATCTGAATTTTATGAGAAAAACATTTTACAGGAAGCATTACCTGCTAAAAGTTCCAGTAGTACTACAGCTATAGAAGGTGGTTCATCTTCTTCAGCTGCTGAAGAAGCTAAATCTGATTCCCAAGCACAGACATCTGTCGAAACAGAAACGGCAGAAGAAATACCTTCAGTAGCAGATACTGAGGAAGTACGAACCGGTTTAGAGATATCTACTAAAATAGGTCTCCAGCAGCCTATTGCCGGAGTATTACAATAGCAAGCATTTAAAAGAATTTTACAGGCTTAAGGAAGTTCTGTTATAATCTTATCTGTACTATTTTTAAGGAGGAAATGAAATGACACTGGCTAAAATCGTTTATGCAAGTATGACTGGAAATACAGAAGAAATTGCTGACATCGTCGCAGAAGCATTTGAAAATTTAAATATCGAAGTAGAGATTGATGAATGCACGCAAGTTGATGCTGAAGATTTTAAGGATGCTGATATTTGTGTTGTGGCAACTTATACTTACGGTGATGGCGAATTGCCGGATGAAATTGTTGATTTCTATGAAGATTTGCAGGAGGTAGATTTATCTGGAAAAACCTTCGGTGTTTGTGGTTCCGGAGATACATTCTATGAAGAGTTCTGTAAATCTGTTGATGATTTCGAAGCAGTATTTGTAAAAACAGGAGCAAACAAAGGAGCTGACAGTGTAAAGGTTGATCTGGCAGCTGAAGAAGAAGATATTCAAAATCTAGAAGCCTTTGCAAAAACCTTAGCTGAAGCAGCTTCATAATTTAGCCGATTGTTTATAAAAAATGAAGTTCTACATCAAATTTTGTGAGTAGAATCAAAACACCCGAAAATTGTCCTTGAACAATTTTCGGGTGTTAATTTTATTTAATCTTTATTTAAAAATTCTTTTATTGCCTGAGCGTTCGCTGCTTCATCGATCTCAATGACACTTCCGGAAGAAGTATAGTCATTAAAATCCCAGCTACCTTCTACAGGAACAGATAGGCTTTCCAAAGATTTTACTTTACCCAGCAGAAAATCCTTAGCTAAATCAATAATCAAATCAGTCGGTACATTTGTATCAACTTTTCCAACTGCTTCTCCTGCAACCTTAGGCAGCTTAAGAATAGGAACCAAATCCTTCGATTGATCCGCCAAGGCATTCATCACCTGCTGCTGTCGGCGAATCCGTCCAAAATCCCCCTCTTCGTCCATTCTAAATCGGGCATATTGAAGTAAAGTATTTCCGTCCATCTTCTGCTTTCCAGCATATATATCAACACCATCCAAATTAATGTCTTTTTCAGCATTGATTTCTACGCCGTCAGTATATAGCTCATCCACCATTTCACTAAACTGGCTAAAATCGATGACTGCGTAATAATTAATCGGTATACCAAAGCTTTCATTCAGGACTTCTTTTGTCAGCTTCGCCCCGCCATAGGCATAAGCCGCGTTTATTTTATCTAAGCCATAACCGGGAATATTGACAAAACTATCTCTCATAATCGAAATAAGCTTAGGCTGCTTAGTCTGCGTATCGTAATGGGCAATCATTAACGTATCTGAGCGGCCGTCATCTTCATCATCATCTCGGGTGTCAGTACCAATCAGCATAATTGTCAGCTCTTTGTCGCTTTCTTGATTATCTCCGGTAAAATCTTTGTTTTTGGTTACTATAGCTTTAGCTTCAGCTGTTTCTTTGGCACTAAAAAATGTCAATGCAGCATAGCAGCCTACAGCATCTAAGATAAATACAATAAATAGCAAGATGATAATTCCAGTTTTAGCTGTTTTCTTCATCAGTCAAGTCCCTTCCACTGTTGTATACCAGTGTTCATATTCCCATAACACAAAAGCTAGCCCCATTACACAGACTAACTAACCCATTCATTTTTTCAATTGACAATTATTTTTACCAATAATAAATACAGTAATACTATACCCACATCGAAAAGTGAAGTCAACTAAAGATATATTAAGATTTCTTATTTTTTTCACAGGAAAAAGCATTCAAAAAAAATAACATCTATTTTTTTTAAACTCAAAAAGACCTTTAAAAAAGCAACTGTCAACGACTATCAGAACAAGTACAAGAGCAGGGAAATCAGAGAATGTTGATTAACTATTTTCGTTTGATTTCTTTCTTATTTGGATGGTAAGAATTGCGGCGCTTATAAGAATAAACACTAATAATAGCCAACTAAACCAGCTTTGCAGGAAAAAATTTTGAATAATATAAGCGATAAGAGACAGTTTAGTTAGTCCATAAATCATCGCAAAAAACATATAGCTAACAGTTTTTGATAACCCTAATGCGAATAAGCCTGATAAAGCACTAATTAATGGTACCAGCCAGAAAACCTGTTCAAAAGAGAAGCCCGTTCCTGTTGCTGAAGCTAGAGCCATGGCAAAGGATAGCGGATAATACAATAATGCATTTAACGCAATTTCACATAGCAAATAGAGGATAACCTCTGGCCGCTTAAACGTATTTTTCATTGCTGTAGTAGTTATTTTCATAAGGCACCTCAATTACATTCTATCTATTTTTTTTGATTATTCATTCTATGTTTTATGTCTACTAGAGACGATTAAGAGAACTATTATCATTATAACATTTTTCTTTCAAAAAAAAGGAGCTAGCCTGAAAACAGGCCTCTCCTATAGTTTTTGCGTTTACTCGCTTCATCATACTGTCAATAGCTTTTATCAACAGCTGCTATTTTTATTGTTTAAAAATCTGTAAAGCCAGCTTCCAGCTCTTTACTGAATAAATGATGTTTTTCTGCAATAATTTGATCAAAGAACAATGCCTCTGAAACACTAAAGTATGGCGTCACGTAAAATAGTGAAATACCCATGCTGAAAAATGTTAGTACATACCATGGAATAAAAGACAGTGTAAACAGAAAATACTCCATTTTATAGCCTTTCATTAACTCCATACTCAATGCAATTGCTTCCTTCGCTGATAGGCTTTCATCTTTTCTCATCAGATAATTGGTCATGCTATAAGACATCTGCTTCACCAGACCTGGAACAATAAATAGCAGTGACCACAAGAAAGTGTAAAGCCAAACCAGTAAATTCGCAGGAACAGCTCTCCTTCCATTTTCTTTAAAGAACCTGGTAAAGGTCAGCTTTAGACCAAAATCTAAACCTTCGGCATTATCAACAGCTGCCCATTTCATCATAGCTTGATATAAAAGTACGACGAAACCTATTGCTAAACCAAATAGAAAGGCGAATAATCCAATAAGGACAGAACCAGACCGTCTATAACCATAATTATAATCATACAGGTGATTTCTTGCAGTAAGCTGTTCATCGAACCCTTGGACAGGCAGATTCAATGCATGAAGGTTTCGACCTTCTTCTTTTTGGTTCTCTTCTTCATAATAGCTGTCGTCATCAAAAGCATCATACCAGCCATCGTCATAGCCATCATCGTAACCATCGTTATAGCCGTCCATATAACTGTTTCCCGAAGCTCCGTCATAGCTGTCGTCATCATCCCAAAGATCATAGTCATAATAATCATCATACTCATATTGATAATCATACATATCATATGAAGTGCTGGATGTAGCAGCCATCATTATAAAAATATATCCCGCCACTGCTATAAACGGAATCACCAGCAACGTGCTCCAACGACCATAATTTCGATGCAGCAGCCGCTGCGCCTGTTTCTTTATTTCACTTCTAAGCATCTTGTTTTCTCCTTTTTTAACCCATTATCCACCTTTTACCTGAATCTGTTACTAAGTAAGTAGTTTTACTATATCGAAAATCTGTACTTTGTACAATAGAAAGACTGAAATTTTCCCTACAATTTATGTAGAAAAATATAATAGCTGCTGGCACTCTTCTATAGATTTTCTACAGATATACGCTGTTCTTTATTCTCCTGTTTAAGAATTGCCTGATTAATGCGATCCGCCCAACCCATATTTGCTTCTTCGGGAATTACAAACAACGCCTCCTTGTAATTCCAGCCCTTCCTAACCACCTGACAGCCTTCTGTCAGCCATTCTCCTAACTGAATGATTTCATCAAACAAGTCTACCGCATAGTGATTGAAGGCCTGCAAACGATTCAGCTTTCCATTCAATTCACTTTTTATTTCACCATACATTCCTAAAAGTGTAGTGTTTTCACTAATAAAAAAGGCTTTGTTTAGAGGCTCAAGAGTAGAATCAGCTACTTCCTTGAGCAAGCGTCGAATTTTTTCTATTTGATTTTCCCAATAGCTAATCTGCTCTGATAACTCGGCAGCATTCAAACTGCAGTAGTCGACCGTTGACAAATATTTTTTTATAAACTGATTGTTTACCTCAATAACTATCTCCGAAAGTAATTTTCCTCCTCTTATCAAGGGCAGCAAAACCGTTTCAAAATACTGTTTTGCTGAGTCGTATGCTTTTGAGCGACTTGATGTTTCCAAGATAAATTTTTGAAACTGATTAGCTAGTTGTTCATAGATAGTCTGTTGCTCCTGACACAGCCTATTCATCCCCTCTACCTGAGATAACGCCTGAGGTAAATCAATATAGATATTCATTATTAGTCTCTCTTTCTTCCATAAACAATCTTTCCACACTATTTTTAGATCGACCTATTAGCTGCAGCCACTCATAAAAAATGGATCCCCATAAACAGCTGCCTTGATTTACTTTTTAGTCTTTGCTATATCGCTTATTCCAATCCTCATGTACTTAATTCTAATAGGGCCAATCCGCTTTATTTTATAGTTCTTTAGATATTTTTTTCAAATGATCTGCTGCTTCAGTCACTATTTTACTAATTTCTACAGTTGGCTTTACCACTTGCTCTACTGCTTTTTGAAGATGATTTTCTTGATTATCTGGGGGTAATTCTTTCAAGCTATTCATTAAATCATCAGCTGCACTATAAAGACTGTCTGCAACTTTTTCGGCTATTCTGCTGTCTTTATGATTACGTTCCATTGTCTCGTTCCCCCAATAGTAATCTACTTGTCAAATTCATCGAAAACTTTCTTAAACATCTATTCTTTTCAAAATAAGAGATAGTCTTTTCATCTTCATTTTATAAATAGTATCATAAAATACGAATAATTTGTTATCAATTTTTTACATCTAAATCTAAAAAAATGAGAATTATTTTACATCCATAATTAAGTGAAATAACTTTGATGTATGCGAAGAATTCAGACTTTATTACTCAGGCTTAAAACATGGAAAAAGTACTTTTTTAGTAGACTAAAGACAACAAAGCCATCCACAATCAAGGTACTGTTGTACAAAAAATTTGTAACTATTTCTTTTGTAATCAATCCATCTATAGAAAGATATTTGGAAAGACACTATCAATAAGTTAGCTTTTTATTTTCTGGATACTATGACGTCACAGGTAACGGTCCTAATCATAATACTCATTTCCCAATAGAATTTACCTGTAAATAAAGTTATTTTTTATATTTATTTTATCAATTGATTAGACTATAATTTCAAAATAAATGCAGAATGTACGTTTAAGAAACTGTTATTTTCAGGCGTTTCTTCGTATTTTTTCTCACTTTTTGTCTTGCGTTTTCTTTTTGTTCGTTTATACTTATAAGCGTGGGATAGAAAAAACAATTTTATATATTCATTGGCTCTCTTAATTCGGCGCCAACCGAATTTTAGAGAATCGTTGTGACAACCGTAATTGCCCAACATATTGCCAATAGTGTCAGCGCGCCGCTGCTTATTTTGTATGCTCTCCCTGCATAGATACCGATCTTTTAGGTAAAGGTCCTATTTGTGCAGTCACTTCAAAAAAGCAGATGGGCTATGAATAAAAACTATTGTAAACGATATTAGGGTAATTCCTGGTATCGTTTTTTCTATCCTGCTTTCACAGGCAGGATAAAATAAAAAGGGCACTTCACAAAATGGCGCCAACCATTCTGTGAAGCCTTGAATAGACAGCCGTAACTATCTAGACAAGTTTGCCCAATTACCAGCACTGAGCACTGGCTTCTTTATTGTACCGAATTTTACAGAGAATTTCCAGTCACTCTCTTATTATTTGTTTCAATATGTGCCATCCAACTGTCATAACCCAATTAATACCTGCGGTTTTCTTTTAAGACAGCTCTTTTTATTTGTCCTTGCCATTATCTTGATAAATATAACTTACAAAGCTCGTCCTATATAAAAATTACAGCTCCGTATACTTCTCTTTATTCCCTTTACTCTTATCCACTGGGTACTTAATCGCATTCAGCTTCATCTTGTCTTCAATAATCTCATGAACATCCAATTCCAAATCTGACGCCAGCATCAAACTATAAATTAAGACATCAGCTAGCTCCTGCTTGATATTCTCCATATTTTTTGATACAGCTTCTTCATCTGTCAGCCATTGAAAATTCTCTAGAAGCTCAGCTGCTTCCAGACAAATAGATAGAGACAGATCTTTTGGGTGGTGATACTGCCGCCAGTCTCTTTCATCTCTAAAATGATTGATTTTACGAATTAATTCTTCCATTCTTCTACCTCCATCCGCTTGCTTGCTCTATATCCGACAACTATTTTCTTATTCAGCCTTGTTAAGCTCTCGATAGCTGCCTGTAGTTTATGTTAGATTAACACTTGCTTCACTCTTACTATCAACTTTTTACTTTCCTGAAATTTTTCAGCCAATTATAAGAGATTTTTTTATTTCTAGTTATTATTACCCCTTTACCCGATACTAAGCTTAAACTTTCATTCAATAAATAAATGGCTTCTTCTGCATTTTCTGTATCATAAGGGCCATCAGATAATTCATCACAAAGTTCTAGTAGAAGAAAAAAATTGGGGACGTGCTGATAAAGCTTCTGCACAAACTGAATCAGTTCATTACTGTAATCCATCGCTCCATTTTTGCATATCCTAAACTGCAGCTCTTGAAGATGAGAACTTTGTAAGTGTAGTGCAAGATAGGCTTCCTCATCATAGCTTTGCTGAAATGTTTTTTGGAAATATCTGTCAAAGCCCTTAACTTCTTTAAAATGCAAACTCCGGCCAAATCGATATTCCCGCGGGTCTTGAGAAAATGTTTCTTCCCCCCATGCTATAAGCAGTTCCTGCAGCTCCACTCCATAGAGCTCACTTTCAGGTATCAGTATATCTAAAAGAAAATCCATCTGTATTCTTCCTACCCCTTCTCTGCTTCTTCCCCGACTATTTTTCAAAAAATATAATAACTAAAATTGTCGATACTTTCCACATAGTTCTATTTTACTTAGGGATGCACTCGCTTGAAGTGAGGAACAGCCGAGCTGATTTTACTATCTCCCTTTGGATCATCAAAATAAACAATTTTATCTAATGGTATTTCTTCGGGAATAAGCAGTCTGCTGATTTGGATTCCTTTATTGCAGCTGCTGCACCAGACCAGACTGTAACCGATGCGTGACTTTTGATCCCCTACATATAAGTAATCAAGTGTCCTACCTTCACATGAGGGACAAGAAAGCTCAGACAGGCAGCTAACGTAATCAGGAAGGACTGTCGCAGTATGAACCCATGCTCTAAAGTTTTTCATTAGGCGATCTCTTCCACGCTATTCTTTCACTGCTATTTTATCAATCAGATAGCCATCTTGATCAAACACCTCGGTAATTCCCACAGAATTTACAATCATCAATATATCCTTCCCAATAAAAATTGGCTGATCCTCATTTTCCTCATAGAAGCACTCGCCATCCTTGTTCGTGTATAGCTTCTTATTTGTACCATTAATTCCTTCTTTATAAAGTGTAACTCTCCAGCTATTCAGAATTTTTTCTAATGTAATAGACCGGTCCTTTTTGATTGTATAGAGAACTTTTCCATTTTTATCAATTAAACCATTGTCATACGCTTTATTATATATTGTGGCAAAAT
This sequence comes from Enterococcus sp. LJL51, assembly GCF_049894025.1. Classification (GTDB taxonomy): domain Bacteria; phylum Bacillota; class Bacilli; order Lactobacillales; family Enterococcaceae; genus Enterococcus_L. The sequence continues at coordinate 147,747 of NZ_JBNEQE010000005.1, forward strand.
TGCTGTTTTCAAAGCGGGTAATTCCATGAATCTTTCTTTTTTCAGCTTCCTCTTGAGAGAGCAGTATATCTCCATCTATATTAACCAAGGCATAGCTTTTGCTGCCATTCCCTACTTCTCTCGCACTAAGCAAACCAAACCCAAGATAAGTATAGTCATCCATATCAGAATCTAAAACAGCTGCTTTTTTCAGATTTTCATCAATAAGGACGTAAGAGCGGTTGAACTCCTTGTCTCTATAATAGGATAATGCATAACCATCCTTATCAAAGTCATAGATTGATCCCAGTTCGTTTTCCTCTATTTCTTCTCCAGTCATTAGAATCTTGCCTGTTTTATCAATAATCAATTCCTCGCCAAACTCACTTCTAGCAGTGGCGATACCAGCTGAACTAAATGTGCCAATGGATTGGAAAAGCAAAGGCGATCCATCCTCTGTTTTGATGATTTCACCGTTTTCATCAATCAGGCCATTTTGATTGTCTGTAGTGTAATACTTTGCAACCGTATTATCTCTATAACTATAAATATCTTCAATTTTCTTTTCTCTGGCATTGACAGGTGTTAAGGTCCAGCCCTTTTCACAATGTAGAATTCCCTCTTCATCATTTATCTGAACAATAGCCCCTTTAACCTTTGGATTATCACTGCTGTTAATATATAAATCTTCAAAACGCTCAGTCAGCAGCTCGCCTTTATAATTTAAAACTGCACTCTTGCCATCTGTAAAATGGATGGTCGCTAAATAACTAGTTTCAAAATAAATTGATTTCACCTGTTCAAACTTCATATCTCTGGCTGCTTTGATAATTTCACCATTATTCTTGATGATTCCCAGTCTATTTATAGCTGTATCTCTGTACGCACCGTACTCCCCTTTAGAAAAGGCACTTTTTGAGATGGAATAGTCTCCTTCCAACCGTTCATTAGTTCCAGAAATGTAATAAAAGCTTTTATAATTTTCATCTTGACATGCAAAAAGCTTACTATTTGGAATTGATTCTATTTCTGTTATCTTCTCTTCCACACCATTCAGTAATATCTTGCCGTTCTCATCCATTAAGCCCATATAGCCTTTTGCCGAATAGATAAGCGTTTCATTTTCCAACGTTTTATCTGATTGTCTGATTTCTGTACTGAATCCCATATCTGGTTCCTGCTCTAGTCGGTGTTCTTGCTCCAGATATATACCAACAGCTAGACAGATTCCGATCAAAACCAATCCAGATAAAATAATAACCTTCTTTCGAGCTTTCCATATTCTCTTCATTTTTATTACCACCTTTTTATTTTCTCCATGATCCAATCGATCATTTTATATTATAACAATTCTTAAAAGATTATGGCTTTATTTTTATGATAAAAATTGAAAAACAGGCTGATTGTGTTTCACAGGTTTCAATCAGATCTGACGATTCCTGCTGCTAATTCTTTGCTTCCTGCTTTATTCCTAATTAGTTCCCTATAAATAATAGATACAGGAATAGGAATAAGGCCTTCCCCTCTTTCAACTCGTAAACTAAAAAACTAATCATAGATGCCGTAATCAAAGAAAAAATAATGTGTACTTGACTGCCCAAAAATCCGTCGGTATGTATAGCCCTTCTGTACTTGAATCAGCTCGGGTTTATCCATTTTTTCCAAAAGCAGCTCGACAATTTTCAAAGGTGTTTCAACCGCTGCTAAATCATTATGCAGATAACTAAAAAATCTTGTAGGAGAAACAGCTTGAATATCTATTTGATTGAGCATCCCAAAATAAGCAGGAATCCAAACATTTTCCAGAGCATTTAACCACTCCGCATCTTTTTTGTTTGGTTCTTCCTCCAACGGCCATTCTTCACTATCAAAAAGTTCTTTTTTAAACAACGCTGAGAAAGCATCCTTAACTGTCCCGATTTCCTTTTTAGGTACCATTAAAATATCTACCTGCATGACGGATTTACTAAAAGAGTATTCTTCAAAGCCGACTACTTGAATATCTATCTCTGCTGTCATTGCAGCAAAGTGTTTTTTATCTCTGAATAACGCTTGAATCTGCTGCTTCATTCATTCGCTCCTTCTATTTAGCTAATCACTACCTGTTAAAGGTTTATCCAGTACCGTTCGACTATTTCATCATCCTCTACTTCTCCTTCAAATACACCCCCATTAGACAAAATAACCTTTCGAGACGCAAAATTACTTTGATCACAGGTTACAAGAACCTTTTTCAACCCAAACTGCCGGCAAAAGTTCAGCGACTGCTTTAGCATTTCTTTGGCATATCCTTTCCCCCAAAAGCTTGGCCGGACACTGTAGCCAATATGGCCGCCAATTCGAGCAAGATAGTCATTGAGTTCATGTCGGACACTAATCATTCCCACAAGTAGTTGATCTTCCCCGCGAACAGCCAGAAACTGAGTTGCTTGAACCAGTCCTTCTGCTACTGTTTCACTGTTGCTATTCATTTTGATACAATCCAGCCATTTTTCTATATCTTCGTAATCCGCAAGAAATGAGGTGCCATCCATCGAAGTCTTAGACTGTAGAAATTCGTTTCTATATTCTTTTATCTGCCCTTCATATACAATTGAAGGCTTGATTAATTGTATTTTGTTCATACTACACACTCCATTTTTTAGTTGTATTTCCTTTATCAATAACTACTCTGAAAAAGCTTTTTTCCTTTCATTCCTGCTAAGCTGAACAAGTCATTTCAAATCAGATAAACAACTCTCCCAATATGGCTATTTCGCTAGAATCATTAGCATAGCCGGTCAACAGCTTTCTTAGCTGAAGCTTTTCAGCAGCGGTAAACTGGACGAAAAAATGGCGGTTCCATTCCTTATACCAGCTTTGGATTCGCCTTTGAATAGCCTCTTGAATAGCGTCATTCAGGGCACAAGGGTACAGTTCAAATAAAATCAGCAGGTATTCTTTTCTGGGACTGCTCGTCAGCAAATTTAAAATACTTTGCTGGCAATAAAAATTTGCTGTTTGCTGAAACTGATTCATTATATCTCCTTTAATAGCAGGAGTATAAATAGCCCTCAATCCCTCGATCGCCTTTTGCCGTACTTCCCTAGAGCAATCCGCAAGACCTTGATAAAAGAGCGGGACTTGTTCCAGAGGTGATAAGCAAACTGCCCAATCAAGAACCGCTGTACGGATTTTCTTCCTAGAATCGTTTTGTTTTTTTCTCATCTGCTCTTCATCACGAGGGTCCCTCAGCATTGCCAGCCCCTGCAGTGCTGTCACTTCATTTGTTTCAAGATGCTGATGATAATACGTGCGGATATTCATGTCAGGAAACTGTTTGACCACATAATCTCTGATCAAATAACGGATACTTTTGGCACTATCCAATAGCCTAGGAATCATCGTTTCCTCTTTTTCCAAATGGCTGTAACTCCATTCGCTTGCGAGCTTTCGAAGAATTGTTTGAGGATGAGACAACAGCTGTCTAATCTGTTCTTCCTGATGCTCGGTTATTTCAATCAGAGCTTTGAAGCTTCTCGCTAAAGTCACTTTATCAGACTTGTTCAGTCCATTATGGATGCTCTCCATTTTCGTTTCCTCATCTGCTGAAAACCCTAGTTCAAAAGCATAGCGGTAAATAAAGACATCCTCTGACTGCTGAGCTCTTAAGAGTATTTTCGGCTTTGTCAATAACACCTGGACTAGTCGTTGCTGTAATTCTATGTTCTCTTTGTGCCCTAATCCTGAGAGCCGCTGAATAAAGGGCAGGCAGTATTCCCAGTCCTCCTCACAGCAGGTGTCCAGTCGACTTAAAGCTACCAGAGCCATTTGACGAAGCTCCGGCACATTATCATTGAGCGTCATTAATAAAAATACCACTTTACGCTTTAGCGGCCATTCTACAAGCTTCTCCCAAGCCAGCTCACGAATATAACCATTGGGATGAGCTGTCAGCCAGAGCCAAAAAGAGCCGGAATCCTTCTCATTAATCCTTTTAAGCTGTTTTTTATCTAAATTCAGCCACTGCCATTTATCTGTTTTATAGTAGGAGAATGCTCTTAGTTCCTTATAAGTATCTAATAGAGCCTTAGGTGTTAATGTATGTAAACAGCTAGTCAGCACAGCGAAATAATTCTGATGATTTTTATAATCCAACCGCAGCTTGTAGCAATAATACTTAATCATTTCTCCACTGGAATGTGTGCTCATTTGTTGATTAAAACGCTGAATTTGATGTTCCTTTTGTTTCATCTTATCCTTTTCCCTCCCTTTTATTTTAATTGAAACAGTGCTGTCTCATAACCTGCTTCTTCTACATTTTTTATGTATGCTGCTTTCTTTTTATAGTAGGTTACCAGTTTTTCATTCCCTGCCCAGCAGTCAAAATAAACCTCTTTTTGCTCAAATTCTCCTTTGTTTTGAGCAAAGGCAAACAGTCTGTCTAGTATCCCCTGACCTTGATATTCTGGATGAATGGCTATCTTTCCAATGAATAAAACTGGCGCATCAAAATGATGCGCATGAAAATTTTCCATTTCTGAAATGCTCATACTCCCAATAATCCGTTCTGATTTTTTTAGAAGAAACAGCATCGGTAGAATATTTTCAATCTGCTGCTCTGTCCAGGGATAACGCCACTGTTGAATACCTCTTTTTATCAGCTTATCTGTTACTTGGTTGTACAGACAAACAAGTTTAGGTACATCTGTTTTCTCTGCTTTTTTAATCATCCTTTTCTCTCCTCATTCGTTTCCCCTATACCTGTTCTTCTCATTATACCTGATAAATAAGCGCTAATTACAGCTCTTTTAGTTGATGCACCTTTGCAGCTCTGCAAAAAAAAGAAACCGAAGCAGCTAAATTTGGGCTTCGGTTTCTTTCTGCTATTCAATTATTTCATCCTTACTTAGTCAGGATGGCTTCCTGTTCAGCGGGATAAAACGGGATGATTTCTTCATCTGGAATCACAGGTGTACCATAACGGAAGTAGCTGTGTGGCAGGCTGGCACCATACCAAATGATTGCCTTTTCTGCATCTGTCAGCTTCCACTCAACTGGTTCAAAGGTTGGATCAAAAATTAAATATCCTGTATCTCCAAACAGCTCAATCCGATTACCTCCTGGTTCAATAACATACATGCATTTAGCTTGAGAAACACCATGCTTCAGCGGACCAGCTTCAATGGGGATACCCAATTCTGTTAAAGCATCAGATAGATATTCTAAATCTTGAGGATCACCAAACCAATAGGCAATATGGTGAAGACGACCCGGTTCCGCTTTATCCAACATTCCATCAGCCATAAAAGCAATTTCATGAACAAGCGGCGATACTGACAGCCAAGCAGCTCCTTTTCCGCCATCTTCTTTAGCTAAATATTCACGAACCTTAAAGCCAAGATGTTCCGTAAAGAATTCGACATTTTTATCTACACTTTTAGATAGACAGTTCATATGATCTAATCGGCGAACAGGAACACCTGTAAGCGGACGACGTTGAGGACGGTTATTTAGTTTTGATTTTAATTCTTCCGGCGCAACATAATAGTCTACATCGAAGAAAATTTCAAACAAATGATTATCTGGACTAGTAAATTCATACGCTTTTCCTCTGCCAAAAGCCGGTTCCACCCAGCCTTTCCCCTCAGGAAGATTGGAAAGAACTGCTACTCTCCGTTCTAGGGCTGCCTGACTAGTTGCACGCCAGCTGGCTTTTGCAAGTCCTGCTTCATGATGAGGCGTTAGCTTCATACTGTATTGATAAGGATCTTCATACGCCCGCATATATACAGAGCCTGCTTCATCGCGATTGACGACAATCATCCCCATGATTTCAAAAAACTTAACAGATTCTTCCAGTTTTGGAGTATAAAGATTTACCATGGCCAGCTGCGCTACTTCAAATAATGGTTCTACCTGTGTATTTGTCATATTCTTGTTCTCCTTTTCCTTTTATCTTTTTAGTTTTTTTGCAGACACTCCGCCAATTCCCCAGTGGGTTTTCGGCACCTCAGAAACGATTACACGAACATTTTGTTTCGGCACTTCTAAAACGCTTTCAATTGTTTCCGTTACTTCAGCGATCAGCCTCTCTATTTTTTCTTCTGACCGTCCCTCCATGATTTCAATATGAATGAGTGGCATATGCTCCCTCCTGAACTATTTCATAAATAGGCGTACTTCACCTAATGTTTCACCAAATTTAACTTCTACATAATCACCAGAAGAAACGGCAACTGCCTCTGTTAAACCGCCAGTCAAAATGGGTTCTCCCGGCTTTATAGCTTCTCCTTTTTCCGCCAGCATATTTGCCAGATAGGCAACTGATTCTGCTGGATGATTTAGAACAGCTGCACCGGCACCAACAGTCTTTACCTCACCATTAATCTGTAGGACAACCCCGATAGTTTCAAGATCTATGCCTTTTGGACTAATCAGATGAGTACCGAATACAGCACCAGCGGCAGACGTATTATCTGCAACAACATCTGTCATCGTAAAATTAAAGTTTAAATAGCGGCTGTCGATAATTTCTATTGCCGGAAAAACAGCTTCTGTTGCTTCGAGAACGGCTTCTTTTGTAACACCAGGACCCTTTAGCTCTTTTTTTAAAATAAAACCAATCTCCGGTTCTACTTTAGGATGAATATAATCCGCCATTTCCGCAGTGCCCCCATCTGGAACAACCATCGTATCAAATACATAGCCATAAATCGGATCTGAAACATTCATTTGCTGAAGCTTGGCTAGACTAGTCAGTCCCATTTTCGGCCCAACAATTTTTTCACCTCTATCCAGTCTTCGCTTGATGAGCGCTGCCTGAATCTGATATGCTTCAGCCATTGTTAATTTGGGATAAAGTTTCTCGGTAATTTTAAGAATCTCATAGTTTTCGTCTTGAGCATTTAAAACATAATCGACCAGCTCATTTCTTTTCTTGCCATCCAACAATTCTTCACCTCCGATTTATTTTTTCTCCATTAATTTTTTTGCGGTATCAATAATCATATCTTCCTGACCGCCAACAACCTTCTGCCGGCCTAACTCAATCAGGATATCCCGAGGGTCAATTCCATATTTTTCCCCTGCACGTTGTGCATGCAGCCTGAAACTGGAGTACACTCCTGCGTAGCCTAATGTTAAACTTTCTTTAGTAATTTCCTGGGGCACTTGCAGCAGCGGTGCAACAACAGCTTCGGCGGCATCCATAATTTTGTATAAATCGATACCTGTTTTAACCCCCATTTTTTCTAAAGCAGCAACCAGTACCTCTGTCTGTGTATTGCCGGCACCAGCACCTAAAGCACGAATACTGCCATCAATTCTTGTTGCTCCAGCTCGAATGGCTTCCAAGGTATTGCCCATTGCCAAGCCAAGATTGTTATGGGCATGAAAGCCGACTTCTACAGACAATGCGGATTTTAAAGCAGAAATTCGTTCATATACCTGCTGCGGCAGCAATGCTCCAGCAGAGTCGGTCATATAAACTGCTTGAGCACCATAGCTTTCCATCAGCTTAGCCTGTTCGACCAGCTTGTCGACTGGAGCCATATGCGCCATCATTAGAAAGCCAATGGTTGTCATGCCTAATTTCCGAGCCTCCTGAATATGCTGAGCTGAGACATCTGCTTCGGTTACATGGGTTGCCACTCTTACCAGAGAGGCACCGAGTGCATGTGCCCGCTTCAATTCATGAAGGGTCCCTATCCCGGGCAGCAACAGCACACCGATTTTAGAATACTCTGCGGTTTCCACTGCCGCTTGAATCAGCTTAAACTCATCAACTTTAGACAAACCATACTGTAGCGTACTGCCGCCTAAACCATCGCCATGAGACACTTCAATATATGGAACCCTGGCTTGATCCAAGGCGCGAACAACGTCTCTTACTTGTTCCTCAGTAAAACTATGCTTAACTGCGTGACTGCCGTCTCTCAAGGCAACCTCTGTGATAATTACATCTAAATCTTCATTCAAGATTATCCCTCCTTCATTGATTATTTTTGACAATTTCCTCTGCAACCTGGATAGCAGCTGAGGTCATAATATCCAAATTCCCGGCATAAGGAGGCAGAAAGTCCCCGGCACCTTCTACTTCGATAAAAACAGTGACTTCATTTCCGTCAATAATTGGCTCTGAACGTAAATGATAGCCTGGTACATATGCCTGTACCTCTCTTACTCGATCATTGATAGCTGCTGTGATAGCTGCTTCATTTACTTCACCATCTACTAATACTCGAACCGTATCACGCATAAGAATAGGCGGATCAGCCGGATTTAAGATAATGATTGCCCGGCCCTTTTCAGCTCCGCCGATTTCTTCGATGGCTTTGCTAGTAGTTTCTGTAAACTCATCAATATTTGCTCGAGTTCCCGGTCCGGCACTTTTGCTGGAAATCGTTGCCACTATTTCCCCATATTTTACAGGAGCTACCTTTCCAATTGCTGCAATAATCGGTACTGTGGCTTGTCCGCCGCAAGTAACCATATTGATGTTTTTCTCATGAATGTGTTTTTTTAAATTCACTGGAGGAATCACGAAAGGTCCTATAGCAGCTGGAGTGAGATCCAGCATCCATTTTTCCAGTTGGCCAGCAACCTCCCAATTATGAATATGAGCATTTGCAGATGTAGCATCAAACAAAATATCGGCTGATTCCGGTGCTTCTTCAGCCCATTGGTCAATTCCGCCTGTAAAAGTCTTCAACCCATGTGCTCGAGCTCTTTTCATGCCTTCTGACTGGTCATCAATTCCAATCATTACTGCAGGTTCAATCCACTCTGAACGCAGCAGCTTAATCATCAGGTCACTGCCAATATTTCCCGAACCAATAATTCCAGCTTTTAACTTCTCCATCACCTTACCTCCTTCTTTAAAAGCGCACTGCTACATTTCCCAGCTGATTGAACTTTATTTCAAAATAGTCGCCTTCCTCTGCTGGTATTGCTGCAGATAAAGCCCCGGAAAGAATCACTTCTCCTTTTTCCAGCTGGATATCATAAGCTGCTAGCTTATTGGCCAGCCATACCACTCCGTTAATCGGATTATCCAGACAGGCAGCTCCAGCTCCGGTGTTCTGCAGCTTACCGTTTTTATAAAGAGCCATACCTGTTAGCCGCAAGTTTATTTCTTTCAAAGAGAATTTTTTTGTACCTAAAACATATAGACCTGATGATGCATTATCTCCCACTGTATCCTGTAAGGTTAGCTTCCAGTCCTTAATTCGGCTGTCGACAATTTCAATGGCCGGCGTAATATAATCCGTTGCCTGAATGACATCCAATGCGGTCACTTTGGGGCCCTTCAAAGCTTCTTTTAATACGAAAGCAATTTCTCCTTCTACTCGAGGCTGAAGGACTTGTTTCGATTGAACCTTGCCCCCGTTGATAATTTCCATACTATCAAGAAGATGCCCATAGTCAGGCTCGGATACTCCTAAAGAATCCTGCATTGCCGTAGAAGTTAGACCAATCTTTTTTCCTGTAATTTTATTGCCGGCTGCGAGTTGTTTACTGATGGTTTTCAATTGAACCTGGTAAGCTTCTTCAACACTCAACTGAGGAATCAGTTCTGTCAACGGCTGAACACCACCATTTTTTTTGGAAGATGCCAAATGCTCAGATAATTGTGCTGCATTGAAAATCATTTCTCTTCCTCCCGTCATAACTTAACAGTGATATTTGTCAGCTCTGTGTAAAAATCAAAGCTGTGTGCACCACCTTCACGTCCAATTCCGCTATGCTTCATACCACCAAACGGTGTCCGTAAATCTCTTAGGAACCAAGTGTTAATCCAAACGATACCAGCCTCAATCTCTGCTGCTATCCGGTGAGCCTGTTTCAAATCCTGCGTCCACATCGTTGCTGCTAGACCATAGGTTGTATCGTTTACTTGTTTCAAAACCTCTTCTTCTGTTTCAAAAAGCAGAATGGTTATAACAGGACCAAATATCTCTTCTCTAACACAGCGTGAATCTTTATCCAAACCAACAATAATCGTTGGATCAATAAAATAACCTGGTGCGTTCGGAGTTGCTCTTCCCCCAGTTAAAAAAGTCCCTTGTTCTTCCTTAGCAATCTCTAAGTAGCTCAAAACTTTGTTGTAGTGTTCTTCACTGACAACCGAACCGACAAAGGTTTCATCTGCTAATGGATCGCCTATTTTAAGCTCCTTCGTACGTTTTACCAGTTTGTCTACAAATTCATCATAGACTCCTTTTTGTACGTAAACTCTAGAACCGCAGAGACAAACCTCACCCTGATTTAAAAAGCTGGAACGTATTGAAGTTTCCACTGCATCTTCAATATCTGCGCTGTCAAAAATGATATTGGGATTTTTCCCGCCAAGCTCAAAAGACAATTTTTTTAGTGATGGTGCAGAAGCTTTCATAATTGCTGTTCCAGTGATTGTTTCTCCAGTAAAAGCGATTGCGTCAACATCCTGACTGTCTGACAATGCTGCTCCAGCTTCGCCAAACCCATGAACCAGATTGACAACTCCCTTTGGAATACCAGCGTCCGTACATATTTCAGCAATAACCGTTGCGGTCATCGGGGTTACCTCAGACGGCTTCATTACGACTGTATTTCCGGCAGCTAAAGCCGGCGCCAGCTTCCAGGTCATCAGCAGCAGCGGCAGATTCCAAGGATTAATCAAGCCGACTACACCAACAGGTTTTCTCACTGCATAATGCAGCGCGACTTCATCCTGCTGGTAGCTTTCCTGTCCAATCGTAGTCATATAATCCGCAAAAAAATGGAAGTTGTGAGCAGCCCGCGGAATATCCAGCGTCTTAGATAGCCACAATGGTTTGCCTGTGTCCAATGTCTCCAGCATGGCCAGCTCATCAAGCCTTTCAAGAATTAAATCACCAACTTTTCTTAAAATTTTTGAACGTTCACGCATAGGCATTTTTTTCCACTCGCCATCTTTGGCTCGTTTTGCTGCGGTGATTGCCTTATCAACGTCTTCTTTACTTCCTTTTGCCACAGTTCCCAGCTTCTCTTTAGTAGCAGGATTACTATTTTCAAAAACAGCACCGTTAATCGAATCAACATATTTCCCATCAATATAATGTCGGCAGTCGATACCCGTTTGATTATTTTTTTGTGTCATTAGACGTTCCCCCTTCGTTCTTTCTTGCTCTTATCTTATGGGAAAGCAGTTAAAAGACCCAGCTCTCAGTTCCTCTATGAGCAACAAACTTTAAATTCCTTGTAATTATGTTTATAATCCAAGAAAAGATAGCGTTTTCATTTTTTTTTTTTTAAATATCTGTTCCGTATACAAGAACAAGCCAAAGGAGGAGAATTACTTATGAGCAGTGAACTACAATCTGTAAAGAATGCCTTGCTTATTCTAAAATGTTTTTCCGCTGATCAGCCAAAGCTGAGAGTCACAGAGCTCAGTGAACGGACCGGTCTAGCCAAAAGCACAGTCAGCCGCAGTTTAACTACCTTAGCTTCAGAAGGCTTTATCAAGAAAGCTTCGGACAATCAATCTTATATGCTTGGCTTATCAATTATTAACCTTGCCGGTGTAGCACTAAGCGCCATGCGCATCCAGCAAGAGGTATCTCCTGCGCTGAGCCAGCTAGTCGTACGAACAGGTGAAAGCAGTCATATCGCCATTTTAGACGGGCTGGATACTGTTTATATCCAAAAAGAAGAATCCATCACTCATACAAAAATTCAAACTCACTTAGGAAAACGAAATCCTTCCCATGCAACCAGCTCCGGTAAAATTCTACTGGCATTCCAAGAACAAAGCTTTCAGGAAAAATACTTCGATATGCCGTTAAATGCCTTTACACCACAAACGATAACCAATCCCTTTCAATTAAGAGAGGAACTGAAAAAAGTAAAAAAAGCCGGCTTTGCCTACAGTAAAGATGAATTAACAGAAGGAGTTTCTTCTTTAGCTGCTCCGGTTTGGGATTATTCCGGCTCTGTTGTAGCTTCCTTAGGAATCGTCGGAGCAACGACCCGGTTCTCTACGAAGAAAATCAGAGAGTTTGTTCCCTTAATCATTGATGCCTCAAAAGCTGCTTCTGAGAATCTAGGTTTTCGAAGATAAGAGAAAGTCTGGAAAATTATTATTTATATCCCAGACTTCTCTTTACCAATAAAAACACAGCTGTAAAAGGAGGCACTTATTTCTCCCCTTTTACAGCTGTGTTTAATTCTACATTCAATAATGAACTACGGCTGCTCACCAGCCTATTTTAAAATTTTCTATTCCTTTACCGATAGATACCTTCTTTTGGCGTAAATGCTGGTATCTCTAAATTTGTTTCATAGAGATAACCAATATAATTTCCCAACATATCATACAGGTCATCCTTAACATAGGCAAACAACGCGGAATCCTCAGCAAACATCTCCTCATCAGAAATATGCCCTTCGTGGTATTGTTCTGTCCGCTCACCGATTTCCTTTAAAGTCGTTACTGCTTCTAAAATCCTCTGCTTGTCTTTTAAAGGCACTGCAGGATCTTGTGTCAACTCTTCTCCGATAAAATCACAAAAATAGGAAAAATTGCTATCCCAGTTAATATTTCCATTATTTTGGGCTTCCCAACGCAGCTTTTCTACCTGACGCAGCAGCTCTCCATACAGATGAGTAGACTGTCCTTGGGCAGGAATATACAGCCGCCAGATTTTTTGACAAACTTTCTTGTAGCTGCCAATCGAAATTTTTGCTTCTTCTATTTGTCCAACTTTCCAGAACCAGTGCAGCCGTCGATTTAAGACTTCTACAGCCTTTCTCACCTGTTCAGCGTATTCAACTGGTAAAACAGCTAACTGGTAAGAATCGGACTCTGAATCAAGGCAGACAAGCACTAATTGGTCTGGCATTGCTTCTTTCAGCTGCTGAAAAAATTCAGGCGCCATGGCTTCCGTATCAATAATTTTAGTATGGTCTAAAGACAGGTTATATTTTTTTAAAATTTCGTCAACAAAATAGACAAAATCTTCTGCGTCTTCTTTCCAATCAATCTCAGTCAGGTAGCCGCATGCCTTTAGGACCCAGTTCAGCTTGTCCCACAGGGATGTACCATCATATTCTTCAACCAGCTCAGAAACCGTCAGTTGTTCAATAAAGCCCTGAGACAAGAATAGCTGGTAATGTTCAAAAAATGCCTGCGTATCATTCAGAGCCAGTGTCATCCCAGAAACTGCCTGTTGATTACGCTGAGTGAACCAGCCGGCTAAGTCAATATATGCCTGTTTCTGATTCTTTGCTTGTTTATCTGCAATGGCTTGAATACTTTCAGCCACTTTTGACAGTTCATGCTTTGAAAGGTCTTGAAAAATCCTAAGCTCTTTTTCTTTGCTAATTTCTGTTGTTTTTATATTAGATATTGGTTTCAAATCAATCTCAATTGGTTCTGATTTTCTTCCAAATATTCGTTTAAAAAATCTCATACCTTGCGCCCCTTTTCTTTCTTCATTTGATTTTATCATATTAAATGACGTTAAAGTACCTAATTTTTTTCTTTTTGGCAGTTTTTCAATGTTTTTTTATAGTTAAATGAGTTCTCTTCTCATTATTTTCACATCTTTTAGGTTGACAGGTCTTTTTTATTCCAGTATAGTGTTCTCAATAACAAAAATGCTTTGAAAAGAAGAGTACATACTGATGATTTTTTAAGAGAGTCCTGAATGGTGAGAAGGGATAAATGAAGCAGTTTGGAAGATGGTCTTTGAGCAAGCAGCTGCGAGTCCTTGATTAGCAGCTGACGGGAATGCCCGTTACAGCATCACAGTATCGATGACAAAAACAGGAACATCTGTACTGATTGAGGCTGTACTTCCGTAAGGAAACAGTAAATAAAGGTGGTAACACGGAGAATCTAACTCCCGTCCTTTTTCTGCATAACGTAGAAAAAGGGCGGGAGTTTTACTTTGAATCACTACGATTGCGTAAGCAGAGTAGATGATGAAAAGCATGCTGTAAATCACAATGAGTTATACGAATTGATGATGCACAGTACAAGGCGATTGCTTTGAGCGTTGTAACCTTTTCTTTACCACACCATGGAAAGGAATTTCTTGCTCAAGAATCATGGAACTACCTAAACGGTTTCATGAATTGACTGAATAGGAGCTTCTGATAGTTTGAATACAAGTTATATTGCATGTACTCCTCTTTTCCATCTTAGGGATTATTACTGGCACGAGAACTCTCTTCAGGCACATTTTTTTGTTAATAAAAAATAAAGGAGAAATGACAAATGAAAACATGGAAAAAATTAATTACAGGAATTATAGCTACGGGAATTTTATTATCTTTATCTGCCTGCGGTTCATCAGCTGCAAAGAAAGACGGAGCAGATGCTGCTAAAGAAACGGAAGAATTTGTGATTGGCGTTGCTCCTGGTCCTTACGGAGAAATGGCATCAGAGGTTATTTCTCCATTGTTAGAAAAACAAGGATTTAAGTTGACAACTAAGCAGTTCAATGACTACGTTCAGCCAAACAAAGCATTGGATACTGGACAAATCGATGGTAATCTTTTTCAGCACACTGCTTATTTAGAAAAATTTTCTTCTGATAATAATCTTTCCTTAACCGCCTTAGACAGGGTACCAACGCTAGGCATGGGAATTTATTCAAAGAAGCTTGATAGTCTAAACGATTTAAAAGATAAATCAACAGTGGCGATTGCCAGCGATGCTTCTAATCTTGCGCGTACTTTGCAGCTTTTAGAAGCCAATGACTTGATTACTTTAAACAAAGAGGTTGATGAAACAAAAGCCACTGTTAGCGACATTGCAGAAAATCCTAAAAATCTCGAATTTAAGACATTGGACGCGGCTCAGCTGGCTCGTTCACTGGATACGGTTGATTTAGCATTAGTTCCCGGAAACTTTGCCTGGGCAGCTTCTTTAGACCCTGCCGATGCACTTGCCCTTGAATCATTGAAGGAAGAATACAAAAATGTTTTTGTTGTTCGTAGTGATGAAGCCGACTCGGAATTTGGCAAAGCCGTAAAAGCAGTGTTAAGCAGTCAGGAATTCAAAGATGGCATTGCTGATTCTCCTTTCAAGGATTTTGACAAGCCAGCTAGCTGGACAGATAAGTAGGCCAGCGCTATGACAAAAATTGAAGTTAATCATTTAACGGTAGCCTTTAATCAAAAAAAGCAAACAGTCAAGGCAGTAGATGACGTTTCTTTTCAGGTGAAAAGCGGTGAAATTTTTGGAATAATTGGATTAAGCGGTGCTGGGAAAAGTACCTTAATTCGTACGCTGAACCTCCTACAGCTTCCCTCTGAAGGAACGATAAAAATCAATGGAGAAGATATCACCACACTGAATACTCAAGGTATTCGAAAAATCAGACAGAAAATTGGGATGATTTTTCAGCATTTCAATTTAATTCAAAACCGAACGATAGCTGAAAATATTGCTTTTTCATTAAAAGCTGGGGATTATCCTAAAGACAAGCAAGCAGAGAGAATTGACGAGCTGTTAAAACTTGTTGATTTAGCTGATAAAAAGCACAGCTATCCGAATAATCTTTCCGGTGGTCAAAAACAGCGGATTGGTATTGCCCGTGCATTAGCGAATGATCCGGAAATTCTCCTTTGCGATGAAGCTACCAGTGCATTGGATGTGGAAACAACGGAAGAAATATTAAAGCTTTTGGAAAAGATCAATCAGGAAATGGGGATTACAATCGTCTTTATTACCCATGAATTGGAAGTAGCCAAGCGGTTGTTTCAACGTATTGCTGTCATGGAAAACGGCAAGATAGTTGAGCAAAGCTCTACATTTGAACTTTTCGCTCAACCACAATCGGCAATTGCAAAGAAATTAGTCAGCCGCTTCTTTAATCTGACAATTCCAAATCAGTTGAAAAATACACTAAATCAAGGAACCTTGTTGGAACTTCGCTATCAGGGAACCGCTGCATTAGATCCTTTAATTTCAGAAATTTCAAAAAAATTTGATGTACTGATTGGTATTACTCATGGAAAAATCGAGTATATCCAAAACGACGTAATTGGCATTTTATTTGTTTATCTTACTGGAACAGATAGTGCCATTGCAGCTGCTGTTGCTGAAATTCAGAAGCATGTCCACAGTCTGAAAATTTTAAACGAGGAGGCGAGTTCATGGAAAGTACGCTAAGCATCTTACAGGAACATTTACCTAAAGCTCTGGCTGACACAGGCTTGATGGTTGCTGTTTCCACTGTTGTTGGCATTTTGTTTGGGACACTGATCGGTCTGCTGCTCTTTTTTACAAGCAGTCCGTTATTTGCTAAACGTCCAGTTATTAATAGTATTGCCGGCTTTTTAGTAAACGGACTTCGCTCACTACCTTTTCTGATTTTATTAGTTGTTTTAATTCCGTTTCTCGCACTGCTTTTTGGTGATCCTTATACACCATTGGGTGGAGCTGCGGCCCTATCAATCGCTGCCATCCCGTTTTTTGCACGTATCGCTGAGGGTGCATTTGCAGAAATTAATCATGGCATTCTTGAGGCTGCTGTTGCTTCCGGAGCGGGACCCGGTCTGATTATTCGGGAAGTGATTCTCCCGGAAAGCCTGCCTGCTCTCGTACGGGGAGTCGTCTTAACAATTATCAGTCTGCTTGGTTACTCAGCCATGGTCGGAACAATTGGGGCAGGCGGCATCGGCGATTTAGCAATTCAATACGGCTATTATCGCTATGAAACTCTTGTGTTAGTAATCATCATTGTCCTACTGATTATTTTCGTTCAATTGATTCAATGGCTAGGTGACCGTCTAGCGGAGCACCTGACAAAATAACCACAAACAGAAAACCATCTTTCCCCAAATAAATATGGATTGAAATCGAAACTAGAAAACGCTGAAAATCAAGGATAAATTCTGCTTGATTTTCAGCGTTTAATGCTTTTTTTAAGTTTTTAAAGAAAGCACCCATCTATAAATGGATGACCCCCTGATGGAGCGTCTTCTCTATCGACTTCTTTTCATTCTGCAGCATACTGCTCCAATATCCCTTCCAACTTTTGAACAACAAACTCAACAAGCTCTCTTGGTTCCTTAATCACTGCTTCCCTGCCAAGCATAATCAAATATTCAGCCGTATAGGGGATATCCCGCTGATCAATCGTCAATTCAAGTCTCCTGCCTTTCTCATCAGATAGTACTCCTTTAGAAAGGTATCGATTTTCTAAACAACGTTTCAGACCTATTGCCGTCAGTTCAACCAACATCTTTACCGGCTCCTTCGGTTCATATTCTTTATTCAGTTCTTTCAATGTCAAATTTGTCTGATTTTGTTCAGCAACTACCGTAACGGACTGAATCCGGTCAATCCGGTAGTGTCGCGGCTCTTTCCTCGCAGTATCAACTGCAAACAAATACCAGAACCCATTTGCTGCATAAATACCAATCGGTTCTAAAACCTTGACCGATAAAAATTGAGGTGAACGATACTTTATTTCTATCTGTTGTTTATTCATTGCTGCTGCCATCAAATCACTTAAAAAGGAATTTTCTACTACTTGTTTGGGCACTGCTAACTGGAAATGATCCTCCAAATGAAGGAGCTTATCCTGTAATTGCTTAGGAACTACCGATAAAAGCTTCTCACCAGCAGTAACTGTGTTCATTTGAAACGGAAACTCTTCATAGTTAGCCAAAGACTGTATTGCAAAATACAAGGAAATAATTTCGTTCTCCGTAAATAGAACCGGTGGTAAAACCTGATTGGCCAGCACTGTAAACCCGCCATTTCTTCCCTTCTTACTCTCCACATATAAACCTAAATCTGCTAAATCTGTGATATAACGGTAAACACTTCTTATGGATAACTGGAAGCGGTCAGCCAGTTCCTGTGCCGTAAACTCTTTCTTGTTTTGGATATACCACATCATCTCATAAATTGTCTGCTCTTTTTTCATCTTTTTCCCTCTTTATACTTTAATATGACATTTTTTGTCATATTCATTTTATATACTTATAGAGTAAAGGAGGAATGACTATGAGTCAAATTAAAATTAGAGGTGCTCGTACTAGAAATTTGAAAAATATTGATGTAACTATTGAAAAACATCAAATTAATGTCTTTGCCGGTGTGTCCGGCTCTGGAAAATCATCATTAGTGTTCAATACTATAGCAGCTGAAGCACAACGGCAGATGAATGAAACATATCCAAGCTATGTGAGAAATCGAATGCCTCATCTTCCCGTTCCGGAAGTCGATCTTATCGAAAATCTTTCACCTGCTGTGATTGTTAATCAGAAGCCAATGGGAGACAACAGCCGTTCTACAGTAGGAACAGCAACCGATATCAATCCAACCCTGCGACTTCTTTTTTCACGTTTTGGCCAGCCGTTCGTCGGTTATTCAGATGTGTTTTCTTTTAACAACCCGGCAGGAATGTGCCCCACCTGTCAAGGTATGGGTCTAACGACTACTTTTAAAGTGGAGGAATTATTGAATCCTGAACAATCTCTAAATGAAGGAGCAATCTGCTTTGATACGTTCGAGCCAGGAAGCTACCGTTGGAAACGATATGTGGATTCAGGACTTTTTGACAACAATAAAAAGATTAAAGATTTTTCTGAGGAGGAACTTGAGCTTCTGCTCTACTCACCAGAGCTGAAACCGCCCCATCCATTACCTGGCTGGTATAAATCTTCTATGTATGAGGGAATTATTCCAAGAATCAAAAAGACGTTTATCCACATTACATCGAAGCAGCAAAAAAAATACCTCCCTGAAATTCAGCGGGTGATCACTCAAACCACCTGCCCGGATTGTCACGGGTATCGCCTAAATCAAAAAACTCTTTCCTGTCAATTAAACGGCAAGAACATCGGTGAATGTCTGGACATGCAGCTGGACGAGCTGAAATTGTTTTTGGAACAGCTGCAGCCTAAAGAAACTCGGCAAGTCACAGAAAAAATAATCCAGCAGCTGGATTATTTTTGTCAGGTTGGCTTAAACTACCTTAGCTTGTCGCGTGAAACCGGCACACTTTCTGGAGGAGAATCTCAGCGGATTAAACTGATTCGTTCAATCGGCAGCAGTCTATCTGATATGCTCTATATTCTCGATGAACCTAGCACAGGTTTGCATCCACAGGATATGCAGGCCATCGGACAACTGATACATGCAATCAAAGCAAAAGAAAACACGCTGCTCTTAATTGATCATGACCCTACAATCATTGAGCTGGCTGACACTGTTTATGAGTTAGGGCCTGGAGCAGGGCTTCATGGCGGCGAGCTGATTGGCCAGGGACCTTATACAGAATGGGCCGCTCGTCAAAAACAGCAGCCCAGCTTAAAAAGAGCAAAGCGGCCTGTCAGTAAAGAGAAATACTTCTTTGCAGAAAAGATTTCAAAAAATAACGTCGTTGAGGCCTCTGTAAAACTGCCGTTAAATCGACTTTTAGCAATCACTGGTGTAGCAGGATCTGGGAAAAGCTCTTTTGCAGAAGGTTTGCGGGAAAAGTATGGTGATTTGATTTTTTACGTTAATCAAAAACGGCTGCGTACAAGCAGCCGCTCCACTATGGCATCTTATATTGGTATTTTAGATGATATCCGCAAGCTGTTCAGCAAGGAAAATAAAGTGCCCGCTGGTTTATTCAGCTTTAACGGCAAAGGAGCCTGTCCAGTTTGTAAAGGGAAAGGATATATCGAAACTGAGCTTGCTTTCCTCGAAGCTGTACGAGCTGACTGCGAGCTGTGTCACGGTACAAAATTCAAACAGGAATCTCTTACTTATTTTTACCAAAGGAAATCAATTTCACAGGTATTGAGTTTATCTATTGAAGACAGCGAATCCTTCTTCAATAATCAGGAAAAAATCAGAAAGAAAATACACTGGCTAAATGAGATTGGCTTAGGTTACCTAACGCTCGGACAAACACTAGATACTCTATCCGGCGGTGAACTTCAGCGCTTGAAGCTTGCCTGCAATTTGGACTGTTCAAACAAAATCATTATTTTGGATGAACCAACCAGTGGTTTAAGCTATAAAGATACCCAAGCTCTTTTAAATGTATTTGAAGAGCTTCTGAATAAGAACAACACCCTATATGTAATCGAACACAACACTGCCATGATTCGCTTAGCAGACTGGATGATTGAATTCGGCCCTGGCTCTGGCAAAAACGGCGGACAAATTCTCTTTGAGGGAACACCTGAATCAGCTGTAAATCACCCTCGTTCAATTACAGGGCGCTATTTATCTGACTAAACATAAAAATAAAAACACCTCGATGATTTCAGTTTTCACTGAGTCCTTCGAGGTGTTTTTTAATCTATTAAGAGTTCCAGATAAGTCTCATTTGTGTGAAGTATCCGGAAACGAATCGTTGAACAAATCTGGTTCCCTGCAGTAGTACTGGTATCATCACAAGTGCCGCTAAAGCCAGAAGCAGGGATAAGGCAAAATTGAGAATCATAAAATGCTGCAGCCCAACTATAAAAGCTCCGACTACTAAGACTGGTGATACCGCAAACATTGCTAATGAGAACCAAGCACTTGCAAGCAATACATATACCGTAAACAACGCCCAAGAAGTAAATAATACATTAAACAAAACTACACCGATTTTTTTCATTTTTAAACATCTCCGTTCGCTTTTTTTATTAGTATAACAGAGCAAACTAGAAACGTTATCCAGCTACGAACTGATTTTCCTATCAGCCTTAAGGTCCATTCCTTCTCCAATAAAAGACCTAGCGAATTAAAAAAAGGGACTGTGACATTAGTATGCCTCAGTCCCTTAAATCCGGATAAACGGTGTTTCAGAAGTAACTTCTTCGACAATAAGGCGGAAATTCGCAAAAATTTATGGAACAATTTTCGGAATTTCCGCCTTATTGCTTGAAGCTGAACACTTCTGTCACAACCTCGTCTGTTCTGCTGCCTTAGCTTTAACAGTTACAATTATTTTGTGATTGTGTATTCATCAATCACTTCGTAGCCGGCAGTTCGCACTGTAACCTTTAATGCAGAATCTGTAACCTCAACTGCAGAAAAGACTGTATTCTCAGGATAATTCTCTTTTCCTGTAATATCTTTAACATTTGGGCCCCATAAAACATCGGTCCAGTCTTTGCGGGATTCCATCTTGTACGTTTTCTTCCCACTATTTCTAGAAACCATATAGATTGTTCCATCTTCACTTGTTGAAATATTCCCGTGATCTGAAATAGTTTTATTTGGCACACTATTTTTAATTGGGTAGCTGCGAATATAGTTATGATCATGGCCAGATAGAACCAGATTGACACCTAAATCTTCCATCACAGGAACCAATTTCTTCTTAATATTTTTTGAACTCAATGAACCACTGGAAGAACTAGTCCATTTTCCGCCATAAGGACTCTTATGGAACGCCACAACGATAAATTTATCTTGTCCTTTTTCAGCAACTTCCTTTTTCATCCATTCAATCTGTTTATCCAGTTCTTTATCTGAATCATGATTTGAATTCAGGTTAAAGAATAGCGCATTTCCGTAAACATAGGAGTAGTTCAATGGGAAGCCATTGACATTATCTACACTGAAGGTATTTTGATAAAATACTTCGTTAGAAGAAGAGCTCCCTTCATGATTTCCTAATACTGGCAAGAATGCCGTTGAAGCAAACGTATTGCCTGCTGCATTGAAGAAGCTGGTGAAATTCGCTTCATTTGGTGTCTCCACCATATCTCCTGTATGAATAATAAATGGTGCTTCCGGGTACATTCCCAAGGCTTTATTCAAGGTATTGCCAAAATATGGTGCATATCCGTCTAGTGAGCTTTGAGAATCAGCCAAATGAATAAAGGTGAATGGTTCTGCTTTCTGACTCTCTGTTTTAAAGCTGAAAACATCACTATAATAGGTCGTAACTGAACCAGTCTTTGGATTTGTATAATAGTTACGCAAGCGATACTCATACTTCGTACCTGGAGTCAAACCTATCAGTTGTACCTTATTCACATTGTATTTTGTGAGGATACTTTTATTCTTAGTTGAAGTACCCGTGAATTCCATAGTATTTTCTGCTGTAAACTCTTGACCTGCTTCAACAACTTCAATCGCTGCTGAATTAAGTGTTGCATCAGATTGCCATGTAATTGAACGCGTTGTTTTCGAATCTGAACCAAAACCATTATTTACACCCAGCGGTATTAGCTGGCGGCTCTCTCTTTCCGGCGTATCCTTCCGGTTGATTTCAAATTGATCAACAACTTGTCCATTAACTGTATATGCTGTTACTTCAATTTTTTCAGCAGTTACCTGAATATTACTGTACATTTTGTAGTCAGCAGCTTTTTTTACAGTACTGCTGCTGTAGTTGCTGGCTGTCTTAATCCATTCTCGACCAGTTGCGCCATTCTTTTGCTCAGCTCCGGAAGCACCTGGTGATAGGTAGATAACGCCATCTTTATGAGCAATTTCTGTGCTTCCCGGATAATCGGAAAGTACTACACTCTTAGAAATCGGATATGAGCGAATATATGCATCATCATTCCCTTGAATCACCAGATTTACTCCAGCTTCATCAAAAGCAGCTGCCAGCTTTTTATTAGCCGAGCTTACTGTTGAAGAACTGCCGTAAATACTGTTTCCCACACTAACAATAATCCATTTACTTTGACCTTTGGTTGCAACTTCTTTTTTCAGCCAGCTAATATGATTTTCAATATCTTTTGTACCGGTCAATTGACTGTTAACATTTAGGAATAAGGCATCTCCATAAACAAATGAATAGTTGCTAGTATCATTACTAACACCAGTCAAATTATAATTAAGCTGGAAAAGCTTGTTTGCAGAACCCTTGGAAATTGTATTTGGCACCAAAGGATACTGATCAAACGTATTCTGCGCTAACCCAAAATAACCATTCCAATGCTTTTCATCGGTCAATGTACTATTGGCCTTTCCTGTATGCATAATAAATGCTGATTCAGGAAACTTGTTCACTGCCGTAGACAATGTCACACCAAAATAGTTTTGGTAAGATGAAGTACTGCGGTAATTGCCGTCTGCTGCCGCAACAAAAGAGAAGTTTGTAACTGCTCCCTTCGTTTCAAATGAATATTCTTTCGAAACAGCTCCTGTGTTTTCATCGACAACACGATAATGATACAGGGTTTGCGGCTTCAAGCCTTCCACTACAGCTTTGTGATAGCCCACTCGACTATTTGCCGTTGTCGCCGCTGCAGTCTTGCCATTGTGCCCTTTATCAAAGCTTTCCCCATCCTGATAATAATAAATAACTGTTTTCGGTTGAGGAACACTACTGGATTTCACAGCCTCTGTCTGATAATTCAAATAGGCAGTTGTACCAATATCATCTCTTAATACTTGGTTGAGATTATTGACAACCAGTTCCTGTTCCTCTGCATAACCATTGGAAGCTGTTAAACTAAATGAAAAAATAAGTGTAACAGCAAGCATTAATTTTGCCAGTTTTTCTTTATAAAACTTCATTCTCCCACACTCCTTGCCCTAATAATTTAGACTACTAACCAACTCAATTATAACATGCAAAAACTTTTTAGCTTATCAGGTTTTCAGCTGGTTTAGGAAAAAAATGAGAAAATGAACCCCTTATAGATGAAGATATATTTTTCTTTTAAAAATTTTATAGACTATATCCAAAGGCTGTTAAATATAGATTTTAAATAACAATAAATAAAATATTTTTATAGAATATTTCAACATATATTCTTTCACCGGTGTTGCAGAGATATAGTCAGAATAATCTGAAAACACCAACCTGCTGAAAATGAAAAAGGAGAATTTTTAGAATGGCTCTAAAATCAAGCTTTTTACTATACTAATCAAAGTTTTTGCTGGTTCATTTGGTTTTCTCAGATAAAGAATCAAAGGTGATTGCAGAAAACCATTTCTGAAAAGATGTTTTTACGTTATACTCATCCACGCGCTAGTCCTTTTTATTGGTCTTGGATAAGTCATCCAAGAGTAGTATAAAGGACTTTTTTGTCTATGAATAGTTATGCTTCACAAAGCGGTACAAATGCCTGAGCATCCCAACTTTTGCTTCCTTAACCAGTCTGATTTGTACTTTCTTTTCCATAACTCTCCTTCTTTCGTCCGGACACTTATTAGACATCTATCCAGACAGAAAAGTTTCAAATAAAATTTATTTTTTAGCTAAAAAGTATAATTTCTTAAAAAAAAAGTAACACGAGGATATCTCGACTGCTTTTGATAGGACATACTCATATTTTGTAATTAGCTGACTCATGCGATTGAAACTAGATAGATTATACCTATTCTTTATATGATTTTGGCAAAAAACATCTATATAACTATAAAAAAAGAATCAATAATAATTCATGCTGATGGAATCGCAAAAAAGAGTTTGGGACATAAGAAAATACCCGAACTCTTCTTTCTCTAAAATCCGAATAAACGGCGTTCCAAAAGTAGCTCTCTCGGAAATAAGTCGAACTATCTCAAAAATATGAAAAGCTATTTTCGGATAATTCGTCTTATTTCTCGGAGCTAAACACTTTTGTCTCGACCTCATCCATTTATCTGATTTGTATTTTACAGGAGAATTACGACTGACTCTTTGTAGAATCTCGGACGATTAATTCCGGTAAAAAACGCCGATAGCCTTGGCTTCCTCCATTTTCTTCAATCTTTTTAACCAGCATCTCTCCACAGACCTCACCCATTTTGACGATTGGCTGCTTAGCTGTTGTTAGTTTTGGCGAGCTCACCTGATCCAGGAAAACACCATCAAAACCGATAATCCCGTATTCTTCTGGTATTTTACCACGACTATTGGAAATTCCCCGTTCAATTCCTATTGCCAGCCGGTCTGAGCTGCAGATAAAGCAAGTATTTGGTGAAAGTGTTTCCCAATATGCTTCGATAAATAATTGACTAAGCGTCGAACGATTATTAAAACGTTCAATTCTGCCGGTTTTTCCGCTAGCCTCCATTGCTTGCAAATATCCTTGTTCCCTAGACTGTTCAAAGGATTCATTCACATCAATACCTATATAAATAATTTCATCATAGCCGCAGGCGATTGCATAATTAGTAGTCATTTCCGTACCGTAATGATTATCGCTGTCTACAAAATCAATTCCCTGACTGTTCTCGCCAAACAATACAACTGGTTTATCCAAGCTTTTAATCCAGTCAAAATCGTGGGCGCGAAAACCAGTAATGATGTATCCGTCACAGGTTCCAGTGTCAAAGCCATCCTTTGTTACCAGCTGTAATGAATAATGTGCTTTACCAACTGCTCTAGCAATCCCCATCAGCAGATTCATATAGTAAGGCTCTGTTGTATCAATCTCTTCCAAGATAAAGAGTTTAATAATCTGGGAGCGGTTTTTGACCAGTGCTTTGGCTGCAATATTTGGATGATAGTCCAGTTCCTTCATCGCTTCATAAACTAATTCCTTTAATTCTTCCGTCACTTTTTCCGGATGATTGATTACTCTGGAGACGGTCATTTTGGACACATTTGCCAGTTTAGCTACGTCAGATAGTGTGGTCACATCGTTCACCTCTTCCCAGTTGGCTAGTTACTTAGATTAGCCGCATTTCTTTTCTTCTATTATACATGAGAAGCTGCTTTTATACACGAACCACCAGAGCATCATATGGCTCCAGATTCAATAGCTTAGCATTGGAAATGGGGGCAGTCCGATTGCTGATAATCTCCTCTTTTACAGTATCCTTTAACAGGAAATCTTGTGCTGTGTCTGAAAGATTGGCAACAATCAGCCATTTTTCTCCCTTGTATTCTCGATAATAGGCAAAAACCTCCTCTGCCGTATCAGGAATCAATGCATAATCGCCCCAAACAATCAGAGCATGCTCTTTTCTCAGCTGAATCAGCTGTTGGTAAGTATAAAAAATAGATTCAGGATTTTCAAGGGCCCGTTCTACATTCACAGAAGGATAGTTTTCGTTTACCGGCAGCCACGGTTTTCCAGTAGTAAATCCAGCATTTGAAGAGCTGTTCCACTGAATTGGCGTGCGCGCATTATCCCGCCCTTTAGCATTAATTGAACGCAGCAGCTCATCTTTTGTATAGCCTGCTGCCAGTCGCTCATGGTACATATTGATACTTTCAATATCCTGAACTTCCTCAATAGAAGCAACCGGTCGATTCGTCATACCGATTTCTTCCCCTTGATATATATATGGTGTCCCCTTCATCATGTGCAGTAGAATTGCAAACATTTTACCGCTTTTTTCCCGATAGTTCTGGTCGTTCCCCCAACGGGAAATAATTCGAGGTAAATCATGATTATTCCAAAACAAACTGTTCCAGCCCTGATTTCCAAGAGCGGTCTGCCATTTAGATAGTACTTCCTTCAGTTTCTTTTTATCCAACGGCTGTAAGTCCCACTTATCTTTTCCCTCTTGCTGATCCAGTCCCATATGTTCAAACTGAAAAACCATGGATAGCTCCTGACGATTGGGATCAGAATACAGCTTTGCGATTTCAGGCGTAGCCCCCCAGGTTTCACCTACCGTCATTACATCATATTTTCCGAAGCTGGCCTGATTCATTTCTTGAAGATATTCATGAAGCTTAGGTCCATTTCCCGTGATTTCCTGATCCGGCTGTTTACCAATCAAATCAATAACATCCATGCGAAAACCGCCAATACCTTTCTCCAACCAAAAGTTCATCATGCTGTATACTTCTTGACGGACTGAAGAATTTTCCCAGTTTAAATCCGGCTGCTTTTTGCTGAACAAATGAAGGTAATACTGACCTGTTGTCTCATCCAACTGCCAGGCACTGCCGCTAAAAATAGAGCGCAGTTCATTAGGTGCTTTTCCTGCTGCGGGATCCCGCCAAATATAGTAATCCCGATAAGGATTATCTTTAGTCTTCCTAGACTCAATGAACCACTTGTGTTCGTCAGAAGTATGATTCACTACCAAATCCATAATAATTCTGATATCTGCTTCTTTTGCTTTATCAATCAGTTCTTCCATGTCAGCCATCGTACCAAACTCATGCATAATATTCTGATAATCACTGATATCATAGCCATTATCGTCATTAGGAGACTGGTATACTGGGGACAGCCAAATTGCGGTTATACCTAATTTTTTTAAGTAGTCAAGTCGGGAAATAATTCCCTGAATATCTCCAATTCCATCCCCATTGCTGTCTTGGAAACTCCTTGGATAAACTTGATAGACAACTGCCTGCTGCCACCATTTCTGATTTTGTCCGTTTTGATTTCCTACTTCTGTTTCTTCCATCGTTTTTCCTCCGCTGTTTATTAATTACCCATATCAATCTGATAAGTTCGTGCTTCAAATGGGGCTAGGGTATCTGTCAGCGGCAAATCCTGCGCTGCCTGATAATTGCTTAGAACCAGCTGAGCTTTTTCAGACAGCTGCTTCATATGTTTTGGTATTTGGTAACTAGCCGGCTGCTCTGAAAGATTTACCAGCACCAAAAACACTGCTTCCTCATTTCTTCTTGTATACACATAGAGCTGCTCATGCTCAGGTAAAATCTCTTCAAAGCTGCCATAGACCAGTGCTGAATGCTGTTTACGCAACCGAATTAGCTTCTGATAGAAATAGAAAACAGAATCAGAATCTGCTAAAGCTGCTTCAACGTTAATTGTCTGCTTGTTGGGATTCATACGAAGCCACGGCTCTGTATTTGAAAAGCCGGCGTATTGATCATTACTCCATTGCATCGGTGTTCGCGAATTATCTCTAGTAATGGCATTTACAGTCGCTAAAGCTGTTTCTTCAGATTTTCCGGCATCCTGCAGTTCACGGTATAATTGCTTTGAATCCAGTGTGTTGATTTCTTCAATGCTTTCAAAAGGCATATTCGTCATCCCAAGCTCCTGCCCCTGATAAATAAACGGTGTTCCCTGCAGGAAGAAATACATCATTGCCAACGCCTTAGCAGAAATCTCCCGATATTCTTCTGAGTCATTACCAAAAACAGATACGGATCTGGGAACATCGTGATTTTCCATATAAAGTGCGTTCCAGCCTTTGCCGTCCAGTGCATATTGCCAGTTTGAGAGAGCCTTTTTAAATGCCTTAATATCAAAGTTTTTTTCTTGTTCCTGTTTCCAAAGCCCAATATGCTCAAATTCAAAAATCATATTGAAATAGCCGTCATCACCAGCCCATTGTTCTGCTTCAACTGCCTTAACCCCGCTCGCTTCTCCCACGGTCATAATGTCATATTCTTCAAAGACCTGCTTTAGTTCTTCTAGATAGTGCTCAATTCCTGGAATATTTTGATACCTCCCTGGAACATTTTCCAAAAGCGCCGGCAAATGATGGGCATCTTTGCGAATATGGGAGATTGCATCTACCCGAAAACCGTCAATTCCTTTATCCAGCCACCAGCGAATCATGGAAAAAAGCCTCTCTTTCAACTGCTCATTTTCCCAGTTAAAATCTGGCTGCTCTTTTGCAAAGGCATGAAAATAGTATTGCTCCGTTTTTTCATCATATTCCCAAACGGAGCCGCCAAAAATAGCCTGCCAATCAGAAGGCGGCTCTCCCTGAATACCATCTTTCCAAATATAATAGTCTCTATAAGGATTATCTTTGCTCGCTTTAGATTCTTTAAACCATTCATGCTGGTCGGAGCTATGATTAACGACTAGATCCATAATCAGCTTAATTCCCAGCTTGTGGGCTTCTGCCAAGAGTAAATCAAAGTCCGCCATCGTACCAAAATCTGCCATAATTGCCTGATAATCGCTGATATCATAGCCATTGTCCACATTAGGCGACTGATACACCGGATTTAACCAGATAAAATCAATTCCCAGTTTCTTAAGGTAGGGTAATTTTTCTCTGATACCATTTAAGTCTCCAATTCCATCATTATTACTATCTTTAAAGCTACGCGGATAAATTTGATACCCAACCGCTTCTTTCCACCATTTTTTCTTCATCAGCTTCCCCTTCTTTCAACTGGAAATAAACTAAAATCAGAGCACAAAGAGAATAATCTCATTTTGTGCTCTGACCTGCCTTTTCTATCCTCTATGCTGAAAACATCTGTTTAAGCACTTGTCATATGATTTTCATTAAATTAATGTTTTGTTATGCTTCGTATTTACTCAGCAAAACACATTTTCTTGCTTTCTACTACTCCCCCCAGAACTATTCGCAATCTATACTAATGATTGCTTTGCCAGTTCTTAATTAGCAATAGCTATCATTATTTTTGCTTAATAGGAACAATCACTGTTTGTTCTAAAAGATAGTCTTCCTCATAGATAGACAGCTGCTGTGTTGAGCCTTCAAGCAGCTCCAGCTGTATGTTATTCTGATCCACTTTAACTGAAATTAAGCCGCCACGGTAATTGATAGTAAAGGCGTAGCCTTCCCACATTTCAGGTAAGAATGGCGAGAAGCTTAAACTGTCATCAAAGGTGCGCATTCCTGCAAACCCCTGTACAATTGCCAGCCAGCTGCCGCTCATAGACGTGATATGCAGACCGTCATCTGTGTCATTATTGTAATTATCCAAATCGAGGCGTGCAGTTCGCTTATACAGCTCAACCGCTTTTTCTTCCTGACCAAGTTCAGCTGCTAAAATTGCATGGACACAGGAAGACAGCGAAGATTCATGAACCGTCATTGGCTCATAGAAATTAAAGTTCTTTTCCTTTTGTTCTGGGGTAAACTGATTTCCAAAGAAATAAATTCCCTGCAGAACATCTGCCTGCTTGATAAAGCAGCTTCTTAAAATACGATCCCACGACCAGTTCTGATTCAACGGACGGTCTTCCGGCTTCAGCATTTCTGCCGGCATCAAATCTTTATCGAGGAATGTATCATGCTGTACAAAAATATCAAGTTCTTCATCATATGGGAAATACATCTTTTCAGCAATGTCTTGCCACTGCTTGCGTTCTTCCCCAGTAACCAATAGTTCATGCTTGATTTCTGAAAGTGCCTGTTCATAGTGCTCCAGAGCATAGCGTAAACACCAAACTGCCAGATAATTAGTATACCAGTTATTGTTAACATTATTCTCATATTCATTTGGTCCTGTCACGCCATGAATCATATAACAATTATTTCTGGTTGAATAATGAACACGATCTGCCCAAAAACGGGCTACATTTACAACGACCTTCATTCCTTCGCCCAGTAAATAAGTTTTGTCACCTGTGTAGTTCGTATAATTATAAATTGCATGAATGATTGCACCATTACGATGAATTTCTTCGAATGTTATTTCCCATTCATTATGACATTCCACTCCGGTAAAGGTAACCATGGGGTATAAAGCCCCTTTTAGTCCTTGACGTTGAGCGTTAAGCAACGCACCATCCAGCTGTCTGGAACGATATTCTAATAGCTTGCGCGTTGTCTTTGGTTCTGTAACAGAGAGATACATGGGAACAATATAGGCTTCTGTATCCCAATAGGTTGCTCCGCCATATTTTTCTCCAGTAAAGCCCTTTGGTCCTACATTCAAGCGTTCGTCCTCGCCGTAATACGTAGAAAACAATTGAAACAGGTTAAAACGAATTCCCTGCTGAGCTTCATCGTCGCCGATAATTTCTACATCTGCCAGCTGCCAGCGTTTCTTCCAAGCTGCTGCTTGTTTTTCCAAGTGTTTATCAAAAGAATCTGCCAGACCTGTCTGCAGCGTTTCTTTCACGGCTTGAAGCTGCTCTGCTTCTGGAACGTCACGGCTTGTCGCAACAGCAACTGTTTTTTCCAATTCCAAGCTGGCTCCACTGTTTCCTTGCCAGATGAACCGTTCACCAATTACCAGTTTCTCACTAACTACTTCTCCTGTAAGTGACTGATTGAGCTGGTTTTTCATAGCTGTAGTCACCGTAAATCGAGGGATATCAAATGCATTTGGAATCGTCTGTGTTGTTAAAAAGCTGATTCCTTCAGCGTATGATCGTTCTCTTTCCTCCCAAAACATCTCCTCATAATTACTATCTTCATTGCGTACATCACCGTCCATTTTTGATACGAACTGAATTTCTGGTGTGCCTTTTAGAACTTCAGCTTTGATGCGTACAAATGCCAGTTCTTTATCTACAATACTAACAAACCGTTCAAAAGTAAAAGCAATTTCTGCCAAATCAGATTGATAGACAAAGCGACGGGTCAACAATCCATTTTTCATATCCAGTTCCATATAAAAATCAGCTACAGATTGCTCAGCCAAGTCTAAAGCTGTACCGTCAATAAAAATATCTACTGCGATAAAATTCACTGCGTTGATAACTTTTCCAAAATAGTCAGGATAGCCGTTTTTCCACCAGCCAACTCTTGTTTTATCCGGATACCAAACGCCTGCCAGATATAGTCCCTGATGAGAATCGCCGCTGTATGGCTCTTCAAACATCCCCCGCATTCCCATGTATCCATTACCGATGGAGGTCAAACTCTCCATCAGCCGCTTGTTTTCACGATCCAGTGTTCCTGTCGAGATTTTCCAAGGATCGATATCGAATAGTCGTTTATACATTTCAGCCCTCCAACCTGCTGCCCGTGCCTATTTCACAGCACCATCAGCAACACCTTTTATGATTTGTTTCTGCATGATAAAGTAGAAAATGATAACAGGCAATACGGCGATAACTAAACCTGCCAGTGCTAAGTGCCACTGTTTTGTATATTGTCCAAAGAAGAAAAACATTTTAAGTGGAATTGTTTGAGTCGTTGGTGAATTAATTACCAGCGATGGTAGTAAATAGTCATTCCAAATCCACATTGTATTTAAAACTACAACAGTCACTGTGGTTGGCTTCAGCATGGGAAAGATGACCTTCCAAAAAACCTGAAAACGATTCGCCCCGTCAATAATTGCCGCTTCATCCAATGCTTTGGGAATACTCTTCAATGCTCCATGATAAAGGAAAATTGACATACTTGCACCAAAGCCAAGATACATAAAAATTATTCCTGCTTGATTCAGCATCTGTGCTTTCCCGAAAATGGAAATCAGCGGAATCATTACAGATTGAAAAGGAACCAGCATAGCTGCAACAAAAACCATAAAGATAAAGGTACTCAGCTTTGTCTGCATCCGTTCTAATGCATACGCGCAAAGAGCTGAGAAAATCACAATCACTGTCACACTGAGTATAGTAATCAGTAATGAGTTAAATAAGGTTTTAATAAAATCCAATTGAGTGAATGCTTCCGGGTAATTAGCCCAAGTAAAAGAATCTGGAATACCCAATGGATTGGTGAAAATTTCCTGCTTGGATTTAAATGAGTTGCTTATCATCAGATAGAAAGGAATCAGCCAAATCAAACCCAAAAGAATTCCTAAGAGCATGCGCACTAACCGACTTCCTGCTTTTTGTTTCTCCATTAGACTTCAACCTCTTTTCTCTTCGTCAGATAAACCTGTGCCAGTGAAATAACAGCTACAATGATAAAGAAGATAACTGCTTTAGATTGTGCATAGCCCATTTTATTTTCAACAAACGCACTATTATAAATATTCATGGCAACCATTTGTGTTGAATTATAAGGTCCACCATTTGTTAAAGATAGGTTTTGATCATAAAGCTTAAAGCTGTTGGACAGGGTCATAAACAGACTAACAGTGAAGCCGGGCATAATCAATGGGAATTTCACATGCCAAAATTTCTGCCAAGCCGTTGCGCCGTCTAAGTCAGCGGCTTCCAGTAATGCATCATCCACATTTTGCAAATAAGAGATGTAGATCACCATGATGTAGCCTGACATTTGCCAACACATTACGATAACCAATGCCCAAAACCCGGTCTGCGTAGTAGAGAGCCAGGTTTTCAACCCTTCATTGCCTATCGCATCACCGATTGCGCCAAACGCATTAATAAAGATAAACTGCCAGATAAATCCTAAAATAAGTCCGCCAATCAAGTTAGGCATAAAGAAGACCGTTCGTAGTATATTGGCGCCCTTGAATTTGCTGGTAACCAACATGGCTAGTCCTAGCCCAATAATATTAATTAAAATAATTGAAACAACAGCAAATTTAATCGTAAAGCCGATTGCTGCCCAGAAACCGCTGTCGGAAAGTAAATTCACATAATTTTCCAGACCAATGAATTCTCCTCTTGCTACCGCATCCCAATTTGTAAAAGAATAATATACACCATACAAAAACGGTACAACAACGACTAATGTTAGTGCCAGCACAACAGGTGCGGCAAACAGATAAAACCAGGTTTTCTTTTGATGTTTCACTTGTGGTCCCTCCCTTATGTAAAAGCACGAGAGATGTAGTGATTGTCTCCCGTGCAGCTGTTGAATAGATTCATTCGCTTATTTACGCTCTGAAGCCCATTTATCCTGTGCTGTTTTCAATACTTCTTCCCAGCTTGCTTCACCGGCAACATATTTTTGGATTTGTGCACCTAAGGTTTGTTCGCCCCAGCCTGCAGGATAACCCATGAAGATCCAGCCAGTAGTTTTACCTTCTGTATAGTATGTGTAGACGTCTTTAGATAGTGGATCAGAAATCTTTTCTGTATCATAGCCTTCGTAGGCAGGTACAAATTTAAAATCTTCCAGAACAATTTTCTTACCTTCATCTGATGTGTACAGATAATCAAGGAAATCTTTAGCTGCCTGCACTTCTTCATCAGAACCGTTTGGATTTACTCCCCAGTACATTGGTACGCCGACTGGGATTGTTCCTTCCGTTACACCGTCAATTGGAATTGGCAGTAAACCAATATTTTCATTAGCTAATTCTTCATCAATTCCTTCAATTGTTGGATATACCCAATTTCCTTGTTGAGTCATTGCAACTTTACCATTTGAAAACAGCTGTTCAATTTGTTGAGAGTAGTCTAAGCTGTTTGTCGGCTGAACAGAGTATTTATTAGAGATATCAATATATTTCTTAAACTGATCACCATACGAAAATTCAACTTCTTTTGCTTCAAATGCTTTCATCACATCGTTGTCAAATTCAGCGTTCAGGAATGCATTGGACGAATGTAGTCCAGTAATCCACTGTTCTTTTGCTGCTAAAGCAAAAGGAGCATCAATCCCTAGTTCCTCTTTCTTTGCTTCCAGTGTTTTTGCTGCGTCTTCTAAGTCTGTTAACGTTGTGATATTTTCTGCATCAATTCCAGCTTTTTTGAATATTTCTTTATTGTATAGAACACCGTAGCCTTCAATATTATACGGAAGTCCCAGAACTTTGCCATCCTTTGTTGCACCAGTTAAAGTACCTTCCAATGCTTGTTTCGCCGATTCAGTATCACTTAAATCCGTTAGGTTATCAATCCACATATTCACATCTTCCGGACCGCCTATATTATAAATGTCGGGCTCATTGCCAGATGAGAATTTGGATTTCAATGCAGCTCCATAATCTGAACCGCCGCCGACTGTTTCAACATTGATTTTCACATCAGGATTTTCTTCCTCATATTTTTTTGCCAGTTCTTCAAACTGATCCTTAAACTCTACTTTAAATTGGAAAATATCAATTTGCGTTTTATCTGCTGCTTTACTGTCGCCTGAACCGCCAGATGAATCAGATGCATTGCCGCATGCAGCCATACCTAATACCAATCCTGATGCCAATAAACCTAAACCAATTTTTTTCCAGTTTCTTTTATTCATTTTGGTCCCTCCAGAGTTTTTATTTACACCATCATTGTGCAATCGATTGCGTTGTTTTGCAAGCGTTTTTATGATGTTACCGATAACAAGATGAATTTAGTCTTTTTTTCAGCTATATAAAGAGTATTATTCTGTACTATTACTTTTTTGAAGAGCATATTTCAAAAATAAAAATCTATTAATTAATGCAATCGTTTTTTTGTAAAATAAAAAAACGAAGCTCTGTTTACGCTTCGCTCTTTTTATTTTACTCTGCTTTCGATAGCTGTCTTTTACAACCACTATCACACCTCTCTAATTAAACAAAGGGTTTCGGTATGCTTTCTTTTTCCCAATCATTTGTAGTCTTTTTTACCTTTTTGTACACTGGTTTTCTCATAGCAATTACTTTTAAACAGTTTCGCAGACTTATTCTGCTCCACGTATACGATTAATAATCGTTTCCTTGTTGACTAAATTTGTTGTAGCAAACGTCAATATCAGTTGAACTGAAAATACCAAAGTTACCAGCAGCAGAACCTGCAGCAATGGATACTGATAAAATTTGATTTGCATTAAGCCATTTTCTGCAGCATGCTTGTAAGCCAGATATCCTAAAAGACTTCCAAGTCCTACAGACAGACCAGAAATACCCAGTGCATAAAAAATGCCTTCTAGCTGCAGCATTTTTCTCATTTGACGCCCAGACATGCCGATTGCCTGCATAACACCCAGCTCTTTTTTTCGGGATAAAATACTATCGATAGTTGTATTGATTAAGTTCATGATTCCAACAATTCCCAGAACAAAAAGGATACCATAACCAGCTCCAGTCGTCATCGCTGTTGCACTACGCCACTTCTCCTGAACTGCTTCAAAGTCGTCTAATTCAAAAGCTTCATGCTCTTTAGAAATCGCCTCAAGGGATGCTTGAACAGCAGAAAGTTGATTTTTCTCAGCATAAATATCGTACGTATTCGTTAAATTAGTAGTGGTCAGCTTCGACAATGCCTGATTTGAAGTGATAAATGTTCCTTGTCCGCTTTGTCCATTGGTCAAATCTGCTTTGGCAATCAGGGTCATTTTCTTTGTATAGCTGGAATCACCATCCTCTATAATCACTTCCAGCTCTTCTCCAACAGCAACCTCCGGATAGTTTTTTGAAAACCAGCTGTCAGCAATCAAAGTATTTCCTACACTCAGCTCATTAAAGCTTCCAGCTGATCCCTCTGTAATATTCTTTTTAATTTCATCAAACTCATCCTCATTAAATCCATAAATAGAAGAAGTTAACGGTTTATTTGTGAGATCATCCATAAGTGCAGGAATTTCCATGTTCAGCAGTTGATGCTCGTTTACTTTTTCTACACCGGGAATGTCTTCAATTCTCTTTTTCATTTTTTCATTCAGGGGGTTATTTTGTTGAATCGCTGACCACTCAAGCTCTGGATTCATTTTATTTCCCGCATGGTTGCTAATCATTAACCGGAAATCACCATTTATCTCATCTCGTGCGATTTGATCTGGATTCATGCAGCTGAAAATAGTTGCCATTGTGACGAACAAAATGCCTATTAACCCTAAAGAAATTACTGTAATCAAAGTTCTTTTTTTGTTTCTCAGTAGATTGGCTCCCACTAATTTTTCCAAAGATAAGCTGATGTACCCTCTTCTTTTTCCTTTGCTTCCTTCTTTTTGCCCTGTGTAATTCATTGCCTCCATTGGAGAAATCTTCGAAGCCAGACGCATTGGTTTTAGCGAAGAAATCAACACTGTTGCCAAACCAATTACAGCAGTTAACAGAAATACCCAAGGAATATAAATTTGAATTTCTCCATTCTCCAGCATCTCTTTTGATACCGCTGACAGCTCTGAGCCAGATAAAAACGAGAACATAATTTGTTTAAAGAAGAACAGAATCAGCAGCCCGCCCAACACTAACCCAGTTGGAATCGCCAACAGTGCAACAATCATATTTTCCAACAGAACAATCCGGTTGATCTGTCTCTTCGTTGCACCTAGAGCTTTCAGCTTCCCGAACTCCTGTACCTTGTTAATCAATGAGACATAATAAATACTATAGATAGTCAGCGCACCTGCTAATGAAATTATTAAAATCAAAACAGCCATTCCGCTAATAAAACTAGGATCTGTATAATTAGCAAATAAATATTCTGTATTTATAAGTATCGATGTCTCCGCGAGTCCAAAAGATTCACCAATCTTCTTCCCTGTTTCCTCAACCAAATCAACTGTTTTAGTATATTCAGGAGTTACACGAACCACTACGCGATACTGACGTTCTGCTTCCGGAATCAACGCTTTCATTATCTCCTCAGAAACAATCATCGAATACGCAGCTGCGCCGCTCGTCTCTTTTTCATCAGTCAATAGTCCACTCAAGATGAAATGCTCCGTGCGTTCAAAGCCCAGCCCCTCTGCATCAAACGGTTGAAAAGCAATGTCTATCTGATCGCCAACGACCGCGTTTGGGTATCCCAGTAACGCTAAACTTTTTTTTGACAAAACAACCTCTTTGTCTTTCTGCGGAAAAGAGCCTTCTACAGTCTTAATTTTATTCAGTTCTAGGGCCTGTTTATCTAAATACGTAACAAATAATTCACCAGTCCCCAGCTTTGCCGAACCGACATCTTGACGTACTCCTGCTTTTTCAATATCGGCATGTTCAACTAGCTGACTGGCCGTTTCTTCAGAGACACCACGATACATTGCATGCCAGGTAGGATACAGTTTATTTACAGCGGCATTTTGTGTATTTACCGCACCCAAACCAATAGTGACAATTAGCAATATTAGAATAGTAGTTAATATAATAGCTGTGCCGGATAGTAAGTTTTTTCCCCGGTTATATTTTGTATTTGCCCAGGCAACTGTCTTAATCATTTTAAATCACCCGCCCATCTTCAATACGGACCACTCTATCTGCCATCTGGGCAAT
The DNA here is from genome assembly GCF_049894025.1 of Enterococcus sp. LJL51. GTDB lineage: Bacteria > Bacillota > Bacilli > Lactobacillales > Enterococcaceae > Enterococcus_L. The sequence goes on from NZ_JBNEQE010000005.1 coordinate 185,219, forward strand.
CGATTCGTCGTGAGTAATCATAATGAGAGTTTGCCCATATTTCTCTACTGATTGCTTTAGTAAAGACAATACCTCTAGTTCAGTTTTCGTATCAAGATTGCCGGTTGGCTCGTCTGCAAGAATGATTGCCGGCTCAGCAGCAATCGCTCGGGCAATCGCTACCCTTTGCTGCTGACCGCCGGACAGTGTACTTGGCAATGCTTTTTTTCTCTGATCCAATCCAATTTTTTCAAGTAGCTCATTAACAAATCCTTCATTTACCTTTCGTCCATCTAACCCCAGCGGTAATACAACATTTTCCCAGACATTTAAAGAAGGAATCAAATTATAGCTTTGAAAGATAAATCCTATTTTACGGCGGCGGAAAACTGCCAGCTCTTCATCCTTCATGGCAAACACACTTTTTCCATCAATATAGATTTCCCCAGAGTCAGGGCGGTCCAATGCTCCAATTAGATTGAGCAGAGTACTTTTCCCAGATCCGGATTTTCCAATAATTGCAACAAACTCCCCTTTTGAAACCTGTAGGTTTGTTTGATCTACCGCTTTAATCACTGTACTTCCATCATTATATTCTTTCACTAATTCATTAATTTTCAATACCATTATTATTCCCTCTTTTCGTTCTTGTTGCTTTCAGTATAGAGAAGGAATCTTGCAGTTTCATTTCAGTTTTCTTAACAGAACTGTAAGAAAGCTGTTATTCAGTCAAAGGGATTGTTAATTGTACTTTTGTGCCCTTTGGTTGTCTATTTTTAGTAAGAATCACACCGCCCTGCTCTTCGATAATCTTACGTGCTAAATACAGACCCACACCAGAACCTTCCTTTTCAAGAATCTCAGTAGCACTGCCTCGATAGAAGCGCTGATAAATAAGATTGATTTCTTCTTCTGGAATCCCTACTCCTTCATCCCGCACTTCAACCAATACATAACTAGGCAGGTAGGTTCCAATTACCTGAATTGTGGTTTCCTTCGGACTATATTTAATTGCATTTTCTAAAATATTTCCAATCGCTTCAATTGTCCATTTTCTATCCGCCATTATCTGTTGATCCTCTGTTAGCACTACTTCAATTTCTATATCCTTAGCAACAGCCTTCATAATAAGACTATTAACTACTTCTGTAATCAATTGTTGAAAGGAGTACGGCTTCATGTCCAAATCAATTAGACCTGTTTCTAAATGAGACAAATTAGCCAGCGAGTCCAGCATTAAATCCAACCTATCTACTTGGGCAACTCCTTGTGTAATAAAACGGCTGCGCTCCTCTAGCGTGAAATCTCCTGAGGCAGCAATTTCCATACTCATTTTTAGAGATGCAACTGGTGTTTTCAGCTGGTGCGCAATATCTGTAATCACTGATTTAACATGCCCGTCTTCTTTATATTTTCTTTGCAGCAATACACTATTTCGCCTGAGCTCTTCTTGAATTTGTTCGTTCAGTTCAGCCATTTCCTTTTTAATCCGCCGATTATCCTGCAGACTTTTGCACAGCAGTAACAACCAGAAAAGCACGGCAAGGACTAAAACTGACATTGTATACAATATAAAACGCCAAATACTTTTCTGCTGGCGAGTCCGCTCTAGTTGATAACCATATTTCGCAGCCAACCGCTGTCCTTCAGCAACCTTTTCTTGATTAACTGGGGCTTCAAAACCATTAATCACCGTTGCCTCATTCAGCTTTTCAACTGAAGAGAAGGTACCTAACGCATGATACATATCCAGAGCTGTCGCCCGCTTCAACGACATAAAGCCCCAAAACAGCAACAGAATAACTACTATTGTCCCAACTATAAAACTGGCTATTAGAATTTTTGGACGTCGCCGATCCATATATAGCCAACTCCTCTCACTGTCTTGATTTTCTCTTTTCCTATTTTTTGCCGTAGCCGACTGATATTTACAGAAATTGTATTGCTGTCTACATAGTCGCCTTTATTATCCCAAATTTTTTCAAGCAGCTGTTCCTGAGTCAAAATCTGTTTAGGATTTTCCATAAAATAAATCAGCATCTGCATTTCCGTCTTACTCAACTGTGTCAGCTCCGATTCTAAAAAGACCTTCATCTCAGATATATGAAGCCTAACATCTCCCGAAGACAGAATCTTGGCCCCATCATTTGAAAACCGTTTCATTAAAGTATTGACCTTAGACAATAGAACCATCAGGCTGAATGGTTTTGTAACATAATCGTCTGCTCCTTGCTCATAGCCTAAAACGATGTCATACTCTTGATTATAAGAGGTCAGCATAATAATAATCACACTGGAATACTGGCGTATTTTACGACAAAAGTCTAAACCGTTTCCATCTGGCAATGAAATATCACTTAATATCATATCTATTTCTTCCGCAGCAAATATTTGTTCTGCGCTGCGAACTGTTTTACACGGGAATACCTCATACCCCTCTTTTTCCAGACACAGGGTGATTCCCTGGTTTAAATTCAAATCATCCTCTAGCAATAAAATCTTTTTCATGTTCTTCTCCATCCCCAATTTAATTACATTCGTTATCTTAAACTATAGCAAAAAAAGGGCTGATTGGCAGTACCTATTTTAATAAAAATGAACATAAAAAAACAATTTTTCTGTTTTTTATTGTTGACAGTACTTTTTACTCCCGTCGGCACATGATTCTCATTCCTTTTCTTTAAAACACTCAATCAACACAGCTTTGCCATTTGATTTTTAACTTAAATTTATACTAAAGGGCTTGTTTTAATACCCAAAAAGGCGTTAAATATGTGAAGTATATATAGCGTACTTTATCCTTATGGTATTAACCAGCTCAACTGCATTGCTATTATTTTGTTTTTTTGATCTATCATTACTTTAATAGAAATTATTTATATTGAGGAGCTTACTATTTTATGGAACATTTTTTGCCTAATTCCGTTCTACAAATGAGCACCATTTTTTTATCGATTGTTATTGAAGCTTTTCCTTTTGTTTTGCTAGGTTGTTTGATTTCCGGAGCCATTCATGTTTTTCTGACACCCGAACGAGTAATTCGACTACTCCCCAAAAATAAAGTATTAAGCATCTTTTTGGGAAGCATTCTGGGTTTTTTCTTCCCTTCCTGCGAATGCGGGATTGTACCTATTGTTCATCAATTTTTAAAGAAAAGCGTTCCTGACTACACTGCTTTTGCTTTCATGCTGACAGCACCAATTATCAATCCGATCGTCCTGTTTTCCACCTACATTGCCTTTGGAAATTCTGTTCAGTTTGTTCTTTGGCGGGTTGCCGGTAGCTTTCTCATTGCTTTTGTGGTTGGCGGTTGGCTGGCATTTTTCAACAAGGAATCAATTCTTTCCTTTGAAGAAATATTGGAAGCACCTGACTGCTCAGTAAATGCCTCAGAAATCAACCCTAAAAAAGAGCCTCTGTTTCATAAAATGAGTCATGTACTCACCCATGGTATCGACGAATTTTTTGATACCGGACGCTACTTAGTTATTGGCGCGCTACTGGCAGCCTCCATGCAGACCTACTTACCTACTTCTGCAATTTTACAATTGGGCCATACAAAGCTGTTAGCTATCTTAGTTATGCTGTTTATCGCTTTTACCCTATCCCTGTGTTCAGAGGCTGATGCCTTTATCGGTTCTTCTCTGCTTAGTCTCTTTGGCTCAGGTCCAGTTGTCGGTTTTCTAGTCTTTGGACCGATGGTAGATATCAAAAATCTACTGATGATGAAACGCTACTTTAAACTGTCATTTATTGTTAAGCTGATTGCTTTAATCACTATTCTAACAGCATTTTATGCTTACTTTATCTAAGGAGGATTTTTCATGACTCGGTTTATTATTTTTGCCGGCTACGCTTTACTGATGATGTCATTGCAGCTTTCTGGAAAGCTAAATCAATATATCAACACTCATTACCGCTACCTAGCTATTTTATCAATGGTGCTCTCTTTATTTTTAGCAATCATTCAACTAATCTCTTGGACTAGAGAAGATAAATCTGGTTCCTATAAACAGCTACAGGATCATGAAACTGAGCATCACCATTCACTAAAGCCCTATCAACAGATTTTTGCTTATATTCTACTGGCATTGCCGTTAGTCGTTGGTTTTGTTTTTCCGACAGTTAGTCTGGATACCACAATTGTCGAAGCAAAGGGTTTTCAATTTCCTTTAAGCCAAGAGGCGACTGGAGATCCTGATATGCAGACTCAATACCTGAAACCAGATACCAGTATTTATTTTGATAAAGCTGATTACGACGAACAGATGAATCAGCTGATGGCTGAATATGCAGATAATCAGGTGCTGACCATCACAGATGAAAATTATTTAGAAATAGTCGAACTAATTTATAACTTTCCCAGTGAATTTCAGGGAAAATCTGTCTCTTACAAGGGATTTATCTTTCACTCCAATCAAGAATCAGAATCAGACACCTTTGTTTTCAGATTCGGAATTATTCATTGTGTAGCTGATGCTGGAGTCTTTGGTTTGCTGACCCGCCTTCCCGAAAATCAGGTATTAGCAAACAATGACTGGGTCGAAATTAAGGGAACCCTCTCTACTGAGTATTATCATCCCTTTCAGCGAACATTGCCTATTGTTAATGCCGTATCAGTGAAACAAATCTCAGCTCCAGAGAATCAATATGTTTACCGGTCATTTTGATCAATAAGAAACAGCCGAATTACGAAGGCAGCAAAAAATGGCGAGAACCAAGCAAATACTTATAAAGACCTGCCCATCTCTCAAAGTAGATTCCACAAATGAGACGAATTTTCTACAATTCATGCGATGATTTCTTGATTATTGCTAAGTTTGCAACAAATATGAAAGTGAGATACAATACATTCATCAGATGAGTGAGGGGTTTATTATGAAAGAGAAAAACAAAAAACTACCTGAACAAGTTGCAGACAGCATCATCGACTATATCCATGCACATAATCTTCAGGTTGGAGATCGTCTGCCAAATGAATTTGATTTAGCAAAAGAGTTGGATGTGGGGCGTAGCACCATCCGAGAAGCCGTTCGCTCCCTCGCCTCCCGAAACGTTTTGGAGGTTAAACAAGGATCTGGTACCTTCATCAGCGAAAAAAGAGGCATAGCTACTGACCCTCTCGGCTTTTCGTTGATTAAAGACAGTCTAAAGCTGACAAAGGATTTATTCGAAATTCGCTATCTTTTGGAACCGCGCGTAGCAGCATTGGCAGCTGAACATGCCAGTGAAGAAGAGATTGCAGCAATCGACTCCATACGCAAACAAATTGAAACGGTTATGAATACGGACACTGAGCTGCAGCTGCAGCTAGACATTGAGTTTCATTCGTTGATTGCTAAAGCCAGCAACAACGTAGCCATGCATCACTTAATCCCAATAATCAATGAATCTGTCCTGCTATACAACGACCATTATACAAATCAGCAGGTCAAGCAGGAAACGTTAACCATGCATAGAGAAATCGTTGAAGCTATCAAAAAGCATGATAGCAATGGCGCCTACGATGCCATGATGATTCACATGGCCTATAACCGTATGAGCTTAACTCACTTTGAATAGCTGTTAAATCCATCGAAAGAATCTGCCGAGAGGTCTGGTTCTTTTTTTATATAAAAAAGAAAGCGTTCTCTATTGACAAATCATCAGACGTATTTTATAGTTAAATCATCAGATGATTTAAAGGAGGATTTCAAATGAAATTTAGTTTCAGATGGTATGGAAATGAAGACCCCATTTCGCTTGAAAACATTGCCCAAATTCCCAATATGGAAGGAATTGTCAGCGCTGTCTATAGTGTGCCGGCTGGAGAGATTTGGCCAGAACAAGCCATTTATTCACTAAAAGAAAAGATTGAAGCACAAGGGATGATTTTTCAGGTAGTCGAAAGCGTTCCCGTACATGAAGATATTAAATTAGGACGACCTACACGAACAAAATATATTCAAAATTACCAAGAAAACATCAGACGTTTAGCCAAAGCTGGTATTACAACCATTTGCTACAATTTCATGCCGGTTTTTGACTGGACCCGAACAGACCTGAGTTATGTCAATAAAGATGGTTCAACTTCTCTCATCCTAGATACTAAAAAAATAAAGAATTTAGATCCGTTTAAAGGAGATTTTTCGTTGCCAGGATGGGATGAATCCTACAGTAAGGATCAACTGAAAGATTTATTCGATGCTTATCAGACAATTTCAGAAGCAGATTTGTGGGAAAATCTGAAATATTTTCTAGATCAGATTCTGCCTATTGCAGAAGAAGTTGGGATAAAGATGGCGATTCATCCAGATGATCCGCCCTATGCTATTTTTGGATTACCACGGATTATCACTACAGATGCTGCCTTAGACAAGCTTCTTGCGCTAAATCCCAGTCCGGCTAATGGAATTACATTTTGCACCGGTTCATTAGGTGCACGGGTGGATAACGATATCTATACCATGCTGGAAAAATATTTGAAAAAGGGGCGCGTGTACTTCATGCACACCCGTAATATCCTGCTCCATGAAAATAATAGCTTTGAAGAAACTGCCCACATGTCAAAATATGGTTCTGTTGATATGGTAAAGGTACTCTCGCTGTTGAACGACTACCACTATCAAGGCTATCTAAGACCTGATCACGGCCGCATGATTTGGGGGGAATCTGGACGTCCGGGATATGGATTATTTGATCGGGCGCTGGGAGCTAGCTACTTAAACGGAATTTGGGAAACGTTACAAGCAAAAGGAGGAAAGAAACATGGATAACCGCAACTTTATGGACCGCTTTGCAGATGTTTTAGGAAATGTCGCTACAAAAATCAACAGTCTTCGTTATATCAAAGTTATCAAAGAAGCTTTTGCTGCATTAATTCCAGTGATTATTACTGGTGCATTCGGTACCCTCTTCTCAGCGATGGTTTTCGATACCGAAAACGGACTAGCTCAGTTGAAACCGCTTCAATTTTTAGGACAGCTAAAACCGATTGCTAACAGTATCTCTTATGTTACACTTAGCTTTCTAACAATTTATGCTGTATTTTTGATAGGAATCGAGCTGGCTAAGCTAAATCAAGTTAAAGGTGTTTTCCCCGGTATCATAGCTGTTATGTCTTATCTTTCGGTGAACCCAACCACCTACGAATTTCTTTTTGAAGAAAAATCAGTAATCGCTGAAAATGTTCTTGCTAAACAATTTACTGATACAAAAGGACTTTTTTTAGGAATGTTTATTGCTATTCTTTCTATCGAACTGTACTGTTGGCTTGGAAAACAGGATAAGCTCAAAATCAAAATGCCAGATACTGTACCCACAAATGTCTCTGCCAGCTTTTCTGCTCTATTCCCTACAGTTCTAACAATTGCTATCATCGCTACCTTAGGTTTTACTGTTAAAGCGTTAACCGGCATGTATATGTATGATATTATCTATAACTTAGTTCAAAAACCTTTGGAAAACGTTGTACAAGGTTTGCCGGGCATTTTGCTGTTAATGTTTATTGCTCAGGTTTTCTGGGTTATTGGTATTCATGGAAATCAAATGGTCAAACCAGTTAGAGAACCCTTGCTATTAGCTGCTATTGCTGTTAATACGGAAGCTTTCGAAGCAGGGAAAGAAGTTCCAAACATCATCACCATGCCTTTTTGGGATATGTACATGAGCATGGGCGGTTCAGGAGTGACCATCGGACTGCTGATTGCTATATTCATGGTAGGTAAACGAGATGATATGAGGGAAATCGCTAAACTGTCTGCTGCTCCTGGTATTTTTAATATCAATGAACCTGTTATTTTTGGGATGCCGATTATGCTGAATCCGATTTTAGCTATTCCCTTTATTTTAACCCCTTTAGTGACAGGAACCATTGGTTACGTGGCAACGGCTCTCGGTTTTGCTGCAAAAGCTGTCGTGATGGTTCCATGGCCGATGCCGCCGTTGGTCAATGGTTATCTGGCTACAGCTGGAGATTTGGGTGCAGTCATCACTCAATTGATTTGTATTATTGTTTCAGTATTAATTTATCTGCCATTTGTTAAGATTTCTAATCGGCAGCAGCTTAATTTAGAAAACTAAATTCTTTCTGGAGGTAAAATAAATGATAGACATAACTATTCCTGAAAATTTTGTGATTGGAGCGGCTTCTTCTGCTTGGCAGACAGAAGGCTGGAAAGGAAAAAAAGAAAATCAGGATTCCTTTCTTGATCTCTGGTATAAAAATGAAGCATTTGTTTGGCATGATGGCTATGGACCTGACGAAGCAACTGACTTCATGACCCATTATCAAAAGGATATTGATTTAATGAAGGAAATTAAACTTACTCATTACCGAACCTCCATTAACTGGTCTCGCTTTTTTACAGATTATGAAGCACTAACTGTCGATGAAGACTATGCAGCCCATATCAATCGAGTAGTGGACGCTCTTATTGCTGCTGGTGTTGAACCAATGCTATGTCTTGAGCATTATGAAGTCCCAGGTGTTCTTTTAGAGAAATACGATGGCTGGAGCTCAAAAAAAGTTGTTGAATTATACGTTAAATATGCTGAAATTGCCTTTGAACGCTATGCTGACCGAGTGAAGCACTGGTTTACCTTTAACGAGCCAATTGTGCCTCAAACCCGCTGTTATCTTGATGCTGTTCGCTGGCCTCACGAGCAAGACTCTAAAAAATGGATGACCTGGAATTACCACAAAGCATTGGCAACTGCTAAAGCTGTTAAGCTCTTCCACGAGAAAGAGTATGCAGGACGTATCGGCTGTATTTTAAACCCAGAAATGGTTTATGCCCGTTCCAGTGCTGTCCATGACCAGAAAGCTGCTCATATGTATGACCTGTTCTTTAACAAAGTATTTTTCGACCCAATGATTTTAGGCGGATATCCTCAAGAGCTGATTGAACTATGTCAAGCGAACAATATCATGTTCCCAGCAACAAAAGAAGAGCTGAAGCTGATTAAAGAACATACAGTTGACTTCCTAGGAATCAATCAGTACTATCCTAAAAGAGTGCGGGCTCCCCGCTACCAATGGAACCCTGAAACACCCTTCCACCCAGAAATGTTTTACGAAACTTTCGACTTACCCGGAAGAAAAATGAACAACTCCCGCGGCTGGGAAATTTATCCCAAAGTAATGTACGATATGGCTATCTATCTAAAGGAGAACTACGGTGATATCCCTTGGCTGGTTACCGAAAACGGGATGGGACGTGAACAGGAAGAGCTTTATATAGATGAAGCAGGCATCGTCCAGGATGATTACAGAATAGATTTTATTTCTCAACATCTTGCCTGGCTCTTGCGTGCAGTGGCAGAAGGTGCTAACTGCGAAGGCTACATGCTTTGGGCATTTACCGATTGTGTCTCGCCAATGAACGCTTTTAAAAATCGTTATGGCCTTGTAAGAATCGAATTAAATGAAGAACGAACACGGTCTTTGAAAAAATCCGCCGGCTGGTATAAATCACTGGTTACTGAAAGGAAGCTTCATTTAACAAACAACTTAACTTAATCAGAACCTTGCGAATCGCTCTTTCTACTTTTTTACAACAGCTTCTTTCCTCGATGGAAAGAATTTGCTGGTGGATTAGGAAGAGCTTTTCCTATATCATATAATGAGGAGAATATACTACATGAATATAGAAATGATTGGTATCGGAAAAATGGGGATGGGTATCTTAAATAATCTAGCTCAGAAAAACTGCTACTCTATTCATTGTACAGACCTTGATTTAACTTTGCGGAATTCGGTTGAGCAATCTGGTGCACGCTTTTTCAACACTTTGGAAGAGCTGCTTTCCGCTAGACATGAAGAACAACGACTTGTTTGGCTAATGCTGCCAGCTGGAAAGACTACAAATCAGCTGGTTAAAGACTGCTTGACCTATTTGAAGCCAGGCGACATACTAATCGATGCTGGTAATTCGAAATATACCGATAGCCAGAAAAATTATCAACACTGCTTAAAAAAGAAGGTACATTTTTTTGATGTAGGAACATCTGGCGGGATGACTGGGGCATTAGAAGGAGCCTGTATGATGGTCGGCGGCAAAGAAAAGCATTACCAGGAGATAGCCTCGTTAATCGAAGACCTCTGCGTTCCTGAAGGTGTTCTTTATTGTGGTCCGGCCGGCAGTGGTCATTATCTGAAGATGATTCACAACGGTATTGAATACGGTATGATGCAGGCAATCGCAGAGGGTTTTGACATTTTGAATCATGCGCCCTTCGATTATGACCTTGCTAAGGTTGCTCATGTTTTCAATCACGGCTCAGTAATTAGAAGCTGGCTGATGGAATTGACAGAAAATATCTTTTTGCATCCAGAACAGTTAAATACTATCGAAGGTATCATTCCTTCTTCAGGTGAAGGTCAGTGGACGATTGAAGAAGCCCTTCGTTTGAAAATACCAGCGCCAATTATTACTCAGTCCCTTCTCTTCCGCTACTCTTCAGAGAATACCGACCGTACAACAGAAAAAGTTGTTGCGCTTCTACGAAATCAATTTGGCGGACATGCCACAATCAAGGAGGAATAAATGTGTCAGACAGCAGCGTACTAACCATCGACATCGGCACAACTGCAATTAAATTTTCCCTCTATCAGGGAAAGAATCTGATTGAAAAAAGAGAAGCTCGTATTCAAACCTATACTGGCGAAAACGGGAAAATCTACCAAAAACCTGAGGAAATTCTGACTCAGCTGAAAGCCGGTATCACAGCCTTTTCAAAGCTGGAACTGAAATCAATTGCCACAATTGCTCTAAGTACAGCCATGCACAGTCTCCTGCCGGTCTTTAAAGACGGCAGCTATGGCGAGCTGCTGCTTTGGTCAGACAGTCAGGCAGCAGCTTCAACAGCGGCCTTTAAGAAGCTGCCGTTTAGCCGGGAAGTCTATCAAAAAACCGGAACACCGATTCATTATATGTCGCCTTTTTCCAAGCTGCTTTATTTTAAACAACAAGATATTTTGCAAAATAATGTAGGTAAATGGATTGGGCTAAAGGAGCTTGTTGTTGCTTACTTTACCGGTAGCTACTGTCTTGATTACTCCACTGCCTCTGCAACGGGTCTGTTTAACAGTCTCGATCTGGATTGGGATCAGGATATCCTCAGTTACGTTTCTATCGAGCGCGAACAGTTGGCAGAGCTAATTGATACAGATGTGCTTCTGCCTATCCAATTGGAAACAAAACAACAGCTGGGATTGGCCTCAAATGTCCAGCTCTTAGCAGGTGCCAGCGATGGCTGTCTGGCGGCATATGCCGGCTATTTAAATACTGGACTAACAACCAGCATCACCTTGGGAACCAGCGGTGCTGTTAGGCAGCTAACCAACAAACGACAGCTGGATAAGAACGGGCAGACATTCTGCTACTATCTAAAAAAAGATTTATGGGTTATCGGTGGACCAAGCAATAATGGTGGCGCTGTCTTAGAATGGGTTAGCAACCTGTTCTGGGAAAATCCTACTACACTCTTTGATCACTTGAATCTGATTTTAAAAGAGACCAGTATCGGTGCTGATGGTCTGACTTTCCTCCCCTTTATCAATGGCGAACGTGCCCCTTTCTGGAATTCCTTTTTCAAAGGTTCCTTTCAAAATATTACTATGACACACAACAGGAAGCATTTTGTTCGAGCAGCAGCCGAGGGCATATTGCTAAATTTGCGGATGATTATGGACGCAAACCAAATTGAGGAGGATGCGGTTTCTATTAACGGCGGTGCTTTTCGCCATGAAGAATTAGCAAAACTAGCGGGTGCCATTTTCGGCAAAGACTGTCTACTTTCAACTAACAATGAGCCAGGCTTTGGTCTACTTAGTTTAGCGAAACAAACATTCACTGCCGTTCCTTCTACTTCGTTTCAGCGCATCAAAAAAAATAATGAGTTAGCTTCTGCCTATCAGGACATCTATGAGAATTTCTTAACTAAAATTGAGCAGTATAAACTTCAACAACAAGAAAATTGAACAGTCCTCAACTATCTGAAATTCCCAAGATAGTTGAGGCTTTTTCTGTCGTTTTTCAAAAGGACATTTACAGTCTTAGAAAAATAGAGGATAATTAACGTTAGACCATAAGATTCAAAAATGTCTCAATCCAAAAATTCTAAACAAGTCCAACTATTCGAAATCATCGGAGGAAAATCTAAATGGGGTTATTTGATAAATTTAAAAAGAAAAAAGCTGGAGCTTCTAAGCAATCAGTCGAAGCTGTTGAAAATCCACAGCTGCTGGCACGGTGGGAAAATTACCTTGCTGATACGACTGATGAACACCTTAATCAATTCTATGAAGAAGTATGTACTCGGGCAGTTTTTCTATTACTCGCTGCACCATTGGATACGAAGCTTGCAAACGGAACCAATGTGCTAAAAGAAAAGACCAGCATTGTGTTTCCTTTACTAGAAAATGCCAATAATGAGCATTACTATCCTGCCTTTACTGACTGGAAGGCTGTTAGTCATTGGAAGCAGGCTCCATCAAACAATGCTTTTGTCTTTTCTTTTGATGACCTTGCTTCAATGATTATAGGCAATCCGACTATCACTGGCCTGTCCATTAATCCATTTAATGAAAATATTGTCTTATCCAAACAGCTTATTCAGCATTTAAAAATGAGAAAAGACATTCTGGAAACTGGACATTCGGAAATAAAAGTAACCGAAGATACTGCCGTTCAGTTGGGGCAGCCGGAGCCTTATCCAACTGAATTAGTCCGTCAACTAGACAACTTCTTTAACAAGCAGACAACGGTGAACCGTGCTTGGATTCAATTAATGAAGAAAGAAGCTGAAACCAGCTATCTATTAATTGTTGACTTCGAAGGAGATAAAAACAAGCTATTTCCTGTCATTGCAGAAATCACAACGCCTTATCTTAATGGCTTGTATATCGATATGATTCCCTATACTTCTGAGGAAGGCTTTGTAAAAAATGCCACTCTGAATCTGGCTCCTTTCTATTCACGAAATAACTAGTCTGCAATTTTATCAAAGATCAAATAAATAAAGTGCAAATGCTACTTAATTCTCAATAAAATATCACTAGTGTTGCAAAGAAAAATTAATGGCTAAACATGCTTCAGACCAATAGAAGTGACAGTGAGATGAAAGCCATCTACTGCGCCAATATTCGACTTTTTTCCATTTTCAGCAGATTCGTATTTTCAAATCATTCTGACTATATCTCTGCAACACCAGTGATTGCTGCTATATAAAAATCAGATTTACAAAAATGTATTCGTGAAAATAGAAAAACGCTACTCCTATATTTACTTCACTACCAGGTTGATATATCCTTTAAAAGAAAACTTATTAAATCATAGTCATCATATGAAATACTGACAGTATAAAAATTTTTTTCACCTTCTTTTATTTAAGATTCAGCAATTTTTTACTTACCAACAGACAAAGCTCTGTTGCCTATATTGAGAGTCCTCTCACATCACGATTCAGCAAATATTCTTCTAACAATTCACTTAACAGCACAAAAAAACACTACCTCTCCTCTAAATTTTATAGAGAAAAGATAGTGTTTTATGTTTGTAATTCATTTAATTAAACCAAACTACAAACATCCCTTTTATATCAAGGATTCTTATTTGTTTTTAAGGTTGTAGAAAGATTTCAACCCTTTGTATTCAGCTACATCGCCTAATTGGTCTTCGATACGTAATAATTGGTTATATTTTGCAATACGGTCAGTACGTGAAAGAGAACCAGTTTTGATTTGTCCAGCGTTTGTTGCAACTGCGATATCAGAGATTGTAGAATCTTCAGTTTCACCTGAACGGTGAGATACAACAGCAGTATAGCCAGCTTCTTTAGCCATTTCGATTGCTTCAAACGTTTCAGTTAAAGTACCGATTTGGTTTACTTTGATCAGGATTGAGTTAGCGATACCTTTTTCGATACCTTCAGCTAATTTAGTTGTGTTTGTTACGAATAGATCGTCACCAACTAATTGAACTTTGTCGCCTAAAGCAACAGTTAATTTTTTGAAACCATCCCAGTCATTTTCATCTAAGCCATCTTCGATTGAGATGATTGGGTATTTCGCGCATAATTCTTCGTAGAATGCGATCATTTCTTCAGTTGTTTTTTCGCCTTCGCCTGAATCAGCTAAAACGTAAACACCTTTTTCTTTGTCGTAGAATTCAGAAGAAGCAGCATCCATAGCAAGAACGATATCTTTACCAGGTACATAACCAGCTTTTTCGATTGCTTCGATGATTACTTCGAAACCTTCTTCATTTGAACCAAGGTTAGGAGCGAAACCACCTTCGTCACCTACAGAAGTAGCTAAACCGCGAGCTTTTAAGATTCCTGCTAATGCATGGAATACTTCAGCACCATAACGTAACGCTTCTTTAAATGTAGGAGCGCCTACAGGCATGATCATGAACTCTTGGAAGTCGATACTGTTATCAGCATGAGATCCGCCGTTGATGATGTTCATCATTGGAGTTGGCAATACTTTTGTATTGAATCCGCCTAAGTAGTGGTATAAAGGTACTTCTAGGTAATCAGCAGCAGCACGAGCTACAGCGATAGAAACACCAAGAATAGCGTTAGCACCTAATTTACCTTTGTTAGGAGTTCCATCTAATTCGATCATTGCTTTATCAATTGCCATTTGGTCACGAACATCGTAGCCAATGATTGCTTCAGCGATGATGTTATTAACGTTGTCAACTGCTTTAACAACCCCTTTACCTAGGTAACGAGATTTGTCGCCATCACGTAATTCAACCGCTTCGTATTCACCAGTTGAAGCTCCAGATGGAACCATTCCACGGCCAAAAGCTCCGCTTTCAGTGTATACTTCTACTTCGATTGTTGGGTTACCGCGTGAGTCTAAGACTTCGCGTGCGTAAACATCAGTAATAATTGACATGTTTTGTCTCTCCTTTGAGTTTGTTTTATACTAAGGGGATTCGAGCTCCCTTAATTATGATTGTAGTGAATAATCCTAAGCTATGCAAACATTTTTTGCGTATTTCATAAATTATTCGATGAATCTTCGATTTATTGCGTATCTTAATTATAAGTCTGTTTTATTTAACAGCCTCTAACAATGCTAAGAATGAATCAGCTTCAAGACTTGCTCCGCCGACTAAAGCACCGTCAACGTTTTCTTTTGCCATATATTCAGCAATGTTTTCTGGTTTTACAGAGCCGCCGTATTGGATACGAACTGCTTCTGATACTTCTTTACCGTATAATTTTTCTACAGTTGAACGAACAACACCACAGATTTCATCCGCAATGTTGGCATCTGCAGATTTACCAGTACCGATTGCCCAGATTGGTTCATAAGCAATAACTAAATTACTAACTTGTCCATCTGTTAAGCCTTCCAATCCAGCAGTGATTTGACCTTCAATCCACTCAGCAGTTTTTCCTGCTTCATAGGTTTCCAGAGATTCGCCGCAACAGAAAATTGGAATCATGCCGTTAGCAAAGATTGCTTTGGCTTTTTTATTGATTTCTGCATCAGTTTCATGGAAATACTCACGACGTTCTGAATGGCCGATAATTACATAGTCAACACCTAAATCAGCCAATGCCGCAGGAGAAGTTTCTCCTGTGAAAGCACCTGATGTTTCCCAGTAGCAGTTTTGAGCTGAAATTTTCAAATCAGTTCCTTTTGCCGCTTCAACTAACTCTTGTAAAAATAATGCAGGAGATCCAATGACAGAATCTACTTTATCATTTGTAGGAATCTTCGTTTTTACTGCTTCAGCAAAGTCTTTTGCTTCTTTAGCGTTCTTATTCATTTTCCAGTTACCAGCGATAATTGGTTTACGCATCTAAAGACACTTCCTTTTCTTTTAATATCCAGCTTTTATTATTATCCAGCTTCTCGATTCAACCGCCTCGGCAAATAGATAAAATTAAACTAAACACTTACTTTGACTTTAGTTAATTTTCCTAATTTGCTCTGAGTTTAAACGAATCTTTCAGCTTTTATTATTTATCGTTAATAGCTGCAAGTCCTGGTAAAGTTTTACCTTCAAGCAATTCCAAGCTTGCGCCGCCGCCAGTTGAAATATGTGTGAATTTATCAGCAAAGCCTAATTGGATTGCAGCTGCCGCTGAATCGCCACCGCCGATGATTGTTGTTGCATCTTCAAGATTAGCGATTGCTTCACAAACCCCAATTGTTCCTTTAGCAAAGTTGCTCATTTCAAATACGCCCATAGGTCCGTTCCAGACAACTGTTTTCGCACCAGCTAATTCTTTTGTGAACAGCTCGATTGATTTAGGTCCGATATCTAAGCCCATGTAGCCCTCTGGAACAGCTTCTCCATCAGTTACAACAGTTTCAACATCATTGCTGAATTCATTTGCGCATACAGAATCGATTGGCAATACTAGTTTGTCGCCAGCTTTTTCAATCAATTCTTTAGCCAAAGTCACTTTATCTTCTTCTACTAGTGAGTTTCCGATTTCAATGCCTTTTGCTTTGTAGAATGTATAAGTCATTCCACCGCCGATAAGGATTTTATCTGCTTTAGAAATTAGATTTTCGATTACGCCGATTTTATCCGACACTTTCGCACCGCCTAGGATAGCTATGAATGGACGTTTTGGTGCTTCTACTGCTTCACCGATGAATTTGATTTCTTTCTCCATCAGGAAACCAGCTACAGTTGGAATACCAGTTGATGCAATTCCAACATTTGAAGCATGTGCACGGTGAGCCGTACCAAATGCATCGTTGACAAATACATCGCCTAATGAAGCCCAGTATTTACCTAATTCAGCATCATTTCCGCTTTCTTTCTTACCATCAATATCTTCAAAACGAGTGTTTTCAAATACTAAAACATCGCCGTCTTTCATGTTATTTACTGCAGCTTCCAGTTCAGCTCCGCGTGTTTCAGGAACAAATGTTACTGGTTTGCCTAATAACTCACCTAAACGTTCAGCAACTGGTTTTAATGATTTACCAGCTTTATCTTCTTCCGTTTTCACACGACCTAAATGAGAGAAAAGAATTGCTTTTCCGCCGTTTTCAATCACATATTTAATTGTCGGCAGTGCTGCTACAATACGGTTGTCATTCGTAATCACGCCATCTTTCAATGGTACATTGAAGTCCACACGAACTAATACTTTTTTGTCCTTTAAATCTACATCTTTGATTGTCTTTTTAGCCATTCGTAAATTTCCCTCCTGTTTGTATATAAACCCTATTACAGAAGCAAGCAATATATGTGTACCTGCAATCTACTACCGCAGAAAAAGGCTGCTCTTCATACATAGTAGCTTCTAAAGAATTTATATAGTTAGTATGTTTACGGCAGAAAACGCCCAAAGGTTTTCTCTGTCGCCGTCTATTTTACCACTATTTATGATTTTCATAAAAAGAAAAGCGGAACGCATAGAGCTAGACTACATGGCTAGCTCATTTTTCAGAAATCATTTTTCTGTAAAAACGATTTAAAAATGAGTCCTACTCTCGTACGCATATTATTCTACTAGAAGCTCCTGCAACAGTAGAACTAACAAAAAGCGGAGAAGCGCGTTGCTTCCCCGCTTAATATTCTCTGCATTTCTGTTAAGACGAATGTCGAAACCAGAAATTATAAGTTAGCGAAGTACTCTAAAGTACGAACTAATTGTGCAGTGTAAGACATTTCGTTATCGTACCAAGCAACAGTTTTCACTAATTGTTGGTCGCCAACTGTCATTACTTTTGTTTGAGTAGCATCGAATAATGAACCGAAAGTCATACCTACGATATCAGAAGATACGATTTGGTCTTCGTTATATCCGTAAGATTCGTTAGCAGCTTTAGCCATTACTTCGTTTACTTCTTCAACAGTAACTTTTTTGTCAAGAATAGAAACTAATTCAGTTAATGAACCAGTAGCTACAGGAACACGTTGAGCAGCTCCATCTAATTTACCGTTCAATTCTGGAATAACCAAACCGATTGCTTTAGCAGCACCAGTTGTATTAGGAACGATGTTTTCAGCAGCGGCACGCGCACGACGGAAGTCTCCGCCTGGGTGTGGTCCGTCAAGAGTCATTTGGTCACCAGTGTAAGCGTGAATTGTAGTCATTAGACCTTCAACAACACCAAAGTTATCTTGTAAAGCTTTAGCCATAGGAGCTAAACAGTTAGTAGTACATGAAGCACCTGAAATAACTGTTTCTTTACCAGTTAAGATATCATGGTTAGTGTTGTAAACGATTGTTGGTACGTCATTTCCACCAGGAGCAGAGATAACAACACGTTTAGCACCAGCTTTTAAGTGTAATTCAGCTTTTTCTTTTGAAGTGAAGAATCCAGTACATTCAAGAACGATGTCTACACCTAATTCGCCCCATGGTAATTCCTCTGGGTTACGGTTAGCAAGAACTTTAACTTCTTTACCGTTAACGTTGAAAGATCCATCATGAACTTCAACAGTTCCGTTGAAACGTCCTTGAGTTGTGTCATATTTTAACAAGTGAGCCAACATTTTAGCATCTGTTAAATCATTGATTGCTACTACTTCGATTCCTGCTACATCTTGGATACGACGGAATGCTAAGCGTCCGATACGTCCAAATCCATTAATACCTACTTTAACTGTCATTAAAGATTTCCTCCTTATGAAAATCAAAAATTTTTATTTTAAAGGGTTGCCCCTTTTAAAATCTCATTTGCTGCGGCTTCATCTGTGATAAGCCACGTTTGTTCTGGCGCATTTTTCATATATGCCCGAATGGCCTTTGCCTTCAATTTTCCTCCGGCAATTGCTACAACATAAGGAATACTTTGTACATCCTTCAGCTGCAGACCAATTCTTGGAATCTTATACACTACTTCTCCTTCTTCGTTAAAGAAATAGCCAAAAGATTCTGCTACAGCATTTTTTTGTTTCAGCATAATCATTTCTTCATCGGACATTTTTCTCCGGGCTGCCATATGCAGCGCCCTTCCAATACCGTGAACAACTCCATTGGAGCGGCTGATTAGCTCTAAAACTTCTTGAATAGAAGGTTCCTGAAGCAAAGAATCATACGTCTCTTTACTCAGCTGCTCGGGGATATACAACGCCCGATGCTGCCCCCCAGTGTTATGAGCCATTACTGCACTCACTGAGTTGGCTTGAACGGTCAGTGCTTCTCCGATGCCTCCTCTTGCAGGAACAAACAGATTGTGTCTTGTCTCAGTTTCAAGAAGACCCATGTGCTCAGCGGCCTGAGCCATTGTTGTTCCGCCCATGACGGCAATCACGTTGTTGCCCTCAGGTAAAAGCATGTCCAGCGAATGCGTCAGTACTTCGCCAAATTCATCTAATACCTTGCGCTGATTATCACTGTTTCCGGCAATTACGATACAGCGCTGAATACCAAAAAGCTGAGCAATTTCGATTTCAATCTGTTGAATACCGAATAGGAGATTCATCATCTTTTCAAGTCCCTGATAAACGTCCATCCCTTTTTCAGTCAAGGTCATACCGCTTTTAGATGACTGAATTAACTGGAGCTGCTTTAGCATATCCGTTTCTGTACGTAAAACACGTTCAGTCAATCCCATACTTTCAGAAAGACTTTTTCTGCCGATTGGCTGCATCCAGTAAATGTTTCGCAGAATATGGTATCTTTCCTGCATTACATCAAGCATATCTGGAGCAACTGCCTCAATCATTTTCAATTCTTCCAGCATGATGGATTCCTCCGTTGGTCAAAAAATGTCCAAGTAAGACTAAAAACGACCTATGAACATTAAAAAAATAATCTAGCTACTCAACTTCTTTCAGTTAAATAGACTTTTTTTAACCTCACAAAGTAATTCTAGCAGTTTTCATAGTTCTTTTCAAGGAAAAGAACTCACTTTTTTTTGCTTTCATACATTTTCTTTCAGAGTGAAATTTTTCTGAATATTTTTACATTTTCAAAGCATTCTTAATAATAGATAAAAGCAGATAAAACGGAGATAGCCGCCACTGCTATTATGTTTCAAACCTCCAAATTTAAGCCGGCTCATTTCATTCTATTTCTCTGAGCCGGGTCCTTTAATCCCGCGTTCACTCCAAAACGCTGTTATAACTCTTCCTCATAAAACCGTCCTAAAATTTTGACGTTATCTGAAATACTAACGAAGGCTGAAGGATCTGCCTTTTTCATCGCTGATTCTAATGCCGGTAGTTCAAAGCGTGTCACAACTGTTAATAAAACCGTCTGTTTGTCGTGCTTATAAGCCCCCTCTGCCTCGTGGATGATTGTAATTCCACGACGCATTTTCCCTTGAATTTCATTAATTACCGCATCTGGATTTTTAGTGATGACCATTACCTGCATTTTCTTTTGCTTAGTATACACAGCATCAGTTACTTTACCACTGACAAAAATGGATAATGCGCTGTAAAACATATACTGCCAGCCAAATAGATAACCGGCTACAAAGACAATCAATGCATTAAAGTAAATTGAAATTGAGCCGACAGAACGACCTGTTTTTTTACGAATTGTAATACTGAAAATATCTAATCCGCCAGACGATAGACCATTTTTCAAGGCAAACCCGATTCCTGCTCCCATCACACCGCCGCCAAAAATAGCGCAGATGATTGGATCCGTAGACAGCACAGTCTGGGGAACAATCTGCATGAAAATTGACGTCAGAGCTACAGTGATAAATGTAAAGATAGTAAATTTCTTGCCTATTTTCAGCCATGCCAGAAAGAACAGCGGCAGATTTAAAGCGAATAATGTAACAGAAACCGGTACATTAAATCCAATCAGTTTGGTTGAAAGTGTGGTCAGAATTTGTGCTAATCCGGTAATACCGCTGGAATAAATATTTCCCGGCTGATAAAAAAAGTTCATAGCTACAGAAGCTAAAATTGCATACACAATCGATACGGACAGCTTTGTTGTGTAGTCGTTAACTGGTATATCAGCAATTGTTTTTTTCATATATTATCTGCCTCTCATCTATATTGCATTTTCTCCAAAGAAAATAGGACATAGTCTTCTACCCTGAGAAATAAGGCGGGTACAACGAAATTGTCACGAAAGACTGGACAGGAATCAAGGAGCTGTTGATTGATACCTGTCTAAAGCGTTCTTTCATTTTCAGTATGATTCGACTTATTTTTTTGAGGAAGTAGCCCCTGAAACGCTGTTTATTCGATTTTAGGTAATGGGAGTATGGTACTGTCTCCCCCTAATCTTGGTCCATTAAAAATCATTTGTCTCCAAAAATCAGATATTTGTGTAATTTCCACACACGCTCTAAATAGGATTATATATATTATACGAAATTTTCTTAATAATGAAAGAAGATTATCTGCGTCTATAAAAAACTTAAAGAGTAGTCCAGTAACTGTTTCGATTAATACCCGTTGCCTCCTTTTTTACATTCATCCCTGCGGCAGTTAGCTTATTTATATAAAAAAACAAGAGACATCCCGCGAACGGCGTGATGTCTCTTGGTCTATTTACTCATCTACTGCTGTTACGTCAAGATTCAGTTCGAATAACTGAAGCGGAGATACTGTACTTGGCGCGTTATTCATTGGATCAGCCGCTTTACCATTTTTAGGGAAGGCAATCACTTCACGGATATTTTCCTCACCAGCAAGCAACATGACCAAACGATCCAATCCTAAAGCAATTCCCCCATGAGGCGGGAAACCGTAGGAAAGTGCATCCAGCAAGTAGCCAAATTGCTCTTGGACAACTTCAGGCTCAAGTCCTAGCGTTTCAAACATTTTCTCCTGCAGCTCACGCTGATAGATACGAAGAGAACCTCCGCCCAGCTCATAACCGTTCAATACAACGTCGTACGCTTGTGCGTAAACCTTCTCCGGTGCTGTAGCAAGCAACTCAATATGCTCCTCACGCGGCAGCGTAAATGGATGGTGCGCAGAGACATAGCGTTCCGCATCTTCATCATATTCAAATAGCGGCCAGTCGACAACCCACAGGAAGTTGAATTTAGATTCATCAATCAAATTCAGCTCTTTCCCCATACGTGTACGGATAGCTCCTAAAGAGGCGGCAACGATTCCCGGAGTATCTGCCGCGAACATCAGCAAATCACCCACCTCAGCGTTAGTTACTTTAATCAGCTCATCAGTAATTTCTGTTAAGAATTTGGCAATTGGTCCTTTCAGACCGTCTTCTTCTACCTTCAGCCAAGCCAAGCCTTTAGCGCCAAACTGACTCACATACTGCCCTAAATTATCCATATCTTTACGAGAGTATTTGTCTGCAGCTCCTTTAGCATTCAGTGCTTTTACCTGTCCGCCGCTTTGCAGCGCCATTTGGAACACTTTAAACTCAACATCCTTAACAACTGGCGCAATATCAATCAGCTCCATATCAAAGCGGGTATCCGGCTTGTCACTACCGTAGCGTGCCATCGCTTCATCATAGCTAATACGAGGAAACGGCAGCGGCAGCTCTACACCTTTAGCTTCTTTCATTACCTTAGCCAGCATCTCTTCTGTCATTGTCTGAATTTCTTCAGCAGTCAGAAAGGTTGTCTCAATATCCACCTGGGTAAATTCCGGCTGACGGTCACCACGCAAGTCCTCATCACGGAAACAACGAACGATTTGATAATAACGGTCGAAGCCAGCACCCATTAATAACTGTTTAAAGATTTGCGGCGACTGCGGCAATGCATAAAAATGCCCTGCATGTACTCTTGAAGGAACTAAGTAGTCCCGTGCCCCTTCAGGAGATGATTTGCCTAGATAAGGTGTTTCTATATCCATAAAAGAACTGTCATCTAAATAATGACGAATTGATTTAGTCACTTGATGGCGAAGCTTGAAGTTCTCAGTCATCGCCGGACGGCGTAGATCAAGGTAGCGGTACTTCATCCGCAGCTCGTCGTTGACATTATTGTCATCTTCAATCAGAAACGGCGGTGTTTTTGCCTTATTAAGAATGGTAATAGCTGTTGCCATAACTTCAAACTCACCTGTCGGCATTTTAGGGTTAATCGCATCTGCATCCCGATAGCGGACTTTCCCGGTAATTTCGATAACGTACTCACTGCGGCATTTGTCTGCAATTTCCCATGCTTCTTTTGAATGTTCAGGGTTAAATACAATCTGAACAATCCCTTCTCTATCTCTAAGGTCGATAAAAATGACGCCGCCAAGATCCCGGCGTTTCTGAACCCAGCCCTTCAATACGACTTCTTTATCAACTAATTCCTTCGTTACATTTCCACAATATACTGTTCGTTGTACCATCATCATTCTCCTTTTCATTTGAGTTGAACCTGCGTTTGGGACATAAGTTAATGCCTGGACTCTTCTTTCTCTAAAATCTGAATAAACGGTGTTCCAAAAGTAGCTCTCTCGGAAATATGCCGAACTATCTCAAAAATATGAAAAGCTATTTTCGGATAATCCGTCTTATTTCTCGGAGCAAAACACTTTTGTCTCAACCTCTTTCAAAAATATCAGTTTAATCAAACATCACAGTTGTCATCTCATCATAAACTTCACCAAAATTTTCATAGATATCAGTCAGCTTGAACGGCTTTTCTTCCCGGCTTGCCATTCCTTTAACATTCACGATTCCTTCTGCAAGCTCGCTTTCACCGATTGTCAGAACCAGTTTGGCATTTAGCTTCGCTGCCGACTTAAATTGAGCCTTTGGTTTACGATTCATAAAGTCACGGTCAGCTGAAAATCCGAAATTCCTCACAGCCTGAACCAGTTTTAATGAAGCAATATTGGTTTCTGCTCCAATGCCCACAACATAGACATCTAATTCATCAATTTCCGGTAGTAGGATTTCCTCAGCTTTCAAGGTTAATAAAATCCGTTCAATTCCCATCGCAAAACCAAAACCAGGTGTTTCCGGTCCGCCCAGCTCTTCCACCAGACCATCATAACGTCCGCCCGCACAGACAGTTGACTGTGCACCCATACCAGGGGCTTCACTCATAATTTCAAAAATTGTCTGTGTATAGTAGTCCAGACCGCGAACCATATTTTTATCAATTGTATAAGAAATTCCCAACTCATCAAGCATATCTGTCACTGTTTCAAAATGTGTCTTTGATTTCTCATTCAGATAGTCCAATATTGAGGGTGCATCTTTAACGATTGCTTTATCTTTTCTATCTTTACTATCCAGCACTCTTAGTGGGTTTTCATGAAGGCGGCGCTTAGAATCTTCACTCAATTCATCTGCTTTCGGCTCAAGATAATCGATTAATGCCTGACGGTAAGCTGCACGGCTTTCTTTATCTCCTAAAGAATTGATAACCAATTTGATTTGATTGACACCAAGCTGTTTGAAGAAATCCATAGCCATAGCCATTGTTTCCACATCAACTGCAGGATTTTCACTGCCAAAGGCTTCTACCCCAATCTGGTGAAACTGACGCATACGTCCAGCCTGAGGCTGTTCATAACGAAACATTGGTCCGATATAATATGCCTTATACGGCTTCGCATATTCAGGTCCAAATAGCTTGTTTTCAACAAATGCCCGAACAATTGGCGCGGTCCCCTCCGGCCGTAAGGTAATGTGGCGGTCCCCTTTATCATAAAAATCATACATCTCTTTTGAGACAATATCTGTTGTATCACCTACACTGCGTGAAATCACTTCATAATGTTCAAAAATTGGTGTGCGAATTTCCTGATATTGGTAATCCCGGAAAAGGAGACGGGCTGTCTCTTCAATAAATTGCCATTGCTCTGTTGTTCCCGGCAATAAATCACTTGTGCCCTTCGGCTTTTGATAGTTCATTGATTGTTCCTCCATTCATTCTTTTCCTCATTAAATCTAACTATCGGTTTTATCATTTATCAGCATATTAGGATTTATTCAGTGCTGACTTCTTCTGATGCAGCTGAAAGCTGTCTTACAGAATAAAAAAATCCGTCCTTGTATCACTACAAGGACGGATGAATAATCATACGTGGTACCACCTAATTTTGAAAGATTGCTCTTTCATCTCAACGATTAACGCTCGCAACGGAATGGCTTTTCCTCCATTCATCTCCGGAATGTCTTTCAATCGTCTCCTTGAAGCTGCTTTCAGCCAGCGGCAGCCTTCTCTTGTACATAGGATTCAAGATTTACTCGTTCCTTCTTTGACTTTCAATATTATATATAAACTACTAGAGATTTTCATGAAAGTCAAGAAGAAATTCTCTGAATTTTATTAACCGAATACTCGCTACTTCATCATTATCTATAGTATACTATCTGATTCTTCCAGCTGGATTATGCCTTTTCTTCCATTTTATTGGAAAACATAACAAACGGCATGTAAATGAATGTACCTGCGACAATGATTACAATCTGTAAAATAGCTGCCCGGAAATCTCCTGCTGTTGCTAGATATCCGGATAAAACTGGAGGTGTAACCCAAGGAATAAGAATATAGGTCGGATTTACCAGCTGCAGACTTGTTGCAATATAAGCTAGTAAGGTAGATACCATTGGTACGATACAAAATGGAATTGCATAAACTGGATTAAACACGATTGGCAGACCAAACATCATGGGTTCGCTGATATTAAATAGACTAGATACACCGCCCAGCTTAGCAATCATCCGTTGATCTTCTCTTTTAGAAAACAACAGCACCGCGATAACCAGACAAATCATAGTTCCACCGCCGCCCATATAAACATACGCATCAAGGAATGGTTGTGTAACAATATTCGGTGCTGCCGAACCAGCATTGATTGCTTCCACATTCTGCTGTAGTGATGTCAGTAGGATTGGACCAGAAATAGCACCAAAAACAAAAGCACCATGAATACCAAAAATGAATACAAAGGTTGAAAGAAAAACATATAATAAAATTCCCGGAAGCGTTTGGAAGCCGCCTACTAGTGGTGCCTGTAAAATATTGACAATGATTTCCGGTATAGTCAGACCAGTCACCGTGCGCAGTACAACCTCACCGATAGCAAAAACACTTATTGTCAGAACAGCTGGGATTAAGCTGTTAAAGGATTTTGCGATTGCTGGCGGTACGCTTTCAGGCATCTTTATTTTCAAACGGTTATTTGCCGATAATTTTGTGACCATTGGCACACTGATTAAGGCAGCCAGAATACCTAGCAACATGGCAGAAGCACTTGTAAAGGTTTGCGTTAATGCACCGGATGTCTGAATCTCTGTTCCATCAAAGCCAGTAATATTAATTACGTTTGGCACAAGTGAAACATAGCATGCTAAGGCGATGATTCCTTCTAACGCACCATCTGAATGATAAGAACGAGCTAAACGAACACCAATTAGAAACGTTACCATTAAGCCTAAAATTCCAAGTGTGCCATTGTACGCCTGCAGACAAATTTCTGAAATTATTTCTCTGCCGGGAATCCCGCGCAGAAGTCCTGTATTCTCTGTCAAGAGTACATTATTCACCAGCAGGAAAAATGCTGCTGTAATAGTAATTGGAATCGTTGTAGCAAAGGCATCACGAATAGCTCCGATAAAACGATTGCTTGCGACTTTATTTGCATATAAAGCAATTTTTTCCCCTAAAGCTTCTTTGTTAAAAGCGCCGTCTTTCATCATGTGTTATTCCCCTTTTCTATTTTCAAATTTGATTAACTCTGCTGTCAATGATAGCCATTTCCCCGCTATACCAACCCAGACTTCCTTATAGGTGGCATTGTTAAACTGGGGCCAGTACGGCTGGTCCTCATCGCCAAAGGTCTGCATCCCAACCGGCATCTCTCCTGTCAATTCTCCTGAAGAAACAGAATACTGCTGTGGATAGTTATAACCTTCACCATATATCATCGATTGCCCAAATGGATTCTTACCTACCATCCATTGAAGCTGCTGATGCCCCATATCTACTAATTGCTGCTTTTCCAAAAGACGTCCCATCACTGCTGCACTTTTTCCCATTGAGAGCAGAATGCCATTGTTGCCGCGGAAGGAGAACCAGACAGGAAAGCGTTTTACATATAACCCTTCACCAATTTTTATTCCCTGCTGCAGCTGCTTTTGATAGCTGTCTTCTGCTTCTACGTCCACAAGTAAATGCTGTTTGTAAAAGCTTTCTTTTTCCTGCCACTCGTTCTCTTTATAGACACCGCTGGCATACATTGGATACGGATCAGTAAACTGACCAAGATATGCTAGATATCCTGCATACTCTTCTGCCCGCTCCCGCCATTCAGCAGAGTGTTGGTTGCCTACGACAGCTAGTACCTCTTCAAACGCCTGAGCATAGAGGTGCTCTCTCGCCTGATGATTGAAATGCTGAAAAACCTGATGACGTTCATCTCGATAAAACATTCCTTTCAAAATAGTGCCGTCATCTAACTGGATTCCCTCATGCTCCTGACATTCCAGAAGCTCTTCAAACCAGCCCGTCATTTGTTTGTAATAACTGCTGTCCGCTGTCAACTGATACATCAGCGCTGCAGTCCAAGACATCGTTGCTAAAAATCCGCTTTTAGACATGCTGTAGGTATGCTCCCAAAAGACAGGTTCATGCTTAAAGCCTGTTTGTTCAAATCCAGACAGTGCATGAAGATAATCTTCCTTCACCACCTGAAGCAGCTTTTCCCTCAATACATATTCTACCGGCAGTGTTTTAATTATTTTTGCCAGTAATCCTGTAATCAGGAAATTATCATAGGGGCTGTTGTGAATTCGAGGTAGAGCATCATCCATCGTGCCAATGCGATTGTCTGTCCAACGAGTAATTCCTGCACTGGTAATCCGATCCCCACTGTCTAAACGTGTTTTCAGGATAAAATCAATGCCCCACTCGCCTTCCTCCAGCAGCCGCAGATACAAGGATTCATTTTCCTGCACCGCTTCTGCGGCTTCGAAAAGACTTGCCGTTACTTCCGCAGTCTGGACCAATTGCTGTGACAAATCGCCAGCATCATGCCAGCCGCCGCTGAAATTGACTAACGCTCCTTTATACTCCACTGTCAAATCCTCATGACAAGTTCCATGGATACCATGTATAGGACAGCCGCAGCGCTCACAGAAAATAAAGTTTAAGGATTTCCAGATAGACGCTTCTTTCAGCGCAGTTACCTGACCAATTTGAAACGGCTGAGTCCTTACCTCACCAATTTGAAGATAGTATTCACCTTCATTTTGAACCTCTGAAAAGTCTAGCAAGCCAAATCGACCATTTTCTGTTTCAGCTGTTTGGATGTCCCCTTGGAAGACGATAGCTCCGGTTTTTGAATCGTTTAATATAAACCCCATTTCAGAAAAATCATCCCGATTAATAATAGCTGTTTTCGTAAATTGAGGATGATAGCCGATATGAGAAAACACAATTTCCCTATTAGGAGCCTGCCAGCCCTTGGCAGAAGTACTATGTTGATTTTTCTCCAAACGTACATTGCTGATGGTATAGCTTAGCTGCCCCGGAAGATTCATATAGGAACCATTTGCTCCGGAAAAAATTCGAATACCGATAACCGCTTCCCTCGGTAAATTGCTGATATCAAGCACATAGGTACTGACCGACTGTCCTTCTAAATTGATAACGTGGGTTCCTTCCCGATTGTAGATATCTGGAATCTTAATTTCACCGTCATTTTCCAGCGTAATCGTTACATAGGGATTGACGACATTCACACAAGCAGCTGAAATATCCAGTTTTATTTGGGTAAAATCCGTCCAATCTTCTCTGGTAAGAGGAAGATAAGCTTCGACTTCACCAAAGTTCACATAGTCGCCATCCTCAGGCGCCCCTTCCGCCCAAGAATCATAGCGCGTACTGCTAAACAAAGAAACTGAGTCGGAAGCGGTTTCAATCTCACCTCGCCCTCGATGCTGCCAACTGCGGTAATCATTAACTAATGCCCGCTGTGCCAGAATGACCTCTTTGTCCAGCTGCTGTTTTTCAAAGGACCAGGTTCTCTCCAAAGGAAGCGGCCGATGGATATAGCCGGAAGCTCTCAGTTCTTTTTCTAAATTATGCATTCTTTCTTTCTCCTTTCTGTTTTATAAAAACCAATGCTGCTGCTCCTTTCAAAGCCACGGCATTAGGATCAAGGGCTGTTACAGAAAAACCTTTTGTAACAAAACGGATTGTTTTCTCATTTAGAAACGTTACCAAATGATTCAAAAACCACCCGCTGTTCATCACACCACCGCCGAATACAACCGCTTCAGGATCGCTGACGCGAACCAGATTCATCGTCAATGCCGCCGCTGCCTGCAGCGCTTGATTAATTACCTTCTGTGCCAGCAAATCTTCTGCCTCATATGCTTGAATTAACGCTTGAAATGAGATCCGCTTGTTCTCCTCCTTCGCTGAAATCAGCGAACTCTCAGGATAATCAGCTGCCAGCTTCATCGTCTGATTATGCATGCCTAAACCTGAAGCAAACAGCTCTACACAGCCAGTCCGTCCGCAGGCACACTGCTCTTCACTGTTCATATCAACAACCATGTGACCAACCTCACCGGCATTGAAGTGTCCTCCTGTGATTAACCTGCCGTTTGTAATAATCCGTCCGGCAATTCCTGTACCAATATTGATGTAGACAAAATCTTTAACTTTTTTTCCCACTCCAAGCATATTTTCAGCCATGGCAGCCCCAGAAACATCGTTCGTTACCCAGCACGGCAAATGGAACAGCCCGCTTATCTCATCAGCAACAAAAATCTTTTCTGAAAGACCGGGGTGGATTTCCAGCCATTCGCCCTGTTCAGTATCAACACGACCAACTACACAAATCCCAATACCCACAAGCTTTCCGTGAAGAACGTGGTTATGTAAATAGTCTTTTATGGCCTCTTTTATTTTATCTACAGCAACCCGCTGGTTTTCTACATTCGAAGGATATTTTTCACTGGACAGAATCTCACCATTTTCGGTGACCTCCCCTACCAATATCTTTGTTCCTCCTAAATCAACAGCCAAAACAGTCTGCATCATTTTTACTCACCTCAGCAATCTGATAACGTTACCAAATAATTATATATTGATTTCGCTTACACGCTTATAATAACCTCACTCAAATACGTCTGTCAATACTTTTTAAAACATTTTAGAAACGTTACCAAAAATTCTTGATTTTTTTTCATACCTAACATACACTAAGAAGTGAGGAGGACCTTTCACATGAAAAAGAATATAACGATTAAAGAAATAGCAAAAAAAAGCGGTGTTTCTGTTTCAACAGTTTCCCGTGTTTTAAATAATCATCCATCTGTTTCTCCTGCTAAAAGAGCTAAGGTTCAGGCAATCATCAAGGAAGAAGGCTTTCAACCCAGTATGCTCGCCCGAGGCATGGTTTCAAATAAAACACGAACATTGGCAGTCGTTGTTTCAGATATTACTAACCCGTACTTCACTTCTCTTGTTTCAGAAATTGAACTTGCCAGTCAGGACCAAAACTATTCCCTGCTGCTTTTCAATACAATGACTGCAGGACACCAAAAAAAGGCAGACAGCAGCTTTACTGAGCGGGATACCTTCAACACCATTCTTGAAAAGAAAGTAGACGGGGTTCTGATTCTCGGAGGCGAAATCGACTTAGATGAACCCAATCCGGAATATCTACTGGCCTTGGAGCACTTGAATCAACAGGTGCCTGTGCTGATTGTCGGTCAAAAGCAAAAAGACTGTTCCTGCTCCTTTCTTGAACGTGATTTAGAAAAAGGTGTTTTTTTAGCCATGCAGCATTTATTAGCACTCGGCTATCGAAGGATTGGTTTTATTGGCGGAGAACCTGGCGTTAAAATTACCACTCAGAGGGTTCAGGCATTCGAAAAGGCACTTTCACTATACAGCACTTTTGATTCCTCTCTGCTTTACTTAAGCGATTTCTATACTGAGGATGGGTATCAAACCATGACAGAAATCATCCGACAAAAAGAAATGCCTGATGCGGTTCTAGCTATCAATGATCGAGTGGCTGTGGGTGCTTTTCGGGCATTGGCGGATCACGGACTTTCCTGTCCAGATGATATCGCCATTGCCAGCTGCGATAGCTTTCCAGATGGAGAGTATCAGATTCCCCGCATCACAACAATCAATCAGCATAACCAAATATTAGGACAGCTAGCCGTTAAACGACTGCTGAAGCTAATCAACGAGGAGCCGCTTGGTTCTATTGAGCTGCATTCGCCAGATTTGATTATTCGCGAGTCCTGCGGCATTAGAAAGGGTAGAACAACGTAATGGAAAAACACTTAATCTTTATGGATATCGATGGCACACTAGTTGACCGGGAACAAAATATCTCTCAGAAAACCAGAACTGTCATTACTGAGCTGCAAACCGAAGGTCATCAGTTTTATGTTGCCACTGGGCGCAAATATTCTTCGGCTCTCCAAGTCGCTCAGCGGCTAACCCTGCAAACTCAGGTTGTAGCATCAAACGGCAGTATTTACTCAGTAAATGAAACACTGCATAAAAAGCAGCTATCAAAAGAAGCACTGGCGCTAGTTTATGAAACAGTAACTGCTTGTCAGCTGCCGATGTTTTTCTTTGGAGAACATACCGTTTTTTACACAGAACAGCTGCCGGAATACTTGCAGAGAAATGATCAGTCCCGCATTGCTAATGGAGAAGAGGATTTTCTGTTCGTTGATTCTCTAGACACTTTAATGTCTGTCAGCACACGGATCGTTAACGGCATTGTCATCGCTGACGAACGGGAATCAGAACTCGATGCTATTCGGGAAATACTCTTAAAAAGTAATTTACTTTCTGTTTCCTCCTCCCATCCAAACAATATCGAGCTGATTCCCAAAGGAGTAAATAAGGCCACCGCCATCCAACAAATTCAAAAAAGCCTAGCGGTTCCTCAAAAACGGATTATCAGCTTTGGCGATGGTCTGAACGATTTGGAAATGCTGCAGGCCTCCGGCGTCAGTGTGGCGATGGGAAATGCTGTTGATCAGCTAAAAAGCCAGGCGAAATATGTAACCGGTACAAATACAGAAGATGGCATTGCCAACTTCCTAATCAACTATTTTAATTAGGACTTGCCTAAAATGATTGAGAAATGACCATTTCAGACAGTCCCTAGTACAAAGGAGTCCATGAACATGACAAAACCCACAATGCTTTCTTATATTTTAGAAGAACAGGACAAGCTGACAAACGCAATTAAAAGCTATCCTAAAAATATTGATCAGGCGATCCAAGGTCTGAGCTTAACTGCTGATAACTGGCTGGTTCTGGGAACTGGTTCCAGTATCAATGCAGCCAAAAGCGCCAAGTATTATATCGAGGCTGTTGCCGGGGTGAAGCTGGCGATCGAAGAGCCCTACAACTTTACTCATTATGAAAAAATTGATCCTGAGCTGCAGGTCGTTTTAGGTATTTCCCAGAGCGGACAAAGCACTTCAACCATTGAAGCTATGGCTAAGGTAACCGCCCATCATTCCGTTCATACAATGGCAGTTACCAGTATTCCAGACAGTGAAATCACAAAAGTTACTACGACTACATTAGATATTCTATCCGGTCGTGAACGAGTAGGCTATGTGACCTTGGGCTTTTCGGCAACTGTACTGGCACTGATGCTTTTAGGTCTTAGAATCGGTGTTAAGAAAGGCTTAATTTCCGAAGAACAAGAGCTTGCTGAATTGGATGAGTTCCTTGAATTGACCAGCCGCTTTAATCAGTCAATTGAGCGTGCGACAGCTTTCTTTGAGCAGCACCGTCAGGACTTTCAACAAGCACCGCGCTTTACCTCTATTGCCTATGGTCCTGCTGTCGGTACAGCAAAGGAAATGGAGACAAAATTTTCAGAAACCATTCGGGTTCCTTCTCAAGGGGTTGAACTTGAAGCCTTTATGCATGGACCTTATCTAGAAATCAATCCGGAGCACCGCTTATTTTTCCTTGATACGCCGGCAAGGCCTGAAATTATTGAAAAAGCAGGACTTTTAAAAGCCTACGAGCAAAAACATACTTCTCATGTCTTTACAATTTCATTACGCTCTGAGGCTGCAGCAGACAAACATACTTTAGCCCTAGGAAACTGCAAAGATGAACGCAAGGCTCCTTATCTAGCGATTATTCCTTTTCAAGTGTTCTGCTGGTATATTTCCAGAGAAAAAGGAATCGATATTACTCAGCGCATCTTTACTGACTTCTCACAAGCAGTAAAAAGCAAGACAACCGTTCAGGATTATGTATAAGTCCAATCTATAAAAATAGAATAAACTCCGTTCAAAGCAAAAATACCTTTACAATCGTTCGTCAAGGATCAGCTGTTGTAAAGGCGTTTTTGTGCTCCAAGCAAAGAAAAACTAAGCCATCCGCAGGATAGTCTTTCATCAATAAGTTTGACTTAGAAATCAACCTGTAGACGGATTTCAAAATTTCTGTACATGATAAAATAGCTCTTGTCTTACCAATACGTGTTTGAGATTTCAACGGCACACAAGAATAACTGTCTCGAAATTTTCAGCCCCCCCCCAAAGAAAGAGAGGAATTTTATTTATGAAATTAGTCAAAGGATTAGCAGGGTTACTAGCAGCAGGAGTTATTCTATTAGGAGGACTGGTTTTGTTTACCAGAAATTCTTCCGGTGAGCTTGCAGGAATCGTTGATCGTTTCAATCCCCTTGTTTCCGAAGGCGAAGTATACGTAAAAACCAAAGAAGCCGATGAGATTAACGGCTATGGAACCGCCCGGTATATCCAGAAAGCAGCTGATGAAAATGGTAAAACAAGAGAAGTCGATTTCAATGCCATTAGCGAATTAACCACTGGAAAATACTTAAAGCTGTACAACAAGGGCGCGTACATTGAAACTTACGAAGAAGTAGCCAGAGAGGCTGTCCCGGAAAAAGCATTAACTACGATTGAATAATAATAAACCACCTAAGCAAAAACTGGTTCAGCCTTTGCTTAGGTGGTTTATTTAGTTGTGAAGAAGGGCTT
Source organism: Enterococcus sp. LJL51 (assembly GCF_049894025.1). Taxonomy (GTDB): domain Bacteria; phylum Bacillota; class Bacilli; order Lactobacillales; family Enterococcaceae; genus Enterococcus_L. The sequence goes on from NZ_JBNEQE010000005.1 coordinate 219,035, forward strand.
TTTTTGATGCATTGTGAAAGGATAAATTTGTTTAAAACTTCTCCCCCTATCAAGACTTTCCTGTTATCTATGAACATCTAACACTTTCTATTAATTACGCCGCAAAATAAAAAGAGTTTCTATGCTATTTTTTTAAATACTCCCTCGTATAAGGTGTCTCCTCTATTATCAACTCATCACCACTTTTTCTAATTATTAATGTAGCTTTAGACATAGTTTCTTGATCGTTTATAAGACCATTTGGTTTTACATCACTCGGTTGAAGAAAACCACATTCATTATAACTTAGACTAAATCGTTGTTTTTCTAATTTATTAATTGATAACTTATTCTCTCTACAATAGTCACTAACAAACTCTATTGCTAAAGCTTTCTGCAGTTCTTCTTCCATCTTCCATTTATCTATTTTTTTCATTTTCATTCTCCTATACTAATTGAATCATTCGCCATTATCTAATGATTTAAGTAATTCTTTTCCCATTTTCCGACATTTTTCCCACTCTTCAGAATTTTTAACAGCATCGTCGTCCCATAAATCTTTGTCTAGTCCCATCTGTTCTAGCATGAGTTTGATTTTGCTCATTAACTCCATCTGCTTCTTTGTTATCCATTCATGTTCATATAATATTTCTGCTCTCACAAAATCTGTATACAAAAAATCAGAAGCTAATTCATCAGAGAGAACTGCATTTTTTAAATGTTGACTTTGCTTATTAAAATCACTTGAAAAAAATTTTATTCCCCCAATAAAAAAATCATATATCTTTGATAATTCTTCTATATCGTAGTTCATACTTTTAACACCTTTCAATAGGGTACATCCCAATTCCCAAATCTTTAAAGTCAATTTTAGCTCGACTACTTCCCTTGCTCTTCGACACTAGCTAAGTCACTATCAATAGATAATTCGTGTAACTTCCAGTCTGTTCGCTGATTCATTTCCAATCTTCCAATAACGAGTCCACTCTTTCTTTTTCCACTGGTTTTGCATTATTGTATTGTTCCATTTGCCCCAAGGCTTTTAATCCAGCTGTACCTATGTGACTTAATAAATAGCCATTGGCATAAAACTTATCATCATCTTTAAATGACATTTCCAACAAATATTTTTTTACCTCACAAGTATCTATACTATTCATCGAAATATATCCAACAATATGATACATCAGTAATGTATCTTCAATCGTTAAATAAGCTTCAATTTCCTTTGTTGACAACTCTTTATTTCTAAGTTGCTCTAATATTTTATAGGTTGATTTCAAATCTATCTCTCCTCATTTGAAAAAGGCTTTGATGTATTCCGTATTGAATGACGTTATCACTAAATATTCTCATAACCGTGGGTCGCTCATACTTAGAACTAAAATGAAATCCATCTTTGTGACATAAATTTTTATCCCGGTTTCACGTAATTATAAATATGGCCTCTTTCCAACTCACTAAACAATAAGCCCTTTTCCAATCTGTATTTGCTGTGATACCAATCAAAATGAATACCATCAGCTACCGAATGACTATACTCAAATCCTGTTTCAAGGATTTCACGTTCTATGGATTCAACAGTCATCGCCTTCTTTTCATTTTCAATCATCATTTTTTTAAGATCACCGCTGAAGTTAAGTGTTGAGAGTATCCCACCTTTTTTCAACACTCTGTACGCTTCCTTAAAAAGAATCGACGCCATCGAATTTTTTGATTCTTTATCTTGAATATGAACGATATCATAAAGCAAAATCACATCTATACTATTATCAGGAAAATCAAGCGCTGAAGCTCCATTTGTATGAATAGTTTTGATGTTATGGATTGCATATCTCTGTTCTTTTTCCTTGATCCACTTCAATGCTTTCGCGTCACAATCTACTGCAAACACTTCGCCTGTTTGTTCTAATGCCAGCGAGCAGCCAATTGTATAGTGCCCATACCCGCAACCGAAATCAATCACACGTGCATCTTTTTTCATACCAACCTTTTGCATTAATGATTTGCATGTTGTTGTTTCCCAAGCTAAAACCTGTCCGTGAATCCCTTCCTGTTTTTCTTCGTTATTATCAATAGATTCAAGGGTAAATGAAGTGGGTGCACCTAAGCCTATATCTTTTTTTATTTTACTGATAATATGCAGATAGAAGCCATCCATCTTACAGAGTAGATTACATATGTAAGTTTTATCATTAATTGTTACACGTACCTTTTGTGTTGTCTCCTTCTCTAATCCTGCAGCTGCTTCAGCAGGTATCTTCATCAACAATCGGCCACTATCAACAGCCGGTATTACAGCATCAAATGTTATTCTCATTTAACTTTCCCTCTCCTCTTTTCTTAAAAACCGTCTAATCTGGTGATATTATCCATAAATTTTCATCAAGTCCCTACCTCATCGTACATAACGATCCACGCCGTCTTCTTTCAGTTTGCACTTGGACTAGCCAGCTGCTTGTTATCTCAGTCAAACCAATATTCAAAGCTGGCTTTAGAGCATTCGGTTCTGGAAACAGCTTAGAAGAAAACGCATGGATGGACAATCACTTCTGTTTTAAATAACCAATACTGAATTTTATAAGAAATCATCACTCAATGTGGTTGAAGGTATTGATTTTTTTATGAAAGTAATGTGGATATCTTAATTTTTATGTATTAAAAGGTATTAGCTTTTGATTCGCTAATACCTCCTCAATAACATTAGAAATTTGTTAAATACTAATTCCATTAATAGAAAAACACTGCATTTTTCGTACAATAATCACAAGTTGTTTTTTTAGCCATTGGCAGCTTGATTAACAAGTGATAGAGTGTCTTTTTTATTAAATACTAATCTTATATTTTGATTCAATTCTTTTTAATAAGGTATCTTCATTTCCATAGCTATTGCCAATCCGCTCTGTTAAATCTTGTCCATACTCTTCTCTAATTCTATTATCCCATTCCAACATACACTTATTAACTCCTTCATGTTGTTTAACAGAACATCTTACAATTAAAGGATATATCCAATCTACATTATCGCAATCAATACAAATAAAATATTGTCTATTTTCTTCATAGCTGATAAAAAGATTTTCTGCATTATTCTTTTCCTTAAACTTAAATACTTTTTGTAGTTTATCATTATCATATTTTATTCCCATAATTTGTGATAGGTCTGTCATTATTTCAAAAAGATAATCATTTGCGAAATATATTTCGTATTGATACATATTTAACCTCCAAATTATTTTTTGTATTTTATAACAAAATTTATATTAGGAAATATTCGTTCAAGTTAATTAATAAGTACCTGTATACTATTCAAAGCTTTACTAACTAATGCCAATCAGATGGCATAATTTTTTCCTATATTACTAAAAATCTGATGGTTCTGTATATTCAATATGGTCATCTGATAAACCTTCTGGAAACTGTTCTTTTGGATATTCTCTTTCTAAAAGTTCGTTAAAGTTTTTTATTGTTTCACTCAATGCTTCCTGCTGAGTTTTACCAAAACCAACAGCAGACTCTGGGTAATTATCATCAGACCTCAATTTTATATTAATATCTGTATAACCAGAGAAAGTGCCTGATTTATCTTCATAAATTTTTACTTTCATTTTACCAAACGGAAGAATTCCTATCATCCAAATATTATATTCACCAACACATCGCTCAATTTTTGAAACATTCTTTAAAGATAACTTTTTCCACACAACTTTACTCTCCTTTTTATTGTTTTCCAAATAATATTATCTTTCCTATTGGTTTATGAAAATCAATGTATTTACCATTTTTGTAATACCTTACTATGTTAGAAATTGAAATATTACTCAAGTGAATTGTCATTTAAATCACTAAACCTTTTTTATCATATTAACGTTTTTCCAAACACTTATTATACTAGTAGAAAAAATTTAAATTTCTGTAGAATAAATATAGCTTTGTTAACAACTAGTAATTGTATACTCTCTATCAAGGATTTCTGATTTGACTGGTAATCCAGTAACAGAGTGCCATTTTGTATGTTTATTTTTTTAATGCTTTCTCAGCATATAAAATATCAACAGATAAATCTAAATCTGAAAATTTTTTCTCTAACTCTTTGAGTAAACTAATAAATTCTTTGCTCTGCAAGTTCTCAGAAATATCTTCAAAAACCTCACTTATCCATTCTATTTGCTTTCTCGAAGCCATTGCTAAATATTCATTTGTTTCTTTTTTATTTTTTGAAAAAATCTCGATTAATTCTTCCCAAATTCTGTTAACTTTTGGCTCATCTGGTAATAATTTTATTCTTTCTTCTAGTAATATTTTTACTTTTTCTGAATTGATCATTTCAAAACCTTCCTAACCTAAATTAAAATCTTCATTTTATTTGGAATTATTGTTGAAAGTTTGTCATTTTTTTCATTCATGTAAAATATTTCTAATTATATTTTTCTCTAATATAGCTTTCAAACAGCTACTTTGCCAAATCTCAATCCTTAGTCGTCTAATATTATGCATGCATTTCTATTAGTTAAGGGATTCGCGTTTTTTATGCTAAAGCAATCCAAACAGTCCTACTATCTTTGATTGCATTATTTAATATTCCACAAATTATTTTTAGAATTAATTTAGACTATATATATCTCAACTCGTTTATATCTAAACCTTGAAATTGATTTAGTGTACTTTTTTATCTTTTATTTCCCAAAGGCTTTCCTCGTACCAACCTGAATCAAGATGATAATATAAAGCTAGCCCTTCCCAACCATGTGCTGTGGGTTGAATCAATTCTATAATGTCATTATTGTCAACCTTGTAATCAAATTTTTTTATTTAACACTTTTAGTTATTAAAACTCCTCCTAAAGTATTTTTCAAATCCAACCTATCACAAATTGCATTTACCATTTCTTTTTCATTATCAACACTGATATGTTTATCAATTTCATCTCCATTTTTTACAAAAAAGACGATGAAGTCAGGTAATGCATAAACTTTTCTAAAAAAATTAAGCAGTTTATTATCAATTAATTCCGACTTTTCTTTATTAACAGCCCACTCCAAGTCTTTAATTAGCTCATGCTCACCTAATAATCTAAATCCAATATAGTTATCAGTTATCTCAGCATTGTTCATAAATAGGGCATATGATTTTTTAAAAAAATTTATATCCTCTTTTTTCTTGAAAATTAATTCTTCATTAAATGAAAATTGCTGTGGATCTTGTGAAAACCATTCATTCCCCCAATGAACAAGTATTTCAGTTAATCCCAAAGCAATAATATATTCCTCTTTGATAAATAAATCCACCGAATATTCCATAACACACCACCTCTTTTTTTATTTTGGAAAATGGAATGTTTCCACTCCTCCACGTATCCAACGTTTTTGAACCCAATCGTAAGTAAAAACATGTTGATGAACATCAGGATGATCTTGGGGTTGTCCATGATTTCCCCAATGCACTTCACTTAAGGGTACATCATACCCATCCACTTTTAGCCATGATCCATTAAATTCAGCTGTCTGTATACTTCACCAGTTTTAGAACTAGCTTTCCCGCCCAAAATAGTGTGAGGACGACCTTCTGCTAGAGGATCTGGTAAAGGTATTTCATTTCCCACCTCACCATGCTTATTAAGAGGAATAGGATTTCCGTCTATATCTTTTGGATAATCATATGGAGAATCGTCCACTGTCCCACTGACTTTCTCATATGATATATTCTCTTTTATTACCTGATCACCAGTTTTCTTATCCTTCAACACCACATCGTCCACAGTCAATGGATGTCCTGCATAATACGCTGCGATACTCACCTGAGCAATACTGCTCAATACGATGGACCAACTCTGGATTTTTTCTTATCTATATTTTAAAAAGGCTAAAGCACTGCCAAAAGACAGTGCTTGGATACAACTATAAACTATAAACTATAAAAAACAGCATATCAACAAGTAGCTAATTCTACATAACTTAAGTAACAACTTAATACCCCAATGATTCAAGTAATTCTTTTCCTATTTCTCGACATTTTTTCCACTCTATAGAATTTTTCACAGCAGCATCACTCCATAAATTTTTCTCTAAACTCATCTGCTCTAATATGGATTTAATTTTTTTCATTAAATCCATTTGCGTTTCTGTTATCCATTCATTTTCACATAATATTTCTGCTCTCACAAAATCCGTGTGCAAAAAATCGGAGGCTAATTCATCAGAAAGAGCTGCATGTTTTAAATTTTGGCTCTGCTTATTAAAATCACTGGAAAAAAATTTCATTCCATTGATAAAAAGTTCATATATCTTCGATAATTCCTCTATATCATACCTCATAATTTTATCACCTTTCAATATGGTAAGTCTTAACTCCTAATTTTTTGAAATCCAGTTCATATCTGCCATTAGAGTAAATTCTTACAACTGGTTCATTTGGAGCAGAAACCTTATAATATGGAAACTCACCATGATGACCTTTTCCCGGATGATATTGAACATAGCGTGAACTTCCACTAGTTCCAACTGGCGGATTCATACTATATCCTCCCCCTTCATCAAAAGAGATTCCGGCATATCTTCCATCTTTTAGCGGAGTAACTGTCCACCCCTGATTTTTTAATAAATCGACAATATCCTTAGGATTTTTTTCCAAGTAAAAAGCTTGGTGTATCAAAAATTTCATCAATAGTAACTGGATTTTTCCATCTAACATTATCAATTCCATACTGTTCTTTAAAATAATTATTCCAATCGTTCCCAGATACTGGATTTTCTGCACCAAAATCTGTTTTAGTGTTAACAGTTCCCTTATCCTTCAACACCACATCATCCGCAGTCAACGGATGTCCTGCATAATACGCTGCGATACTTACTTGAGCAATACTGCTCAATACGATGGACCAGCGCTGGGCTTTTTCTACATCAGTTAGAGGACGTCCAGTGTCGTAATCCACCCCTTCACGCAGTTCTATGGCTAGGCGGCTCATTTGATCTATATCGTTGCCCCGCTTAATTTCACGCCCATACAAATCAAATTCTTTTTCCGCCCATTCCCTATAGGCTTCGTTTACCTTATAATCATCCGCTGAAATATACGGTGGATTTTCCAGCCACATCCAGCTTTTCATTCCATATAAATCAACCTGAACGTATCTTCTGGTTTTCAGCTTCTCATCAAGGTCCATGCCTTCTTCTTTTAGTTTGCGCTTGCGCCAGTCGGCTGCCTTTTCTGCAATCGTTGTCGCCCAGTCCATATTCATACGGGACATATCAAAGACACCGTATTCTGCATTGTAGGCACTGCCGCTTTTGATTTGCGCCAAACCAGTATTCACCGCTGCCTTTAGAGCATTCACTTCTGTAAACAGCATAGAAGAAAACGCATGGAAGGTCAATCACTTTTGTTCCCAGTGACCAGCACTGAGTTTATTAAGAGAGCAATATAAATATCTTGTTTTTTTACATACCAAAAGGTATCAGCTTTTGATTCGCTAATACCTCCTCAATAACACCAAAAAATTTGCTAAATACTAATTCTATTAATAGAAAAACACTACACTTTTGTAAAATAAATACAGCTAGCATTTTTGTTATCCATTGATAACTTAAGGACATCTAATAGTAAAAAGAATTATTTACCTAATAAAAAATCTAACTCTTCGTTTGTCCATTTTTGATGTATCAATTTCTTGATTTCATCAGACAATTGCAAAATTTCTTTCCATTCTGATGCTGTTTTTACTGCTTTTACATGCCATAAAACTTCTCCTCTTTCGAGTTCTAAAAGCTTTGTTTGTAGCTGTTTACTTAGAAGAGAAATATTTCTATCAATTATATCATTTTCTTCTAATACTTCCCGTGTATATTGACTAAAAGAAGCTGGATAATCAATCGCTAATTCTTCAAATATTTGATGTTTGATTTCTTTATCTTCTAAATTAATTATTTTCATACCTAATCTATTTAAAGAAGAAAGGTAGTATTTAAAAGACTGTTCTATTGTTAGTTTTTTCATTTATCTCATCTCACTTATCTCTTAGTATGATAGTTGCTTTGTCATCATGTGTACGTATATACGTATCATCAACTAGCTTGACTCTTCCCGTAGAGCCTTTTATCCAACTGAGCCAAATCAAATTAACTCCCTTATCTACTAACAGTTAAAATAGACAAAGCGCACTTACCTCAACTGGTAGAAACACACTTTGCTTATAAAATATTTATACAGATGACGAAGTTCAATATATACCTTTCCTATTTCACCCTCAGAATCTATTAAACTGGTAAGCGAGACCTAAATTTTTCATCATAAACTAGCTTGTGTCTGACAACTAATCAAATACCAATTGTTCTAAAATAGTTTCGATAAACTTTCATCGTTTTCAAAGCTAAAAGCTCATTAAAATCTTTATTATGAAAAAGCACCTAGCACTATGTTCTTTTCTTCATCATTCAACAAATCAAAATACTCTGTAGTACCTAATTCTCTTAGTGTTGCTATCGCAACAAACTTGATAGTTACTCCAGGCAATCCCTTAGTTAAAGCTATATCTTTTCCAGTTGCTATTTTTGTTATTTTTTCAATAAGCAATATATCTTGAATTTTGTTTTCTGCAATTACCGAAAGGGTATTATACAGTACACCATCATTATCATGTGATAAATAATTAAATAAATCTTCAGTAGAGTATTCACCACTTTTTAGTTTCTTATCAATTTTATACCACGGTTCCATAAAGTATCTTCCTTTCAAGTTTTTAATATCCTAAAATGGCTTTTCTTTCTATGTAAATAAAGGTATTAGTTTTTAAATTACTAGTACCTTTCGTCAAACTAATTCAAGACTTTATCAATTGATTACCCGTCTCATGATAAAATACCTTTTTATTTCTACATTTATCTTTCTACAGAAGTTCTATCTGGAAATTTCCCGTCTTCTCGATAAAGTATCTGTCCTATTCTTTGAGTTGCCCATTGTACATACATTTTATCCGGAATTTTTTCATCATCAACTTTTTGCAAAAGAAATGTTTTCTTTTCGATTTTATTATATTCAATTTTTCCTAATCTATTTTCATTAGGACCAATACTATATACAACTCTTTTTTCGTCTTCAAAATCCTTAACCATTAACATATAAATTGCCATATCTTCTTATTCCTCCCAAGGTATCCATGTTCTACCTGATTCCACCAGTTTCATGAACAGCCCCACTAGTTCCCTTATCCTTCAACACCACATCATCCACAGTCAACGGATGTCCTGCATAATACGCTGCGATACTCACTTGAGCAATACTGCTCAATACGATGGACCAGCGCTGGGCTTTTTCTACATCAGTTAGAGGACGTCCGGTGTCGTAATCCACCCCTTCACGCAGCTCTATGGCTAAGCGGCTCATTTCATCTATATCGTTGCCCCGCTTAATTTCACGCCCATACAAATCAAATTCTTTTTCCGCCCATTCCCTATAGGCTTCGTTTACCTTGTAATCGGGAGTGGGACATAATCCACTCTCAAAAAGAAAATAAGCTCGATTTTGATGATGAATGTCAAAATCGGGCTTGTTTTTTTTTCTTCCCTTCTCTTTCTCTCCATATATTTTCCTAATTTTCTTAGATTTAGTGCCATGAGAGCCAAACCAACATCAATCTTCGCTCCTTGTTTTCCACGTAAATGGAAACGATGGAACGCCAAATGAGCCTTTAGATGCCCAAACACTGGTTCTACATCGATTTTCCGTTGTCGATAAATCGAACCTGTTTTTTCATCTGAAAGCTTCTTCTTGCATTCTG
>NZ_JBNEQE010000006.1:0-196653 GCF_049894025.1 Enterococcus sp. LJL51
GATCAGGTAGATAGGTTGGAAGTGGAAGGCCAGTGATGGTTGGAGCGGACCAATACTAATCGGTCGAGGACTTAACCAAAGAATTGGAAGAGTAAGAAAATGTTTTTCGGAATGACTGTGTTGAAGATGATTGATCTATCCAGTTTTGAGTGAGCAAATCACTCAATTAAATACTATGCAGCACCAGTGTGGTGGCGATAGCGAGAAGGATACACCTGTTCCCATGCCGAACACAGAAGTTAAGCTTCTTAGCGCCGATTGTAGTGAAGGGTTTCCCTTTGTGAGAGTAGGACGCCGCCGCGCGATTATTCCGGCATAGCTCAGTTGGTAGTAGCGCATGACTGTTAATCATGATGTCGTAGGTTCGAGTCCTACTGCCGGAGTTCCTGTTTAGGAAATTAAAGTAGAGTAATTGTGAGTGCTTCTTTTTAACTCTGGAGAGTTGTCCGAGAGGCCGAAGGAGCATGATTGGAAATCATGTAGACGGTAAACACTGTCTCAAGGGTTCGAATCCCTTACTCTCCGTTTTTTGTTTGGCCCGTTGGTCAAGTGGTTAAGACACCGCCCTTTCACGGCGGTAACACGGGTTCGAGTCCCGTACGGGTCATTTTTTGATTGGTTTTGGAGGTTTAGCTCAGCTGGGAGAGCACCTGCCTTACAAGCAGGGGGTCAGCGGTTCGATCCCGTTAACCTCCATTGGTTGGTTCCGTGGTGTAGGGGTTAACATGCCTGCCTGTCACGCAGGAGATCGCGGGTTCGATTCCCGTCGGAACCGTTAGTTTTATAAATTTTTTATTGGCGTGGTAGCTCAGTTGGTAGAGCAACGGATTGAAGCTCCGTGTGTCGGCAGTTCGATTCTGTCTCACGCCATTATGGAGGAATAGCGAAGTGGCTAAACGCGACGGACTGTAAATCCGTTCCTTAGGGTTCAGTGGTTCGAATCCACTTTCCTCCATTTAGGGGTATAGTTTAAAGGTAGAACAGCGGTCTCCAAAACCGTTAGTGTGGGTTCAATTCCTGCTACCCCTGCCATTATTTTTATTTTAAATATTTTTTATGGCGATCGTGGCGAAGTGGTTAACGCACCGGATTGTGGCTCCGGCACTCGCGGGTTCGATTCCCGTCGTTCGCCCTTACCTTTATTAAGGTATTTTAGGTAATTGGGGTATAGCCAAGCGGTAAGGCAACGGACTTTGACTCCGTCACTCGTTGGTTCGAATCCAGCTACCCCAGTTTAATTATGGCGGTATAGCCAAGTGGTAAGGCAGAGGTCTGCAAAACCTTCATCACCGGTTCAAATCCGGTTACCGCCTTGCAATAATTAATTTTATGCCGGCGTGGCGGAATTGGCAGACGCGCTGGACTCAAAATCCAGTGCCCGCGAGGGCGTGCCGGTTCGACCCCGGCCGCCGGTATTTCTCTAAAAACAAGACTAATCAGTCTTGTTTTTTTGTATGTTCTGAAAACCCCTAGCTATGCTAGAGATTCCAGAGAGCTTGCAGCGTGGTAGTAAAAAAGCCTCCTAAACTGGTAAGATGAAGTTGGTTTCCCGACCACCACATCAAAAAGTTTAGGAGGTACCTTTATGAAAAAGGTTAACAAAAGTTTATCACACACTGTATGGAAATGTAAGTATCATTTGGTATTCGCACAAAAATACAGAGGAAACAATTTTTGCTTTTTTAGTTTATAAACAAAGCATTGCCACAGTGAATCATGATTCGCCGTCTGAAGTTGTAAAGGCTGCGAAATCTATACGCATTTCTTGATAGGATTGTTCAGAAATTCTACTGGTTCATTTGAGTAGGGAGACTGAAGAGCACCCTTAAATTGCAGTAGAAACGTTCGAAACGTCTTTAAAATAGTTCAATATTTTTCTAGAAGTATCGATTAAAAACAAGCAATTTTTCAAAGTATCATTGATTGTGTTTCTTTATTGCATAAAACAGAGCTTACTATAGTTGATAGCCCATTTGTAGTTCAAAGGAAACATGAATCAAGCAATTTACAACCTTAGCTTCTGTTAAGTAAGCCTTGAAACCAGGACACAAAGACGACTTTCATCGTTCAACCTGCTTTTGTCTTTCCTGTATTGCTTCATTAGTTTCACCATACTGCGCAGTTTCGACTCTTTGCTTTGGAAGTAATCGAAGGCGTTTTTCTTCATTCGCTGGTTGCGAAACGCTTTTCTAATGTGCTGGACAATGTAGAAACGGTCAATAATAGGTTGGGCATTGGAAAATAGCTTTTGACCAGTGAAACATGAGGTGTATACATATCGATTAAGATAAATTGCACAGTTTCGTAATTTTCTCTTGAGAATCAGCTGAAATAATATTTAAAAAAAGCAGTTCTGGATTCTTAATGATATCCAATAGATGATGGGGTTCACCATCCATCGTAGTAAAAATCATGTTAAGGCTAATACTGCGGACAGATTAAATTCATTAAATCACAACACTTTGGACAGATGTGTTCGAAACAGATCTATCGGATGATAGAATTGTTTCGTCACACGTTATGAGAAAGAAGTAGACAAGGTTTCTTTGAGAGAGAATCTCGGTTATAGAGGTATTTTAATTTAGGAGAGTGACAAAGGTTCGTTGACAGGCCTTACACTTGAAGCGTTGTTTTTTCAGTTCAAGATACATCCGATATTCGGAAACATGATTCATTAACAACCGTACGATTCTCATCCCAAAAATGTATTAGATTCGAAGCAGAACCAATCTTGTAATAAACACATTCTTGAGGAGAATAAGAGAATTTTCTACGATAGCGTAGAAAATTTTGTCTTTTATTAAACATATTTCCTTAAAAGTAATATTTTGGTTTAGAGGATTCAACATTTTTTTGATAGGCTGTCTTTTCTATTGCGTTAGATAAAATAGAAAAGATATTGGTGGATTACTAATATCAAAAGGTATAAAGCCTAAAAACACCACGATTTAGAAAATTTCTAGATTATGGTGTTTTTTTATACTTCAATATCTTTAAATTGATAAAATGTAAGTCATTATAAAAAAAATTTGTAAAGACTGACTTATTTAGTTTTATAGAAATTGATTTAATTATTAGGAAGGAAGAATCTAAAAAAAGAAGGGTAACTTTAAAAAAAGTGAATAAGTAATGTAGCGTAGTTTAGAGAAATATCTTTGTATGTTTGACTTCTTCAGACTTTGATTAAACAGTAAAAAAATGTTCTTTGAAATAAATATTAGAATTATAAATCATTTTTGTGTTTTATTTAGTAATTAGTGATAGTAAGAAAGATTAAATGAAGTAATCTAAGGAAATTTTTAATAGTTTAATATAAAAATGGGTTGAATGCGTATTTAGAAATGAAGGAGGAAATAAGTAAGGTAAGGAGGGGAATTTAACAGCTGGGAAAATAGAGGGTAAAATTTTTCCAACTTATAAAAAAAAGTATTATTAATTTAGTTAATATGATAAAATTTATTTTATGTTCTTGATTTTATTTTTGTCAAAAGAATAAAATAAATTTTCTTATATTCTAGTAATTTAAGAAAATTAAGAGAAATAATTATTTAAAAGACGTGATATCTTTACTGTCTATAAATAGTTTAACTCAAAAAAAGTGAATAGTCTATATCAAATTTATTCATTTTCGATATTTTTCCTAAAACACTTGTATTGAAATGGAAAAATGTAGATAAAATTATTAACAGAATTTATAAGAAATAGGATTTAGTTAAGCAAATTAGTATTTATTCAAATTTTATTCATTAGTTAGTATTGATTATTTAGCACTTTTAAATAATCAAAGGTTTTAAAATACGTAATAAATTTAAAGGAGTGATGTTATGATATTATATCTTAATTTTAAGCCGTCAATAAAACCGTCATTCTATTTTAGAAAGAGTGTTGATCTATGAGTAGACGTGGAGAAAATATTTATAAGAGAAAAGACGGACGTTGGGAAGGAAGATATATTAAGGCAAGAAATGAACATGGAAAGATTACTTATGGATATGTTTATGGGAAAAAATATACTATTGTAAAAAATCGTTTAGCAGAATTAAGAGTACAGTATATTGGAAATTACAGTAATTTAACATTGTACGATGGCACAGTAGAGCAATGGATGAGTTATTGGTTAGCAAAATTTATGAATGGAAAAATAAAAATATCTACTTATTCCACTTATAAAACAAGAATGGAGAAATATATATTTCCTGTTCTTGGTTCCAAAAAATTAATAAATCTAACTAGTACACATATACAAGAATTCATATTTCAATTAGAAAACTTAGGATTGTCTTCTCGTTCTATAAATGTAATTTGTCTTGTGTTGAAAAGTGCATTAAATCAAGCTGTAAAAGAAAGCTATATAGTAAAAAATCCGTGTGAAGACATTACTATTAAAAAGAAAGAATATACAAACATTAATGCTCTAAGCATTGAACAGCAAAGAAGAATTGAAAAAAGAGCACTATTTGAAACGGAATGTTCGGCAGCTATCATTGCGCTATACACAGGAATGAGAATTGGTGAAATAAGTGGTTTAAGGTGGGAAGACATTGATTTTGAAAGAAATTTACTCTGTGTTAGGAGAACACTCACAAGGATTTCTTCATTAGATGAAAGAGGAAAGACTCAAATAATTATGAGTTCACCAAAAACAAAAACATCTGAACGGAGTATCCCTTTGGCTACAAATTTAAGAAAGTATTTACTAAAGAAAAAGAAACTGTCAATTTCTGACTATGTGATTTCATGTAAAGACGGCTTTGCCGAACCGAGAGTAATAAATTATCGTTTTAAAAAATTATTGGAAGAAGAAGGATTAGATAATATTAAATTTCATTCTTTAAGACATACTTTTGCGACTAGATGCATTGAGAAAGGAGCCGATATTGCTACTGTGAGTAAGCTATTAGGTCATTCATCAACTAAAATGACTTTAGATATTTATGCAGATTCTTTATGGGAAAGTAGAACACAAGTTATCTCTAATTTAGATAAAATGCTAGAAGGAGGTTAAAATAGTAAAAAAGAAATACGTTAATACCATGAAATTTTATTAGAAGCTTACTTAAACAGGAGTTTTAAAACAAATGGATATATACAGTAGAATACAACAAGAAAGCAGTCTTAAATAAAATTTTTAAGACTGTTTTTTTATGCTCAAAAAATTAGAAATAAAAATTTCCGCCGTAGAAAAGCAGTCATTTATTTTGAAAACGTAGATATATCAATGCTAAAACGATATTTTCTTATAATACTAGAATATAAGAAAATTAACACAGAAAAATAATCGAAAATAACATTACAACAATTTATATCTGTTTTTCTTATTATAACGTAGTAATACGTTTTTGTTGAGTAATATGAATATAGCTATATAAGTCAGGAGGAATGTAATGTCACAAATTCAAATTCGGGTAGGGTACCTTTTACTAGATGAAAACCAAAATGATTATGTTTCCCGTCTTTGGAATGATGAAATGTACAAGCTATACAATATTAATGATGAACTAGGTAATCCCAAAGATTGGGAGAATAAGTTAGATATTGTTTTGGTAGAAGGGAATCATATTGATAATATTGGTCAAATATGTCAGCAAATAATTGAAATCAAGCAGAATTTGAATGTACTTTTATGGGTTATCTCTTCTGAAAAAATCGATAATACATTTAGGTTATTGTATCTTAGGTTAGGTGCGATTGGGGTTATTGATTCTGAAGATTATTTTAACGAGTTTTATCTTATCTCTAAAAATTTTTCAGAATATAATGCTAAAAAAACTTTTTCTAATAATGAAGTAGAGGATACCATCCAAAAAACTAATAATAGATTGCGTCTTTTCCCAGAGAATAGAAGTATTATTCTTGAAACAGGTGAAGAAATTGAACTAACTAGAATGGAATACAATGTAATTTGCTTTTTATATGATCGCTCTGAAGAAGTAGTGACTTATGAAGAAATTTATAAACATATCTGGTCTGAGGAGGCTTCAATGCAAAAGTATCGAGTCAGTTATGTGATATTCAGATTAAGAAAAAAATTAGAAAAAAATACTCGAAATAGAAAATATATTGAAACTGTAAGGTCACTAGGTTACAAGCTTATAGTTGAGTCAACTCTTTAAAAGGAGGTGTAGAGATTGAATATAACTTTTGTTAGTTGTGAAACTGGATAATTTCGAGTGAGGTGATGATTTAAATCTAGTTTCAAACAACTTATCTACTTTAATAAAATTGGAGGAAAGAAATTGAAAAAAATGAGTTTTCTGAAAAATAGTTTGATAGTGGTTTTAGGAATGCTGACCTTAACGGCGGCAGAATTAGTTCTATTTGGAAATAATGGGATGTCTGTAGTAGCAGAAGCATCTTCTGGAGAGGCTACAGTTTCAACAATTTCACAATTTGAAACAGCATTGAAGGATGCTAGTATCAATTCTATTGTATTAAAAAACAGTATATCTTTTACTAAAAATATTACTGGAATTCCTAATAGAGATGTTGTAATCAACGGTAGTGATGATAATGGTGTAGTAATTATCTCAGGACCTTATGGAATTCAAGCTAAAACTAATTATAGTGGTACTAATAATTTTACAATAAAAAATGCAGAAATTGTTGGACACAGTACCTCAGGACGTTTTTTTGAAGCTACTGACGGCTGGAATGTGTTAGTTGAAGATGTCATTTATGATGGCGTTCGATTTGTAAACGTAAGTAATGGGAATTTGACATTTAGTGGAGAAAATAGAATTACTACTTTGTATGAAAATGCTACTGCTCGTCATTTGAAATTTGAAGCAGATTCAACATATACAGGACTGGCTGCAACCAAAAACAATTATCAATCTCCAGCATTTGACTTTAATGGGAAATCAGTTAGTGGAAAAGCCGTTGGAACAATAATTGTTGGAAAAAAAGCAAATGTAAATATTGGTGTAGGTTTAAATACCAATAATTATTCTCGACCAGCATTTCAAGGTAAAGTAACACAAATTGATGTTGAAGAAGATGCAAAATTAAATATTGATGCTGCTGGTGTTGCGTTTCAATTTGCTTCAAGAACTGACTATGCGACTATAAATCCTATTTTTACAATTGGAGAGAAAAGTAAAGTTTCAATTAATGGGCAAGGTGCTGGAAATCAAGCAGCAATGAAGCTTCAAAGTAGCAACACATCAATTAATATCAATCCTAGAGGTTCATTAGTAGTTACGGGTAACAGCACAAAAGCTGTTATTGAAAGTGCTAGAGGAACACAGTTTAATTTATTGCAGGCTGAAAATTTTGAAATTAAAAATAGAAAAATTGGTTCTAAATTATTTTATTCTTTAAATACATCAATAAAAGGTGTGGCAATGCAAAATATAGAAGTATGGAGTCAAACAGGGGGAGATTACCTTGAAAATTCTATGGGAGTCTTTCAAGCTGAAAACTATTTTGTAAGTTTCGGAAAAGTTTATGATAGCCAAATGATTTCAGTTACTGGAGATTTATCACAACAGTTTAGACCAGAGATTTATGGAAAAATTTCATTAAAAGGCGGAAGCTTTTAAATAAAAAACTTTTTAAGTATGTGTGTGGTGTTTTATGGTTAAGAAATGTTGAAGATTCACAAAAGTAGGGAGGTGTAAGTATTAAAACTGGAATCAATCTTTTAAAAATTAGAAACCTATGTATTGTTCTTGGTTTAATCACAATCAGTTTAGTGTATTTTCTTTCTATAAGCTCTGTTGGTGCAGCACCAGCCGGATATCTAGATATAGATGATACGAATACACCTAAAATAAATATTGTTACTCTTAATGGAACTGATCAACACGGTAACGTAATTGAGTTGCCAGGAGAATATGGAACGTATTTTAAATTAACTGATGACGTCACATATGAGGTTGTTGGAGATGATGCATCTAAAGTGATTATTCCAAATGAAACAGTAAATACAAAAATTCATCGGTTTAGTAAGAATACCCAAACTGAACAGAGTGTACTGATACGGAATGCCGCTGTATATAATGGTAAGCCAATTGATTTAAAATTTGTGATTGATGACATTTCATTCAGTACTAATGCACCTGCTGATCACAATCCATATTTTAATTTCATAGCAGTTGGACCAGAAGATAAAAATAACACAAGTAATCTTCCAGGAGATGCAACCTATTTCGACAATTGGGGTGAGTTCTTCTTATTCTTTGGGAGTACACATGTCTCGGCGACTGGAATGTCAGATGATCTTTATTACGTTGGAGATAATGTTTCTTATCATTATGAATTTTATGATCATGAAACATCTCAGCAAATCGATTTCAAAGGTATTTGGAACTATAACAATATTAATGGTTTGAAAGCTGTGTCAATTCCTCATGCATCGATGGATGATTTTTCAGATTTTTATGTTCGGAGCTTAACCACTCTTGGAATTAAAATGAATCGAAAAGCTGACTCTGATTATAACGGTTATGTAGAATTGTATGGGGTTGGAACAGCTCAAAATCAAGATGTAAGTAAATTATCTCAAACATTTCAAGGGATAAATTTACCAATGAATATGCAAAGAAAAGCAGCTTCTGGTTTGACCCGATTAAGTACAATGGGGATTCTGTATGATCAAGTACCTATTATGCGAATAGCTCCTTCGGTACCAATTGTTTTTGGGGAAAGTAATGATGCTACACATACAGAACCAGATTATCTGAATCTAAAATATTCAATTCAACAAACAATTTCTAAAAATTCAGTTAGAAATAGGAGTACAACTTTTCAGATTAATACTGAAGTACCATCCTATTATGATATTGATTTAAATAAAATAAAAATTACTGAATATGGTGATTCAACCAACAAAGATTTAGCAAGTCGTTTCAATATCAGCTATAACGGTGGTGACCGAAGTAAGGTAATTATTTCAGCAAAAAATTCTACTTCTGAAGAATTTGAAGGAACTGTATATGAAATTCATGTAGAGGCAGTTCCAAATGCAACATTTGATTTTGAAAACAACAAAGATGAATACGGATATCAATCTAATGGAGTCGACAACGGATATATGACGAATTTTGAGATGGCCGGAGTGCGAACCGTTGCCTACTATACATTCGACAATCCAGTACGTCCATTATCTGGAAAATTAGAATCTCAAATTATTGAAGGCCAAACAAAATCACGTGTTCGTTATAATGGCGTACCTTATGCAGATCCAAGAGATAATATCTCTTATCCTAAAGATACCGATTTCAGCAACTTTGGTGAAGAAGATATTAGGAAGAATCTTGTAGAAAATATTCGTCTCGATACTGAAAATGAACTCTTAGATGGTCCAGTACAACTGAGTATTAATCAGAATAAATTACCAGACACCTCTGTTCCGGGTGAAGTAACTGTCTATGTTGTTTTGACATCAAGTCAAGGAGTAATTACCGAAGTACCTGTTAAAGTAATGATAACTGATTCTCAAACGTTAGCGGCAATTACTGTCCAATTTTTGAAAGAAGATGACAGCATTGTTCATAATGAGATTATTCTATCCGATAAAACGGTGGGAGAAACGGTTAATTTACAAACAATAAAAGAAATAACAACTGCTATTCAAAATATTATAGACGATGATTATAAACTAATTAGCAGGCCATCAGATGAGCAATCTGTATTAGTAAATGCTGGTGGTACCGTAGTTCAGTACAAGTTTAGTGGAATGCTGAAGTTAAAGTCAGCACCAAGTGTTATTAATTTTGGAATTCATGAACGGGATATTAATGCAACGGCAATGCGAATCAATAATCCTGAATACGATAAAGACTTGATAGTTCGTGATACAAGAGCAGTAAGAACACGATGGACTTTAACAGCAGCTTTAACTTCTCCCATGCAAAGTACTGATAAGAAAGCAACGCTTACAGATTCAATCCGATATGTTTATAACGGAAATGAGATTGTTTTAAACAGCGGAGATCAACCAATTATGGAACATACAAATCCCGATGATGCTCCATGGAATGTTAGTGATACATGGGAGAAAACTGAAAAAGGTGATGGGTTAAAACTTGATGTAGTTCCAGTAGAAATAACCCAGCTAGGTATTTATCAGGGAGAAATTTTGTGGAAATTGTCTGCTACACCATAACGAGTGAGGAGAGTAAAATGATAAAAAAGAATAAATTTGTCGCTTTGTCGCTTTCCTCCATAGTTATGACAGCTCTGTTATTGATACCGTTGAAGGTGTCAGCAGAAGCTGTCAATGGTGGACAGGTGGCAACAGAAAGTGTAATTACTTTTTATGAAGATGAATATGAACAAAAAAGCAGTAGTAGTAGCAATAGTATGTCTACAGAAGACAGCAGTTCTAAAGTCATCGTTGCTGAAACAGCAAAGCCTAGTGGAAAGTTACCAAATACTGGAGATTTAGTGCAAGGCTCCATTGGAATAAGTGGAATCTTACTGCTAGTTGGGGCTTTACTATTGTTTGTTAGAAAAAAACAAGGGGGGAAGGCTAGTTAATGAAGATTATTAAAAATATATATTATTGTTCATTTCTATTCCTTCTCTTGTTAAGTAGTGCAACTACAGGAAAACTTGAAGCGCTAGCGGAAGAAAATATTGGAAAAACAGATGGAAGAGTCGAAGTTATAGGAGATATTCCTAAAGAACCAATTGATCCCGAAATTCCAATTAATCCGGTTGATCCAGGTCCAGGTCCCTCTACAGATGGTGATTTAAGATTTGATTTTGTTTCAGCTTTTAATCTTGGTAGAAATAAAATTACTTATGAAAAAGAACGCTTGTATCATGTTAATGCACAGTTGTTTCATGATGGTACACCAGCTCGAGGTAACTATGTACAAATTACAGATCAGCGCTCTGGTTCTAAAGGCTGGTCCTTACAAGTAAGACAAGAACATCAGTTTCAGAATGACGTTATTCAAAAACAAGAAGAAAAAGAATTACGCGGTGCAGTGTTTAGTCTTGACAATGGATGGGCTAATTCACCTTTCTCAGCTGAAAAAGCACCAGAAGTAACACGAGATACAATAGAAATAAATGAAATAGGTATAACGTATAACGTAGCGGTAGCGACTCCCGGCAGTGGTAAAGGTACTTGGACAATTGAATTTGGTGCATCAGAGAACAATTCAAATGGACAAATGAATACCTTATTTCCAAAGACAAATGAAGATGGTAGTGCTGTTTTAGATACAGCCTTTGAAAATCAGCAGGTTTATGGCAATAAAGCCGTATCCTTATCCGTACCGATGACCACTAAGCTTTATCCGGTACAATATCAAACGGTGTTAACTTGGATATTAGCCGAGTTACCATAAATAAATTTGAAAACACATCTAGGAGGAAAAAAATTTGAAAACAAGATTATTATGTACAACAGCTTTGGCAGCAGTAATGGCAGTATCTTTAGCGGGAGGAACAGTAGTTCACGCGGCTGAAGATTCAGCAGTGGGAACTGGGGTTTTGGAGGTAATTGAAAACACTGACTCTAATGGTAAACCTGACCCGGAAGATCCAGACAAAGAAGTAGATCCTAAAGATCCAGATGATGTAACTGAAACTGGAAATCAAGGACCAATTACTATTGACCGGATTGCCCGTTTAAACTTTGGTCAATGGAAATTGGATGTAACACCAGGAGAAAAAGTAATCCCAGCAGAATCGATTGCTGGAACTCAAACAGATCCTGCAAATCCAACTGCAGCTGGAAGAGATGTTTTACGTGGTCCTTGGGTACAGTGGACAGATAAAAGAACAGGGACAAATCATAAGTATACAATTAATGCGAACATGACAAAAACTTTCACGTTAAAAGGCTCTACTGATACAATTGATAAAGCAAAAATTGAATATACTAATGGTTTGCTGAACTCTGCTCAAGATTTAGCCAACTGGCCAACTACTGATGTATTGAATTTCACTTTGTCAGAAGCTGGTGGAAAACAACTTGTATTTGATAACAATGCATCTACTGGTAGTGTTGGTATTGGTACGTGGACTGCAGAATTCGGTCAATCAGATGAATATAAAACAGAAACAAATAAACGTGGTGACTCATTTAAAGGTGAAGCAGATAACTCAGTCTTCCTTAAATTTGATGGTGGACAAGCTTTGAGTAAAGGCGTTTATGAAGCAGAAATCACTTGGACTATCGAGTATACTCCATAGTTTTTACTTTGAAGTCAGGTTGGAGTTATCCAACCTGACTACTTTAAAAGAAATAAAATATATAATTAAATCAACAGTTAAGCATGGTATTCAATAGTTGTCGAATGTAAGGATACTAAAAAATCGACAAGAGTTGCTGTCTTATTAGTTTGTTGAAAAAGGATGGAATACATGAAAAGACTACAACAATACATATTTCTATTTTTTATTATGTTCTTTGGTACGATGATGTTCCAACAGCAAGCATTCGGAGAAGAAAGCGCCACTTCAAATGAAATGCTGGAAGCACAAAGTTTTGTTTACGAAATTAAATATCCGGAGAACCAACAAGATGATTCGGGTTATTTTAACTTGATGATTGAACCGGGCAAACAACAAGTCATTCAAATTATTTTAAGAAACTTATCTGATAAAGAAATTGATATCAAAGTGGATCTTAATGGTGCAAAAACTAATTCAAATGGTGTAGTTGAGTATGGACCAAATGAAATTGAAAGTGATCCCTCTTTAAAATATGATTTTACAGATATTGTGAAAGCTCAGGAGATAGTTACATTACCTGCTAATGGAGAAATGCCAGTTGATTTTACTATTACAATGCCCGAGGTGAGCTATGATGGACTCATAGTGGGAGGAATCCAGCTTCAACAAATTGAGAAAGAAGAGGATGAAACAGATACAACTGGCAATAAAGCGAACATTGTTAATAGATATGCATATATTATTGCATTAGTTCTTCAAGAAACTAATGTTGAAATTCAGCCAGATTTAGTTTTGAATAAGGTGTCCGCAAGTCAATCAAATTATCGTAATGCTATTGCTGTGAATGTTTCTAATGTTGCGCCTGTTTTTTTGAAAGATTTGATGATGGAAGTACAAATCAGCGGAAGTAACAATGATGAAGTATTGTTTGAAGCAAAAAAATCAGCAATGAAGATGGCACCTAACTCTTTTATGGAGTTTCCGGTGAGTATGAATGGCGAACAAATGAAGCCTGGTGAATATAAAGCCAAGATACTTGCGACTTCAGGAAGTAAAAAATGGGAATGGACAGAAACATTTACAATCAGTAAATCAGAAGCAGATAAGTTTAATCAAGATGACGTTGGAATTGTGCAAGATACTGGATTAGATTGGCTGTTAATTATCAGTATTATTGGGGGGATTATACTGGTAGCTGCTGTAGTATTTTTAGTTGTTCATCAATTACGGAAAAAGAATAGAAGAAAACGAAATGGGGAAAAAAAGTAACAGGAAATAGTAAAGGAATGGGAGATACATTGAATGATAACCTTACAAATTATTTTTATGAGTATGACATGCTTAGCAATTCTACTTATACTCATTTTCCTTGTACTGTTATTTCTATTTCTTCAGACTGGAAAAAAAATAAAAAGATTACAAAGAAAAAGAGTTAAAAACCCGAAAAAAAGAAAAAGATTGGCAATAGTAAAGAAGAAACTTAAAAAAAACAAAAAAAGTTTTAGAAATAAATTGATAGTGACACTGATTTGCGCCGTATTAACTGCTGGTGGAGCATTTTGGATTTCGTACTATCAGTCTATGAGTCTTACAGAAGAGGATTCTAAATCAATAGTAAAAAGCTATTATCTACTAAACGATTTTGAAGCACAATTGGAAGAAGCTGGAGTAGGAGTTGAAGCTAAAGAAAAATTGGACGCTAATATACGTTACTTAACAAGCATGATTTCAAGTTACGGAACTAAGAAGGCAAGTATTGTGAATAGCATTGAAGGACAGCTGGTGATTAATCAATACTATAATATGATGCAAGAATTAGGTGCGAACGCGATCCGTGTTGTAGGGAGCTTTTATGAGAATCCAGAATTAGTTGAGGAGTACAAACAAGATATTGAGAAAGTGAAACGTTACCAAAAAAAAGTTATGACCTTCTATAAAATTGATGAGGAAGCTTTGAGAAAGCAGGCACTTGATTGAGGCAATAGATATGGTAAATAAGGAAAAAAAAATTTATAGTCAGAAATCAAAAAAAAAAATCAAAACAAATCATAAAAAAGAATTAGTAAAAAAAAAGCGTCATAAAAATTTCAAAAGTCTAAATAAAAAAAAATTGAAACGAAAAAAAAGAAAGAAGTCTCAAAAAATCAGATTTCTTATAAAAAATTTGTTAATTGAGATTGGAGTAACAATGACACTTGTTAGTTTGTTTCTCTATATTCTATCGTTGTTTTTATTTAGTATACAAAAAATTGATAATTACAGTATGTTTCCCACGCTACAAGTAGGAAATCATGTATTTGTTGCAAAGCAAAGTTTGATTAAACATTTAGATTTAGTTTGCTTGAAACGAAAGAAAAGCGGAAAAATTGAAATTCGAAGAGTTGTTGGTGTACCTGGAGATAAAATAGAATATGAAAATGATACATTATTTGTAAATGGGGAAAGCAAGTTAGAGCCATTTTTACAATTTGAAAAAGAAGAAGCAAAAAGAAATGGCGGTGTTTATACTGCTGATTTCCAACTTCTTAAGATTATTGGGGAAGTGAAAATACCTGAAGGAAAATACTTTTTGTTGGGGGATAATCGACCTTATACCCATGATAGTCGTGACTATGGGGTAATAGACCATTCAGAGATTATCGGAGTTGTTAAGTTTGTTTTTTAGTCATTATTTCTTTTTAAAAATAAAAATAATTTTGTTAATTGTAAAAAAAGAGTTGCAAAAATATTTTTTATAATATATAATAACTTTAGTTATTTAATAAGTGTATATTAAGTGTCAAAAAATCGCTTATAAATGACTTTGTGCTTGATTTATAAGTTTGAGCACATTTGAAAAATGGAACTAACTAGAAAGTAGTTATAAGTTATGTAATTATTTTTCTAGCTTAGTATATAAAAGAATGTAAAGGGGGATTTACTGTGGGATTTGTTGATTACTGGATGTTGAATGCTTTCAATATGGTAGAAAAATGGAAACAAATTATGGCTACTTTAGGAAACCACTAAAATTTCGCTGTGACGAAAGTAAAAAGGAGGTGCACTTATGATTTCAGGAATTATTACTTGGATTGGCCTAGGATGGTCTGGTTTTTGGACAATGGTTTCAGGTGTTATTGGTATTTTCTCTTAATCCAAACCTGAGCAAAGAGCTTGAGGTTGTTTAATCTCAAGCTCTTTTAAAATAAAATATAAGTAGGAGGTACTAACATGATTTCAGGAATTATTACATGGATTGGTTTAGGCTGGTCTGGTCTGTTAACTATGTTAACTGGTATTATCGGAATTTTCTCTTAATCCAACCTTTAATAAAAGAGCTTGGGATTTTATAGATCCAAGCTCTTTTTCTATACCAATAAATAAAGAATAGTGGGGGAAAATGAAAAAAATAATAAGAAAATTATCGTTTGGTCCAACGATTTTGGCAATTGCTTTTATGATTATTCAGGTTTTTGCTGATTTATACTTGCCGACTTTAACATCAGATATAATCAATAAAGGCGTGGCAAAAGGAAACATCAATTATATATGGCAGACGGGATTTCTGATGGTTGGCTTTTCTTTATTTGGAATTATTGCTTCTTTGGGAAATACATATTTTGCAATAAAGGAATCTCAGAAACTTGGAAGAAATCTACGATCGGAGATTTTCAAAAAGGTAGAGTCTCTTTCTGTTAGTGCCTTTGACCAATTTGGAACAGCATCATTAATTACTCGAACAACTAATGATGTAACTCAAGTTCAAATGGTTGTACAGGTATTTTTATGCTTAATGATTAACGCACCAATCATGCTAATCGGTGCTAGTTTAATGGCGTATAACAAGGACCCTCAATTAACAAAAATTTTCTTTATAGTACTTCCGCTTATGGGGGGGCTTGTAGGTACTATTTTATATTTTGCGGTACCATTATTTAAAACTGTACAGAGAAAAATGGATCGTCTGAATCTAGTTTTTCGCGAAGGATTGACAGGTGTAAGAGTTATTCGCTCTTTTGTTAGAACAGACTATGAAGAACAACGATTTAAGGAGGCAAACAGAGGCTATACTGAGACTGCTATCAAAGTAAATACATTAATTAGCATAATGATTCCATTGATGACCATCATTATGAGTATAACCAGTATTCTTATTATGTGGTTCGGTGCTCATTATGTTGCGCAGCAAAAATTAGAGGTAGGTAATTTAATTGCATTTATGACGTATGCCATGCAAAGCTTGATGAGCTTTATTATGCTAGCAATGATTTTTATCATGGTTCCACGAGCACAGGCCTCCGCTGAACGAATTAATGAGATTTTAGAAGCTGAAGATGTTGTTTTAGATTCAAAAAATCTAGAAAAATTTCCTGATAATCAAGGTCAGGTTTCATTAATCTTTGACCATGTGAACTACTGCTACAAAGGAGCTGAAGATTCAGCATTGACTGATATTAGCTTTTCATTAGTTTCGGGTAATAGAATGGCAGTGATTGGTGGAACAGGTTCAGGTAAGACTACATTGGTTAGTTTAGCTCTTCGATTCTATGATAGTACATCAGGAGAGATCTGTATTAACGGTCAGAATATAGGCAGCGTAGCGCAGGAGGAGCTAAGACAGCGAATCAGTTTTGTTCCCCAAAAATCTGTTTTATTTTCTGGAACAATAAGAGAAAATATGCAATATGGTTATCCGAAGGCATCGGACGAAGAGATTTGGAAAGCTTTAAGAGTTGCACAAGCAGATAGTTTTGTTTCTGAATTAACCAATGGATTGGATACTTGGGTGGAACAAGGTGGAAATAATTTTTCAGGTGGGCAAAAACAACGGTTGGCAATTGCTCGTGCATTGATTAAACCTGCTGATATTTACATATTTGATGACTCATTTTCTGCACTTGATTTTAAAACAGATGCTAAGCTACGCGCAGCTTTAAAAATGGAACTCGTCAAAGCAGTTGTTATAATTGTTGCACAAAGAGTAAGTACTGTTATGGATGCTAGCGAAATATTGGTTTTGGACGAAGGAAAAATTGTAGGAAAAGGAAAACATGAAGAATTATACAGAAGTAATGAAACATATCGGGAAATCGTCCAATCTCAATTGGGAGAGGGGGAAGCTATGTGACTAAAGAACAACCTGTTTCTGCAGAAGAAAAACACAAACCTGTGAAGTCTGATCTTGCTGATAAAAAACCAAAGCATTTTAAAAGAACAATTATTCGTTTGATACGCTATATGAATAAGCGGCTGGTGCCGATTATAATTGTTTGGATACTAGCGGTTACAGCGGTTATTGTTCAAGTACAAATACCTAAAATCTTAGGTGGTGCAACGACTGAAATATACAAAGGAGTGACTGAGGGGGCTGTTCAAATGCAGCAGGGAAAATCAATCACTTCACTGCCAATTGATTTTAATAAGATACGTACGATTATTTTAATAGTATTGGTAATGTATTTTACTTCAGCTTTATTTAATTTTTTGCAGCAGTTTATCATGACTCGTGTTTCTCAACATACGGTCGCTGAAATGAGGCAGGAACTAAAATGCAAAATGGATAGACTGCCTATATCCTATTACGACAATCACAGCAATGGAGATCTTATGTCTCGAGCGATTAATGATATGGACAACATCGCGGGAATGTTTCAACAAAATCTGACTCAGCTGATTACAAATACAGTAACATTTATCGGTATATTATTCATGATGCTGACGATTAGCTGGCAATTAACTTTGATTGCTCTTGCGACAATTCCAATGAGTTTAATTATTATAATGATTATTGTGCCGAGATCACAGAAAAACTTTACTGGACAACAGAAAACACTTGGATTATTGAACAATCAGGTAGAAGAAAATTATGGTGCTCATCTTATCGTCAAGAGTTTTAATCATGAGAGAGCCAATCTTGAAGCTTTTAATGTTGAAAATGAAAAGCTCTATCAATTTGGCTGGAAGGCGCAGTTTGTTTCGGCGATTATTATGCCGTTGATGAATTTTACCAAAAATTTGGGATACGTTTTTGTAGCTGTTTTTGGTGGAATTAAGGTTGCGAGCGGCGATCTTAGTCTTGGTAATGTCCAGGCATTTTTACAATATACAAATCAGTTTTCGCAGCCGCTTACGCAGATAGCAAGTTTAATAAGCATGGTTCAATCAACGATTGCTTCAGCTGAACGGATATTCGAGATTTTTGATGAGGAAGAGATGGAAGATAAACCATCTGGTCTTTTGGGAGTGGAAAATGGTTCTTATAAGGTCCAATTCAGCCATGTAGCATTTGGCTATACACCTAGTGAATTATTAATGAAGGATTTTAGTCTGGATGTGACTCAGGGTGAAATGATTGCCATTGTGGGACCTACTGGAGCTGGAAAAACGACATTAATCAATTTGCTGGAGCGATTCTATGATATCTCGGGTGGAAGTATAAAATATGAAGGAGTCGACATTAGAGACTTTGATAGAGATGAGCTACGTTCAAAATTTTCTATGGTGCTTCAGGAAACATGGCTTTTTACAGGAACTATTTATGACAATATTAAATATGGCAATAATCAGGCATCCGAGGAGGAGATTTTTCAAGCAGCTAAAGCTGCATACGTAGATGAGTTTGTCCACATGCTCCCTGAAGGATATCAGACAATTTTAAATGAAGAGGCGAGTAACATTTCCCAAGGGCAACGGCAGCTGATTACAATTGCCCGAGCATTTCTTGCAAATCCGGAAGTGCTTATACTCGATGAAGCAACTTCAAGTGTAGACACAAGAACTGAAATTCTTATTCAGCAGGCAATGAAAAAGCTGTTAAAGAATAGAACAAGTTTTGTAGTAGCACATCGCTTGTCAACCATTCGAGATGCAGATAATATTGTTGTAATGAATCAAGGTGCGTTAGTAGAAACAGGAACACATCAGGTGCTGATGAACAGAAATGGCTTTTATGCAGAGCTTTATAATAGTCAGTTTTTAGATTCGGCAATATAATGTTACAGTTCGTATTAACCTGACTCGACCAGCTGAGCAACATCTGTGATAATGAAAGCTTCTCAGCATTGATGAGAAGTGCTAATCAGTATTCAGCAATATCGAGAGGCTGTTTGATTAAACATTAGTCATTGATAAATAGCTGATATGTATGTTTATAAGGGTTAAAGCTAGTTTCTTAAGGATTAAAATAATTAAATCAAGGCAAATTAAAGAGGCTGCAGCGTAAATAATGATGTGATTACTAAAAGCGGTATTTTTCGGGTACAGCTTTTGGCGATTACATCATTTCCTCTTAATCTGTTTAATATATGTATGGAAGTCTTAGTGTTATGGTATTGCTTAGGTTAAGTCCGGATTTAAGTTTAAATATAGCTTTGTAAGTATTTTTTTGAGATAATTAAGCTATCTTTTAATGAGCTCCTAAAAGATAAATTTTTATACTGCTTTATCTGCTTTTTAACCAGAGAAAAGATTGAAAAAAGGAGAATGTAAATGAAAAAACCAAAAATTTACACAATGATTTTTAGCAGTGTTTATCCGCTTTATATTGAAAAAGCTGAGAGGAAAGGACGTTTAAAAGAAGAAGTAGATGAGATTATATTCTGGTTAACTGGCTATGATGAGTCCGGATTGCAGAAGCAGCTGCTGAATGAAGTAGATTTTGAAACTTTTTTTAAAGAGGCTCCTCAAATGAATCCCAATGTGGGGCTTATAACTGGTGTAATCTGTGGCTACCGAGTTGAAGATATTGAAGATGAACTGATGCAGAAAGTTCGTTATTTGGATAAGCTGATAGATGAACTGGCAAAAGGAAAAAAGATGGAAAAGATACTAAGAAAATAAATATTTTTGATGCAATGAAAACTAAGGCAATGATTAGCAGCTTCATAATGACAATCGAACCAAACGCAAATGAAGCGGAGGTTCGATTTTTTTATAGCTTCGTAACTGTTTTTATAAAAAGCTACTTATGAAATTTTTACTTGAGCAAGAACAGATAAGTCTTTCAAAAAACATAAGTAATTGAACTCTAGTAATTTTCATTTTTTTAGGTGAAATTATCAGAGAATAGCAACGTATTTATCGGCAATATGGAGAGAGAAAGAATAGTATATTCTTTTAATAGAGTTTTCCTATCTGAAACTTAATAGTTGTAGCTAATAGAAGAAGGTGATTATAATAGGCTTACAAATGAAATGAAGAGAGGAGAAGAAATGTCATACAAGGTAGATTTTAAAGAAGTATCAACCATTGGTTTAGAGAGTTCTGATGTAGCAGAGGCATTGGCTGGTCTTCGGGCAAATGAAGCAAGATATTTCTGGAATAAGTATAAGCATGATTTTGTGACTGTTCCTGCTGAAGAAGAGTTGGAAACGCTGAAGTGGATTGAGAAAATTTTATTGGAGCGTGAGTTGAAATTTCCTTATAAGCCTCTGGAGGTCTCAGGTTTTGAAACAGAAGGGACTCGTTTCGCTTATGTTTTTTATGAAAATGGACTCGTAGTTAATGTTATGTACGGACTGGCTGAAGATGGAAAACGTGCTGTAGGATTTAAACTATCTGAAGGAATGGATGTACCAGCTGAATTAGCAGAAAAATTTAAGTTTGCCTATCAAAAATCAGCATTGGCAGGCGTTATTCGAGGTTCCTATTTTGTTATCAAAAGCAGCTATTGATTGTTCTGTTTCGATTAGGTGTAAAAAAACAGTTATTGACAAACGCTTTCTTTTTTTGCTATAGTAGATGAAACAAATATTAAAACACAATGAGAAAGAAAGTAAGATTAAATTCTTTTCCAACAGAGAGTCTCGAAAGCTGAAAAGAGATGTGAGGCGTTTAATTTGAAAATGGCTTTTATAGTGGATCTTCTGAATGAGTAGGGAGATACGGGTTTGTTCCGTTAGCAAATAACAGTTTCCAATAATGGTTGGGTACTGATTGAGGCGGTTATTTGTGAAAATACCGCGAATTAAGGTGGTAACACATAATACTATGTCCTTAGATATCTTTGATGATGTCTAAGGACTTTTTTATTTAAAAATAGACTAATATTTAGCAAAGAAGGAGAGAAAAGAAATGACAACAATACCATTTCGTTATGATCAGGTAGGTAGTTTAC
Source organism: Enterococcus sp. LJL51 (assembly GCF_049894025.1). GTDB lineage: Bacteria > Bacillota > Bacilli > Lactobacillales > Enterococcaceae > Enterococcus_L. The sequence continues at coordinate 21,230 of NZ_JBNEQE010000006.1, forward strand.
TACGTCCGCAAGCCTTGAAAGATGCACGAGAAAAATTTAAAGAGGGGATCATTTCTAAAAAGGAACTAACACAAATAGAAGACCAGGAAATTATTAAAGTTATTGAGAAACAAAAGAAAATTGGCTTGCAGGCTGTAACAGATGGAGAGTTTAGAAGAAGATGGTGGCATTTGGATTTTATTGCCGGATTAGCTGGAATTACTGTATATGATTTTGAAACGACAGCTTTTGGTATCACAACAGAAGCTCAAGGGACGTATGTCAGCGGTAAATTGGCTTTTGATAAGAATCATCCATTTTTAGAACATTTTAAATTTACTCAAAAGCACGCGGGTAAAATAATTGCCAAACAAACAATTCCAGGTCCCAATATGATTTATCTGGACTCCTTTATTCTATCTAAGCACTACCATGAAAATCCGGTATACAAAGAAAAATCTGAATTTATTAAAGATTTAATCTCAACGTATAAAGAAGTTGTTCAGTCTTTTTATGATGCGGGCTGCCGTTATCTTCAATTAGATGACACCAGCTGGGGTGGTTTGTTTGATGAACGTTTCCGCGGATTAATTCAACAAAACGGCTATGAGCCGGATGAGTTAATTCAGGAATTTGGAGATATTACTGAGGCAATTTTAGTAGATAAGCCTGCAGATATGGCAGTAACGTTCCATTTCTGCAAGGGCAATTTCCAGTCTCATTGGCTGTACAATGGTTCATATGATACGATTGCAGAACGTTTATTGAAAATAGAACAGTTTGACGGCTTCTTTTTGGAATTTGATGATGAACGCTCCGGCAGCTTTGATCCTTTGAAAAATATAAAGAATCAGAGAATTGTTTTAGGGCTTGTTACAACAAAAACGCCGGAACTAGAGGATAAAAAGCAGCTGATTGAAAGAATTAACGAGGCGTCCCGCTTTGTTTCGCTAAACCAGCTGTGCTTAAGCCCTCAATGTGGGTTTTCTTCTACACATGAAGGGAATAAAGTATCTGAGGATGATCAGTGGGCAAAGCTTCAATTAGTTGTGGAAACAGCCAAAGATGTTTGGCCGAATGAATAGAAGGGGCATTGATATGACAACCATCATAGAAAGTGTAGAATTTCTAAAAAACCAAAGATGGGTTGATTTAACTCATGAAGTATCTACAGAAATTCCTTATTTTTCGTCTTTTAAACCATTAACTGAAAAAACATTATTTACAGTTGAACAGGATGGATTTTTGGCAAAGGAATACAGTATTGTCTCGCAATACGGCACACATATTGATGCGCCTGTTCATTTTGCTTCAGGGAAACGATTTTTAGAAGACTTGACTTTAAAGGAATTGGTTTTGCCATTAATAGTGATTCATAAAGAAAAAGAAGTTTTTGAAAATCACGATTATGCACTTACGGTTGAAGATATTTTAGCATTTGAGGAGAGCTATGGAAAAATTCCTGAGGGAAGCTTTGTTGCTTTTGCCAGCGGCTGGTCACAACGATGGAACAATCATGAAGCGTTTTATAATCGGGATGAATTAGGTCAGGCACATACGCCTGGCTGGTCTCTGGAAGCCTTGAAGTTTCTTCATTTAAAGCGGAACCTACTGGCGATTGGCCACGAGACGCTGGATACGGATACCGCAGTCGACTGTACTCGGAATCAGGATATCGTTGGAGAAAGATATTGGCTGACGCAAAATAAATTTCAGGTAGAGGTTTTAACGAATCTTTCTGAAGTGCCAGCAACCGGCTCTGTCATTTTTCTTGGGGTTCCTAAGATTAAAGGAGCACCTGGCTTCACAATACGGGCAGTTGCTGTTGTACCTGACTAAACAAAAGAGAAAAGCTAGGGAAAGCAAGAATTATATTGTGCTTTTGCTAGTTTTTTTGTGCAGTTATTTTGCTAATATCTAAGCGGTAAAATAAATTTTTTTCATTATATTTTGTTTTGTATTTAAAATATGCAGTTTTTTTTATATAAACCATTGCTTTTCTTTTTTTTATATGAATATAATTATAAATGAAAGTGTTTTCTTTCAAATGAACTAAGGAGGAAAGTAAGATGAAAAAAAGATTATTTGGGACAGCCATTGTTGGGTTAACGATGGCAGCTGGTTTTAGCGGTTCGCAGGAAGCGGCAGCAGTTCCGTCATTAGAGGTTGAACAGACTTATGTTCAGCCGGATGGCACAGCGTTTGCAGCAACCCAGTATGGGGATGAGTTTTTTAACTATGTTGCAGGAGAAGATGGCAGCGTTTATGTAAAAAAGGCAGATGATTATTGGTATTATCAGGTGAATGGACTAAGTAGAAGCAGCGTGGAAGCAAAAGTTGGTATTGATTCTAAGCCTAGCGGAACAGTAAATAAAACAGAAGTAGTTAAACAAGGTAATGGAGCTGCTGAAAGACAGCAGTTTAGTGATACATTGATGACGCAACAGAACAAGGTGTTAAATAAGGAGCAGAATTTATTAGTAGTCCTCGTTGAATTTAATGATATAAAAATAAGTACGACAGAAGAGGAATGGCATCAAAAGATTTTTGGCTCGGATGGAAAAACCATGAAAAACTTTTTTTCAGAGCAGACAAATAAACGCATGGAAGTAAAGCCGGCAAAAGAGACGGCAGCGGTGAAAAATGGAATCTTGAAAGTTCAAATGGATCAGGAGCATCCCGACATGGGCAATGGATTTAATAGCTTTGAGCTGTCAGCAAATATTCTTCAGCGTATTAAGGATAAGATTGATTTTTCTATATATGATAGGGATAAGAACAACTATATAGAGCCGGATGAGCTGCATGTAATGTTCATTATCGCTGGATATGAACAAAGCTCAGGAAATCCGGGAAAATCGGTCTGGGGTCATAAAGGCTGGAGTAGTCATCTAACGACAGTCAATGGATTGAAATTTACTGATTTTACGATGTTTGGTGAAAAGATGAGATATAAAGATGAAGATGTTTCTTCATCAATTGGTGTAATTTGTCATGAATTTGGTCATGATATTGGCTTGCCGGATTTATATAACACGGAACAGATAAATGGAGCTGCCGATGGGTATGGTGTGGGAATTGTCAGTTTAATGGCTCAAGGTGCTTGGGGAGCGGACAGGACTTTTAACGGTATGTATTGGGAGACTGATTTCTGGGGAAGTTCACCGGTTGGCTTAGATGCTTATTCTAAAATACAGCTAGGAGTTCCGTTTGAATCATTAGATCGGACATTGTTTTATGAAAAGGATGTAAAAGCAGTTTCTGCTGCGGATCCGACTATTCTGAAATTACAAAGTATTAATCCAAATGAATACTTTTTAATCGAAAATCGGCAAATGAATGGATTTGACAGAGGAATGTTTCGTTATACTGAAAACATTCCGGGAGGTATTCTGGTTTATCGGGTAAATACAACCTTTGGACAGAATCACGGGATTGGCCGCCAGCTTGTAACTGTACTAGAAGCTGACGAGGGTGTGCTCGGTTACTCAAGATACAATGCAAATCAGTCGTTTGGAAGCAACCCATTTTATTATATCGGAAATACATTGGATGGCGGCGTACAGCCTGTCAAAATAAGTCAAGAAACAACTCCATCGACTCAATTAGCAGACGGTCAGTTTTTAGGCACTCAATTTGAAATTTTATCTGAACCTGCAATGGCGATGAAGGTTAGAATCGGAAGTGCAGCTCAGCCGCCGGTCTCAGTAACTGGGGTCACGTTAGCTCCTGAAAATCTGGAGTTATCTGTTGGAGGAAACCGTCAGTTTACCGCAACGGTTTCTCCAAGTAATGCCGCAAACAAAAAGGTCAGCTGGAGCAGCTCAAATACTGGAGTAGCAACTGTATCAAACACTGGTTTGGTCACTGCTAAAGCAGTAGGAAGTACAACTATTACAGTAATAACGGAAGATGGCAGGAAAACAGCATCAAGCACAGTAACTGTCACTGCGGGCTCAATTCCAGTACAAGAAATTACGTTAAACAAAACGAGCACTATCATGGAAAAAGGAAAAACATTTAGATTCACAGCAGCAATTAAACCAGCAGAGGCTTCCAATAAAGTAGTGGACTGGTTAAGCTCAGACAATAATGTGGCTACAGTTGGAACAGACGGTTTAGTTAAAGCCGTAAATAGTGGAACAGCCATTATTACAGCTACTTCAAAAGATGGTGGGAAAACAGCAGCTGCTGAAGTAGTAGTAGATGATCACGGGCAAATGTATGAAACAGCAACAGCAGTTGGTATTGGAACAGTTAATGGTACGCTGACTTACACAGGAGATCATGACTACTTCAAGTTTACAGCGCCGGAAGCAGGAAACTATATCTTTAAATCTGAAAGTGCCATTCATGTGCAGGGAGCACTTCATCGAGCACCAAGCTATGCAACATTAGGTGATGGTGATGTCCATAATCATGAGACAGATGGACAGTTTATGATTAAATGGAATTTTGCTAAAGGTGAAACCCTGTATCTATCTGTAATTCCTTGTAAGGGCAGCACGGGAGAATACAAGGTGAGTATTCAGCCAGAAACATTTGTAGAAAAGGTAACAGTCTCACCGGTTACCTTCAATTTGGAAAAGAAAGCGAAGCGTAAACTGACAGCAACTGTTTTGCCGGCTACAGCACCAAATAAAACTGTTCGTTGGACAAGCTCTGATGAAACAGTAGCCAAGGTGAGCGTAGACGGGATGGTCGAAGCTGTTAATGAAGGAAAGGCAGTTATTACCGCTACAAGTGAAGACGGTGGGAAGGCAGCTAGCTCAGAAGTGACGGTGGACGATCATGGGAACAACTATGAAACAGCAACAGTTGTTGCTGTAGGAACGGTTCAGGGAAACCTGCTGCACAGCGGAGATCATGATTATTTCAAATTTACCGCACCAAAAGCCGGGAAATATATTTTTTGGTCTGAAAGTGATAACCATGTTCAAGGAGCGATTCATCGAGCACCTAATTATACTCCTTTAGGTGCAGGGGACGTTCACAATCATGATACAGACGGACAATTCCGTATAGAATGGGATTTTGCTGAAGGAGAAACGCTATATCTGTCAGTTATTCCATGCAAAGGAAGTACAGGAGCATATAAAGTAACGATTCAGCCGGACAGCCTTGTGGATAGTGTAGCAATCTCACCAGCTTCTTTTAACTTGGAAAAGAAAGGGAAGCGCAAACTGACAGCAACGGTTCTGCCAAGTACAGTGCCTAATAAAAAAGTTCAGTGGACAAGCTCTGACGAAGCGGTAGCTAAGGTTAGCTCAGATGGTACCGTTGAAGCAGTCAGCGGCGGAAAAGCAATGATTACAGCAACAAGTGAAGACGGGGGAAGGAGGGCTCACTCGGAGGTAACAGTTGATGATCATGGACATACCTACGAAACAGCAACAACTATCGGTCTAGGTACAATAAAAGGTCAACTGCTTCATAGCGGGGATCATGACTACTTCCGATTTATAGCACCAGAAGCAGGAACATATGTCTTTAGTTCAGCAAGCAGTGTTCATGTTCAGGGAGCGATTCATCGAGCACCTAGTTATACTCCTTTAGGTGCAGGGGACGTTCACAATCATGGAGGAGATGGACAATTTGCAATTGAATGGGCATTCACTAAAGGTGAGACACTGTATCTATCTGTTATTCCATGTAAGGGAAGTACAGGTGAATATAGTGTAACGGTTCAACCGAAAAAATAGAGTATAGCAATCAAAAAAGTTGAAGCAGAATTAGTAGGCTAAAATGAACAAGAGAGAAGGGATGAAAATTGACTGTCAATTTTCATCCCTTCTCATTTAGTTTAAAAGAAGTACCTTCTAATTTTTAAGATTGAAATGTGAAAAATAGTTAAAGCGTGTATTCCAATTGTCGGTCGAAAGGTTCCCTGATAAGATGATTGGCAGAAACTTCAACTGCATCGGTACAGCCTAAATGGGAATAAAAAGCGTAGGTTTCTACAGCAGAGTGACTGGAAATGTAGAGCTTATTCGCTTTTTTTGTACGGGCAAATGCTGCTGCATGCTGGAATAAAAGCTGTCCGATATGCTGACCTCGATAATCCTCGGAAACATGAAGAGAAGAAAGCTCCAGATAATGGTTTTGAGAGCCAAAAAGCTGACCTTCTACACTAACAAAACCTTTTAGCTTGTCAGCATCAAATGCGCCAAGTACTACACCATTGTTTTCAATTGTCTGTTTTAAATAGAAGCAAAGTTGTTGGAACTCCTTTTCTTGCCATTCTTCAACAAAAGCAACAGGTTGAATTTGCCAGTTTTCATCTACCTTACGCCAACATTGTGTTACTTTCTGATGACGAATAAAATGGCTAAATAATTCAGGTTCGATGATTGTTTTTGCTAATTTTCTATACTCCAAAAGAAAAGCCCCCTATCTGTTCTTCTGCTAAAGAGTGCCCTGAGCGGCTCATTTTTTTATTATATCATAAGCCATGAGCAATAGACGTTATAGCTACAAAATGGTCTGCAGAATCCTCATAGCTTGTAATATTTAAGCAGCAGTTAATGCTGGAACATTAAGCGGATAAATTGACAATAAAATTTATTTATAGCTAAAATGGCAGGATAACAGAGATTGTGGTAAAAATATTCTAGCTCGAGAGTCTGGCAGGTACTGTTCAACATCAGCTTGTACCCTACTGTGTTTCACAGCAATATGAAGGACAATTCGAAAATTATTAAGAAACATTGCGAAGAAATTGAGAGATTGTGATTGATACCTACATAGAGCTGCTCGTATTTTTGGGACTATTCGGCTTATTTTCGAGAATTGCAACGTTTGGTATTTTAGTAAAGTGTTAAGTTCCTATAAGCTTCTTTACGTTTCTTTGTTCGTTTCAATCATGGAGGCACAAAAGTATCGATTATTTGGTTTTAGAGTCTGAGACACACTATTTTAGGGAAGCGGGGAAGGCATGAGAAAACAAAACAAATTAATAGTGGGGTTGCTGTTTCTAACCGTTGTTGCATTAGCTAGCTGTACAGAAAAACAGTCGATGACTTCAGGCGATAACTCGTCGGATCATTACTCAACACAAAGTTCTGCAGAGGAACTTGTTGAAACGACATTATCGAAAGTAGATCAACCTAGTTCAAGTAAGGAGGAGGAGACTATGCATTACGAAGCAGGAGCATTACTTCAAGCTGTAGCAGCTGGTGATTTAGAAAAGGTTCAACTGATTATTGGCGATTCTGACTACCAAATAGATGAAGTGAATGATAAAGAGGAAACCCCGTTATTGATTGCTGTTCATAACAATCAAATCGAAATAGCTGAAAAGTTAATGGCTGCCGGGGCTGATATCAATCAACAAGATGAAATTCAAGATAGCCCATATTTATATGCCGGAGCACAAGGTCGTACAGAGATTCTGAAATATATGCTTGAGAATGAGGAACCAAATCAAGCCGTTGTAAATAGATTCGGCGGCAATGCATTGATACCGGCTGCTGAGAAAGGGCATCTTGAAAATGTTAAGCTGCTGTTGGCAGATGGACGGTCGGCTATTAACCATCAAAATAATTATGGGTATACTGCATTGATCGAAGCTGTTGGCTTAAGAGATGGATCAGAAGTTTATCAGCAAATTGTTGCTGAATTATTAAAATATGGTGCAGATAAAAATTTAAGGGATAATTACGGAAAAACAGCTGCAGATTATGCATTCGCTTTGGGGTATACACAAATTCTAGATTTACTAAGAGAAGAGTAACAGTTAGCTGTTTTCTGTATGTCTTAACAGACGAAACAGCTGTTAAGAATCAAGTAAAAAGGTAGCTTATTTGATTTTAAATGAGCGTGCGTTCACCGGTTAGATGAAGTGCGTAAGAGTAGGCATAAAGAAATCTTCTATTCCTAAAAGCTGAATAAACAGCGATTCAAAAACTGCTGCTTCGGAAATAAGCCAGACTATACTGGAAATGTGTGTAGAGCCATTTTCGTATAGTCTGGCTTATTTCTTGTTGGTCTAGCCTTATTTTTTAGTAGCTAAATATGATTGGAAAATTAAGCAAGGGGTGGTTGAAACTGCTCAAAATTTCATATATTGTCAATGACGAATCTGGTATAATGAGTAATGATTTGTAATTATTCAAATAAAAAATAAAAAAATTGATAATAAGAAAAATATAGCTTTTAACATGTAACCTTTGAGGATGCTAAAAGGTATTTATTATGAGGAGGACCCATGGATAAGGAACAGATGGGAACACTGGATCCAGAAGAGCTGTTGGAAAAATATGCCGACATGGTCTACCGGATTGCTTTTGTGCAGATGAAGCAGGCCAGCGATGCTGAAGATGTATTTCAGGAAGTATTTTTACGGTTAGTTAAGTACAGTCATACCCTAAAGAATGAAGAACATGCGAAGCACTGGCTGATTCGAGTAACAATTAACTGTTGTAAAAAGCAGTTTGACAATGCTTGGAACAGAAAAGTAATTGGTATGGATGAGGAAATGCTGGACAGGGAGTATGTAGCTAAGGATGATGATCAGGAGAATTTGATGGAGGCCTGTCTATCGCTGCCAGAAGGGCAGCGGACAGTTGTACATTTATTTTATTTTGAAGGCTATTCGGTTCGGGAAATTAGTGAACTGCTGGGTCATTCTGAATCAGCAGTCAAAACAAGACTTTCCAGGGCACGAGATGCTCTGCGTTTAAAACTGAAAGGAGACTATCTGGAATGAAAAATGAATATAGAAAACAGTTTGAACAGATTAAGGCTCCCAAAAGTTTAATCGAAAAAACAAGACTTGAAATGAGAAAACTGGAGCAGGAACAAAGCAATGAAATAGATGAAGTTAATAACGTGAAGCAGCAGTCAGTTGAAGGAAAAATTTTAAAAAAGGATACAGAGTCTCACCACGAAAAGGAAAGAAAGAAACCAGCAATCTCTGTTGTTGTTCGATTAGGTGTTTTAGCAGCAGCTTTGTTGCTTGTGGTTGGCGGAGGCTATGGAATTTACCAATCTCAGAATAATCTATCGGTTGCCTCAATTGTCAGAGAATCAGATGGATCATTTGAAGCAGAACAAAATTTTGGTCAAGGAACAGGGCATAGTGAAAAAGATAATTTTGATATTAGTAAAGGCAGTAGTGAAAAGGTAATTCCACAATTTCTTAGGGAAACAAAGTCCAATAAAGTTCAAGGCATAGAGGTTTGGCTAGCCGAGGATGAAAATCACCTGTTTTATGCGGGCTATCAAAAAGAAGACCTGTACTACTATATCATTGGGAAAAATATTTCTAAAGAAGAGTTCATTACATTTGTTAAAGAGCGGCTGAAATAAAATCAAATTTATCGGTAACCTTTCCGGGAACTAAAAGGTATTACTGTTAGAAAGGTGAAAAAATGAAAAATAAGCTACTGGTAATGTTCGTTGGAATCATTTTTATACTGGGGGGATGTCAAAGTACACAAAAGAAAGCAGTAGATAAAGCTGGTACAGAAGTAAAAGCCGACAAGCTGGCCTCTGATGTGAAAAGCAAGTACGATGAGCGGGTCACCTACGCAGAAGAAAATCTGATGATTGAGCGTGATGAGTCAATCACAGTTGAATTGGCTTTTGATGTAGAGAAACTGGGCTATAAGAATGCGACAGAAATTGTAGAAATTTATCAGAATACAGATTTAACACAAAAAGTTTTGACGCAATATGAAATCAGTGAAAAGCTGGATGAAATTGTATTGAACCCGCCGCAATCAGCAGTTGGTGCTCTTTCCGCGTATTCAACAGAAATAAACAACCGTTCCTATGGCTATAAGAAAGATGATGCCTGGTTGTTTAAAAAAGAGAAGGACTGGGGAAATTTACAGAACTTGTATAAGGTTGTTTATGTCGATCTAGAGACTGGAGAGAAATTAAAGAAGCCTGAAGTGACGGTCATCTCTATTATTCATGAACTGGATCAAAAGATTCAGTTAAAAATGAAACTAAATGAACAAGGAGTGCCGGAATACTCATGGAACAAGGTTCCCGGTGCAGAATACTATCATCTCTTGCAGATGGATTATTCAAAAGAAAGAGGCTATTCCAGTGCTTTTGTTGTTGGAACATCGGAAGAAACAACCTTTGTTCAGGATAGTGTTACTCGTCTGCAAACTTTTTCAGTTTCTGAGGCGGGACGTCTTTCAGCAGCATCTATTGAGGAATATGGGGAGGGCGATGAACCCATTCCAAAAGAAACCTTTACAGATCAAAGGTTTATGGTTATTGCGGTAAGTAAAGAAGGAACTTCAGCGGTCAGTAATGGACTGAATCTAAAAGATATGGCAGCACGGATTCCGGCAATTCACGAGATGACTCTAAGTGATGATAGAGAAGGAAAGCGGAATGCTGAGACTATTGACGAGCTGCCTTCTTATCAATGGATAACAATGTGTGACGGGTATTTGGTACGACGTTTGGTTACTTATGATGTTGAAAAAACAGAGATTTTTAAGGAACATATACTGAGCTATGAAAAGCCGGATATGTCTGATGCTGTGGCAACTGGAACCATTGAACGACTATCCATACCATATACGATTGATGGCACAGGTTATACTGGTTTTGCCAGAGTTACTAATTTTGATAAAGAAAATTTTAAGAAGGATTTGTCAAAATTGGAAGAAAAACAGAGTCTTCTGCAGAAAAAAGCCGGGGCAAAAGAAGCCGATGTTGTTGGTGAACAGGAGGCTGAAAAATCGGAAAAAAAGCAGAAGGCCAGTAGCTCTGTCAGTAAAACAGAAGATAAGATTACCGCAAATAGTGCTCTTAGCGAGTATCTGGCAATCAACATGCTTTCCGGCAATCGAGTAATTGATTTAGAGAAATTTCCGGAGGCAGCGGTTCAGTCGCTTCTTTCGGATGCTTGGATGGAAGCTATCTATCAAAATCCGCTGATTTTAGGTGCAGATAGTGCAGCTGTTTCAAAAGATGGAAAAAGCTTGTTTGTGGAGTATAACATGGATATCGCTCAGATGAAAAAGCAGCAAAAGACTTTACGTTCTGAAGTTAAAAAGGTCATTGCAGAGATTATCACCGAGGATATGAGTGACTTGCAAAAGGAGTATGCAATCAACCAGTATCTATGCGATATTGCCGAGTACGATAACGCAGCGTTGGATAATGCTGCTGAAAATGAATTTTTAACTGTAGACGAAGCATTCAATGATTCATTTACGCCATATGGTGTGTTGATTAACAAAGTTGGCGTTTGCGCCAGTTATGCTGGAGCCTTCAAGCTATTAGCAGATGCCGCTGATTTAGAAGCGATTGTCGTAACAGGCTATCTAAATGGTGATTTGCCTCATGCCTGGAATAAGGTCAAGGTAAATGGTGAATGGAATGTTCTTGATGCTACGAATAATGATGATGAGTTGCTTGCGAATCCGTTATTAAACATATCCGGAAAGGCAGCCAGAAAGGTTCTTGTTGAAGACGACCGCTATGTGCTGGATAATTTTCTTACTAATTATGTGACAACTGAAGACGTTTCTGATAAAGAATTTTATCGTGTTGAGAACAGGTTCTATGAGGAAGAGAAAATTGCTGAGGAGTTGGCCCTAGCTCTACAGAAAGACAGTCGTACAGCGCTGCGGACCGTTTATGATTTAGACGATAAGGGGTTTAGTAGTATTACCAATAAGGTAATTGAAAAAACACAGAACGAAGAGATTCAAGGCTTTTACTGGATGGGCGTTATTTATATGGAGGACGGGAGTAAATCCGATAAGTAGACATTTAGTCTGTACAAGTAGAGCTGCTAGAAAAAAGTTGAGTAAAATAAAAAGGTTGAAAAAGGACGTTGAAGGAAAACAAAAGCCGATAAACTTGAAGGAGTCAAGAACATTGTGCTTTTGAAAAGGTGAAGGGAGACGAGTAAACAAAAATGTTTCATGTCTCTGAATTATGTTAAAACCCAAGTGAAAGAACAAATAAGAATTCAGTGAGTTAAATTAGGTCATTAATGGGAGTAAATGATCTGATTAAGAGGAACAGATATTCTTAACGAGCAATTGAACCCTAACTCAGAAAGCTGCTGGTCAATCATAGCATGATTGACCAGCAGTTTTTTTGAATAAGGAGGGGGAGATTGAACACAAAATATTTTTAGACAGGTATTACGTCATACACTGTTGGTATTGTGATAAGAATTTTTGAGAAAAAACATAGAAATATTATAAGTATTCAATGAGAAATCTGGAATAATTTAACTATGTTTTTTCGTTCTATGAAGGAGTTTTCAGGCTTGTACAGATTGTTAGCTTAAGGTATCATCAAAATGTACTGAAATTTAAGGAGAGGTGTGTTTCTCATGTTTTACATCATAAAAGCTGGAACTCATTTTATGCGTTTGAGATATTCATAATTCCTTCTGTTTTGGATAAAAGCACTCCGAATCAGAAGAAAGACCGGAAGTAGCAGCTTCTGAAAAAATAAAAGAATCAGGGAGTGTTTTTTATGACGCAGCAAACGAATATAGATTTACCTCATTGGCGTAAGAACTTTAATTTGTTTCTTTCAGGACAATTTTTATCGGGCATTACAAGCATGATTGTACAGTATTCTATCATCTGGTATTTAACGAAAGCTACAGGATCTGCGACGATTCTCAGCTTTGCAACGTTGCTTGGAATGATTCCGATGGTTGTTTTGAGTCCTTTTGTTGGTCCTTTTGTCGATCGGATGAACAAGAAAACAGTGTTGATTGTTACAGATAGTATCGTTGCATTCTTTGCATTAATTTTAGCCGTCGTTGGAACTATTTCTGCTGATTTTCCACTTTGGCTGGTGTTTGTTTCACTATTTATACGGGCTGTTGCACAAACGTTTCAAATGCCTATTATTCAATCGATTATGCCGATGATGGTTCCAGAAGCAGAACTAACCAAAGTGAATGGTCAGTTGGGAATGGTTCAATCAGCTAATTATATTATAGCACCGGCCTTGGGAGCTTTTCTCTTCTCTATTATACCAATGAACTGGTTAATTTTACTGGATGTGTTAGGTGCGGTATTTGGTGTGGGGCTTTTACTATTCGTGAAAATTCCACGCGTTGTTTCTGAGGGCGAAACAATCCATTTACTGGCAGATACAAAGTTTGGTTTTAAAAAGCTGATCGAAAATAAAGGTCTTTGGTATATTACTGTTATTGGTTCCGTATTTACGCTTATTTTTATGCCTGCGGCCAGTATGTACCCGCTAATGACTATGCAGTATTTCAATGGAACTGTAGGTCAAGCAGGGCTAATTGAAGTAGTTTATGCTTTTGGCATGCTTGTCGGTGGTGCCGTGATTGGTATTTTTGGAAATTGGAAGGATCGAATGAAACCAGTGTTCTTATCCTATTTAGTCATCGGCATTACAATCGGGATGAGCGGCTTGCTGCCGGGAACAAATCGAGGGTTTATTCTATTTGTTATTTTGAATGCCGTTGCTGGCTTCGCTACCCCATACTTTAACACGCTGCTGATGGCAATGATTCAGCAAAGCTATGAGCCTAAGTACCTGGGACGAGTGATGGGCGTATTGAATTCTCTAATGAGTATTACAGGTCCTGTAGGACTGATTTTTGCTGGACCGATAGCTGATAAACTTGGTGTAGAAAAAATGTTTGTTATTGCTGGAGTTGGTACATTGATTTGCGGACTGATTAATTTTATGTTGCCGGCAGCTAGAAATTATGATAAAAAGCTGCAAGCAAAACTGGCAGAAAAACAAAAAATCAACGAGCAGGAGTAATAAGCCAGTTTGTTGATTAAAAAAAGCGGTAAAGGAGTGAAAATTCCTTTACTGCTTTTTTGTTGTTTATGAATCCAGCCACGTATCCAAATGCTGCAGCGCTTTTTTCACTTGCTCTTCTTCCATTTGTTTCAAGAAATCATGCTCTAAAGAATACACAGGAATAAATTTACTATTAGGAATGAATCGAGCTAGTTGCTTACTGTACTTAAAGGGAACCTCTAAATCATCAGTGCTAGCTGTACTAAAAATCTTAGGAAAGTGCTGTAGCTCTACCGAAGAGAGAGAAAATTGTTTGGTTTCGCTCCTTTCCAAGCCATAAAAGCTCTCTAGTCGATTGTTTTGTATTGCATAGAGGTACAATAAATATCTTTGCAGCAATGGATCATCCCATTGAGGCGTAGTTTGATTGATTGTTTGAATCATTTCCTCAGTAATGACAGTATCAGTAAGCTTTCGTTCATTGGTAATAAAGTTTAAATCAAAGTAACCATAAAAATTTATCAGTTTATCCGGCAGCTGAGCATCCTGCTGCTGTAAATAGCTGGTTAGAAGAAGCATGAGATAGCTGCCGGCAGAACGACCGCAGAAACTATAAGGGGCATCTTGAAAACGTCTTTCTTTTAGCTCCAAAAAGGTTAACTGAAGCTGTTGGAGAATCTCTTTTAATGAGCTGTTAGGTGCAAGCAAGTAATCGATTGCTAAAACTGTATACCCTTTGGATAAAAAAATAGATTTTAGGGCTTCTGGTAAATCATTTTTACTACCATAAACGAGACCGCCTCCATGAAAATAAAGTAAATACTTTTGCTGTTCAGCTATTTTTGGAATAAATATGGAGACTTCGGCTCCGTTGGATAAAGTGAGCAGTTCAGGCATGGGTATGACTCCTTTGCTTGTATTTCAGTAAATAAGTACCAATTTCATAATTAACCAGCTGAATTGGATTTGTCAAACAAATTGATAAAGATTGCTCAATTTTATTTAAGCGGTAACGAATAGTTTTCGAATGTAGGAATAATGTTTCCGCAGTCTTCTTATAGTTGCGGCCGCACTGGAAAAAGGTATAGAGGGTTTCAAGCAGTTCGGGATTTTTTTTAGCTAACTGGCGCAATTCTTCAGGAATCAGCTCCTCTAACTGCTCTAACTGATTTTCTCGCATGAAGTATCTGAAAATTCCTAAATCAGAAACTTCTACAACTGGATCAATATAAAAGGAACGGTTGAATCGCAGGACATCCAGACACTCAACTAAGATTTCCTTCAGTCCTTCTTTTTCTTTTACCTGACTGATTGCAAAGGTCAGGTCAGGCTGTTCATCAAAAAAAGGATGGAGCTTTTTCTTTAGCTGAGCTTTTGTTATCGCCTGTTCAGGTTGTTCAAAATTATAAAGAATAATGAGGTAATTGTGGTGTTCAAAAAAGAGCTCTTGACTATTTAGAGAACGAAGAACAGTTAATATTTTTTTCCTTATTTTAGGATCATCATGAATCGTCGAAGAAAAGGCAATCCCCTGATAGTAAGGATAGCTGTCCATTTTTGCTTCCAGAAGAAGACTATTCAACTCATCAATATTACTAGGTGTATTCTGCAAAATGGCATCTGCTAAATTATTTAAACGAGTGTAGCGGTCTTTTTTTATCAGGTATTCCATTTGCAGACGTTCGTAGATAATATCAATGATATTTTCAATAATCATCAGATTTGCTTCATTTAGCTCGGGGCTGTCTTGGTAAACCAGTAAGGAACAGTCATTTGTATAAAAATTACTCACCCTTGTTTTTAGTGCGATGATTTCTCTGGACTCCTGATGAGAGAAAAGATGTAGCTGTTCATAACTATTCTTTGTAAATTCCATGTTTTCCAAGGTTTTCTGCTCAACTACTACAAAATCGTTGGGAAGTTTTCCCATTTTGATATCAATTCCTTTGCTGGGAATGTGCAGAGAGCAGCTCAGCTGAATTAACTGATAAAATTCCTGCATGATTTGATCAAAAGAAGCAAGATTCCGTTCAATTTTTGTAAACCGTTGTCGTACATCATAGTAAGTACGTAAAAGATGGGTTTGATAATTTAAAATAGGCTCATAGATGGAAAGCATGATTTTTTCATAGCTGACATTCTGCTGCACTTTAATCAGTGGAATTTTAAATTCTGAACACAAAGCAATAAGCCATTCTGGAATCATAGTAATCAGCCGATTCATTTTAACAACTAGACCACTAACGCCTATCGAACGCATTTTCTCAAAAAATTCAACTAGTTCAGAATGTGGAACATTGTTGAATGCATAAAAAGACGTTAAAATCAGCTGATTTTCTTTACTCCATTTTTCAATATCAATGGCTTCTAAAACCATAGCTGATTCGACCTCATTATTTAATCCTATTTCTCCTGTCAGTATTTTACTTGCTTTAAATAAATCAAGGCGCATCAAGTCTTTGAGTTTCATTTTTCTCCTCTTTTCCTCTTTTGGATAAAAAATACCTGTATATTTTGGACTTTTATCCAATGTAAACGAAAACATTAACTTTTACAATAGATTTGTGAATGGAGGAGAAAAAAATGTTAACTACAGTTATTTTGAAAAATAATTATCAGGATTCAATTAATCTGATGCTGCTGACCAATACAATTAATGAATTGGATCAGGTGAAAATGAGCCAGATTATGATGGGAACAGATGCCAATAAAGATATCTTAAAAAACACCAATCTGCTGACTGCAGAAGCAGAAGCGGCATCTCCCAATGATTTAATGATTGTTGTTGAAAGCGATACCGCTGATATTATGACAGAAGTTCTGCCGGCAGTTCATCTTTTTCTAGATGATTTATCTTCAAAAGGAAATAGTGAAGTCAGCCAAGCAGCTTCTTCTTGGCAAGAAGCATTGGAAAAACTCCCTGAGGCAAATGTGGCATTGTTCAGTATTCCGGGAGAATACGGAGCAGCTGAGATGGAGAAGGCATTAAAAAACGATTTGCATGTTTTCTCATTTACAGACAATGTTGCAATTGAAGATGAAGTTCGCTTAAAGAAGCTGGCTCATGAACGAGGCTTGCTGATGATGGGTCCGGATTGCGGTACAGGTATTATTTCTAGTATTCCAATCGCCTTCACCAATGTTGTTTCTCCTGGAAATATTGGAGTTGTTGGTGCTTCCGGTACTGGGATACAAGAAGTAACAACCATTATTGACCGATTGGGTGGAGGCGTGATACACGCAATCGGCACTGGCGGACGGGACCTTAGCTCAGAGGTAGGAGCAATAACGGTTAAGGATGCTGTAATGGCTTTGGAAAATCATGAACCGACAGATGTCATTTGTGTTATATCCAAACCGCCTGCGAAAGAAGTCCGGGATGAAGTAGTGGAGTTACTGCAAAGTATTTCTAAACCGGTTGTTGCTATTTTCTTGGGAGAGAGGCCTAAAGCTCATGAAGGAAAGGTTTATCTAGCACATACATTAGAGGAGACCGCTAAAATTGCAGTGGATTTGGCAAACGACAACGATGTACAGAGTAATTATTTTGAAGACATGATTCAACCAAATTTACCTACTGTTGGAGCAGATAAAGTTGTGAAGGGGTTGTATTCCGGCGGTACGCTAGCTGCCGAAGCTGGTATGCTGATTTCTGAGGCATTGGGCTTGGACGGGTTAGTGAAAAAGGAAGGCTACATTCTGAATTCCCATGGCTATGATGTTATCGATTTGGGTGATGATATTTATACGCAGGGAAAACCACACCCAATGATTGATCCAGATGTTCGGATAAACAAGATAAAGGATTACGCAGCCGATTCTGAAACAGGCATCATTCTTCTGGATATTGTATTGGGTTATGGTGCGCATCAAGATATGGCCGGCGCCTTGCTGCCTGCAATTCAAGAAGCACAGCAAGCAGCAGAGAAAGAACAGCGGGAATTGCATTTTGTGGCAACAGTCTGTGGTACTGAAAAAGATCCGCAAAACTATCAGTCAACAGTTCAGCGCTTGAAAGAAGCTGGTGTTTTCGTTGAAGAAAGTAATGCTAAGGCTGTACGTTTAGCGATGATGATGAAAGGAATAACATTAAAGGAGGAGGACAAAGCAGTTCTTCCATATACTGGAAAAACGATTGAGCTTCCCAAAGTTAGTGAGAAAGTGTTGGAGTTGTTAAACACGAAGCCGCGAATTATCAATGTTGGTCTGCAAAGCTTTAACGAATCGATTATCGAGTACGGAGGAGCATCTGAGCAGTTTAATTGGAAGCCGCGAGCTGGCGGCAACAAAAAAATGATTCGCATCTTGAATGAGTTGGATGAATTTTCAGAAAAAATCGAAGCTGAAAATCAACAGGTTACTGATAAGATAAAAAATGCGCAACCGTTTCTAATTGATGTGGTACCGGCAAAAACAGTGATTTCAGAACTGAATGAAGCGCAGAAAACCTTACTCCACGCTGGACCGCCTATTGCCTATGAAGAGATGACAGGACCTATGCAGGGTTCTTGTATAGGAGCGGCGCTATTTGAAGGATGGGCGAAGAATGAAAGTGAAGCCCGGACACTACTTGAAAATGGACAAATTCGCTTCATCCCTTGTCACCACGTGAAAGCGGTGGGACCTATGGGAGGAATTACTTCTGGCAATATGCCGGTTTTAGTTGTAGAAAATCGTTTAACTGGGAATCAGGCTTACTGCACCATGAATGAAGGTATCGGGAAAGTATTACGTTTTGGGGCGTACTCGAAAGAAGTTGTTACTCGTTTAGAATGGATGCGGGATATTTTAGGACCGACAATTGCTCAGGCATTACAGAAGACTGAAGAAGGAATTAATTTGAATGTTCTGATTGCCCGTTCAATTACGATGGGAGATGAATTCCATCAGCGCAATATGGCAGCTTCTTTGAATTTTCTAAAAGAGATATCACCGTTGATTATTGAACTGCCGATTGAAGAGCAGCAAAAATATGAAGTAATCAAGTTCCTTGCTGATACAGATCAGTTCTTCCTAAATATCATGATGGCAACTGGTAAAGCCATAGTTGATGGGGCGCGAGAAGGGACAAAGGGAACCATTGTAACAACGATGACCCGCAATGGTGTAAACTTCGGCGTGCGCATCGCTGAAACCGGCGATAGCTGGCATACAGCTCCTGTAAATACACCTAAGGGGTTATACTTTACCGGATTTACAGAAGAAGATGGAAATCCAGATATAGGAGACAGTGCGATTACAGAAACAATTGGCGTAGGAGCAATGGCAATGGTGGCAGCACCAGGTGTAACACGTTTTGTTGGTGCGGGAGGATTTCAAGATGCGTTAAATATCTCTGATGAGATGGCTGAAATTTGTGTAGGACACAATTCAACCTTCTCTATTCCAACATGGGATTTTCAAGGAACCTGCTTAGGAATTGATATCCGTAAGGTAGTGGAAACAGGGATTACGCCGATTATTAATACGGGAATTGCTCATAAAGAAGCTGGAGTAGGTCAGGTAGGAGCTGGTACGGTTCGAGCACCGTTGGGCTGCTTTGAAAAGGCACTGGAAGCCTATGCAAAAGAGCTGGGAATCAATGTGGAAGACTAAGGCGGTTGCCGGTCAGAATGCTGTCGATTTGAAAAGGTTTGGACGAATGGGGAAAATTCATAGTGTTTTTGAGCATTCGTTCAACCTGCTCATCTCTAATCGCTTGATTCATGTCTCAGCCTTTACAGAATACTTATCTAGTTTTGGCATTCAAATACCCGTAAAACTTTTTGAGGAGATCCAGCCCTATATCCAGCAGGGAAACATTGTGAAAATCATAGAAAATGGTTTTCGCATTTATAGCTGTTATGGTGTGGGAACCGTTGAATTTAGTCAGCTTCAAATCATTTCATTGAATGTACTAGGTCAAAATTCTTCTATGGAACACTTGAAGCTATTGAAAAATAAGCTGGAAAAATTAAGATTGGCAGATGCTCTTGGGCTGCCTCTAAATAAAGAGGAGCAGGAAATATTTTATTCTCTAAGCAGTATGCCTAAAACAGCAGCCTCTGTTGATTTTAAAAAAAGTGTGTCTTATCTGGCAGGACGGGGAAAAGGTTTAACTCCAAGTGGAGACGACATATTGACGGCATATCTTAGCGTGCTTCATTGGGCGGGTGATCAGAGAGCTGAGGCTTTATCCTCTGCTCTCACTCATCCTCTGCCGTCAACAACGGATGTGAGTAAAGCTTATATTCTCGAAGCGGCTGAGGGAAATGTGAATTCATTTATTTATCAATTATTTTCAGACCTGGAGAATAGAAGAACAGCGGCATCAATAGATGAAGCGATAAAAAAAATCAGATCCATTGGTCACACATCCGGAAATGATTTATGTTTTGGTTTGCTGCTGGGGGCACAAGCTGTAATAAACGATAAATTATAGAAAAGAGGGATTTAATATGGAGAATACAAGTCAAAAAAAAGCAGTTAAGGTTAATGAGACTTACTGGATGAAAGTCGTTGCCTTATTTTTTGTCGGTTGGATACTTATGTATGCAACTCGTACGATTTTTAATCCGATTATGGGAACTGTAGGTGCACAATTTGGTTTAAGTAATACCCAGTTAGGATTGGCAAATAGTGTCTTTTTCTTAACCTATGCAGTTGCGCAGATTCCTTCGGGAATGATAGGCGATCGGCTTGGACGCAAACTGGTGATCACAATTGGATTTGTTTTGATGGGGATTATGACTTATCTTAGCGGAATTGCGACGACTTTTGTAATGTTTCTGATTATTCGGGCTTTTGCGGGAATTGGTCAAGGCGCTTATTATGGGCCTCAGTATGCCTTATCTACAGAAGCCATACCGACAAAAAAACGAACAGTAGGAAATGCAATTATTAACAGTGGGATGGCTTTTGGAACATCAGGAGGATACCTGCTTTCAAGTAAACTCGTTTTAGAAAACGGAGAGCATTGGAGCAAGCCGTTCTTTATTATGGCAATTCCAACAGTAATTGTTGCGGTCCTATTTTATACAATGTTGAAGGAAAAGGTTGTCCGTCCAGAAGATACAGCTGCTGAAAAAAGTGCAGAACCAAAAGAGAAGGTTTCTCTTAAAGCGATTTTCTCAAATAAAAACTTGCTGGCTGCATTTATTCTGTGCTTTACAAGTATCTATGCCAATTTTGTAATCATTACCTGGCTGCCGTCATTCTTAATTGCAGAACGAGGATTTGAAGGTGCAAGTGTCGGTTTCATTTCATCTTTAGTACCTTGGGCGTCTATCCCCGGAGCTCTAATCTTTGCCCGTTTTGCCGACAAATCCGGTGCAACGAAAAAACTGGTGTATTTACTAGTGCCATTGGCAATACTATCTGTATTTTCAATTGCTTTTGTGACTGACCGAACCTTGTTGATTGCAGTGCTGATTCTTTATGGATTGACTGGTAAGCTGGCACTGGATCCAATCATCGTTACCTATGTGACCAAAAATGCACCTGCCGGATCTTTATCTACTACCTTGAGCGCCTATAACTTTATTGGTATGTCAGGATCGATTTTGGCTCCTTATCTAACTGGATATTTAGCAGACTCACTAGGATCAATGCAGGTTGGTTTTTATCTAGCATGTGTTCTGCTGGTCATTGGTCTAATTTTGTTTGCCATACTGGCAAAAGAAAAGCCTGTTGAAGAATAAAAGAGCGAGAGGAGAAACAAGATGAGTTTGAATGTTATTGCGCTTGGCGGCAATGCTATACTAGAAACGGATCCAACTGATGAGGGACAAAAAGCAGTAATCAAAAAAGCAGCGGTGTATATTGCAGATTTTATAGCTGCTGGTGAAGATGTTATTTTATGTCATGGAAATGGTCCTCAGGTGGGAAATTTACTGCTGCAGCAGAAAGCAGCTGAAACTGAAAAGAATCCCGCACTAAAGCTGGATTCCTGCGTAGCGATGACGCAAGGAAGTATTGGCTATTGGCTGCAGAATGCTCTGACGAATGAATTTTTGAGCCGTCAAATTTCAAAACCTGTAGTATCAATCGTCACACAAGTTCGTGTAAATGAAACAGATCCTTCATTCAAGGAGCCTTCAAAGCCAATCGGTCCATTCCTTAGTAAAGAGGAAGCAGCATTGGAAGCGAAGCGTACAGGCGGCAGTTTTAAGGAAGATGCTGGTAGAGGGTATCGAAAAGTTGTTCCTTCTCCAATGCCTCAGGAGATTGTTGAAAAAGATGTAGTTCGTTCAATCGTTCATTCGGGTGCAGTTGTTGTTTGTGCTGGTGGAGGCGGAGTTCCAGTAATTCAAAAAGGAACCGAACTAATTGGTGTAGAAGCTGTAAATGATAAGGATTTTTCAGCTAGAGTTTTAGCTGAGAATGTCAATGCAGAGCGTTTGATTATATTGACAGGTGTAGACAATATTTACATCAATTACAATCAGCCAAATCAAAAAGCACTTGAAAAGGTCACTAAAGAAGAGGCGGAAACCTATATTAAAGAGGGTTTCTTCGCTGCTGGCAGTATGCTTCCGAAAGTAGAAGCAGCTGTGTCATTTGTCAAGGGGAAGGACCATCGGGAAGCAGTCATTACATCAATTGAGAACCTTGTTCGGCTTCAGGATGGTGTAGGAACCACAATCACCAATAGATAGGTGGAAAAAGTATGACTACGAAGAAAGTATCAATGGTTACTCAAATCCTTATAGCAGTGATATTAGGTGTAGTATTCGGAGTTTCTCTGCCCTCTGTTGCAGGACAGGTAAAGCTGTTGGGCGATGTTTTTCTCCGTCTAATGCAGATGGCTATCCCGCTGTTAATTCTTGGTCAGATCATTCAGGCAGTTGGAAGCATTGATTCAAAGGAACTGACAAGCCTTGGCTGGCGGACAATTCTAGTGTTTGGTGTATCTTCTTTTTTCGCTGCTTGCTGGGGAATTGTTATGGCGGTAATCTTCAATCCCGGTAATGGAATAAAGATAGCTGAAATAAAGGATACAGGATTAAAATCACAGACGATTTCTTTTGCTGATACACTACTGGATTTCTTTCCCAAAAATATTTTTGATTCACTAACCCAAGGATCAATCATTCAAATTATCGTATTTGCTCTGTTCTTTGGTGTTGCCTTGAATAAATACCTGCAGACCCATCCAAAATCACAGCTTTTTAAAGGAATCATTGATTTTAATGAAGTCATCATACTCATTATTGGTTATGTAATGAAGGCCGCACCAATCGGAATTTTTGCTTTGATTGCTTCAACAATTAGTAACTTAGGCTTACAGATTATTCTGCCGCTATTGAAATATCTGATTGTCTATGGCGGAGGTACGCTACTGTTTTTAGGTATTTGGGTTTTACTAGTCAGCGTTTACTGCAAGGTGAATCCAATTCGTTTGGTCAAGAACATGAAAAATATGTCTATAATGGCTTTGGCAACAACTTCTTCAGCCATCACTTTACCTGTAGCAATGAAAGAAAGCCGGACACAATTAGGGTTAAGTGAACGGATTACGAACTTAGTTTTACCACTAGGAATGTCATTGAACAGTAATGGCTCTGCTATGCATATGAGCATAACAGTGATGACAATTGCACAGATGTACCAACAGGGGTTTGATTTTCAGCAGATGTTTTATCTAGCAGTAACTGCGACCTTTGTATCGCTGGCAAATGCTGTAGTTCCAGGAGCTGGGCTGGTTTCATTAGCTGTTATTGTTCCCCAAATGGGGCTGCCGCTTGACAGTATTGCTGTTTTTGCCGGTGTTGAATGGTTTGTGGGGATGCTTCGAACAATATTAAATGTAAATTCAGATGTATATTCTGCAATCATAGTTGGAAAATCAGTGAATGAAATTAATTATAACGTGTTTAATAGCAATTCAGAGGAACCGATAAAATAATTAGGATTGCCTTTAAAATAGAAGACAAAAAGAGGCTGGTATTGACTACACAAGAGACAGCCGTTTCAGAAATAAGCTGTTTTCCAACTCTAATGGTAAAATCGTTTGATTGATGGTATAATCTTTAAACATAAAAGCACACTTCTTTTGATTGGGTTTAGTCACTTTAATCATACAAGGCTGTGTGCTTTTTGTGTACTCTAAAATTAAAAAGTGAGACAACAATCAGATTTTCTTCTGAATATTGGCCACTCTCATTCTTGACTAAAAAATGATGCGTTCATGAAACGAAACAAATAGTATCGAAAAAGCATGCTTTCAACTGTATAAATAGATTTCTATTTCAATGGAGCCGCTTTTTCTTAGTTTTATTTGGACGGTGAAAAGTTCTGGCATGCTCTATTAGTGCAGTTTATAAGTAGTTTCTATGCTTACCAGCCAGCGAAGTCCTAGTGTCAGCACATGTTGAAAATTTTGAGCAAAATAAATTTGGGGCTGATTAGGCTGTCTAGAAAGTAATGATCGTTTTTGAATTCTATCGCTTAATAGCTCTTCATTAACTGTCTCGGACGAAAGCACAAAACTATCAGGCGCAATTACGGCGTTATACAGAGATAGGATATCTGCAAGATTTTCTCCTAATTCTTCGTCTGTGGCAGGTACTGGAGAATCAATTAAAGCCGGCAAATATTTTGCTTCTCCAGCAAGTCCGCGGTTTCCTTCAAGCAATACCCCGTTAGCACAAATAGTGATACCTGGCATACTCTTTTCAGGATAGAAAATGCCAACAACTGTATGCTGTTCTAATAGACCTTGTTCCACACAAAAGCCCATGGTCATTAAATGTGCATCATTTTGAATAGTAATAGGAATATCGCTAAACCGTGCCAACTCTTGTTCAATGTTCCAACCATCAAATAAATCATCCCAGCTGGAAACAATAATAGAATGATCGATTTTTCCGGGAATGGAAAGTCCTATTTTTTCGACTGGTACTGAAAATTGAAGCATGTCTTTAAATGCAGCCATCAACCCTTCTAGAGAGGGCGTTGAAAAATCGATTGTTGTATGATACTTCTCCACACCTGCTAGATTGACAACTTTCCCGATGATAACAAGACTGCGTTTTTCGTGTGGCTCTCTTTTTTCCTGAATAGAGACTAATAAATAATGAACCAAATCATAATTAAAAAGATATTCATTTGCAGGGCGTCCTAAGGGCTGTTGGATAGGCTTAGATTCGATAAAAATTTGGTCGGCGACCAGTTGTTTAACCAGAGAGTTGATTGTCACAACACTAATTCCAGTTTCTTTAGACATCTCTGCCTTTAATGCTTTTTTATTTTCAAAAAGAAAAACTTTGAGCTTTTCCAGATTTTTTTGTCGGATAAGATTACTTTTTTCTGTCAAGAAGGTACCACCTTTCATAAAGAAAAACTTAATTAATTCACTTTATTAATGATAGACTATATTAGTGCATCTGTAAACAAGATTCACTCATTTTAAGGAATGATAAACTTATTAAGAATTTTAATTAATTAAAACTCTTAATAAAGGTTTTTAACTATTGATTTCTTTAACCGCTTACTTTACTATTAAACTATATAAATTGTGTTAGAAAATATTATAGATGCTATTAAAGGAGCGTCTACTAGACTTATCTTTGTCTACATTGATATACAGAATCTTTTACAGGATTTATATAGATGGAAAAAAGATTGGAGACTTGCAGATGGGAATAAAAGCAATTGTATTAGATATTGACGGCACCTTATTGAATGATCAAAAAGAGATTTCAGAAAAAACAAAGAATGCGTTAATCAATGCACAAAAACAAGGGATTAAGGTCATACTTGCTTCCGGGCGCCCGACAACGGGGATGGAGAAGCACGTTAAAGAGCTACAAATGGATCAGTATGACGGCTTTATTGTATCATTTAATGGTGCCTGCGTAGTGGATTGCAGGACACAAGAAGTATTGTTTAATCAGGCTTTGGCTGTTGAAGATAGTAAGGCAATTCTTGAGCATTTGAAAAGTTTTAATGTTAAGCCGATGATTGATAAGGAAGATTATCTGTATGTGAACGATGTCTTTGACAATATAGTAAACCTGCCAACTGGAGAGTTCAATATTATTGAATATGAGTCAAGAGGCGGGAATTTCAAATTATGTGAAAAAGAAGATTTAGCGGCATTTGTTGATTTTCCGCTAAATAAAATTCTTATTGCCGGAGATCCTGATTATCTAAAAGAAAATTACCAGAAAATTCAAGAGCCATTTATTGACCGCTTAAACGCAATGTTCACGGCGCCGGTTTATTTTGAATTTACGGATAAAGGAATTGATAAAGCGAAAGCACTAGATACTGTTTTACCAAAATTTGATATTCATTCAAGTGAAATCATTTCTTTCGGAGATGGGCATAATGATCAATCAATCATTGAATACGCTGGAGTTGGCGTAGCAATGGCAAATGCTGTAGATGCGTTAAAAGCTGCAGCTGATGAAATTACTCTGTCGAATAACGAAGACGGTATAGCGGTTATGCTGGAAAAATATTTGTAGAAAGATTGAGTGTTGCTTTTATACCTTTGATTCTTAATAGGCTGCAGCTCTTGAAGCATGGACTGACTGAAACAACGTTTATTTGGTTTTGAATTAGCAAACTGGGTAGGATATAAATAAAGCTTCACCGCTTTCTATTCCTAAAACCCAAATAAAGGGCGATCTAAAAGCTGCCTCTTCGGAAATAAGGCGGACTATACTGAAAATGTCGAGACATTTTCAGTATAGTCCGCCTTATTTTTTAAACACAACACTTTTAGTTCAGCTTCTTTAAGTTCAATGGAACATGGAAGGAACGATTGTTTCTATTATGGTGCTATGCTACACTTTTAAATAGTAAATGCTTTCAAAATAGAAGGCAATGGGGAGGGATTCGTTTGACAGAACAAAGTAAGTTAACGAAAAGCTATGATCAAACACATTATCGGCTAAGTCATCACGGCGAGCGCAATGTTTCTGTATTGAAGCAGGTCATTGATCAGTTGGATGGGGAGCAATCAAGTGATATTTATGGAAATGGCGAAGTCATTGAACAGTTTCAGGAAAAAATGACAGGAATTCTTGGAAAAGAGGCGGCGGTTTTCTTCCCAAGCGGCACGATGGCTCAACAGATCGCTTTGCGTATTTGGTCAGACCGTAAACAAGGAGCAACCGTTGGTTATCATCCTCTTTCCCATTTAGAAATTCATGAGGAAGGCGGTTTGAAGGAGCTTCACCATATTTATCCAATTTTACTGGGAAACAAGGAACGTTTAATTACATTGGAAGATATTCAAGCTGTGGAAGAGCCGCTGGCTTGTATCTTAATAGAGCTGCCCCAAAGAGAAATTGGCGGCCAGCTGCCAACATTTGAAGAGCTTCAAGCAATTTCCGGCTATTGTAAAGCAAAGGGAATTAAACTACATTTAGATGGTGCACGCCTTTGGGAATGCCTGCCTTATTACGATAAAACAGCAGAAGAAATTTGTGCATTATTTGATAGTGTCTATGTCTCTTTTTATAAAGGTATTGGCGGAATTGCCGGCGCAATATTGGCTGGAGAGGCTGAATTTATTGAAGAATCAAAAATTTGGAAAAGGCGCCATGGCGGCGATTTGATTAGTTTATATCCCTATATTGTGACAGCAGATTATTATTATGAACAGCGGATAGGCAGCATGCCGGATTATGTTCAAGCAGCAAAAAAAGTGGCGGAATTGTTTAATCAGTGTTCAAACACAAAAACAGTTCCAAAGATTCCGGTAGCTAATATGTTTCATGTACACTTCTCAAAAACAATTGCTGATATGGAGCAAGTTTTTGCAGAGGTGCAAGAGAAAAGTGATGTTGGTTTTACTTTAATGCTGTGGGAAGAAGCCGAAGGTGTTTCAGCATTTGAACTATCGATTGGCGAAAGTTTCCTAACGATTCCTGAGGAAAATTTAAAAATTGCTTTTGATACATTGAAGACGGCTATGAATTAGCTGCTGGGTTGTAAATCAGCTAATAGTTAATGATGATTCTATGAGTTGATTCTGGATTGAAAGGAGTAAAAAATGACAGAAACTGATTATAAGAACGACGTTGAGCTGATTCTTGGGCATCGATTTGATCATGGCTGGGATTATTGGACAACAGAAGATAAGCGTTTGATTAAAGGGGCCCCTTTTTCAACATTGGAGAGTGCGATGTTGCTTTTGGAAGCAGGAATGCCCGTTTCAGATCCTCTGCTTGCTGAACTGGGTGAGCTGATTATGAGTACATGGCGTGAAGATGGCCGATTTAAGCTGTATCCTAAAGGCGGTATTTTACCTTGTCATACGACTCATGCGGCTAATGTTCTTGTTCAACTGGGATATAAGGAGGATGAGCGGCTGAAAAAGACGTTTCAGCATCTTCTGGAAACTCAGTACATAGACGGCGGCTGGCGCTGTAACAAGTTCAGCTATGGAAGAGGAGAAGAGACAGAATATTCCAACCCGGGAACTACGTTGCTGGGATTGAGTGCGTTTCGTTTTACTGAGTATCTGAACAAGGAACCGCTACTTGAACCAACTGTTGAATTCTTGTTGGAGCATTGGCGTATTAGAAAGCCGATTGGTCCCTGCCATTATGGAATTGGTACGTTGTTTATGCAGCCGGAATATCCATTTAGAACCTATAATTTATTTTATTATGTGTATGTACTTTCATTCTATGAAACAGCAAAAAAAGATCCGCGTTTTCTGGAGGCGCTAGCTGCATTGGAGGCGACTATGGAGGATAATCAAATTGTTTTAACACGGGTTAACCGTAAGCTTAGCGGCTTGTCCTTTTGTAAAAAGGGCAAGCCGAATGGTCGAGCAACAAAATGCTATGAGGAAATTTTGAGGAATTTGAAATAGAGGAATGAATGAGTTTTAGTTTCCGATATGTGGATAAAGAGCAGTCTGTAAGATAGTCGGTTTGAGCTGGGTATGTGGTTGTTCAAGCTGCAGTTGGGGTGTAGCAACGACGTATACAAAGAAGATGCTAACTATCAATTGTATGCGTATCAAAATAAAAAATCAGACAAGGTATATGTGAAAGCCGTTGCGCGTGCTGCTGGAGAAAACCTGCTGAAAACAAAAGTTGAAAGCTGGTGAGTTTCTTGTCTGCGAAGGGAAGACAGCTGAGATAGTAGAAGTAAAAAATCAGTTAATAGAAAATGGTCAATTTTTTGTTACACCAGATTTCAGATACTAAGATGTGTTTGAAAGCTAAAATAACGAGTTTTTTCATGATCTTTATGGATATCGTTTTCGTGAAGAGGTCGAGACAAAAGTGTTTAGCTTCGAGAACCAAGTAGGTACTGTTCAACATCAGCTCATCCCTCGCTGTGTTTCACAGCAATAAGACGGATTATCCGGAAATTATCAAGAAACACTACGAGGGAACCGAGTAGCTGTTGATTGATACCTACCTGGAGCTTTTCATATTTTTGAGATCGTTCGGCTTATTTCCGAGAACTTCAACTCTTAGTGCTTTTAGCACTTAGAAGTTGATGCTATCGGAACGAAGTGTAGTGAGCTACTTTTGGAACGCCGTTTATTCGGATTTTAGAGAAAGAAGAGTTCGGGCAGTTACTTATGTCCCAAACTCTTTTTCTAGATTTCTACTGAACTATCGTTTCCTCGTTAGTTTTCAAACACGTCTTGGTTAACACATAAAAAGCAGAAAAAAATGAAGCACCTCCCAAAAATTTAATTTCCGGTGGTGCTTCAAATGCTGAATAGCATTTTATCTGCTTCTTTTAAAAGAGCTTATCTAAAATACACACATACACATTCTGGAGCAAATATATCTTTTTGAATCATTGTCAGCAAACCATTTTCTTGATCTCTGCGGTATAATGTCAAATTGTCTGTATTTTGGTTAGCAGCAACTACAAAATCTTCTGTCGCATTCAAGTCGAAATCTCTAGGGAAATCTCCTTCAGTTGAAATCAGTTGAACTAGTGCGATAGTATCACCGCTTTCGTTTACTGAAAAAACAGCTAAAGAGTTATGTCCGCGGTTTGAGGCATAAAGATGACGGCCGTCCTTGGTTATACGGATAGCAGCTCCGCCGCTGAATTCAGTGAAATCTTCAGGTAAAGTTGACAGCTTTTGCGTCTGTTTGAAGGTTCCGTCTGCTTTGTTGTATGAAAGAACAGTGACCGTATTATCTAATTCGCCAAACATATAAGCAAATTGGCTGTTTGGATGGAAGACAAGATGGCGGGGACCAGTACCAGGCTCCGCAATATATTGAGCAATCTCCGTCAGCTTGCCTTTTGCATCTACATCATATGTGTAAACCCGATCTGTTCCTAAATCACAGACCGCTAAGCGTTTATCCGGCGTTAAATCTGTATAATGGACGTGTGCTTTGTTTTGATTTTCATGAGGTCCGGTTTCTTCATCATGAGTTATTTTATCAGCTAACTCTAAAGAACCGTCCTCTAAGATGCGGTGACTGTAGACCATTCCGCGATGGTAATTTGCCCCATAGACCAATTGACGTTCTTCATCAACCGCCACATAGCAATGAGGAGCGCCTTCTTCTGTTACCGCATTCAATAGTTCAAAAGAGCCGCCTGCCGGTTTAAATGCACCAGCACCACCTTCTTCCCCAATTTCGATTACAGAATAAAGCTTTCCAGCTTGGCTTTCTGTAACATAGGTCGGTCCTTTCGCTTCAGCCACTAGCTCAGCTGTAGTTAGTTCACCTTTATCCGTATCCAGAGTAATTTCATGAATTCCCTTACTTATTCTACGAGTGTACGTACCCAACAAGATTTTTTCTGACATATATTACCCTCCAAGTTATTGATTTTTGATAAAATAAACATACAAGGATAGTATAACATAAATAGGGATTACTGAAGAACTACTTTCATTAGAGCAGTCTAACAGAAAACTCGCAATTTTTGTCCCTTTGTGATATCATTGCTAAAGACTGTACTCTCAATTACTTTCGATTTTAAGGAGGAACATACGTGTACGACAACACAAACAATAACGGCCCTGTGCGTTGTTCTTTTTGTGGCAAAACACAGGAAGAAGTTAAGAAAATCGTTGCAGGACCTGGCGTATATATTTGTAATGAATGTATTGACTTGTGTAAAGAGATTATTGACGAAGAATTTTACGACGAAGCTGTTCGTGAACTAACAGATGTTCCTAAACCGCAAGAGATTTTAGATGTTCTGGATCAGTATGTGATTGGTCAGGAACAGGCGAAACGAGCTCTTTCTGTAGCTGTTTATAATCACTACAAACGTGTAAATCATACTGAAAATACTAGTTCAGATGAAGTAGAACTGCAAAAAAGTAATATCTGTCTGATTGGACCTACTGGTTCAGGAAAGACGTTTCTGGCTCAGACATTGGCTAGAACTCTAAATGTTCCATTTGCTATCGCAGATGCAACCAGCTTAACTGAGGCTGGTTATGTTGGTGAAGATGTGGAAAATATTTTGTTAAAACTTTTACAGTCGGCTGACTATAACGTTGAACGTGCTGAAAAAGGGATCATCTATATTGATGAGATTGATAAAATTGCACGTAAAAGCGAAAATGTTTCCATCACTAGAGATGTTTCTGGTGAAGGTGTCCAACAAGCATTGCTTAAGATACTAGAGGGAACAGTTGCCAGTGTACCGCCTCAAGGAGGTAGAAAGCATCCTCATCAAGAGTTTATTCAAATCGATACAACCAATATTCTGTTTATTGTTGGCGGTGCTTTTGACGGAATCGAAACAATCGTTAGAAACCGTTTAGGAGAAAAAACGATTGGTTTTGGAACAAATAACAGTAAATTGTCTGAAGATGAAAGCATCATGCAGCAGATTATTCCGGAGGACTTGCTGAAATTCGGATTGATTCCTGAATTTATCGGTCGCTTGCCGGTTACTGCAGCTTTAGAAAAACTGACTGTTGATGATTTAGTTCGCATCTTAAAAGAGCCTAAAAATGCTTTAGTGAAACAATATCAAAAGCTGCTGTCTCTAGATAATACAGAGCTTGAGTTTGAAGATGATGCCCTGCGTGGAATCGCAAAACAAGCGATTGAGCGCAATACAGGTGCTCGTGGACTACGTTCAATCATTGAAGGAATTATGCTGGATGTCATGTTTGATATTCCTTCTGATGAAACGATCAAGAAAGTAATTATTACGGAGCTTGCAGTTGAAGGCAAAGGAAAACCGGCAATCGTTTACGATAAAAAAGATCAAAAAGCCGGTTAACAATTGTTTATAGAACGAGGATGAAAGGTCGGGACAGGGTATCTTCTGAGAAGATACCGCTCCCGGCCTTTTGGCTGAAACTTTGTAAACAGAAGGCAAACCAAAAATAAGCAAAAAGGAGTAAAAAGATGAATGTACATAATGCAGAGATTGTAATCAGTGCCGTTTCACCTGCTCAATATCCAGATTCTCA
Source organism: Enterococcus sp. LJL51 (assembly GCF_049894025.1). GTDB lineage: Bacteria > Bacillota > Bacilli > Lactobacillales > Enterococcaceae > Enterococcus_L. The sequence continues at coordinate 53,310 of NZ_JBNEQE010000006.1, forward strand.
GCTGCCTGAAATTGCATTAGCCGGACGATCTAATGTGGGGAAATCTTCCTTTATTAATACATTGATTAATCGAAAAAATCTGGCTCGAACATCTGGAAAGCCTGGGAAAACACAAACATTGAACTTTTATTTAATTGAAGATACCCTTCATTTTGTTGATGTTCCAGGGTATGGTTATGCGAAAGTATCAAAAACGGAGCGGGCCAAATGGGGGAAAATGATTGAGACGTATATTACTCAGAGAGAACAGCTAAAAGCTGTGGTATCTCTGGTAGACCTGCGTCACAGCCCCACACAGGATGATATTCAAATGTATGAGTTTCTAAAATATTATGATTTGCCGGTTATTGTTGTTGCAACAAAGGCGGACAAAATCCCACGTGGAAAATGGAATAAGCATGAAAGTATTGTTAAAAAAGCTTTAAATTTTGATCCTACTGATGAGTTCATACTTTTCTCTTCTCAAACAAAAATGGGGAAAGAAGAAGCTTGGCAGGCTATTGAAAAATATCTATAAAAAAACAGTGATCAGTTAGAAACTGGTCACTGCTTTTTTTCTTTTTCATCTTTATCAGAATCTTTTTTATCTTCTGGTTTTTCCTTCTTTTTAGGGTCAACAGCAAAAGATTCAAAAAGCTTGTCAAGGTCGTCGCTTCGTTCAAATTTTAAGCCCATTTTTCATCCCTCCAGTCCTCGTTAGTTTATCATGTTTTTCATTTTTTGGATAGTTTTTGTGAGGAGAAACTAACTTGCAATATGAAGAAAAACACGGTATAGTTTGTCCAAATGTATAAATTCTATTAGAGAAAAATCGGGCGGTAAGTGTCGCTGATTTTCTTAAATAATTGAAAATATTTTTGGGAGTAGGATTTCGCTTGACTCTCCTGAGTAAGCAGAGATAAGCTCTATCTATTTTACAGCAAAAGAGTGATTTTACAAAGTTTTTGCAGAATTGTCAGTTACTACAATTTTAAGCAAAAGTGGACTACTCATCGTTTAAATAGGTTTATATAGGAAAGAAGGAAAAAAACGAAATGATTGGTAAGTTAATTATTTCTTTGGTTAGATTTTATCAGCGTTTTATCTCTCCAGCTTTGGGACCCCGTTGCCGGTACCACCCAACTTGTTCTCAATATATGCTGGATGCAGTTCAGACACACGGTGGTGCAAAGGGAGGGCTAATGGGCGTGGCTCGTATTTGCCGCTGTCACCCGTTTGTAAAGGGCGGAATAGATTATGTGCCGCTGAAATTTAGTTTAAAGAGAAATCCAGATGAAGAATACCATGGTCCATATAATTATCGGAGAAATAAATAATAACATAAATAAAAAGGGGAAGAATATGGCAATATTAGCATTTGATTTAGGCGGGTCAGCAGTAAAGTACGGAGTATGGGATGAAAATCAGTTGCTTGAAACTGGAAAATTTTCTACACCTAAAAATTGGGAAGAGATGAAAGCTGGATTCTCAAAGGTATTTTCAGCAACCGAACGTTCAATTGAGGGCGTTGCATTTAGTGCTCCTGGTGTAGTCGATGAACAAAAAAGACAAATTTTAGGGATTTCTGCTATTCCCTACATTCATCATTTTGATATTTATGATGAATTAGAACAGTTATTTGAATTACCAGTGACTATTGAAAACGATGCGAACTGTGCAGGGATGGCTGAGATTTATGAAGGTGCAGCTAAAGGAAAACAGGAAGTTGCATTTGTTGTGATTGGTACAGGAATCGGTGGAGCCGTTTTTCACAAAGGAGAAATCGTAAAAGGCGCTCATCTTTATGGAGGAGAGTTCGGTCTAATGTTTCTTGATGGAAATCGGACCTTTAGCACATTAGGAACAGCTGTTCAGATGGCTTGGCGTTATTGTGAGCGCAAAGGCTTGGAGAAAGAAGCTGTATCGGGTGAAGAGGTCTTCGGTTTGGCGGAAGCAGGCGATCCAGTTGCTGTAGAAGAGGTTGAAAATTTTTATGAGTATTTGACGCAGGGGTTGTTTGGCATCCAGTTTTCTCTTGACCCGGAAGTGATTGTATTGGGCGGTGGAGTTTCCGCTAAAGCAGGTTTGCTTGATGAAATCAACCTGCGTATGAAGAAGAAACTGAAGCATTTTGGCCTAAAAGACTTTGTTCCGGAAATAGTTATATGTAACTATCGAAATGATGCAAACCTAGTTGGAGCTGCGGCGAACTTCTTGGCGAAAAAGAATTGGAGTCATTAAAAAGCTGCTATCAAACGTAATGTATTTCTCTAACATTGATAGGTTGAACTGTTTTAAACAAATAGAGTATTGAAAGCTTGAGGAGAACAAACGCCTCGGGCTTTTTAATTTTTTCTCCTGTTTGGAAATCAAAGAATTTTTATTGTTCAAATAAACTGATTTTTATAAATGGCTTGCTTTTTAAATAAGAAAATCTAATTAAATTTAGTTAAACTAGTATTGAATGCGCTGTCATTTTTTGCTGGTATAAATCCGACAAAAAGAAGCAGATTTTAATAATAATTTGAATAATAGAAATTTTCTGAAAATTCATTGACAAGCATTAGTTTTTTTATTATATTTGTATACATACTCTTTGAGTGTTGCGTGAAAGAGAATGAGGGGGTAATCAGATGAAAAGATTTAGCTATTTATTTGCCAGCCTATTTTTGCTGGCTGCATGCGGACCTACTGCAACAAGCGGTGGCGGCGGAACTGCCGGTAATAAGGCAGATGGGGATACAATTAAGATTGGAATGAATATGGAGCTTTCTGGTGGGGTATCTGCTTACGGAAACGCTGAAAAAGAAGGAATTGAATTAGCCATTGAAGAAATCAATGAAGATGGCGGCGTTCTTGGTAAAAAATTAGAATTGATTTCTAAGGACAACAAATCTGAAAACAGTGAGGCGGCTTCTGTTGCTTCCAACCTGACCAACGAAGACAAAGTTGTTGCCGTGGTAGGACCTGCAACGTCGGGTGCTGTAAAAGCAACGATTCCTAATATGACAAAAGCTGGAGTACCGCTAATTACACCATCAGGTACAGATGACAGCATTACGATTGCTAACGACAAAGTACAGGAATATGTGTTTAGATCTTGTTTCCAAGATACCTTCCAAGGAGTCATTTTAGCAAACTTCGCTCAAGACAATTTGAAATCTGAAAAGGTTGTTATTCTTGGGGATAAATCAAGTGATTACGCTATTGGATTAGCTGATTCATTTAAGGATACTTATAAAGGGGAAGTTGTTAAAGAAGAAAACTTTACAGCTGGAGATAAAGATTTCCAAGCCCTATTAACAAAAATTAAAGGTCTTGACTACGATGTTATTTATGTTCCAGGCTATTATACTGAAGCCGGCTTAATCATCAAACAAGCAAGAGAAATGGGTATTGATAAACCAATTATTGGTGCAGATGGTTTTGGCGATGAAAAATTAGTTGAGATTGCTGGTGCAGCAAATGTAAGCAATGTATACTATACAGGTCATTTCTCTGAAAAAGCACCTGCAACAGATAAAGTACAGCCATTTGTAGATGCATTCAAAGAGAAGTATGGCAAACAGCCTTCAGCTTTCAATGCGCTGGCATACGATTCTGTCTATATGTTGAAGCAAGCCATTGAAGAACAAGATTCAGCTGATTCAGAAGCAATTACCAAAGGTCTTGCTGAATTGAAGGATTTTGTTGGTGTAACAGGAAAAATGACGATGGATAAGAATCATAATCCTGAGAAATCTGCAGTTGTTCTTGGATTAACAGAAGGAAAAGAAACATCTGCTGAACCTGTAAATCCTTAGAAATACCTTTTTGAGAATAAAAGGCGTGCAGGATAAATCAAGTTGTATATGCACAAAATATGAATAAATGGCGGGATAGAAGAGTTTTCTTCAAGAATAAGCCGGATAATCTATACAGTGACAGGTAAGAATAAGACAGGCGGATAAATCATTTTATATTTGAGACTGCTGATTCTTAAATGCCTACAGATAGTAAGTTGTGAGAACAACTGAATAGCTGTTTCCAATACTTATTTCTTGAAGAAAACTTGTTTTATTCCGATTTCTTTTATTCTCAACAAAAACAAAATTGGATGTGATGAAAATGGAAATGGAAATGTTGCTTCAACAGCTGGTAAACGGTCTGTTTTTAGGAAGCATCTATGCCTTACTGGCACTTGGATATACAATGGTATACGGCATTATAAAATTAATCAATTTCGCTCATGGAGAAATCTATATGCTAGGTGCATTCATGGGGTATTTTTTTATTAACAATTTCAAGCTAGGTTTTTTCCCTGCACTAATTCTATCAATGGTCTGTGCGGCTGTTATTGGTGTAGTTATTGAATTTTTAGCTTATCGTCCACTGCGGAAATCTACAAGAATTGCTGCTCTGATTACAGCGATTGGCGTATCGTTTCTGCTGCAAAATGTGATGATTCAAATGGTAAAGTCAGACCCTCGGGCATTTCCTCAAGCCATCAAGATGGAGGTTTATAAATTAGGTTTCATTGAAGTCTCGAATATTCAATTAATTATTCTATTTACCTCATTATTGTTGATGATTTTGCTCCAGGTTATCGTTAAAAAGAGCAAAATGGGGAAAGCAATGCGGGCAGTAAGCGTGGACGCAGACGCAGCACAGCTTATGGGAATTAATGTAAACCGTACGATATCATTCACATTTGCATTAGGTTCTGCTTTAGCGGCTGCCGCAGGTATGCTGATTGGTTTATACTATAATTCAATTGATCCGATGATGGGTGTTGTTCCAGGACTGAAATCCTTTGTTGCAGCTGTCGTCGGCGGTATTGGCCTTATTCCAGGTGCAGCGATTGGCGGGTTTGTTATCGGTCTGTTGGAAACGGCGGCTGTTGCTTTTGGTTTTTCTGATTATAAAGATGCCGTAGTATATGCACTGCTGATCATTATATTGCTCATTCGTCCAGCTGGAATTCTAGGGAAAAACGTGAAAGAGAAAGTGTAGGTGATAAGTATGAAAAAAAATCTGAAATATAATCTAATTTGGCTGCTGATAACACTTGCTGTGTATGGGATTATTTATGCGGCTTATGTCGCAGGGGCAGTAAATCTGTATATGGAAAATACACTTATCACGATTGGAATCAACATTATTTTAGCGTTGGGTTTAAACCTGATTATTGGTTTTTCCGGTCAATTTTCTCTAGGGCATGCAGGATTTATGGCAATTGGCGCCTATGCGACTGCGATAGTATCAGTTAAAAATCCAACGATGGCTGGTTTTTTCAGTGGATTATTGCTTGGGATTATTCTTTCGGGAATTATTGCCGTAATTGTGGGGATTCCTACTTTACGTCTAAAAGGGGACTATCTTGCGATTGCTACGTTAGGTGTTTCTGAAATTATTCGAATTGTCATTATTAATATGAGAGATATCACGAATGGACCAGCGGGAATTTTTGGTATTCCGCCTTTTGTGAACTGGTCGATGGTCTTTGGATTTACTGTTATCACTATATTAATTGTGGTTAACTATATCCATAGTGGATCTGGGCGGGCGACAACTGCTATTCGTGAAGATGAGATAGCCGCTGAATCAATGGGAGTAAACACTACCAAATATAAGGTTATCGCTTTTGTCATAGGTGCAATGACAGCCAGTGTAGCAGGCGGTTTGTATGGAAGCTATATTCAGACAATTGCTCCAAAAGATTTCGGCTTTATGAAGTCTATAGATATTTTAATTATTGTTGTATTTGGCGGTATCGGAAGTGTGACGGGAACAGTAATCGCTGCTGTTGCCTTAGGCTTTATGAATATGTATCTGCAGAATTTTGGCGAACTTCGAATGATTATTTATGCGTTGGCGTTAATCATTATTATGATTTTTAAACCAGGTGGTTTGCTGGGAACTTGGGAATTTTCAGTGAAGCGACTATTTAATAAAAAGGGGGACGATTCTAATGCCTCTATTGGAAGTTAAAAATCTGACAAAAAACTTTGGCGGTCTGGCAGCCGTTTCTAATGTCAATTTGTCATTAGAGACAAACGAATTAATTGGTTTAATCGGTCCAAACGGTGCCGGAAAAACCACCTTATTTAACCTTCTAACAGGTGTTTATGAACCAAGTGAAGGAACTGTAGAATTAGAAGAACTTGGAAAAACACACATTTTAAACGGGATGAAGCCTTATAAAATAGCTGATATGGGGTTGAGCAGAACCTTTCAAAATATTCGTTTGTTCAAAGAATTAACCGTAATGGATAATGTCCTGATTGCAATGAATAGTAAAAACAAAGAAGGTATTTTTTCTAGTATTTTGCGGTTGCCCAGCTTTTATAAAAAGGAAGATAAACTGCGCATTAAAGTGAAGGAACTACTAAGTATTTTCGGCATGGAAGAGAAAGCAGAGCATTTGGCGAAGAATCTACCTTATGGAGAACAGCGCCGACTGGAGATTGTCAGAGCCTTGGCAACAGATCCAAAAGTTTTGTTTCTCGATGAGCCGGCGGCAGGTATGAATCCGCAGGAAACAGCCGAATTGACGGAACTAATTAGAAAAATCCAAAAAGAATTTCAAATTACGATTTTGTTAATTGAACATGATATGAGTCTCGTGATGGAAGTCTGTCAGCGAATCTATGTGCTGGAATATGGACGAATCATTGCTGAAGGCGAACCGGAGGATATTCGTAACAATCCAAGGGTAATCGAAGCTTATCTCGGAGGTGAGCTATAATGCTGTCAATTGAAAACTTATCGGTCCATTATGGGATGATTCAAGCTGTTCGAGAGGTTAGTTTTCATGTGGAGGAGGGGGAGATTGTTTCTCTAATCGGTGCCAATGGCGCAGGAAAAACAACTATTCTTCGAACAATATCAGGATTGAACCGTCCTTCCCAAGGTAAAATCATTTTTGAAGGAAACGAAATTCAGAAAACCTTGCCTCAGAAAATTGTTGCTTCCGGCTTGTGTCAGGTACCCGAAGGACGCCATGTGTTTCCTGGATTAACTGTTCAGGAAAATTTAGAAATGGGAGCATTCTTAAGGAAAACGAATGAGCTTAAAGAAGAATATGACATGATTTTTGAGCGTTTTCCAATTTTGAAGGAACGAAGAACTCAAGATGCTGCAACGCTTTCCGGCGGTGAACAACAGATGCTTGCGATGGGCCGGGCATTAATGTCTAAACCTAAGTTGCTGCTGCTGGATGAGCCTTCAATGGGACTAGCGCCAATCTTCATTCAGGAGATATTCAATATTATTCAAGAGATTAACAAACAGGGGACAACTGTACTGTTAATTGAGCAGAATGCAAAAATGGCATTGTCTATTGCAGATAGAGGGTATGTATTGGAAACCGGCAGCATCGTTCTAAGCGGTACAGGAAAAGAATTAATCGATGATGAAAAAGTGAAGAAAGCATATTTGGGAGGCTAGGAAATGAGTATAAGAGATTTTATGACGAAAAATCTGATCGTTGTACAGCCTGATATAAAAATTTTTGATGCGGTAGATTTAATGAAAAAAAACGATATTCATCGTTTACCAGTTGTACAAAATGAACGTCTGGTAGGGCTGCTGACAGAAGGAACCATTCAAGCTGCGATGCCGTCTCAGGCAACAAGCTTGAGTGTATACGAAGTGAACTATCTGCTGAACAAGACCACGGCGGCAGATATCATGGTCAAGAATGTGCTTACGGTAGATCCGGAAGCTTCTTTGGAAGACGGGATTTATAAGATGAGAACCAATAATGTGGGAGTTCTTCCAGTGGTAGATAGTAAGGGTGAGCTGAATGGAATCATAACAAATAATGACATTTTTGATGCCTTCTTAAAGATTACTGGATATCATGAAGGCGGAACTAGAATTCAATTGCGGATATTAGAGGACCACAAAGGAATTTTAGCAGCAATTACCAAGCTGCTCTCTGATAATGATTTTAGTATTACTAATATTGTAGTGCACCGTAAAGAATTAGAGACAATTCTCGAAATGCAAATTGAAAGCCGGGAAACTGAAAAAATTGAAAAAGTTTTAAAAGAAGCAGGGTATGATGTCTTTGAAGCTGTTTTATTATCAAAACAAGAGAAATAAATACTTTTTTAATAGAAAAGTGATTAAACTAATTGACTATTATTTTCACGTGTGATAATTTTGATAAGTAAGGTATCATGCGCCATTTATATATTTATGGTGGGATATTACACGTATAATTTATCATGACGATTCTTCTTGATTTGCTTATGATTTATTATAAATAATAAAGGATAGGAGGAGACTAAGTGAAAAAAATCATTGGATTCTTAGCTGTAGTTCTAATGGCTGTTGGGGTGTTTGCTGTTCCTACTTCGCAAGCTTCTGCTGACGGAGCAATTGCGGCGAACGAGCAAAAAATTCTTGATACGCTAAATGCTGGAGCAACAATTGGCGGCAAAAAATTCTATTTTGGAGCTGCAGAAATTAATGCAACAGAAAATCATTTGAAACGTGTAGCGCTAACAGATGCACAGGTGGAAGAAGCTCTTACAAACATCCGTGCTGCAGTAGCATTAGTTGAATCACAAAACGTTGATACAACAAATGCAACAACTTTAGCAGATGCATTGCGTCTGTTGCCGACAAGTATTATCGATCAGTTGAAAAACTACGTTGTAGCAGCAGGTAATGCTGTAGGCGTGAAAATTACTTTCGGTACTGGCGGTGCATACACAGCAGTGATGATTACTGATGCTAAAGGCAACCCTGTTTATCAGTCTGGAAGCACAGTTAAAAACACTGGAAACAACTATGCACTGAGCGGCATCACTTTTGGTTCTTTACTAGCAGCAGCTGCAGGTGCAGCATTTGTAAGTAGAAAACGTAAACTTGCATAATAAAAAAATTCTTAAGAGAGTAGGGGCATTTATTTTTATGCCTCTTCTCTTTATGCTTTTTGGCTATTTTGTCATTTATATCATTGGTGCACCTGTCATCAATTTTGCAGGATCAGCAGTACAGCTGATACTATTAAATGATTCACCAGATTTTGAAGTAAAGGCAAACGATCTTTTTACTCAGGTTGAGCCTGAGGAAAAAGCGGCAGCGGTGAACGATGAAGGGAAAATACCTTCTTCTACATTGGTTTATCCTGTTGGTGGAGATCAGTTTGGTCGGGTGGTTATTGATAAAGTTGGAATTGATGAACCATTGTTTTATGGCGATAGCGAAGATATCCTTAGTAAAGGTGCCGGGCAGTATATTGGAAGTATGATTCCAGGAGATTTAGGAACGACTTTGATTGGCGGTCACAACAGGCCATCCTTTGGTCAAATCCATTATTTGGAAGTAGGAGACCAGATTACTATCCATACGCATTACGGGGACTATACCTATCAAGTGACAGAAAATAGAATTGCACACTATACTGATCCTGTTATCGATGAAAGACTGGGAGATAAATCGAAGCATTCATTGATTCTATATACCTGCTACCCATTAGATGCTATTGGGCTGACACCTGATCGGGTATTTGTGTTTGCTGATTATGTTTCTGGACCGATTATTGATGGAACAAAATAAAGTGGAGGAATAAAGCTTAATGAAAAGAAAAAAATTTAAGGGAGCAGCAGTTTCCCGTTTGTTTCTAGCTTTCTTGGCGATGGTCTTTCTAGTTGCATTCCTCCTTTTATTGAGTTTGCGGTTGACGCTTTTTAGTGAGAAATATATGGAGAAGCAAGCTGAGAAAGCCGATTACTATAGTCAGCTTACTAAAGAAATGAATAAGCAAATTGAAAATAGTGCGCTAGGGAGCAATATTCCTGAAGGGGTACTATCTAATGCAGTAGAAGAAGCTATTGTCAAAGAGGATATGAATAACTACTTTACTGCAATGTATCATCCGGATACGCCTTTTTCAATTAAAAATGAACAGCAAGTAAAAAGTTCAGTAACTGAAAAAATCAAACAATACGCGGCGGAAAATAATATTGATTTGACAGCGGAAAGCGACGAAGCCGTTAAACTGTTGGCAGATCAGACTGCAACAGTTTATAAAGGATATATTGAACTGCCGTTTCTGCTTTCTTTTGGAAATCGAGTGATGGCATATAGTTCAAAACTATGGATATTCATGGCTGTCTGTGGTGTTTTATGGATAGTATTAAGTGTAATTTTATTTAGATCACTCCGCGGCTATCTGCATCGCTTACTGAGATACTGGGAATACATTTTTGTTGGGGGCGGGTTAATGATGGCCGTTATTCCAGCACTTATTCTACTTTCTGGTTATTTGAAGCGGATTGGTATTCAGTCAAAAGCTATGTATGATTTTATTCAGGCTTACTTATCAAGTTTCTTGTGGATGTTTATTTATATGGGGATTGGATCTATTCTAATTGGCGTTGGTGTGGCAGTTTGGAGTGAATATCAGCGAAAACACTTATTTAGTCAATAATAAAAAAAAGTATCTATTTATGCAGAAATAGATGCTTTTTTAGCTGTTTATGGTATGATTTACTTCTGGAGGGATAAGAATGTCAAAAAAGAATAAAGATATTGAAGTTCGAGTTGAAGAGGAAAAAATAACCTTCAACGGTCAACAAGTCGAGAGTACAAATTTGTTGATTGGAAAAAAAGAAATAGGCAGAATTGTTCCTAATGGTTCTGGGAAATTTTTGATTGAAATGGGTAAAGAAAACCAAGGGGTTGTTAAGTCCATTGATGAAGGAATCGAAACAGTTATTCGCCTATGGAATTTAGCTGAATAAGTTGAAAAATTTTTTAAAATAACACTTGCATTTCGAGTAGAAATTATGTATTATAAACAAGTCAGGTTTTTAAGATGACTTTTGGAGGAGTAGCGAAGTGGCTAAACGCGACGGACTGTAAATCCGTTCCTTAGGGTTCAGTGGTTCGAATCCACTCTCCTCCATTTTGTTTTTGGGGTATAGCCAAGCGGTAAGGCAACGGACTTTGACTCCGTCACTCGTTGGTTCGAATCCAGCTACCCCAGTACCTAGAGCTACTCAGCATAACTGAGTGGTTCTATTTTTTTTACCATCTCACATTGACGAATGAACAAGAAAGCAAAGGAGAGATTGTCTATGAATTTGAAAGAAAAGATTACAGATGCAGCAGAGAAGGTCTATGACTTAACCAAGCAGAAGAAGTACAATGTGAAGGTTGGTGTTTCTAGTAAAATAACCTCAAATAGAAACACTACTCATAATAAAAAGTGGCGTGCCAAAAATAACTAATAAAAAATGAGGTTGAGGCGGAAGTGTTCAGCTTCAAGCACCAAATAGGTACTTTTCATCATCTGTTCTGCTCAAAAGAGCAATTACAGTGATTCTAAGCACCAAGTAGGTACTTTTCATCATCTGCTCTGCTCAAAGAGCAATCACAGTGATTCTAAGCACCAAGTAGGTACTTTTCATCATCTGCTCTGCTCAAGAGCAATCACAGTGATTCTAAGCACCAAGTAGGTACTTTTCATCATCTGCTCTGCTCAAAGAGCAGTCACAGTGATTCTAAGCACCAAGTAGGTACTTTTCATCATCTGCTCTGCTCAAAGAGCAGTCACAGTGATTCTAAGCAATAAGGCGGAAATTCCGGAAATGACAGGAAACACGAAGGTAAACCATTCGATGTTGACTGATTCCTACCTGGTGTTCCACAAATTTTTGCGAATTTTCGACTTATTGTCGAAGAGCCTTGAAACACAGTGGTTTACCACTGATGTTGAGCGGACATCGATGCAGCTCGCTGCTAGTAGTTACTTCTGAAACACCGTTTATCTGGGTTTAAGGGGCTGAGGCATACTAATGTCACAGCCCCTTATTTTAGCTTTACAGCTATTTTTCAATCTCAATGCCGAGAACGGTTAAATGTCCGTTTCCTACAAGCTTTATAACTAACCGAGCTAAATGATTGGGTGTCATGTTTGTATCGCTGGTAATCCACCAATGAAGTGTTCCAATAAATATCGAGGTCATGTATTCAATAATAAAATCAATCGGGACTTCAATATCGTTTTCTGTAATACGTAAACGGGAAAGTGTGTCGGCGTATTTCTCATAGAGAATATCAGCCAATTTTCTTTTTAAAATTTCATTGGAGCTGCCATCCATAATTGTCAGAAAAAAGTTTTTGTTTTTATGAATATTATTGTAGATTCTGGACAGGAGCAGTTCGATTTTTTTTACCTCAATTTTGTTTTCTTTAATCGAGGTATCTGTATCTAAAACTGAGGTGAATGCACGAACAGCTAAATCAAAAATTTGTTCATAAAGATCTTGTTTATCTTTAAAATGGGCGTAAAATGTAGCACGGTTAATCATTGCCCGATCCGCTATCTCCTGAATTGTTAGAACATCAAATCCTTTTTCTTCAACTAATTGGATAAATGCTTCAATAATCATTTTGTGGGTACGCATAACTCGCAGATCTTTCTTTTTCATCCTTTAAATTCCTTTCAAAAAGCCAACAATTTGAATAAGTTTGTTGTTTATCTCACAAAAACAGGTCTTTTGACTGTTGCAAAAAAAATTAATACTCCCTAAAATAGACATAAGTATTATAACAAACAGGATGTAAGTTAATCAACAGTGTGTTGCTGATTGTGAACTTTTTCTCTTGGAGAGGCAGGGAGATATGAAATTGAGGGCAGGCATCGATGTCGGATCGACGACAGTAAAATTAGTAATTATAGATGAAGAAAATCAAACAAAATTTGCAAAATATGAGCGGCACTACTCAGATGTAAAAGCCGCAACAGAAAAGGTCTTGGAAGAGGCAAAAGAGCTTCTGGGTGGAGACCAGCCACTAACGATGATGATTACAGGCTCAGGCGGTATGGGACTGGCAGATGTTCTGGAAATTCCTTTTGTTCAGGAGGTAATTGCTTGCACTCGTACAGTTGAGGAAATCATCCCGGAAACAGATGTAGCTATTGAGCTAGGCGGAGAAGATGCTAAAATCACTTTTTTTGAGGGTGCTCTGGAGCAGAGAATGAATGGTAGCTGTGCAGGAGGAACTGGTGCTTTTATTGATCAGATGGCTGTTCTGTTGAAAACAGATGCAAATGGAGTGAATGAATTAGCCAAAAATTATCAAACCATCTATCCAATTGCTTCAAGATGTGGTGTATTTGCCAAAACAGATGTACAGCCGTTAATCAATGAAGGTGCGGCTAAAGAAGATATTGCAGCCAGTATTTTTCAGGCGGTTGTGAATCAGACGATTGCTGGATTAGCTGCCGGCAGAAAAATAAAAGGAAAGATTGCCTTTTTAGGTGGCCCGCTCTTTTTCATGTCTGAACTGCGTAGAAGATTTATAGAAACGTTGGATATTCAACCAGAAGATGTGATTTTTCCGGAAAATCCTCAGCTTTTTGTCGCTATGGGAGCTGCAATTTATTCTAAAGATGCAGAACAAAGTACGCTGTCTCTGCTCTTGGAACGTTTAACTGAAGGGGATAAGGAACAGCTGAAGCCGACAGATACGTTGGAACCACTATTTAAAAATCAAGATGAGCTGCAGGCGTTTAGAGATAGACATAATCAGGCAAAAGCGACTGAAAAAGCTTTTTCTAAACATTCAGGTGTAGCATTCTTAGGATTAGATGCTGGATCAACAACAACGAAGGTTACATTGATTGATGAGGACGGCAATTTGCTGTTTTCTTATTATGGAAATAACCAGGGACAGCCTTTGGAAACGACAATGGACGTCTTGAAGGACTTATATCAACAAATGCCAGAGGATGTTTTTATTGGCAAGGCAGCTGTTACTGGTTATGGAGAACACCTAATCAAAAATGCTTTGAAAGTTGATATTGGCGAAGTTGAAACTATGGCTCATTATAAAGCAGCTGATCATTTTCAGCCGGGAGTAGATTTTATACTGGATATCGGTGGTCAAGATATGAAAGCCATGACAATTAAAGACGGTGTCTTATCATCCATTCAGCTGAACGAAGCTTGTTCATCAGGCTGTGGCTCTTTCATAGAAACTTTTGCAAAGTCTTTGAAATACGATGTGAAGGATTTTGCAATAGAAGCGTTAAGCTCTCAGGCGCCTGTTGATTTGGGCTCGCGATGTACAGTGTTTATGAATTCCAAAGTAAAACAAGTTCAAAAAGAAGGAGCTTCAGTTGGGGATATTTCTGCTGGACTTTCCTATTCAGTTATCAAAAATGCGATTTATAAAGTAATCAAAATTCGCAGACCAGAAGAACTGGGAAAAAAAGTTGTCTGTCAAGGCGGAACATTTTATAATGAAGCAGTTTTAAGAGCGTTTGAAATGATCAGCGGACGAGAAGTAGTTCGTCCTTCTATTGCAGGCTTGATGGGTGCTTATGGTGCTGCTTTAATTGCTCTGGAAAATTATGAGATTGGAGAGCAGACAACGCTGCTGCCATATGAAGAGCTTGAAGCTTTTACAGCAGATAAAGAATTCACTCATTGTGGTTTGTGTGAAAACAACTGTATGATGACAGTGACAGTTTTTTCAGACGGTCGGAAATTCATTACTGGAAATCGCTGTGAACGCGGAGCAAGAATTAAAGTTAAACGTGAAGACCGTAAAGTGAACCTTATAGATTATAAGTATCGTCGGCTATTCAAATATCGGGCACTGAAGGAAAAAGAAGCACCGCGGGGCGTAGTAGGTATTCCTCGAGTATTAAATATGTATGAAAATTATCCCTTGTGGTTTACGTTTTTTACAGAGCTAGGCTTCAGAGTGGAGCTTTCACCTCGCTCCAATAAGGAATTGTATGAACAAGGAATGGAGACTATTCCAAGCGATACAGCTTGTTATCCGGCAAAAATTGCTCATGGACATATTCAGGCAATGATTGATAAAGGCATCCCGATGATTTTTTATCCAGGTGTTGTATTTGAACGTCAAGAAGATAAAAAGGCAGACAATCATTTCAACTGTCCAATTGTTCAAAGTTATCCAGATGTTATCCGAAATAATGTGGATGACATTCGTGAAGGAAAAGTGGATTATCGTAATCCGTTTATTAATTTGGCAAACGAAGCTTCTGTGGCGGACGTCATGGCGAACTGCTTTGCTGATTTAGGTATTTCTAAAGAAGAAATTACAAAGGCGCTTCATTTGGGCTATGAGGAACTTGAAAATTTCAAAACGGATATCCGCAATAAAGGAGAAGAAACACTTCTGATGCTAAACCAAAAAGGTCAGAAAGGTGTTGTTTTATCTGGAAGACCGTATCATCTTGATCCGGAAATCAATCACGGCATTGCTGAAGTGATTACACAAGAAGGTTTTCATGTTTTAACTGAGGATAGTATCTCCCATCTTGGTGACATTGGAAATCTCCGTGTAGTTAATCAATGGGTGTATCATTCCCGCTTATATGCTGCAGCAAAGGTGGTAGCAAAATCTAAAAATCTTGAGCTTGTTCAGTTGAATTCGTTTGGCTGCGGGTTAGATGCTGTTACAACAGATCAGGTAGAAGAAATTATGGATCAGTACGGAAAAATCTATACGGTTTTAAAAATTGATGAAGGCTCTAATCTAGGGGCTATTCGAATCCGTTTGCGGTCATTAAAAGCAGCTGTTGGTGAACGGGATAAACAAGGCTTTGAACCCCAGCTGAAAGAAGAGACTCAAGAAAAAATTGTCTTTACTAAGCAGATGAAGAAAGATCATACACTACTGCTGCCAATGCTTAGTCCAATTCATCAAAGCGGATTAGTAGATGTTGCATTGAAGGCATCCGGTTATAATGTGGTTTGTTTGCCGGCAGAAGACCGTGAAGCTGTCAACGTAGGGTTGAAATACGTGAATAATGATTCCTGCTATCCGGCAATCATTTCTATCGGACAGCTAGTTGAAGCTTTACAAAGTGGAGAATACGATCTGAATAATGTAAGTGTCATGATGACCCAAACTGGCGGCGGCTGCAGAGCAACGAACTATATTCCTTTGCTCAGAAAGGCCTTGAATGATGCTGGATTCCCTCAGGTTCCTGTTGTGTCAATCTCAATGGGGAACAAAGGGGTGGAATCTAATCCAGGATTCAAATTTACTCTGCCTCTGTTAAAAAGAGTTGCAATTGCATTCTTATATGGCGACCTATTTGAACGAGTTGTCTATCGGACTCGGCCGTACGAAACTGAGCCGGGAATGATTGATAAGATGCATACAGAATGGCTCAAAAAGATCGAAAAGAACGTTCGAAATGGTTCATTAACCCAGTTTAATAGAAATATGAAGAAAATCATCAAAGACTTTGACGAAGTTCCTCTTTTGGATATTGTTAAACCTAAAGTTGGAGTTGTGGGAGAGATTCTGGTGAAGTACTCTCCTACGGCAAATAATGATATTGTCCGATTGCTGGAAGAAGAAGGAGCCGAAGCAGTTGTTCCGGATATTGTCGGATTTATGAACTATTCTTTATACAACCAAATCTTTAAATATGAAAATCTGGGGATGTCTAAAAAGAGTAAGATGATTGCTGAATTTGCCATTCGTATGATTGAATTAGTAGAGAAGCCAATGGATAAGGCGTTAAGAAATTCCGAACGCTTTGAAGGGATTGCCTCAATTTATGAATTGGCTGAAGATGCTGGAAAAATCCTTTCAATAGGAAATCATACCGGTGAAGGCTGGTTCTTAACCGGTGAAATGATTGAGCTATTGAAAGCAGGTGTAAACAATATTGTTTGTATGCAGCCGTTCGGGTGTCTTCCAAATCATGTTGTTGGAAAAGGTGTCGTTAAAGAGCTAAGACATCAATATCCTAAAGCCAATATTGCAGCGATTGACTATGATCCAGGTGTTTCTTTGGTTAATCAATTAAACAGAATTCGACTAATGATGGCAACTGCCAACAAGATGGCAAAAGAAGAAGTCGAAGTACGTTCTTAAACGAAGTAAAGCTGTCTGAATAAAAGTGTTAGATGTTGAAAACGAAACAGCTATTACTTCACATCCTTCTTATTGCGAGGCTGCACAGCAATAAGAAGGATTTTTTCTGTCTACATAAAAGGTATATACAAGACTGCTTCTTAAACAAAGTAAAGCGGAGGCTCTTCAAGACAGCAGATTAATTAGCTGGACTAGTCAACTAAAAAAATGTTTGCCGCGCTGGCAAAACTAAACTCTTGTTACTTGATGAAAAGGACAGACCAATTTGTTGTCTTTAATTGAAGAAAACCTTCTTTCTTGTCTGTTCATTAGTTAGACCAAAAAAAGCAGAATTATCTTTTGATAAGCTATACTTAAAATTATGGTTGTTAATCAGGTATATACCAGTTATACTTGAGATAGAAAAATAACGAGGGGGGATAGAGATGACTTCATCTTTACCAATATATTTACAAATTCATGATAAAATAAAAGAAGATATTGAAAAAGGTCATTGGGCGATTGGCGACCGTCTACCATCGGAACGAGAGCTGGCTGTGCAGTTTAAGGTCAGTCGAATGACCTTGCGCCAAGCAATACAGACGCTCGCGGATGAAGGGATTCTTGAAAGAAAGATTGGTTCAGGAACCTATGTTGCCCGCCAAAAGGTGCAGGAAAGAATGATTGGGACAACTAGTTTTACAGAAATAATGCTTTCTCAAAACCGGGTACCTTCGAGTAAAACAGTTTCCTATTTTATTGCTAAACCAAGCTCCAGTGAATTAGAAAAACTACAATTAAGTGAAGATGATTCTATTTTGAAAATGGAGCGGATTCGTTATGCGGATGATGTCCCTATTTGTTTTGAGGTAGCCAGTATCCCTTATTCACTTGTAGAAAAGTATAGTAAATCGGAAATCAGCATGTCTCTTTATAAAACGCTAGAGGAAAAAGGCGGCTACAAAATTGGACAAGCAAATCAGACAATTTCAGCAATGCTTGCATCTGAGCAAATTGCCGAGTATTTGGACATGAAACGTGGAGCAGCAATCCTTAGACTACGTCAAATATCCTATTTGGAGGATGGTCGTCCGTTTGAGTACGTACGAACACAATACGCTGGTAATCGATTTGAATTTTACTTAGAAAAATAGAGGAGGAAGAACGATGAGAATTAGATATCCCTGCTAAATTGTAAAGGAAAATAGAATACGAGGCCCGCCGAATAGATAGATTTAAAATGAATGTATAAATCTAAACTATTTGGAGGAACTTACTATGAATTTATCATTAAGACCATTTACAGACGAAGATATTTGTTTATTTGAAAGCTGGATGAAAAAAGAGCATGTGGCACGTTGGTATCACGACCCTGAAGACTGGCTACTGGAAGTTAGAGAGCGGCGGGAAGCTTTTAGCTTTCTACACCACTTTATTGTTGAGCACAATGACCAGCCAATCGGCTTTTGTCAGTATTATCAATTTTCAGAGAGTGGTGAAACATGGCACGGGTCTGAACAACTGGAAGGCACCTTCAGCATTGATTATATGATTGGAGAAGACGCGTATTTAGGTAGAGGGATTGGTAAACAAATCGTTGTTCTACTAACCGATACTGTATTTCAATCGGAAAATGCCGAACGGATTATTGTTCAGCCGGAACCTGAAAATTTAGGCTCATGTGGTGTTTTGCTAGCTAACGGCTACACATTCGATAAAACGAATGAACTTTACAAAAAAATCAGTAGTTGATTATTATTTCAAAAAACATTTATAGTTAAAGATAAATACTTTGGGAAAAAAGTTCATAAAAGTATTTATCTGCTAAAGACTGAAAAAAACTGTGACATTTTATGTCACAGTTTTTTTACGGGAATCTCATGATAACTGGTTGTTCCTTCGATGTACGAAAATTGTCCATTTAAAATATCAGTAACTTCCGCAATAAATTGTTTAGTTAAATGCTCATCCACTAGACAAATAACTGAAATTTTCTCACTGAATTGAGTATCCTTTACTGTGTAACTGCTGGCTTCCAAAAAATTCTGTAGTTTTCCATGCTGCGGGTAGGCGATATCCAAAATAATTTCCTGTTGAAGCTTACCTTCAACAATACCAATCTCATTTGTTGCTTGAGAGACAGCATGACTATAAGCCCGAATCAGTCCACCCGCCCCTAGCTTCGTTCCGCCAAAATACCTGGTGACAACAGCTGCTACGTTAATCAGCTCCTGTTTTTTCAAAACCTCCAGCATAGGAATACCAGCTGTTCCGCTAGGCTCTCCATCATCACTACTGCGCTGAATCTCTCCTTGATCTCCTAGAATAAATGCGCTGCAGTTATGATTTGCCTTCCAATGTTCTTTTTTTATTCCAGCGATAAATGCTTTCGCCTCTTCTTCTGTTGAAACACGCTTTAAAAAACAAATAAAGCGTGATTTTTTTATCTCTAATTCACTCTGACCATCCTGACGGATGGTAAAATAATGATCAATCATGGGCTCTTCCTTTTCATTTAGGTAATACTATAAGTATAGGTAAAAAAAACAGGTTAGGCAACTAGAAACCGCTTGAAAAATAAGTTCAAGTGGTTGAATCTTCAATGATTTGTGAGATAATATTAAAAAGGAGGGATCAAATGGCAAAAGAGCGATCAAAGAAATATGATCATGTGACACAGTATTTGAAAGAAAACGGTGGTTCACAGGTGACTTTGACTTTCACTCAGTTTGATGAGTTGCTTTTTCCGTACTCTGGTCTCCCTAAAACAGCTCGTAAAGATTCTGACTGGTGGGCAAATGATTATAAACATCCTGAAAAAGGCGCTTATGGCTGGCTAAATGCAAGCTATCAAGTTGCTCAGGTTAATTTAGAGAAAGAATATGTTGTTTTTAATAAGTTATTAAAATCAAAATGGCTTATTTAGTATAGTGCAGAAACTGAAAAATTAATTAAAAAAGCTCGAAACCGTTTACAAACAGTTTTGAGCTTTTTTTTAATTGATACTTTATTCTTTTGCGAATATTCTTTTTGGAGGGATAACGAATGAATGAACTGACCGGAAGAAGAGTTATGAAGAAGGAACTTACAGCAATCGAAGAATTTTCCAAGGCTATTCAACTACCTGCAATGGAAATAACCCATAAAAGAGTCAGTTGTTGCCGTTGTGGAAGCATACATGAAAAATCAGCTGTCCATTTAAGTAGTGAGATATTTTTCTGTCCGTCATGTATTCAAATGGGAAGAGTAGACAGCACAGAAGTTTTTTATCATTTGCCTGAGCCTGAAACAGAGTCGAGGAAAGTGGTCTTTTCATGGAACGGAACATTGACTGACGGGCAGAAAGTCGTTTCAGATGAGTTACGTCATCTTACTGAAATCAAGAAAAATGGTATGGTGTGGGCAGTGACAGGGGCAGGCAAGACAGAAATGCTGTTTGAAACGCTCCATGCCTTATTAGAAAAAGACAGTCGGATTTGTATCGCTTCTCCTAGAGTTGACGTCTGTCTAGAGCTTTTTCCACGAATTAAAGCGGTGTTTCCTTTTGAAGATATTTTGCTTTTACATGGAAAAGTGGAAGAACTTTATCGTTATACAAAGCTGGTTGTTTGTACAACACATCAGTTGTTGAGGTTTTATCAAGCTTTTGATTTACTAATAATTGATGAGGTGGATGCCTTTCCTTATATAGATGAAGAAATACTTCATAGAGGCGCACAGAATGCTCTGAAAGAGGAGGGCAGCCTTGTCTATCTGACGGCAACACCGACAAAGAAGCTCTTAAATGAGATGGGGAAAGGTCAGCTAGCTACAATCGTTTTACCAGCTAGATATCATCGAAGGGTACTACCTGTTCCAATAGTCAAAAGGTGTGCGGGCTGGTATAAACAAATTAAAAAAGGCTTCATTCCTAAAGAATTAAAAGAAATGATTCGGTTATTAGTAGCTCAAAATAACATCTTGTTGTTTTGTCCAAGCATTAAAATACTGGAAATGCTTTATCCTATAATAAATAAAGAGATGAAGGACCTTGCAATAGAGGCCGTCCATTCCAAAGATGAAAAACGGTTAGAAAAGGTTCAGGGGATGAGAGCCCAAAAATTCCGTTTGTTTCTGACGACGACTATCTTGGAACGTGGAGTAACGTTCGAGCGGGTGTCTGTAATTGTTCTGGGAGCAGAACGTCCGGTATTTACAGAATCTGTATTAGTCCAAATTGCTGGAAGAGTTGATCGCAAGGCAGAATTCACCAATGCAAAAGTCTATTTTTTATGTGACGGACAGACCAAAGCAGTTAAAACTAGTATTTATCAAATTAAAAAGATGAATCAGTTGGCTAGAAAACGAGGGTTGATAGATGAACTGTTTGTACTGTAACCAGAAAATTGTTAAGCTACTTCCAATCCCGGAGCTTTTATTGCTTCGTTCTATTCATGCTAACGAACTATGTAATGAATGTCTCAGTAATTTTCGACTGATTGAAAAAGGAGCAAACTGTCCAGGCTGTTGTCGAGAGCAGCAAGAGACCAGTCACTGTGATGACTGTCGCTTGTGGCAACAAAAATACCCAGACTACAAGTTTCAGCATACCGCATTGTTTCATTACAATAAAGAAATGAAGCATTGGTTTGAAGAATATAAGTTTAAAGGAAATTATCAGTTGCGCTTCAGCTTTTCAAAAGAAATTAGTGGGTATCTAAAAAATAAAAATGATTATCTGATTGTTCCAATTCCATTATCGGAACAACGGTTGAAGGAAAGAAGGTTCAATCAAGTAGAAGGACTCTTAACAGGAGCAGGAATTTCATATTCTCCGCTTTTATTAAGAAATAATGAAGAAAGACCTCAGGCACAAAAAAACAGGGAAGAGCGGTTAGCAGGACAGCAGCCTTTCTGTATTAACGCAGAGAATAAGCAGCAGTTTAAAAAAAGAAGTGTTATTTTAGTTGATGATATATATACGACAGGGAGAACACTTTTCTTTGCGGCTGAATTATTTTTGGAATATCCGGTTGAAAAAATTGAAACTTTTTCTTTAGCTCGCTAATTTGAAATATTTGAACGAAATTTGAGTAGTAATTTTGTTGGCAAATATCCAAATGTTAGCTATAATGGAAGTAAGAAGAGGGAGCGGAAGAGTGGTCCTTTTAGTTCCCTCTTTAGTGGTAGATGAAAGGGGCAATTGTTATGTTTAGATATAATGTGCGCGGAGAAAACATCGAAGTAACAGAAGCGATTCGTGATTATGTAGAGAAAAAAGTTAAAAAACTGGAGAGATACTTCAGCGATGCACCTGAAGCAACAGTTTATGTTAATTTGAAAGTTTATACTGAAAAAACTGCAAAAGTTGAAGTGACGATTCCACTTCCATATTTAGTATTGAGAGCGGAAGAAACGTCTCCAGATCTTTATGCAAGTATTGATTTAGTTGTAGATAAATTAGAACGTCAAATTCGTAAATTTAAAACAAAAATCAATCGTAAATCACGTGAAACTGGCTTAGGCAATACACAGCCAGCAACTTTCTTCACAGAAGATGACAATTCAGAAGAAACATCTGAACTTGATATCGTACGTACAAAGCGTTTATCACTGAAACCAATGGACAGCGAAGAAGCAGTTCTGCAAATGAACATGCTGGGACATAATTTCTTTATCTTTGAAGATTCTGAAACTAATGGAACAAGCATCGTATACCGTCGTAAAGATGGTAAATACGGCTTAATCGAAACAGACTAAGTAACTGCTGTTTCATTCTTAAACAAGTAGAACAGTCGGCTGGAGTAAAGCAGGTGCTTTTCTCCAGCTTTTATTGTGAGTACATACAAATATTTAAGTAATTCTTAGGATAAGTTATTTCCTTTCTTATGAAGTAATGATAAAATAAGAAGGATGATTGTACATTTCAGGTAAAATGATTGTGTGATTTGTAGAAAAATAAATAGAGTTAATTGAAAGGAACACTTGAAAAATGGCAAATTTTCTTAGAAAGATGATTGAAAACGATAAAAAGGAACTAAAACGTCTCGAAGGGATTGCAGACCAGGTTGATAGCTTTGCTTCAGCAATGGAACAATTAAGTGATGATGAACTTCGCGGCAAAACAGATGAGCTGAAAGGACGCTATCAAAAAGGCGAAACCTTAGATCAACTGCTGCCTGAAGCGTTCGCTGTAGTTCGTGAAGGTGCAAAGCGGGTATTAGGTTTATATCCTTACCGTGTTCAGCTTATGGGGGGGATTGTTCTTCACGATGGCAACATCCCTGAGATGAGAACAGGGGAAGGGAAAACCTTGACAGCTACAATGCCGGTATATTTGAATGCTTTATCCGGTGAAGGTGTCCATGTGGTAACAGTCAATGAATATTTGGCAACTCGTGATTCAAGTGAAATGGGAGAGTTGTACAATTTCCTTGGATTGAGTGTTGGTCTGAATATCAACTCAAAAACAGCAGAAGAAAAGCGTGCGGCATATAATGCGGATATCACATATAGCACAAATAATGAACTAGGTTTTGATTATCTGAGAGACAATATGGTTGTTTACCGTAATCAAATGGTACAGCGTCCGCTGAACTATGCAATTGTTGATGAAGTGGACTCTATTTTAGTTGATGAAGCTCGTACTCCATTAATCATTTCAGGACAGGCTGAAAAGTCTACTGCTCTGTATACACGTACAGATTTAGTTGTGAAAAAACTGAAAGAAGAAGAAGATTTCAAAATCGACGTTCAGTCTAAAACGATTAGTCTTACCGAAGCAGGTATGGAAAAAGTTGAAGAAGCTTTTGGTTTGGATAACCTTTACGAAATTGAAAACACAGCATTGACGCATCATATGGAGCAGGCTTTGCGTGCAAACTTCATCATGATTCGTGACTTCGACTACGTTGTACAGGATGGAAAAGTTCTTATTGTCGACCAATTTACTGGGCGTATTATGGATGGACGCCGTTATTCTGATGGTTTGCATCAGGCGATTGAGGCAAAAGAAGGCGTTGAAATTGAAGACGAAACAAAAACAATGGCAACTATTACCTTCCAGAACTACTTCCGTATGTATAAAAAATTGTCTGGGATGACCGGTACAGCGAAAACAGAAGAAGAAGAGTTCCGTGAAATTTACAATATGCAGGTTATTCAAATTCCTACAAATAAACCAATCGTTCGTGATGATCGTGCGGACTTACTTTATCCTACACTGGATACAAAGTTTAAAGCAGTTGTACAGGATATCAAGGAACGCTACCATAATGGTCAGCCTATCCTGGTAGGGACAGTAGCGGTTGAAACTTCTGAGCTGTTGTCTAACATGTTAAATGAAGAAAAAATTCCGCATGAAGTATTGAATGCTAAAAATCACTTTAAAGAAGCAGAAATCATCATGAATGCTGGTCAAAAGGGTGCGGTTACGATAGCAACCAACATGGCTGGTCGTGGTACGGATATTAAACTTGGCTTGGGCGTTGTCGAATTAGGCGGCTTGGCCGTTATTGGTACAGAACGGCACGAGTCTCGTCGTATAGATAATCAGCTTCGCGGACGTTCCGGTCGTCAGGGAGATCCAGGGATTTCACAATTTTATCTTTCTTTGGAAGATGATTTGATGAAACGTTTTGGTTCAGAACGAATTAAAGCTTTCCTTGATCGCATGAAGATCGAAGACGAGGATGCTGTTATTCAAAGTAAAATGCTGACTAGACAAGTTGAATCTGCTCAGAAACGAGTGGAAGGAAACAACTATGATACTCGAAAGAACGTTTTACAATATGACGACGTGATGCGTGAGCAGCGTGAAGTCATCTATGCGCAGCGTCAGGAAGTCATCATGGAAGAAAATGACTTAACAGATGTATTGATGAATATGGTAAAACGGACAATCAGCCGGGTTGTTGACAGTCATACTCAATTAGAAAAAGAAAACTGGAATCTGGAAGGAATCGTAGATTTTGCCGGATCAGCTGTCCTGCATGAAGATGCTATTTCTATTGAGGATATCAAAGGGAAAACACCAGAAGAGATTAAAGATTACTTATATAATGCTGCAAAAGAAATCTATGAAACAAAAGCAGCACAACTAAGTGGTCCTGAGCAAATGCTTGAATTCCAAAAGGTTGTTATTTTGAGAGTGGTTGATACAAAATGGACTGACCATATTGATGCAATGGATCAGCTACGCCAATCTGTGGGCTTACGTGCCTATGGTCAAAATAATCCTTTGGTTGAGTATCAAACAGAAGGTTATCAAATGTTTGAGGACATGGTTGGAGCCATTGAATTTGAAGTTACCCGTCTATTTATGAAATCGGAACTTCGTCAAAATGTTCAACGGGAGCAGGTCGCCCAAGGTGAAGCAACTCATCCAGGTGAAACTCCAGAAGAACAAAGTAATACTTCTGGGAAGAAGAAACCTGTTCAGGTACAAAAAGTGGGAAGAAATGACCCATGTCCGTGCGGCAGCGGCAAGAAATTCAAAAACTGTCACGGAAAAAATGCCTAAATAAAAGCGAAGGCGGGGCTTGTCCCTGCCTTTACTTGTTGTTTTGACGAGAACAGCAGTCTAAAAAAGTTTTAAGAGCAGTGTAAATAATGGAAAACACGTTGCATTTCCGGAAGGATTTGTGTAAGTTACTTTGTACTGGTAAAATGAGTAAATAATCATTTTACTAGATAGAAGTTTAAGGAGTAAATTGCTAACATTGATTTAAAGGAAAGGAAGTTTTAAGATAGATGGAAAATGCAGAAATTCGTCATTCATTAGATGATATGAATGAAAAAATAAGTAGTTTTAGGGGGTCTCTTTGACTTAGACCAGCTGGAAGAGGATATTGCAGAGGCTGAACATCGAATGGCAGAGCCTGGTTTCTGGGATAACACCGAAGAAGCACAGAAGTTGATCAATGAAACAAATGTCTATAAAGAAAAGTTTCAGCAGTTTAATCAGCTTGCGGAAGAGCTGGAGGAGCTGGAAGTGATGAATGAGCTTCAACAGGAAGAATACGACCAAGAGATTCATGAGGAACTAGTTGACAGAATCCAGCAATTGACTGAAAAATTGTCGATTTATGAGCTTTCCCTACTATTAAATGAGCCGTATGATAAGAACAATGCTATCATTGAACTACATCCGGGGGCTGGCGGAACCGAGTCTCAGGATTGGGGCAGCATGCTGTTAAGGATGTATACGCGCTGGGCAGAAAGTCATGGATTTCAAGTGGAAACATTGGATTATCTTGCTGGAGATGAAGCCGGTATAAAAAGTGTAACACTGGAAATTAAAGGATATAACGCTTATGGCTATCTCAAATCTGAAAAAGGCGTCCATCGTTTAGTTCGTATCTCACCTTTCGATTCTGCTAAACGAAGACATACTTCTTTTTGTTCGGTAGATGTAATGCCAGAGCTGGATGATACAGTAGAAGTAGCGATTAATTCTGATGATTTGAAAATTGATACCTATCGTGCAAGCGGTGCCGGCGGTCAGCATATTAATAAAACAGAATCTGCGGTCAGAATTACTCATATCCCGACAGGAACGGTTGTAGCAAGTCAGGCGCAACGTTCACAGCTAAAAAATAGGGAACAGGCAATGTCTATGCTGAAAGCGAAGCTTTATCAGCTGGAACTGGAGAAAAAGGCGCAGGAAGCAGCAAATCTGCGTGGCGAACAGCTGGAAATCGGTTGGGGTTCACAAATTCGTTCATATGTTTTTCATCCGTACTCGATGGTCAAAGACCACCGGACTAATTTTGAAACAGGAAATGTACAGGCAGTCATGGATGGAGATCTTGACGGATTTATCGATGCTTATTTAAAAATGCAAATCAGCTAAGCTCTTTACTGAAATGAAATATAACTGTAAAGTGTTGAAAGAGGATTGAAATAAATTAATGTTATAATAAGCAGTGATTTTATTATGGAGATGGAGAGAAAACATCATGATTGAAATGAAAGATGTAATGAAAAAGTATTCTAATGGTACAACTGCTATTAGAAATCTTTCAATAGAAATAAAACCAGGTGAGTTTGTATATGTTGTAGGTCCATCTGGTGCAGGAAAGTCTACATTTATCAAGTTGATGTACCGCGAAGAAAAAGCAACAAAGGGACGCCTAAAGGTAGCCGGTCACGATCTGATTAGAATTAAGAACAATGAAGTTCCTTATCTGAGAAGAGAAATCGGGATTGTCTTTCAGGATTATAAACTGTTAAGCAAAAAGACTGTTTATGAAAATGTTGCCTATGCTATGCAGGTAATTGGAAGAAAACCTCGTGAAGTTAAGAAACGCGTTATGGAAGTATTGGATCTTGTAGGATTGAAGCACAAAGTACGGGTATTTCCAAGTGAGCTTTCCGGTGGGGAGCAACAGCGTGTATCAATCGCACGGGCAATCGTAAATATGCCTAAAGTTCTGATTGCTGATGAACCAACTGGTAACCTTGATCCCGAAAATTCCTGGGAGATTATGAAGTTATTGGATCGTATTAATGCTCAGGGAACTACGGTTGTGATGGCAACACATAACAGTACGATTGTAAATACCATCCGTCATCGGGTAATTGCGATAGAGAACGGACGGATTATTCGAGATCAAGCGGAAGGGGATTACGGCTACGATGATTAGAACATTTTTTACTCATTTACTTGAGAGTATTAAAAGTTTGAAGCGAAACGGCTGGATGACGATAGCTTCAACAAGTGCCGTGACAATCACATTAATACTTGTAGGTATTTTTATGGCAGTGATTTTCAATGCAACGAAATTGGCAAAGGATATTTCTGAAAACGTAACAGTTTCAGTTTTTGTTGATATTGGTACAACAGCAGAGGAAATGCAGGCATTAGAAGGCGAATTAGGCAAAATTCCAAATGTCGAAAGTATTTCATACTCTAATAAAGATCAGCAGCTTAAAAAAATTCAAGATCAAATGGGGGATGCCTGGAATCTTTTTGAAGGAGACAGCAACCCGCTATACGATGTGTATTATTTAAGTGCAAAACAACCAGAACAAACAAAGAAAATCTCTGAAGAAGCTGGTAAGCTGGCAAATGTATTTAAAGCCGATTATGGCGGATTGTCTTCTGATAAGATTTTCCAATTAGCTAAAACCGTTCAGACTTGGGGACTTGCTGCGGCAGGTTTACTACTATTCGTAGCAGTGTTTCTAATTTCAAATACGATTCGAATTACTATTTTGTCAAGACAACGTGAGATTCAAATCATGCGTTTAGTTGGGGCGAA
Organism: Enterococcus sp. LJL51; assembly: GCF_049894025.1. Taxonomy (GTDB): domain Bacteria; phylum Bacillota; class Bacilli; order Lactobacillales; family Enterococcaceae; genus Enterococcus_L. Next base: position 81,386 of record NZ_JBNEQE010000006.1, read on the forward strand.
AAATGGATATATCCGCTGGCCTTTCTTCTTGGAAGGTGCCTGGATCGGTCTGTTGGGAGCTATTATTCCAATGGTCCTTCTGACTTTTGGTTATCATCAGGCATTTAAAGTTCTGAATCTGCAGCTGCTGCGTTCAAACTATTCAATGTTGAAGCCAGAAGAATTCCTGTGGCAGTTGAATTTACTGATGATTGGTGTAGGAGTTGTTATCGGCTCTGTAGGTTCAGTAATATCTATGCGCCGATTCTTGAAGATATAAAAGCTTAAGAGAATGAAATGATTTGTTTGAAAAATCATTTCATTCTCTTTTTTCTTTACTTCTCATGACAAGTTAGATATCCTTACTAGTGTGGGAAAGCGTAGTTAGAGGTGAATGTATGAATTTTTTTATTGATAATTTCTTTGTAATTATTTTTATTGCTAATATTTTGCTCTCGCTGGTTATTGTTTTTCGTGAGAGACGGGAAACAGCTCAAACTTGGGCCTGGCTATTGGTTCTTTTCTTTGTCCCTATTGTGGGATTCGTTTTATATATCTTTCTTGGACGGGGAATATCTAAAGATAAAATCTTTGACATGAAGATGCAGGCCAAAATTGGTATGAACGCCGAAATCGAAAATGAAAAGAATGCCTTGAGGAGAGGGCTGTTTCCTCATCCGCCAACTGGCGAAGTAAAGCCCAAACAGTTGATTTATATGCTGACGATTTTTGAAAGCTCCATGTATACAACGAATAACGATATTATTTTATATACAGATGGACGTGAAAAATTTGATGCACTGATTGAAGATATTCGTCGGGCGAAGGACCATATCCATATGGAGTACTATATTTATCGTGCGGATACCCTTGGGAAAGAGGTTCGGGAAGAACTGATTAATGCTGCAAAACGTGGAGTAAAGGTTCGCGTACTTCTGGATGCATGGGGTTCCACCCAAGTGAATATGAAGTTTTTTGAAAGGTTGACAAATGAAGGCGGAGAGGTTGCATTTTTCTTTCCATTGTTTGTACCTTATTTAAACCCCCGCATCAATTATCGAAATCATCGAAAAATTGTTGTGATTGATGGGATGGTAGGTTATACTGGCGGTTTTAATGTGGGGGATGAATATTTAGGTAATGTCGCCAAATTTGGTTATTGGCGGGATAATCACCTGCGTATTTGCGGCGATGCAGTTTATAGTATGCAGAACCGGTTTTTAATGGACTGGAACTCTCAACACCCAGAAGAATTAAGCTATCGGGAACAATATTTCCCGGCAATTACTTCTGTAGGTAAAAAGGCTGTTCAGATTGTGACCAGCGGTCCTGATTCTGAACATGAACAGATTAAAATGACGTATTTGAAAATGATTTCTTTAGCTAAGAAGGAAATTTTAATTCAGACACCTTATTATATTCCAGATGAATCTATTCATGAGGCCCTTAAGCTGGCACTTCTTTCTGGTGTTAATGTAAGAATCCAAATTCCTAATAAGCCGGATCATATGCTGGTTTATTGGGCAACGTATTCTTTTGCAGCAGAGCTGCTGGAGTATGGAGCGATTATCGAAACCTATGAAAATGGCTTTATACATGCCAAAACGGTTATTATTGACGGCGGCATCGTTTCAGTAGGATCTGCTAATATTGATGTTCGTTCATTTAGACTGGACTTTGAGATTAACACAATCATTTATGATCAGGAGTTTTCTGAAAAAGTTAGAGATTCTTTTTACGAAGATTCTCAGGTGTCAGAGCTGTTAACACAGGAAAAGTACAATGCGAGAGGTTTTATTATTAAACTTAAAGAGGGGCTGGCACGCTTAATCTCACCATTGCTATAAGGTAAAACAGAATAAAAATATAAAACTTCAATTGAGCAAACTAGGCTTGATTGAAGTTTTTTGTTATTTTATTACTCAAAAGAACTGAATGAAAGGAAATTTTAAGTAATTTGATTTTCATTGTTAATTCTTAATGTTAAAATAAACTGATTGAATGGATTTGGAGGTTTACGAGGAAATGAAAAAGAAATTATTCATTATTTTTAGTTTAATAAGTATGCTTGCTCTTTCAGGGTGTGCCAGCTGGATTGATCGGGGAGAATCTATTACTGCAGTTGGTTCCTCTGCGCTTCAGCCTTTAGTTGAAACGGCTAGTGAGGCCTTCCAGAGTGAAAATCCCGGGAAGTTTATTAATGTCCAAGGGGGCGGAAGCGGCACGGGTTTGAGTCAGGTACAGGCTGGAGCTGTTGAAATTGGAAATTCTGATTTGTTCGCTGAGGAAAAGAAAGGTATTGAAGCGAATAAACTGGTCGATCACAAAGTTGCGGTTGCAGGAATCACACCAATTATTAATAAAAATGTGGGTGTGACGGATATCTCTATAGAAAACTTGAGAAAAATCTTTTTAGGAGAGATAAAAAACTGGAAAGAGCTAGGCGGTAAAGATATCAGCATTGTTATTCTGAATAGAGCAGCCGGCAGCGGTACTCGGGCAACCTTTGAAAAATGGGTTTTGGATGGTAAAACAGCTGTCCGCGCACAGGAGCAGGATTCCAGCGGCATGGTACGGTCTATCGTTTCAGATACACCAGGTGCTATTAGCTATACAGCTTTTTCCTACGTCAATGATGAAGTGGCAACTTTGAAAGTTGATGGTGTGGATCCAACTGATGATAATGTAGCAACGAATGAATGGAAAATTTGGTCCTATGAGCATATGTATACTTTAGGTGAACCAAAAGAATTAACGAAAGAGTTTCTCGATTTTATGCTGTCCGATGAGGTGCAGGAAGGAATAATTGAAGACTTAGGTTATATTCCTGTTTCAAAAATGAAAGTGGAACGGGATTGGGAAGGAAATCTGATTGATTAATCACCTTTACACAAAATTTACAAACTTAACACAAGATTTACATGTTATTAAACGCAAATTGAAATTCAAAGCGTACACTTGAAAATATCTTATGTATTGCTCAAGGAGGAGTTATTTTTGGAAGATGTGCAAAAGCAGTTACTGACAAAATCAAAACGGGCAAAAATGGAGCAGCGGGGAAAGCTACTTAGCTTCTTTTGTATTGCGCTCATCGTATTGGTTGTCCTTTCCATTTTTTACTTTGTGGCAAGTAAAGGATTGGCTACATTCTTTACTGATAAAATAAATATATTTGATTTTCTTTTTGGAACAAACTGGAATCCAAGTGAGGTTGGTTCGAACGGTAAACCGATGGTAGGAGCCTTGCCAATGATTACCGGATCGTTCGTTGTTACATTTCTGTCAGCAATTGTGGCAACACCGTTTGCAATCGGTGCCGCTGTTTTTATGACAGAAATCTCCCCAAAAAAAGGGTCAAAAATCCTACAGCCGGTAATTGAGCTGTTGGTGGGAATTCCATCAGTTGTTTATGGATTTATTGGTTTAACAGTGATTGTTCCTTTTGTTCGTTCAATTTTTGGTGGGACTGGGTTTGGTATTTTGGCAGGAACCTTCGTGCTGTTTGTCATGATTTTACCAACGGTGACGACAATGACTGTCGATGCACTGAAAGCTGTTCCAAGACACTACAGAGAAGCTTCACTGGCTCTAGGAGCAACCCGCTGGCAGACAATCTATAAAGTTGTGTTGCGGGCAGCGGTTCCGGGTATATTGACAGCGGTCGTCTTTGGAATGGCAAGAGCGTTTGGTGAAGCCTTAGCGATTCAGATGGTTATCGGAAATGCAGCTGTAATGCCAAACGGCCTGACAACACCGGCTTCAACTTTAACAAGTATACTAACAATGGGAATCGGCAATACAATCATGGGAACCGTAGAAAATAACGTTCTTTGGTCGCTTGCCTTGATTCTGCTATTGATGTCTTTATTGTTCAATATTGTGATTCGGATTATAGGTAGAAAAGGAGTGTTGAAATAATGAATGCCAAAAAAGCCGATAAGACAGCTACTGCTGTTTTATACACTGTTTCAGGAGTCATCGTCTTTATTCTGGCCGCGCTGCTCCTTTATATTCTGGTACGGGGAATCCCTCACATTTCTTGGAATTTCCTGACTAAGCCGTCAAAAGCTTATCAAGCTGGCGGAGGAATTGGTATTCAGCTGTTTAACTCTATTTACCTGCTGTTAATCACAATGATTATTAGTTTGCCGATTTCTTTGGGAGCAGGAATTTATCTATCTGAATATGCTAGAAAAAACTGGCTGACTGATGTTATTCGTACCTCCATCGAAATCTTAAGCTCACTGCCCTCCGTAGTTGTCGGTCTGTTCGGCTTTCTGATTTTTGTTGTGCAGATTGGCTATGGCTTTTCTATTATCTCTGGAGCATTGGCATTGACGTTCTTTAATCTTCCATTGTTGACTAGAAATGTAGAGGAATCTTTAAAAGCTGTTCATTATACACAGAGGGAAGCCGGACTTGCCTTAGGTCTTTCCCGATGGGAAACAGTTAAAAAAGTAATTATTCCAGAAGCAATGCCGGGTATTTTGACAGGAGTTATTCTAAGCTCAGGTCGAATTTTTGGCGAAGCGGCAGCACTGATTTACACAGCTGGACAAAGTGCTCCAGCGTTGGATTTCAGTAACTGGAATCCGCTAAGCGTCTCCAGTCCTATCAGTATTTTCAGACAAGCAGAAACTCTGGCTGTTCACATCTGGAAAGTAAATACTGAAGGAACGATGCCGGATGGACCTGCGGTTTCTGCTGGGGCATCGGCAGTCTTGATTATCGTAGTTCTATTATTTAACTTCGGTGCTCGTTTTATAGGGAATAAACTACACAAGCGATTGACATCAGCCTAATGTTAGGAGTAGACAAATGAAAGAATATAATTGGAACGATACAAATATTATGCAGATGGATCCAGAGAAAACGCCTGTTGCACTGCATACAGAGGACCTTCATGTATGGTATGGAGATAACGAAGCAATTAAAGGCGTAGATCTTCAATTTGAAAAAAGCAAAATTACCGCACTGATTGGACCGTCAGGATGCGGGAAATCCACCTATCTACGATCTCTGAATCGAATGAACGATGGAATTGCCAATACAAAGATTACCGGTAAGATTATGTATAAAGGCGTTGACGTGAATAGTAAAGCTGTTGATGTTTACGAAATGCGTAAGCGAATTGGCATGGTTTTTCAACGGCCAAATCCTTTTAGTAAGTCTATTTATGAGAATATCACCTTTGCATTGAAACAGCATGGGGAAAAAGATAAGCATAAATTGGATGAGCTTGTAGAAACAAGTTTGAAGCAGGCGGCGTTATGGGATCAGGTAAAGGATAATCTTTCTAAAAGTGCTTTAGCTTTATCGGGAGGTCAGCAGCAGCGTCTGTGTATTGCTAGAGCAATTGCTATGAAGCCTGATATTTTATTGCTGGATGAGCCTGCCAGTGCTTTGGACCCAATCTCAACTGGGACTGTAGAGGAAACATTAGTGAGCTTGAAAGATGACTACACAATTATCATTGTAACCCATAATATGCAGCAGGCTGCTCGTATCAGTGACCAGACCGCTTTCTTCTATTTGGGTAAAGTTATTGAGTACGATGAAACACGGAAAATCTTTACAAGACCAAAAATACAAGCAACGGAAGACTATGTTTCCGGGCATTTTGGTTAGGAGGAAAACGATGACACAAGAAATTATTTCTTCAAAGGATCTGCATCTATATTATGGAAAAAAAGAAGCGTTAAAGGGAATTGATCTCTCAATCAATCAAGGAGAAATTACGGCTATGATTGGACCTTCAGGTTGTGGTAAATCTACGTATCTTCGTTCTCTTAATCGGATGAATGATCTGATACCTGGAGTAACAATCACCGGTAGTGTGATGTATAAAGGCAAAGATATCTACGGACCGAAAACCGATACAGTGGAACTGCGTAAAGAAATCGGCATGGTTTTTCAGCAGCCCAATCCGTTTCCTTTTTCCGTGTATGAAAATGTGATTTACGGCTTACGCTTGAAAGGTGAGAAAGATAAGCAGATATTGGACGAAGTAGTAGAAAGCAGTTTGAAAGCAGCTTCTGTCTGGGAGGATGTAAAGGATAAACTCCACAAGAGTGCGTTATCTCTTTCCGGCGGTCAGCAGCAGCGGGTTTGTATTGCCCGCGTGTTGGCAGTTAATCCGGAAATTATTTTGCTGGATGAACCAACGAGCGCGCTGGATCCAATTTCAAGCGGAAAAATAGAAAACATGTTGCTCACACTGAAAGAAAAATATACAATGATTATGGTGACTCATAATATGTCTCAAGCATCCCGTATCTCAGATAAAACAGCGTTCTTTCTACAAGGAGAGCTGATTGAGTTTAACGATACAAAGAAAATCTTTTTAAATCCGAAAAGACAAGAGACAGAGGATTATATTTCAGGGAAGTTCGGATAATACAATTTTTAGGAGGAATGCACATGTTGCGTAGTCAGTTTGAAGAAGAACTGCTTAATCTGCATAATCAGTTTTACGAAATGGGTATGATGGTAAGCAATGCTGTCCATAAATCGGTTCGTGCCTATATTGATCATGATAAGCAAATTGCTCAAGGAGTGATTGATTATGATGCTGAAATCAACGAAATGGAAGTAAAGCTTGAGAAGAAAAGCTTTGAAATGATTGCCTTGCAGCAACCGGTAACCACTGATTTGCGGATGATTATTACGGTAATGAAGGCCAGCTCAGATTTGGAAAGAATGGCAGACCACGCGGTATCTATTGCAAAATCAGCGATTCGTTTGAAAGGTGAAACAAGAATTCCGGAGATTGAAAAAGAGATTTCCGATATGTCTGATTATGTGAAGAAAATGGTAGACAATGTCCTTGTTGCCTATGTAAAGACTGATCAAAAGGATGCGCGAATGATTGCTAAGATGGATGATCGAGTGAACGAATACTTCAATAGTATCTATAAAAACTCGATCAACAGTATGAAGGCTGATCCTGAAACGGTTATCAGCGGTACAGATTACCTTCATGTAGCAACTTATTTAGAACGAATCGGCGATTATGTTACAAATATTTGTGAATGGATTGTTTATCTGGCTACTGGAAAAATCACAGAGCTGAATACGAATCATGATGAATAATTAAAGTATGACAAAGAAATACAAAAGCATCATAGTTGTTTGTTAATCGATTCTTTTCGGAGGCTTTACAAAGGCTAATGGACATAGTTTCCGTATTTACGAAAATACTATCCTGCTGATTATACAAATTTTAGTGAAAGAAAGGTTTGGGCGTTTAACTATGTCCCAACCTTTTCTTTTTTAAGCAATATAATATAGAAGTAACTTTACTGATAAAGTAAATACAGACGGAATAGACTGCTGTTGCAGAAACGCAGCGGAGATGATTAGCATCTTCTTTTTGATGTATAGGGATTCGTATTTTAGAGATAAGAAAACTTCTGAGATTTATCTTTGACTAAAGAGAAAAAAGTTGATGAATCTGTGAAGAATCTCTATAATTAAACTGAAAAAAAGAAGAACATTTCTGATATTTATCGTGCTGTCCTTGAGATGGAGCGAAAATTCATCCTTAAGTCCTATGACAAAGAATGAAAAAGAAGGCATAATAAGACATGTAAGGAAGACACCTTAGGGTGAAAAATTTGCTAAGGAGGCAATTTCCATGAAAGAAAGAGAAAGAGTATTGGATTTAGTTAAAAAAGGAATCCTGTCATCCGAGGAAGCCTTGGTCCTATTAGAAAATCTGGCAACTGAAAAAGATGAAAAACAAATCAAAAAGGCTGCCGATGAAGTAGATGTAACAACGACAACTGTTGATTCAAAGGAAAGCGATTCGGTCGCTGATTTAGTAAACGACTTAGAAAACAAAGCAGAATCTGCTGACAAGGAAATTGAGGATGCGGTTGAGTCCTTTGAAGAAAAGGCGAAAGAAAGTTCAGAAGCAGATCGTAAGAATCTAGAAAAAATCTTGGATGAGCTGGCAACTAAAGCCAATCACGCATCTGTTGAACTTGATGAAGTCAATGCGGAAATCGCAGGACTGAAAGAAGAAATCAAAGAAGCTCAGGAATCTCTAATGGAGTTGAATACCAAAGAAGAGCTAGGCGAGTTGTCAGAAGAAGACTTAGCCCGCAGAGAAGCTTTGGAAACTGAGTTGAAGGCATTAGAAGATAATTTGTCTGATCAAAATCAAGAGAAGGTTGCTTTAGAAGCAGAGTTGAAAAATATTCGTAAAGAGCAATGGACAGAAACAAAAGACCGCGTAGCTTCTAAATTTGATATTCCAGATGACTGGAAAGATCAGGCAACAGATACATTGAACCAAGTAGGCGAAAAGATGAGTGAAGCGGGTTCTCAGCTAGGCTCATTCTTGAAGAAAACATTCAACACATTTACAGATACAATCAATGACAATGTTGAATGGAAGGATGTTAATTTCCGTGTACCAGGTGTGGCTACAACGAAATTTGACCATGAATTCAATTATCCTTCAGTGGACGCTAGTCTGATTGATGTGAAGGTAGCGAACGGAAATATCGTATTTAAAACTTGGGACAAAGAAGACCTTAAAGTTGAAGGGAAAATTAAACTTTACGGTAAAATGGATGCTGATACACCATTAGAGGCATTCCTTGAAAGAAGTCAGATTGATGTGGATGAAGAAGTTATTTCTTTCCAAATCCCTAACAAACGTGTAAGAGCTGACTTGGTATTCTACTTACCTGAACGTACGTATGACCATGTATCAGTGAAGCTTCTAAACGGCAACATCAGCGTGGAAGAATTAAAAGCGAAAGATGTTTATACAAAATCAACAAATGGTTCAATCACATTTAATTCAATCGATGCAACGATGCTGGAAGTTGAAGGTGTGAATGGTGATATTAAGATTTATAAAGGAGAAATCCTGGACAATATTATCGAAACAGTTAATGGTACAGTCACTGTTACTGCTACCCCTCAAAATGTTGCAGTCTCTTTAATCAATGGAGATGTGCGCATCACTGCCAAAGACGACACGCTGAGAAAAATCGAAGCCAGCTCTGTCAACGGCAATGTGAAGATTGCTTTACCTGATACAATTGGAGCAGAAGGTACTGTGAAGACAAGCTTAGGCAGTATCAACAGCCGGATGTCGGACTACGAAGTTGTTCGTGAGAAGAAGGAACGCACAAATCAAATGCTTCAATTCAGACGTGTAAATGAAGGAACAATGGCTCAAATCAACGCTTCTACAACAACAGGAAACATTTATTTAAAAGATACTGACAAATAAATGGTAGAAGAATGACGAGTACTACTGACCAAAGGGGAGAGCGGCTTTCTCCCCGAGGTCTATAAAAATTATCAAGAGCAAGAGGTGAGAGTAAAATGAGAAAAAGATTGACAAAATCTCCTAATAACGTAGTGTTGACAGGTTCTTTAGCCGGAATTGCTGAATGGCTGGGAATTGATCCAACTATTGTACGTGTGTTATTTGTAATCATAAGCTTCTTTTCAGCCGCTTTCCCTGGAATTCTGGTGTATATCGTCTTAGCGATTATCATCCCTTCAGGACGCAGCAGAAGAAGCAACAATAGCTATGACAACTATAATCGTAATGTGAGAAATGAAAATCCTTACAGCAGTCAGCAAAGAAAACCAGCTGAAAAAGTTGATGATGAAGACTGGAGTGACTTTTAATGACCTACTTTCAACGTCTGGTCGTTAACACACTGACATTTGTCTCGCTGGCAGTAATTTTTCCCGATATGATTCATGTGAAAAGTATCGGGATTGCTGTCGTCGCGGCTTTTGTTCTGTCCATTCTCAATATGCTGGTTAAGCCAATACTGACGGTTTTATCGCTCCCTTTTACACTGCTGACCTTCGGACTTTTTAGTTTTGTAGTGAATGCAGCAATTTTGAAAATGACTTCGTTTTTTGTTGGCGAGATGAACTTTGGATTTTCCAGTTTTGGGGCTGCGGTTTTAATGGCTGTAGTTATGTCGCTTGTGAATGCGGTTGTTAGTGAACACAATTTAAATAAAGAAGAAGAATAGCTAAGCAGTTGGCGTGTCAGTCAGTCTGTTTAGCTATTTTTTATAGGAATGAGTTGGTAAGCAGTGTTTCGCTGCAAGTACATATGAAGAATATAAATGAAATCAATTTGATTTTTTGAATAGGTATGAATTGTTTCCGGCTGTTCAGGCAGCAGTTTTTCTGCAGCATGAAGCAATTGTTTTGTATCAGCTAATGGTATATTTGGAAAATAGTGCTCGGCTAATACTAGCCCCTGATAAATAAGATAGCATTTTCCACCGTTCTCAATAGGCAGCCATAAAGCATGCCATTCCTGCTGATTGATAGGAGAGAGCAGTAGTTGAGCGTGTCTATGAAAGAATCGATGAATAAGCTGCCAGTCATCTCGCCATTGTGCAGCTTGAATGAAATGAAGGTTCTCGGAAGCAGCAATCATTTTCTGTTCCAGCCGTTTTTCCAACGCTTCTGGATGACCTGTAAAAGCAGCTAGTAATTCTGTCAAAATAAGGTCTGAATCTATGGTTGATTCAGTTGTTTGAGCAAATAGACGATGCCAGGAATCATTCGGGTTTAAATGATAGAGCTTTTCCAGAATGGCTGTAATTTCTGGGAGCTGTCTGTGGCTAGTGTAAGGACCAAAAGTATAAGTGCCTGTTGGAAATGGAGCTGTAGCTAGACGAATTTTTTGTTTCTCATTTAAAATTGTCAAGAAGCTGTAGCGTTCAAAAGCATTCATCTGTCGATTATACATGGGACGGTGTTGTTGAATTAAGCGGCACTCGAGCAGAAGTGCATCAAGCTCAGTATCCACATGAATGACGTCAAAATCAGCCAGCTGTAGGATCATTCGTTTCACTTTGCTGGAATGCTGACTATTTTTTATAAAATAACTGCTGACCCGTTCTTTCAGTTTTTTTGCTTTTCCAATATAAACAATGTCTCCGTGACGATCTTTCATCAGGTAGACTCCTGGAGATAAGGGCAGCGCACGGGCTTTTTGCTTTAACTTTTCCTTCATATCAATCACTCTCTGCTTTTCAAAATCAGTTTAAGTATACAAGGATGGGAAAAATAGTCAAGAAGATTAAATCCTACAGAGATAAATGAATATAAGTAGAAAGTTAGTGGTTGAAATGATAAAATAAAGCGGAGAGAGGAAAGGAATGAAAGATAAAATATGTCAGAAACTGTAAAAATACGCCAGTTGGCCGAAGAACTTTCTCTGGAAATTGTTTTTGGATCAGAGAAGGCTTTAGATAAAGAAATAACAACGGGGGATATCTCCCGTCCAGGTCTGGAATTGACGGGTTACTTTAGTTACTATTCTCATGACCGCTTGCAGTTGTTTGGAAACAAGGAAATTACTTTTGCCGAGCGAATGATTCCTGAGGAACGATTACTGGTTATGCGTCGGATGTGTGGAGAGGATACACCAGGATTTATCATTTCCAGAGGACTGGAGGTTCCCAAGGAGATGATTCAAGCTGCTAAGGAAAAGGATATGGCAGTACTGCGTTCGCCAATCTCTACTTCCCGTTTGCTGGGTGAGTTATCAAGCTTTCTTGATGATGAGCTGGCAACTAGAACGAGCGTCCATGGTGTACTGGTTGATGTCTATGGGTTAGGTGTGCTTATTCAGGGAGACAGTGGTATTGGTAAGAGTGAAACAGCGCTGGAGCTGATTAAGCGGGGACACCGTTTGATTGCTGATGACCGTGTAGATGTCCATCAGCAAGATGAACTTACATTAATAGGCGAGCCGCCAAAAATTTTACAGCATTTAATTGAAATTCGCGGAATAGGAATTATTGACGTCATGAATCTTTTTGGTGCTAGTGCAGTCCGAGGCTTTATGCAGGTTCAGTTAGTCGTTTATCTGGAGGCCTGGGCGAAGAATAAGCAGTACGATCGATTAGGCAGCGATGATGCAGTAGTGGAAATTGGCAATGTAGATGTTCCACAGATTCGTATTCCAGTTAAAACTGGTAGAAACGTGGCGATTATTATCGAAGTTGCAGCAATGAATTTCCGTGCTAAGAGCATGGGTTATGATGCTACAAAAGAATTCGAAAACCGCTTAACACAGCTTATCGAAGAAAATTCAGGAATATAGGGGGAATACACATGTTGGCTCAAGTTAGTCCAGTGGCTTTCCGTATATTAGGAATTTCTGTCTACTGGTATGCAGTAATCATTGTTTCGGGGATTATTCTAGCTGTTTGGTTGAGTAGCCGGGAAGCTGTTAGAGTAGGATTGAAGTCAGATGATGTCGTTGATTTCATGATTTGGGGATTGCCAAGTGCCATCGTTGGTGCAAGATTATATTATGTTGCGTTTGAATGGCAGGATTATATAAACAATCCATTGGATATCTTCATGACCCGAAATGGCGGGTTAGCTGTCTATGGGGGATTGATTGGCGGCGGCATTGCACTTTTACTGTTTACCCGTCATCATTTCATTTCAACGTGGACATTTCTGGATATTGCTGCTCCAAGTGTTATTTTGGCGCAGGGAATCGGACGCTGGGGAAACTTCATGAATCATGAAGCTTATGGACCAGATACGACTAAAAGCTTCCTAGAAGGGCTGCATTTGCCAAATTTCATTATTGAGAACATGAAGATTGACGGTATTTATCGTCAGCCGACTTTTTTATATGAATCTATTTGGAATTTTCTGGGCTTTGTTGTATTAATTCTATTACGCAGGAAAAAAGATTTTCTAAAAGAAGGAGAAATTTTCCTTCTTTATGTTGCATGGTATGCGTTTGGGCGCTTTTTCATAGAGGGACTGCGCACCGATAGTCTATATGTTTTCGGAATCATTCGCGTTTCCCAGTTGTTGTCAGTCGTACTGTTTTTAGGTGCTCTGGTTATTCTGGCGATACGTAGAAGAAACCCTAAGCTGAGTTTTTACAATCGTGAACGGGGATCATTAGAGACGAAAACAAAAAAAGGATAGAGTAAATAAACAATCGTTTATTTAGGAGGAGAAGCATATAATGAAACAAAAAATTGCTGTTTTAGGCCCTGGATCATGGGGCACAGCCTTGGCTCAAGTGTTAGCAGAAAACGGAAATGAAGTTAGAATCTGGGGAAATGATGAAAAGCAAATTGAGGAAATTAACCAATTCCATACCAATAAGCATTACCTTCCGGATTTAGTCATACCCGATTCAATAAAAGGTGTAAAATCTTTGGAAGAATGTATTGCTGATGTTGATGCGGTTCTATTTGTAGTTCCTACAAAAGCTATTCGAGCAGTAGCAAAAGAATTTACAAAGCTTGCCCAAAATCAACCGCTGATAATTCATGCCAGCAAAGGATTGGAGCAAGGAAGTCATAAACGTATTTCTGAAGTGCTGATGGAGGAGATTCCCAGCAATAAGCGAAAAGGGATTGTAGTTCTTTCAGGCCCGAGTCACGCTGAGGAAGTAGCCGTTCATGATATTACAACTATTACTGCAGCCAGCGAAGTGATTGAGCATGCAGAGTATGTGCAGAAGCTGTTTATGAATAGCTATTTCAGAATTTATACGAATGAAGATGTCATTGGTGTTGAAACGGGAGCTGCTTTAAAAAATATTATCGCTCTTGGAGCAGGTGCAATTCATGGATTGGGCTTTGGCGACAATGCCAAGGCAGCAATTATGACGAGAGGCTTGGCTGAAATTAGTAGACTAGGTGTGGCAATGGGAGCGAATCCGCTGACATTTATCGGATTAAGTGGTGTTGGGGATCTGATTGTCACCTGTACAAGTATTCATTCCCGCAACTGGCGTGCTGGCAATCTGCTGGGTAAAGGACATAGTCTTGATGAAATCCTTGAGAATATGGGAATGATTGTCGAGGGTGTTTCTACAACAAAAGCGGCTTATGAGTTAGCACAGCAAATGAATATTGACATGCCGATTACAGAAGCTATCTATCAGGTTTTATATGAAGATAAAGAAGTGAAGCAAGCAGCTAAAGATATTATGCTGCGCGATGGCAAAACAGAAAACGAGTTTTTATAATGGAAGGAGAATTTCAAATGAAAGTAAAAAAAGCGGTTATTCCAGCGGCAGGTCTTGGAACTAGATTTTTGCCGGCAACGAAAGCGATGGCTAAGGAGATGCTGCCAATTGTTGATAAGCCGACTATTCAATTTATTGTAGAGGAAGCGCTGGCTTCCGGGATTGAGGATATTCTGATTGTGACCGGAAAAGCAAAGCGTCCAATCGAAGATCACTTCGACTCGAATATTGAACTGGAAACAAACTTAAAAGAAAAAAACAAAACGGAACTCTTAAAACTTGTAGAAGAAACTACGGATGTTAATTTGCACTTTATACGTCAGTCTCATCCCAAAGGTCTAGGTCATGCTGTACTTCAGGCGAAAGCTTTTGTCGGTAATGAACCATTTGTGGTTATGCTGGGTGATGATATCATGGAAGATAAGATACCATTATCTAAACAACTGATGAATGATTATGAAGAGACTCATGCAGCAACGCTTGCGGTGATGAAGGTTCCTCATGAAGATACTTCTAAGTATGGAATTATTAATCCTGAAACAGAGGTTAGCAAAGGATTATTTAATGTAAAAAACTTTGTAGAAAAACCAAACCCTGAGGATGCTCCTAGTGATTTGGCAATTATTGGACGCTATTTACTTACACCAGAGATTTTTGATATTTTAGAAAATCAGGAGCCTGGTGCAGGCGGCGAAATTCAATTAACAGATGCCATTGATACTTTGAATAAAACACAACGTGTATTTGCGCGTTCCTTTACAGGAACACGGTATGATGTCGGTGATAAGTTTGGATTTATGAAGACAAGTATTGAGTATGGTCTGAATCATCCGGAAGTCAAAGACAACTTGAGGGCTTATCTGATTGAACTGGGACAAAAGCTTATAAAAGAAGAAAATAGTCCTGAAATAAAGGTAAAAGACAATAAAAATCAAAAATAATTTTTCTGCAGGTTTACGGCGTTCTTCGTAAGCCTGCTTTTTTGTTGGGATAAATTTGATTAGTTATCACTGAAAAAGAAACATCGTATCAGAAGAGAAGTGAACATTTTTCTAAGATTTTTATATAGTGGGATTGCTAATAAATTGGTATAATAAAAAGAGTAAGAAACAGTGAAAGATTTGTAGAAATGTATAGCAAGTGTTATGCTAATAAAAATGGATGTTGGAAAGGAGAAAATTTATGACAGGTGGAGAGATTGCCGGCTTAATTGCGGCTTCGGCTTTTGCAGTCCTAGTGTTATTTATTGGCGTGGTTTTATGGAAAATCGCTAAAACAATGGATCAGGTAACAAAAACAGTGGATGAAGCGAATAAAACCATTGCAGTTGTAACAAATGACGTAGATATTTTATCAAAACAGGTAGAGGGGCTGTTGGTAAAAAGTAATGATTTACTAAATGACGTCAACCAGAAGGTAGCAACTATTGATCCTTTGTTCCAGGCAGTTGCAGATTTGAGTGTCAGTGTTTCTGATTTGAATCATTCCAGTAAAAATCTGGTGACAAAAATGGGTTCTGTCGGAAAAAATGCTTCTAAAGCTGGAATGGTTGGAAAAGTAGGCGGAGCGGCTTTTCGGGCAATGCGTTCTAAAAAATAAAAAACAACTATAGTTATGGAGGAATAGATAATGGCGAAAAAAAGCGGCGGATTTCTATTAGGTGCAGTAATAGGCGGAACAGCAGCAGCGATTGCGGCATTACTGTTGGCACCAAAGTCAGGAAAAGAGTTGCGTAAAGATCTGGCTGAACAAGCGGACACCTTAAAAGATAAAGCAGAAGATTATAGAGAGTATGCGGTACAGAAGGGATCGGAATTCTCATCAATTGCAAAAGATACAGCGGACTCTCTTAGCGATCAGGCGGGAGATTTAGCAGGAAACATCAAAAATAAATCTAAAGGGTCATTCAGCAAAGCTCAGGATGTATCCGATTCAGTCCTGGAAACATTGAGACAACAGACCAATGATTTGTCAAGCCGCTTTAAAAAGACTGCAAACGACTTAAATAATGAGATGGATGATTTCAGGGATATTGCGGAAGATACATCTGATGATATTATTATTGATGTTAAAGACTCTGCTGAAAAAGCCAAAGAAATTGTTTCTGAAGGAAAAGATGAAGCCAAAGCTGCAGCAGCAGATATTCCAGAAAAGGCTGATGAAGCCAAAGAAGATTTGAAGGATGCAGCAGAAAAAACTGTTAAATAAGAATAAAAAAATGTGCCGGTCAAAATCTGAGACCGGCACATTTTTTATATTCTTAAAATTATAAGCATTTATTGACGTATAACTGATGTTGAATATTTTTAGGGCAGCTTTCAACTGCCGAAAATTTGAAGCTCCTTTGGTGTTTTAGTAAAAGCTTCACAACCGTTTTCAGTTACATAGACACAGTCCTCAATGCGGACACCCACTTTTTCCGGAATATAGATACCAGGCTCCAGCGAGAAACACATTCCTTTTTCAATCACTAAATCATTACCAGTTACGAGAGAAGGGTATTCATGAACCGTAGTTCCGATACCATGACCCAAACGATGATTGAAATATTCTCCATATCCGTATTTTTCAATAACTGAGCGGGCAATCTGATCTAACTCGCCAGCGGTTATTCCCGGCTTTACCGCTTGCTGTGCGGCTAATTGAGCTTGAAGTACAATACTGTAGATTTCTTCTTGAAAAGCTGTGGGCTCCTGATAAGCAATTGTACGAGTGACATCACTACAATAACCTTTCCAGACAACCCCTAGATCGAACAATACAAAATCACCCTTTTGCACCGTTGAACCGCCAGGAGTTCCATGGGGACTAGCTGCGTTTTTACCAGTTAGCACCAATGTATCAAAGCTCATGGAACGAACACCTTTACGTTTTAACTGATACTCAATTTCAGCAATGATTTCCTGCTCAGCAGCTCCTTCAGAGACCGCTTTAAAGCCAATTTCTAAAGCGACATCGGCCCAGTTTCCGGCTTCCATCAACAGTTCGATTTCCTCTGAAGTTTTAATCAGCTGTAGTTTTTCAATGACAGGAGTAACACTTACCGACATACTAGCATCTGGAAAATGGGTACGTAATGTTTCAAATCTCGCAACAGAGAGAAACTCTTTTTCTGTTGCAATCTTTTTAGGTTGTCCGTTTTGGCGGATGAGAGCAGCAATTTTTTCCCAAGGATTTTCACTGTCCAGATAGCCGTGGACTGGAAAGTCCCAAGTACTGTTTTGAGCATCTTCAATTTCCAATGCTGGAGTGAACAGGAAAGGATCTCCAGATTTAGAAATAAATAGGGCCAGTACTCGTTCATGGGGATCACTTTCATAGCCGGAAAAATAAGCAATATGATGGGGATCACTAATGTAAGTTAAGTCTATATTTAGACTGTCCATCCATTTTTTCAATTCATTGATTTTTGCCAAATTCATAGGTATCCTTCTTTCTATCTAATATTTTATAAACATTTTTCTGCATACTACTCCGTATCACTAAAAACGATGAATTTAAAGAGCCGATAAATTCTAAGAAGTCAATTTTCCAATGTTCTGTCAGAGGCTCCTTATTAGCTATAGAGAATAGAAATAGTAACTTTTTTTCGTGTATTTATTCGAACGTAACTATCATACCATGAAAAGGAATAATTTTGTTTTTGAAATTGGTTGTTTAAATTTCATGAAAATGGTATAAAAACGGTTGCAAAATAAAAATTTCTCTGCTATCCTAGTTAAGAAATGTAAATGAAGTTTTCAGAAAATGAAATCTAATAGATGATTAGGAGAAAAGCAAGATGGAAAAACAAACAATCACAATTTATGATGTTGCCCGTGAAGCCGACGTGTCTATGGCAACAGTTTCCCGAGTTGTTAATGGCAACCCGAATGTTAAACCGGCAACAAGAAAGAAAGTATTAGAAGTTATTGACAGACTGGATTATCGTCCAAACGCTGTAGCTAGAGGCTTAGCAAGCAAAAAAACAACAACTGTTGGTGTGATTATTCCAGATGTCAGCAATATCTTTTTCTCTTCATTGGCAAGAGGAATAGATGATGTGGCTACAATGTACAAATACAATATTATCTTAGCCAATTCTGATGGCAACGATCAGAAGGAAGTTAATGTACTGAATAATTTATTGGCGAAACAGGTAGATGGTATTATCTTCATGGGTCACCATATCACAGATGAGATTCGTGGAGAATTTTCGCGGTCTAAAACACCTGTTGTACTGGCTGGTTCTATTGATCCAGATGAACAGGTTGGAAGTGTGAATATTGATTATTCCGCAGCTACAAAGGACGCAACCGATCTTTTAGCTAAAAATGGAAATAAAAAAATTGCATTTGTTAGTGGTGCATTGATTGATCCTATTAATGGAAAAAACCGTATGAGCGGCTATAAAGAAGCATTAACAGAAAATGGTTTGCCTTATAATGAAGGTCTGATTTTTGAATCAGAATACAAATTTAAAGACGGCATTAATCTAGCTGAACGAATCCGCAACAGTGGTGCAACTGCTGCAGTTGTTACAGATGATGAACTTGCTATCGGCTTACTGGATGGTATGCTGGATGCGGGTATTAAAGTTCCAGAAGATTTCGAAATCATTACAAGCAATAATTCTTTACTGACTGAGGTAGCTCGTCCGAAGCTTTCAAGCGTGACTCAGCCTTTATATGACATTGGTGCAGTAGCTATGCGTTTACTGACAAAACTAATGAATAAAGAAGAAATCGAGGATAAAACTGTTATCCTTCCTTATGGTTTAGATAAAAAAGGCTCAACAAAATAATCAGAGTATTCTTTGTCATTGAGGACGAAAAATACTCAGCTTGGACTGTTGAGTAATTTAAATATGCAAAAGCTGAAATATGACGAACTCTGTTGTAATTCAGCTTTTTTTGATTAGAAGAAAGAAGAACAGATAAAAAATAGAAGCAGCGGATTCCAATTATTCAAGGGAATCCGCTGCTTTTATTTAACTAATCGGAATTTTCAGGTTCAACACCGGATGGCGACTCAATATTACCTTCCTGATTTCCACCGTTGTCCTGTCCGTTCTCTTGATTGTTTTCTTCTTTGCTTTCTTCCGAAGAAGAGGAAGAAGGTGTAGTATCTGAACTGTTTGAGTTGTTTGTATCGTTAGAATTATTGTTGTTATTTGTGTTATTACTATTATTGTTCGTGCCACTGTTGCTGCTATTATTTGAACCAGAGATATATTTACTCCAGTATGCTTGGTAATTGGCGTCTGATCCGCCAAAACCAAACTTATATTGACTATCAGCTGGACCATTTTTAGCAAAGTAAGAGACAACAGATTCGCTAGATACTGAATATTTGATGTTATTGTAAGTAAAGCCGCCAATCTTGTCGCCTGTTAGTTTAGAAACGGTTGCTTTAATCACATCATCAGAAAGAGTGAAGCGTTCTTCAGCATTAAATAAGTCTGGACGTACGTTATAAATAGCATTTGTCAGATGAGCCAGGTAGGTACTGTTTTGAATCCCGCTATTTGGGCTCATGACATTTCCTTCATCATAACCAGCCCATGAACTCAAAGTAATACTTGGGGTTGAAACAACGAGCCAGGCATCTTTATAATCATTTGTTGTACCCGTCTTACCAATCCAGTCTGCTGCTGCAAGCTGAGGATTAAGACCAGTAATGACATCTCGGAATGGCGTTGTAATTTTTGAGTCAATGACAGAGCGCATCAAATCATTCATAATCGTTGCCGTAGCTTGTGAATAAACTTGAACAGGGGCTTCCTGATGCTGATAGATAACATTTCCTTCATTATCAGTAATCTTTTCTATCATATAACCCTTTTGATAAACGCCTTTGTTGGCCAGTGCCTGAAAGCCATTTGTCTGTGTGTAAACAGAGGCTTCAACAGACCCCAATGGTGCAGATTCAAATGCCCAACCGTCAGCAGCAGGGTAGTTCATTTTACTCAAATAATTATTATAAGAGAAATTCGAGTCGCCCATTTGTTCTTTCATTGCTTCATTTAAATGGTAAACAGGAATGTTGTAAGACCATTCAAGGGAAGTGCGAACCGTATCGAAGGTATTGGTTCCACTGTTTGTCGCATTACCCAGCTCTTCGCCTGTTTTATATTTTGTTGGATAGTTGGCCAAACGGCTTTCCGAACCGATCATCCCTTGGTCAATGGCTGGACCATAAACAGAAATAGGTTTGATTGTTGAGCCGACCTGACGGTGGGTATCAAAGGCATGGTTATTTTGATTAATCTCATAGTTTCTTCCAGCCACAAATCCGATAATTTTCCCAGTTTGATTATCCATTAAGACATTTCCGGTTTCTACGGAAGCCGCTGCATAACCATCATCAAGAAGATAGCCGTAATTCGCTACAGCTTCTTGCATAGTGTTGTATACAGTTGGATCAATAGTTGATTCGATGGTGTATCCTCGATTTTGAATTTGTCGTCTAGCCTGTTCCTCGTACTGACTCAGTCCCAGCTCGTCCAAATCCTCTCTCTTCACACCAGCTTTTTCAATATTTACATCCATAATTGCTTCAACTGCCTGTTCCATTACAGTGTAGTAAAGGAAGCCCTCAGTTGTGGTATTTGCTGCTTCGGTAGGAAGAAAGTCCTGTTTCAAGTCATAGGCTTTTGCAGCCTCGTATTCATCTTTTGTAATTTTTTCTTCCCGGAACATATTAAACAAAACAAAATCTTTTCTTTTCATTCCAACAGCTAAATCCTCATCACTTTTCAGCTCACCTGTATTACGATAGGGAGTGTAGACAATAGGACTTTGCGGAAGCCCTGCAATAAAAGCGGCCTGAGGTAATGTCAGATCGTTTGCGCTCTTTCCAAATAATCCTTTTGCCGCTTCTTCAACACCAGCGATATTTTCTCCTTTATTGTTTCTGCCAAAAGGAGAGACGTTTAGATAAGTTGTAAGAATTTCATCTTTAGTAAAGTACTTTTCAATCCGGTAAGCAAGAAGAATTTCATTTGCTTTTCGTTTAAAGGTAGTTTCGTCTGTCAGGAGCTGCTGTTTTACCAGCTGCTGCGTTAAGGTTGAACCACCAGAAGAACCGCCGAAGCCAACAGAGTCAGCTAAAAGTGCCCGGACTAGTGCTTTTGGCACAACGCCGTCATGTTCTTCAAAATATTCATCTTCTGTGGAGATTACGGCATTTTTTAAAAGTGGAGAAATGTGTTCGCCGTCTACACGGGTTCGGATTAGATCAGATTTGATTGATGAAATCATTGATCCGTCAGCGTAAGTCATTTTTGAGACTTCGGTGATATCACTAATCTCCCGCTGGAGTTCTTCTTTCGTAGGAGGTTCTGTTCCTTCAACTAAAGAGGCAAAATAGCCCATACCTATTCCTAGACCTAATGAGCCGCCTAAAAGAATGGCAACAACAGCAAACAAAATTACTGCTTTCAATACACGAACAAGTA
Source organism: Enterococcus sp. LJL51 (assembly GCF_049894025.1). Classification (GTDB taxonomy): domain Bacteria; phylum Bacillota; class Bacilli; order Lactobacillales; family Enterococcaceae; genus Enterococcus_L. Next base: position 102,817 of record NZ_JBNEQE010000006.1, read on the forward strand.
CATTAAAAGATAAAAGGGCATTTTTTTTATTGACCAGCTTATGTAAATTCTGTTTGTTATTGTTTGAATTGTTCTGATTATCCAAAAACTTCACCTCGACATGTCAATTCATATATTCCGTGATATTATAGCAAAAAAAAGAGATAATGAACAGTTGTTCCGTCTTTTATCGAAAAAACTTTAATTTCTTAAGAAAAATCCCGTGTTTTGTCTTTTATTTGGGGTCTGAATCAGTTAATATTGGAGGATAGGAGAAAAATAACTCCAGTAAAAAAGTGTGGGAGGAAACGAAATGAGCACAGATTTTTTTGATGAACTAAAAGCACGCGGACTTGTTCATCAAACAACAGATGAACAAGCACTAAAAAAACAATTGAATGATGAGTCTGTTAAGCTTTATATCGGGTTTGACCCGACAGCTGACAGTTTACATATCGGACATTTATTACCGGTTCTGATGCTGCGGCGTTTTCAATTAAACGGTCATGTTCCTATTGCCTTGGTAGGCGGAGGAACTGGGATGATTGGCGATCCTTCTTTTAAGGATGCAGAGCGTAGCCTGAACACACTGGATACGGTAAAAGATTGGTCGAATAGCATCAAAGGTCAGCTTTCACGTTTTATTGATTTTGATGATGAGACAAATCCGGCTATTCTTGCTAATAACTATGACTGGCTGGGAGAAATCTCGCTGATTGATTTCCTAAGAGATGTTGGGAAAAACTTTACGATTAATTACATGATGAGTAAAGAGAGTGTGAAACGCCGCATTGAAACTGGGATTTCCTATACGGAATTTGCTTACCAGCTGCTCCAAGCGTATGATTTTCTGAAGCTGTATGAAACACAAGGCTGTTTACTACAACTGGGCGGTAGTGACCAATGGGGAAATATTACCTCTGGGATTGAGCTGCTGCGTCGTGAGAAAGAAGTACAAGGTTTTGGCTTAACTATGCCGCTGATTACAAAAGCAGATGGTACAAAATTTGGAAAAACAGAAGGAAATGCTGTTTGGCTTGATGCAGACAAAACTTCTCCTTATGAGTTCTATCAATTTTGGATTAACACAGATGATCGTGATGTAATCAAGTTTTTGAGTTACTTTACCTTCCTCTCTTTAGATGAAATTGCTGCGATTGAAAAAGCATTCAAAGAGGCACCTGAACAAAGAGCAGCTCAAAAAGCATTGGCTAAAGAGGTAACGACACTTGTTCATGGAGAAGAGGCTTACGAGCAGGCGGTTAAAATTTCTCAAGCGTTGTTCAGTGGAGATATCAAAGGTTTGAATGCTGACGAAATTTTGCAAGGCTTTAAGGATGTCCCTTCTTATGAAGTTCAAACAGAGGATTCAGCAAATATTATTGAGTTGCTGATTGCAGCTGGTATTGAACCTTCTAAACGTCAAGCTAGAGAAGATGTACAGAATGGGGCTATTTATATCAATGGAGAGCGGATGCAGGATGTCGGCTTCGAATTGTCTGATAATGAAAAAATTGAAGGGCAGTTTATAGTCGTTCGCCGAGGCAAGAAAAAGTATTTCCTATTGAAATATTAACAAGTTAAGCTGGCAGGACAGAAATGAATAAATTACAGAACTTGGAACAAAAGCAGGAACTTGCTGGTTTTGTTTCAAGTTTTTTTATTCGGGGAAGAAGAACTTCGTCAATAATCTGGGTACTCCAAGTAAAATTAGGGTTTTTTTTTTATAGGAAACGATTTTTCTAATGTTCTACACTAGTGTTGCAAAGAAAATAAGATAGTTCATCATGCTTCAGACCAATAGAATAGGCAGTGAACCGGAAGCAACTCGGCAGAAAATGATGGCCGAGTTCATTCCTAAATGAAGTCAAACAAGCAGTGTTAAAAGCAGCTGTAATTCCTTATCTGCTTTTAACACTGCTTGTTCTTGGTTTTGAAGTATAGCTATCCATAGATAAAAAGTGCTGATGTGTTTTCCGTGAAGGATTTTCCACCAGCACAAACAATTAAAGTTCTTTGCATTTTTGAGATTAGATTGCTTCCGTATTTTCTTTGATTCTGAAAAGAACAATTTTTTTTATTACCTCCCAGGGAAGCTCTTTGTTTACAGGAAACTGGATTGCTCCTTTAGAGGTTTTATATCCGGTCAGGTCCTCTTGAAAAGCAGAAACCGCAGAGGGAGTTGGATAAAAGCCGATGTGTTTGCTGGCGTTAGCGAAATGAACCAGATTGCCGTTTAAATAAAAAGTTGGCATACCGTAGGAAATTTTTTCTTCAGCCTGAGGAACCAGCTCCTTGATAAAATGATAAAGCTCTGTCAGCAGCTCTTGTCTATCTGCTGGGCTTTTTTGGATATATGCTTCAATTGGCGTAGTCATGTGTTCTCTCCTTTACTTTTTAGGAACAGGCGGTATTTCGCTTTTTATCTGCTGTTACATAAAAGCCTTTTCGCATATATACCATTCCTGCTATACTATCATTTAACAGGAATGTTCTTTCAACTACTCCAGTATACCTTGGAAAGAATAAATTAGCATCTACTGCAGCTGTTTTTTTATCAAAGGAAATTCTTGTACAATTTCAAGACAAAATAAAAGAGGTCGATATAAAGCATTAGTTTTCTACAAGCTTGTCTACAGTTTTCACTCTGTTGCAATACTCGAAGCATACAAAGTCTGAAACGCCGTTTATTCGCATTTTAGAGAAAGAAGAGCAGGTATTTACCTATGTCCCAAACTCAAAAGAAGTTATAAAATAGATAGCATATAAAGGAGAAAGTAATGACTCGTTCAATCGTAGAAAAATTGCAATTAGATAAGTATAAAAACAAGTTGATTTTAGGGCGGCCGAAGCCTGCATATTTTTCAGAATTAAGCTTTGAATATGAAAACCAGGGAAGCATACCGGTGGACTTAATCATTGCTTTTGTGGAGGATATGGCGAGTTTTAAAAAATGTGTTCAACAGGTCGCGGAAAAGCAGCTGTTGACTGAACAAGGTGTATTATATGTTGCCTATCCGAAGAAGGGTAATAAATTGTATAAGACGTTTGTTCATCGGGACGAGATTTTCCCAACTTTGAAAGTCAATGAAGCAGATGGGTATGTGGAAGGAACCGAATTGAAGTTTAATCGAATGGTTCGTTTAGATGATACATTCACAATTGTCGGTATTAAGTATTTACCAAAAAGCAAAAATAAACCTGTAAAAAAGAGTCAGTCTGTTCAGGAATATACAGAGTTGGTTCCAAAGGTTCAGGAAGCATTGTCTGGTAATCCGAAAGCTTTGCAGTTTTTTTATGAGCTGACACCTGGCTATCAGAGAGGTTGGGCGCAATATATTTATAGTGCCAAGCAACGTGCCACGCAAGAGAAAAGGCTGGTGGAAGCGATCGAGCTGCTGGAAAAAGGCTTTAAGTCGAAAAATTTATATCAGCAGTTTCTAGCCAGAGATGAATAGGAATGGAAAGTCTATAGCGGACATGCTAGAGCCAGTGAAGCAACTACTATAAAAATCTAAAAAAAGCGGCTATTCAAAAATTTATATAGCCTTGTTAACTGTGTACAGCATACGAAGAGCCGTTGTTTTGATTGTGCTGATTTGAAGCAAAAAGATTGTTTTTTCAGGTATTTTCACTTAATCTGAAAAGGATGAAGACTAGAGGAGGAAAAGAATGTTAATAGGGTCACATGTAAGTATGAGTGGAAAGAAAATGTTGTTGGGGGCGGCAGAGGAAGCAGCAAGCTATAAGGCTTCGACGTTTATGATATACACAGGAGCTCCCCAAAATACCAGAAGGAAACCAATTGAAGAGATGAATATTGAGGCTGGCGAAGCCTTCATGGCAGACCATGGCATTAGCAACATTGTTGTGCATGCTCCTTATATTATTAATCTGGGAAATACGATAAAACCGGAAAATTTTGGCTTTGCTACAGAATTCCTGCGGCAGGAAATTCAGCGTGCAGAAGCATTGGGCGCAAAACAGATTACACTGCACCCAGGTGCTCATGTAGGTGCTGGGGTAGATGCAGGTCTGCAGCAGATTATCAAAGGACTTAACGAAGTTTTAACAAAGGAACAAGTACCGCAGATAGCGCTTGAAACGATGGCAGGTAAAGGCACTGAGCTGGGGCGGACTTTTGAAGAGCTGGCTGTAATCATTGATGGTGTCACATTAAACGATAAATTATCTGTTACACTGGACACTTGTCATACAAATGATGCTGGTTATAATGTGAAAGAAGACTTTGATGGTGTATTGGAAGAATTTGATAAAATTATTGGACTGGATCGTTTAAAAGTAGTTCATGTGAATGATTCTAAAAATCCAATGGGTTCTCATAAAGACCGTCATGCCAATATCGGCTTCGGTACGATTGGTTTTGATGCATTGAATGGCGTCGTACATCACGAAAAGCTGGCTGCTTTACCTAAAATTTTGGAAACACCCTATGTAGGTGATGACAAAAAGACGAGCAAAGCACCTTACGGCTATGAAATCGCGATGTTAAAATCCGGAAAATTTGATTTTGACTTATTAGATAAGATTCAGAAACAGAACTAATTAAGAATGCAAAAGGGCTTTTAAAAAAATTCTTTTGAGGAATCTTTTAAAATGCCTTTTCTTTTTCTATGCTTTCTAGTAAAATGATTTCTTGAGAGCATTTATATGACTTAAATTTGAAGCTTAGTATGAATAGAACTACTTTTTTACAGAAAAAAGACGCCATACTCATTAGCTTTTTATGATGGAAAGGAGAGATTTAATATGTCAACAGGAGTTGTAGTTTTAATTGCAGTAATCGCTTTAATCGCTGGTGCGGTAGGCGGATTTTTCCTTGCCCGTAAAGCAATGCAGGACCATCTGAAAAAAAATCCTCCCGTTAATGAGGATATGTTGCGAATGATGATGGCATCGATGGGACAGAAGCCTTCTGAGAAGAAGATTCGTCAAATGATGCAGCAAATGAAGAACCAAGGGGATAAGTAAATCCTTTTGCTAATCATCATATTTGGAGCTGAAACGGGCAGATTTTTTGTCCGTTTTTTTGTGTCTTCAAAAACAGTAGTGGAAAGGGGTTCGTAAAAATGGGGAAACAGAATAGAAAACGAGTGATTAGTGAGTAGAAGTTGTGTTAGGAGGAAAGTAAATGTCAGTTTTTAAGAAATTAAGCTGGTTTTTCAAAAAAGAAAAAAGAAGTTATATTATTGGGATTTTTGCATTAGTGATGGTGGCGCTTGTTCAGCTTGTACCGCCTAAGGTCATTGGTGTAGTAGTAGATATTATAGACCAGGATGGATTTAGCTTCAGTCAGATAGTGTTCTGGATAAGTATCCTGCTGGCGGCTGCACTCGCACAATATGTGTTTCGTTATATATGGCGAAAACATATCTGGGGCGGGGCGGCTCGATTAGAAAAAGAACTGAGAAGGCAGCTGTTTTATCATTTTACAAAGATGGACAGTATTTTTTATCAGAAACACCGTACAGGAGATTTAATGGCTCATGCAACGAATGACTTGAATGCTATTCAGAATGTTGCAGGAGCAGGAATTCTAACCTTTGCAGATTCATTTCTGACTGGAGGCAGTACGATTATTGCTATGGTGTTGTTTGTCGATTGGCGGTTAACATTGATTGCTTTGGTTCCGCTGCCGCTGCTGGCATTGATGTCTCGAATTCTTGGTTCAAAGCTCCATGATGCTTTTAGAGATTCTCAAGCCGCTTTTTCAGCGATTAATGAGAAAACGCAGGAAAGTATTACTGGAATCAAAGTGATAAAAACCTTTGGGCAGGAAAAAGAAGACATTAAGGATTTTACTGAAAAAATCGATGATTCGATTGTTAAAAATAAACGAGTAAATTTTTTAGATGCATTGTTTGATCCATTTATTACCCTGATTATTGGCATCTCGTATGTTCTAACGATTATTGCGGGCGGTCATTTTATTATGAAGGATATTATTTCCTTAGGACAGCTGGTTTCATTTATCAGCTATATTGGGATGCTGGTGTGGCCGATGTTTGCCATTGGCCGATTGTTCAACGTTCTTGAGAGAGGGAATGCCAGTTACGATCGGGTGAATGAATTGCTGCATGAAAAGACACACATTATTGAACGTCAGGAGGCCATTCAGACACCAGCCAAAGGAACATTATCAATGTCTATTGCTTCATTTTCTTATCCAGGAGAGGAAGAAGCAACCCTCAAAGATATCGATTTTACAATTAATGAAGGTCAGACTTTAGGAATTGTTGGTAAAACAGGAGCAGGAAAAACAACGATTCTGAAGCTTCTTCTGCGGGAATATGATAATTATCAAGGGCAGATTAGACTAGGGGGATACAATGTCAAAGATTATTCTTTGGACGCTTTGCTGACAGGTATCGGTTACGTTCCCCAAGATCATTTTCTGTTTTCCATGTCTGTGCGGGACAACATTCGTTTTGCAGATCCTTCATTATCACAGGAGGAAGTGGAAAAAGCTGCTCAAATGGCTTTTATTGATGAGGATATTAAAGGCTTCGCCAAAGGGTACGATACAATGGTCGGCGAACGAGGTGTCTCCCTTTCAGGAGGACAAAGACAAAGGATATCAATTGCCAGAGCTGAGATTATTGATCCGGAGCTGCTAATTTTAGATGATGCTTTATCAGCAGTAGATGCCAAAACGGAAGAAGCAATTTTAAGTAATCTAAAAGCAGCTAGACAAAATAAAACCACAATCATTTCTGCTCACAGATTGAGTAGTGTTATGCATGCGCAGGATATCATTGTTTTAGATAAGGGCCAAATCATTGAACGGGGAACTCATTCGGCACTACTGGAAAAAAATGGCTGGTATCGTCGTATGTGGGATAAACAGCAGCTGGAAGCGAAAATCGAAGGGAGTGAAGAGTAATGGAGGAACAACAATCTGCATGGTCCAAATCGATTCCTGTCAAAGAACAGGTAACGATTGTGAGACGTCTATTCAACTATGCAAAGCCTTTTCGGAATACGTTTGCTGGAGCTATCGGCTTTGCGTTTATTCTGTCAGTTATTAATGCACTATTGCCAAGAATTATACAATTGTTGATGGATAACTACTTAACAACTAAAACAGCGACTTCTCAGATTATCTATTTGTTTGCAGGACTTTATCTGCTTGGAATTATTTTGAAAAGTATTATCTGGTTTTTTCAGTGGTTTCTATATTCCATGGCTTCACTGAAAACCTATCAATACATTCGGGTAAAACTATTTGAAAAGCTGCAGACCTTAGGTATGCGCTATTTCGATCAGACACCGGCAGGGTCAATTGTTTCTCGTGTGACGAATGATACAGAAACTCTGTTTGAATTCTGGTATGTTTTTTTGATGGTGTTGACTGGAATTTTTGCAGTAATCTCTTCTTTTGTCGGTATGCTGCAAATAGATTCAAAGATTGCTTTTTGCATCTTGTTATTCCTGCCGGTGCTGTTGGCTGTAATTGCTTATTATCAAAAATTCAGCTCCCGTATTTATCGGAACATGAGAGAAAGACTGAGTCAGTTAAATACCAAGCTGAACGAATATATTTCTGGTATGCAGATTATTCAGCAGTTTAGACAAGAAAAAAGACTGGAAAATGAGTTTGAAAAAACAAATGAAGAATATCTGCAGACAAAATTTGCGATGATTCGTGTGAATTCGTTGCTTTTAAGTCCGATTATTAATTTGCTGTACGCTTTAGCAGTATCAGTTGCACTGTCTTTGTTTGGGCTGGACGCATTGGATTCACCAGTTAAGGTGGGGCTTATTTACGCATTTGTCACTTATGTTCAAGCCTTTTTTCAACCAATGACGCAAATGATGGATTTTCTAAGTATTTTCACTGATGGTATGGTTGCAGGCAGCCGTATTTTGAAAATTTTTGATACGGAAGAAGAAACTCCTCAGCAGGAACCGGATGCAGATGGAGAAATTCAGGATGGAAAAATAGAATTTAGAAATGTTAGTTTTTCGTATGATGGAGAAAATTATGTGCTGAAAAATATCAGCTTTACAGCAAATCCGGGCGAAACGATTGCCCTAGTAGGACATACAGGAAGCGGAAAAAGCTCAATTATTAATGTGCTGATGCGTTTCTATGAGTTTTACGAAGGGGAAATTCTGTTGGATGATCGGAATATTCGGGAATATCCATTAACAGAATTGCGTAAAAAAATGGGGCTGGTATTACAGGATGCATTTATGTTTTACGGAGATATTGCCGGGAACATTCGAATGCTGAATAAGAACATCAGCGATGAAAAGATTGAAGAAGCTGCACGCTTTGTTCAGGCAGATAAGTTTATCGAAACGTTGCCGAATCAATACCATGCTAAAGTTATTGAGCGGGGGGCAAGCTATTCAAGCGGGCAACGGCAGCTGATTTCTTTTGCACGAACAATGGTGACAGATCCTAAGATTCTGGTATTGGATGAAGCAACAGCAAATATTGATACAGAGACAGAAGGACTTATCCAAGAAGGCCTGGCTAATATGAGACAAGGGCGGACTACAATAGCTATTGCTCACCGTCTTTCAACGATTCGAGATGCTAATCTGATTTTAGTTTTAGAAAAAGGACACATCGTTGAACAGGGAAATCATGAGGAATTGCTGAAGCTGGAAGGCCTGTATGCAGATATGTACAAGCTTCAAAACAGTGAAGTCTAATAGAAAAAATACTGGTGCTGAAAAGTCATTACATGGTCTACTTTCAGTGCCGGTTTTCTGTATAAATGAAAGGGGGAGAAAAGATGATTTTTACCAAGCGAACAACTCTGAGACCGTTTGACTCTTTGGATTTGGCTGATCTATATGCATATAGCAGAATTAGCGGATTGGGCGAACAAGCAGGCTGGAAATATCATGAAAGTCTGTCAGAAGCTGAAAGGATGCTGTGGCGGTTTTTGAAAAGTGGGTTTACTTTTGCTATTGTTCTGAACGAAAGTACTAAAGTAATCGGGCATATTACTGCACATGAGGACTCTGTAGATGGGAGAACAGATACTAAAGAGCTGGGATTTGTGCTGCATCCTGGCTATCAGGGTCAAGGCATTATGGCAGAGGTTATCGAAAACTTTCTTCCTTATTTATTTAATCAGGGGATTGTTAAGATCTATGCCTGTTGTTTCCAAGTAAATCGCCCTTCAAAAAAACTAATTGAAAAATGCGGCTTTCAGTTTGATCAGGAAGGTGAATTTGTTTCAAAATCTCTTAACCAGACTTTTCCCTCCTATGAATATTTGCTGACTAAAGCAGAATGGGAAGCTAGAAGGTAAGAGGCGTAAGCTAGAGATAAGAAAGTTTTTTGACTAAACTACACTTAGCGTTATTGTTTCAAAAGATATCGAATGATAAAATTGTTTTGGAATAAAAAAAATAAAGGAGCTATACTGTATGTATACAGATTTCATTTTTATGCTATCTATCTTCGATATTCTTTATGATGAAAAATTTTCTAAGGTATGTAAATTGCTGCATATTAACTGGGATGATGATTGGATGGCAGCGAAATATGACCAAATTATTAGTGGTCAAGGGGAAGCAGTAATTCTCCATTCAGTATCTAATCAGCATGAGCTTCTATTCTTTGACTTACATCTTGGTTTTACAGATCAGCATAATATGGTCTTGGTTGGTGTTCGCTGCAGCGAACATAGTTCGTTTGAAATCAAGCCGCTGCTTAAAAAAATCTATGATACAGCAGATGTGAAAAGTCTTCAAATGGAACAAGGGAGTTCTCTTCTTGATGAAAAGATTAAAGTCTCTAATTATCCTAAAAAAATGATGACTGTAACAAAAATTAACGGGCAGGAAGTATACGAATATGAACAACGGCTGGAGTGTTATTAAAGCTTCTGATTGAACAAGAGCAAAGAAATGGAAATTACAGTCAATCTTTTAAAGAGATTGTGTTATTATGATAAAGGTGTCTGCTTAGGCAGATAAATAGACAATCAAAGGTTTAGGTTGTAAAGTAAATATACTTGAAAAAAGAGAACATTTATTCTTGTTTTTTTCTTCGGAGGACAGAAATGCTTTTGTTGTCTTAAAACAGAAACAGCTGTTCCACTTTGAAAATAACAGTTCTTGATAAGAGAGAAAAGGAGAATGACTTATGTATGATGTGATTGTGATTGGTGCAGGACCAGCAGGAATGACTGCTGCACTTTATGCTTCTCGTTCCAATCTGTCTGTTTTGATGATTGAACGCGGCGTACCAGGAGGACAAATGAATAATACCGCAGAAATAGAGAACTATCCTGGGTTTGATTCAATTATGGGGCCGGATCTTTCGTTGAAAATGTATGATAGTGTAGAAAAATTTGGAACAAAAAATGTCTACGGCATGGTTTTAGATATTAAGGATCATGGAGATTACAAAGAAATTATTTGTGAAGATACTACATATGAAGGCAAAACAGTGATTATTGCTACCGGCTGTGTGCATAGAAAATTGGGTGTAGCTGGTGAAGAAGAATATGCTGGACGGGGTGTTTCTTACTGTGCCGTATGTGATGGTGCATTTTTCAGAAACAAACACTTGATGGTCATTGGTGGTGGAGATTCAGCAGTTGAAGAAGCGGTGTATCTGACTCAGTTTGCTTCTGAAGTAACTATTGTTCATCGTAGAGATGAATTGCGTGCTCAGAAAATCATTCAAGATCGTGCATTTGCCAATGAAAAAATCAATTTTGAGTGGAATTCTGTTTTAGAAGAGATTATCGGAAATGACATGGCTGTGACAGGGGTTCAGTTGAGAAATGTGAAAACGAATGAAGTGAAAGAAACAGCGGCAGATGGCGTCTTTATCTATGTAGGATTGGATCCGCTAGCTGAGCCTTTCCGTTCAAGCGGCATTACAAATGAAGAAGGCTGGATCATTACTGATCAGGAAATGAGAACAGCAATTCCAGGTGTTTATGCGATTGGCGATGTTCGTGAAAAGACATTGAGACAGATTACAACAGCTGTTGGTGAAGGCGGAATTGCTGGACAACAGGTTTATAAATATCTAGAAGAAATGAAAGAGTCCGAAGTAAAAATCAGCGAATAATTTAAAAAATATAGTACCAAACAAGATGATTGGTTTTCTATCAAATAATTCCTCGTAAGATAAAAAGTGAATACAATCATAGAACTTGAAATGAAAAACAGAGAATATCTGATTTTTCTTTCAAGTTCTTTTTTGAGAAAGGCAACACAATTGTTAATTCTAGATTTGTTTATAGCGCTGTGAGAATATTCACTCTGCGTTCTTTAGAATAACGCAAAAAAATAAAATAACGATTGGTTTGTTTTGACTTTTATCAGATAATGCTTTATTATGATTTTGGTTATAGAATTGAATATGAATTGTTAGGTGAGGCTCCTATATGGACACAGGCTGCTGCCGCGAAAGAATCGAGAGACTCTTAGTTGGTTGAACAGGAATAATCGTGAAGGTTATTCATAACGTAGCTGATAAGAAATTATCTACGCCCTATAGTGCTAAAGCTCAACGATAGAGAAACTATTATTTAAGTTGCTATTTTAACGCACACTCTATTGTTGAGTGTGCGTTTTGCTTTGAATCACTGCAATTGTCTACAGAGCAGATGATGAAAAGTACTTGGCGAACGAAGAGAGCGAAGTATCCTTTTAAGTTAACACGGATTGCTAGCAATCAGATGTTAAATAGTACAAGGCGAGAGAAAAAGAGCGTTGTGACATCTGTTTGAATCACTGCGATTGTCTACAGAGCAGATGATGAAAAGTACTTGGCGAATAAAGAGAGCGAAGTATCGCTTAAATCAGACAAGGCTGTGAACAGGAGCATGCAGGAATTATTCAATACTTAAAATAAAGGGAAAGACAGAGAGGAAGATTATCATGGAAGACCCACATCAGAGGCGAATGAACAATAATCTTTGTCTGATCGGATAGAACTTTTCTTTTCCGGTTAGGCAGAATAATCGGGGGAAAAGATAATGATGAATAAAAAATTAACAGATTTTAAAAAAGAAACAAAAGAGCAAGAACTAAAAAAACTGGCATTATTATCAGAACGGGAATTGATGATGGAACTGCGGACATCAGAAAGAGGGCTTTCTACAGAGGATGCAGAGCAGCGTTTAGAAGAATTTGGTCCTAATGAAGTATCAGCACAAAAGCCAACGCCTGCACTGCTGATGTTTTTAGAGGCTTTCAAAGATCCTTTTGTTTTTGTACTAGCACTATTGATGGTTGTATCCGCTGTAACAGGCGATTATGAAGCGGCAATTGTGATGGGCCTAATGATTCTAGCTAGTGTTGTTATCACGTTTGTGCAAGAATATCGTTCTCAAAAAGCAAGTTTGGCATTGAAAGAACTGATTGAAAATACAACGGCTGTTACTCGGGATGGAGAAACGAAAGAAATTCCTATGGATGAAGTGGTGCCAGGAGACATTGTGACTTTAGCAACCGGGGATATGATTCCAGCGGATGCAGTTTTGTTTTGGACAAAGGATTTGTTTGTGAACCAGTCTTCTTTAACAGGAGAATCAATGCCGGTAGAAAAATTTGTTGAGGCAGGGATTACAACAGACCAACAAGAGGTTTCCGCATTAGACATGCAGGATTTGATTTTTATGGGAACTGATGTGTTGAGTGGTCAGGGAAAAGCAATTATTTTAAAAACAGGGCAGCGGACATTTTTTGGAGATATTGCTAAAAATGCAACAACGCAAAGAGGGAAAACCTCCTTTGACATTGGTTTGACTAAAGTTAGCAAGTTTCTGCTGCGGATGGTTGTTGTACTATTTCCAATCGTCTTTTTGATTAATGGTTTAACAAAAGGCGAGTGGGGAGAAGCCTTCTTCTTTGCAATCGCTGTTGCAGTAGGGTTAACGCCTGAAATGCTGCCGATGATTGTAACCAGCAATTTGGCCAAAGGAGCCCTTAGCTTGTCTAAGCATAAAGTAATCGTAAAGGAATTACCATCTATTCAAAATCTTGGTAGTATGGATGTTTTGTGTACAGACAAAACTGGAACAATCACAGAAGATCGAGTTGTTCTGGTTCAACACCTGGATCCGTTAGGTGATGAGAATGAGCAGGTACTGGATATGGCGTTCCTGAACTCTCATTATCAGACTGGTTGGAAAAACCTTATGGATATTGCTGTAATCAACTACTATGAAGAAAACAACCGCCAGGCCCCATTTCAATCAGTCACAAAGCTGGATGAAATTCCTTTTGATTTTTCAAGAAGAAGGCTGACTGTAGTTGTGAATGGTGATGGCCATCAAATTATGGTGACCAAAGGCGCTGTGGAAGAGATGGAAGCAGTGTGTACACATGCTGAGATTAACGGAGAGGTTGTAGCATTAACCGAAGAACTGCGGCAAAATATGCGGGTTGTCAACCGGCGGATGAATGAGCAGGGAATGCGTGTGATTGCTGTTGCTGTGAAAAAAGATGTTCATAGTGAACCAATTTATAATACAGAAGATGAACAGAATATGACATTGATTGGGTTTATGGGATTTTTAGATCCAGCCAAAAAATCTGCTATTACTGCAATCCGCTCTCTCCATGAGCATGGTGTAAATGTGAAGGTATTGACAGGAGACAATGATATTGTCGCAAAGAAAGTGTGTAGTGATGTAGGCATTGAGGTTTCTCATGTTGTTTTAGGTACAGAGCTTGATGAACTGTCAGAGGAACAACTGGCGGAGGAAGTCGAAAAGACGAATCTATTTGCGAAGCTGAATCCTATGCAAAAATCACGACTGATTGAAGCGCTGCAAAAGAATGGTCATACTGTAGGATTTATGGGAGATGGCATAAACGATGCCCCAGCTCTGAGAAAAGCAGATGTAGGTATTTCAGTAGATACAGCAGCTGATATTACAAAGGATGCCAGTTCAATAATCCTGCTTGAAAAGAGCCTCAATGTACTTGAATCAGGTGTAATTGAAGGACGTAAGGTTTTCAGCAACATGATGAAATATATCAAGATTACCATTAGTTCAAATTTTGGAAATGTTTTTTCCATTTTAGTAGCCAGTGCATTTCTGCCATTTCTACCTATGTTATCCATTCAACTGCTGATTCAAAATCTGATTTACGATGTCGCTCAGTTGACAATTCCGTGGGACAATGTTGATGAGGAAGAACTGGTGAAACCTGTTCGCTGGGAAATTAACAGTTTAGCCAAATTTACATTATGTATTGGTCCTGTCAGCAGTATTTTTGATATTATGACCTACTTGGTTATGTGGTTTGTTTTCAGTGCTAATACGGTAGCTAGTCAAAGTTTATTCCAAACAGGATGGTTTGTAGTTGGCTTGGTAAGCCAAACTTTAGTGGTTCATATGGTTCGTACAAGAAAGCTGCCGTTTATTCAAAGTATTGCATCAGCACCTGTTATAATGACAAGCTTGGCTGCCATTATACTGGGAATCGGCTTAGTATTAAGTCCCCTTAAAGCTGTTTTTGATTTCACTGCTCTGCCAGGTACTTACTGGGGCTGGTTTATCGTCATTATTTTGCTATACTTAATTACTGTGGAATTTGCGAAAAGACTATATATTCGTTTGACAAAGGAATGGATTTAACAGCGAATAATTTAAAAAGGATTTCGACTTTTGTCGGAATCTTTTTTTATAAAGTGACTAGTAATTAATATAATACATATTGTTTCACATTTTTAATTATTTCCCGTATCATTAATATGTAGGTATTGCTTACAATTTTAAAAGATGATAGCTATTGAAATGAAAATACATAAAGCTCTTTTAGGGAATAACAATAATAGGAATTTTTTTTTGAAAAGGGATTTTTTAAAGCATGAGAGCTTTATTTAAATTCTTTAAACTCCTTTTGACAAAAGTTAAATTGAAGGATACGACTATTTTGTTTTCTAATCATTTTTCAATGGTTATGATTGGAAAGTTAATAAGTGAGCAAGTAGAATAAGTGTAGATAATTACTACAATTAATGAACTGTTATATTTTTTTGATGTAAATACTGTAACAGCAGTTGAAATAAAGCAAAAACAGCTAAGGAACAGAATGAAACGTTTTCTTGCTTGTGATTTTTATCACTAATCGCTGTTTTATCAGTCTTTTTAAGGCTAAGTCTTTTTTCCTGGAAAATAGAATATTTTACTTGCTCTTTTCATTGATTAATGATAATTTGTATATGTAGCCGATAAAGTGATACAGTTTAAATCGCTGTTTCATTTTTTCGAAATAATAAGAATCGTTAATAGAGAGGATTGTGTGACAAAATGGCAAAGAAGCAAAAACCTATTGATTTCAACCAATTAATGGACGAAGTCAACGCAGAGTTCCCAACTTATCAAGTATTGGATCAAGAGGGGAAAGTAGTAAACAAAGATTTAGTACCAGATTTATCCGATGAAGAACTAGTAGAATTGATGACACGTATGGTTTGGTCCCGTGTACTTGATCAACGCTCAACTGCGTTGAACCGCCAAGGACGTTTGGGCTTTTATGCTCCAACTGCTGGACAGGAAGCAAGTCAGCTGGCAAGTCATTTTGCGATGGAAAAAGAAGATTATTTGTTACCAGGTTATCGCGATGTGCCTCAACTTGTACAACATGGTCTTCCTTTGAAAGAAGCATTTCTATGGTCAAGAGGACATGCTGGCGGGAATATGTATGCTGAAGATTTACATGCAATGCCTCCACAAATTATCATTGGAGCGCAATATATCCAAGCAGCAGGTGTTGCTCTTGGTATGAAGAAACGCGGAAAGAAAAACGTTGTCTTCACATATACTGGCGACGGTGGTTCTTCTCAAGGGGACTTCTATGAAGCAATTAACTTTGCTGGCGCTTATCAAGCAAATGGTGTATTCATTATTCAAAATAATGGTTTTGCAATTTCCACTCCTCGTGAGAAGCAGACTGCTGCTAAAACACTAGCACAAAAAGCTGTAGCGGCTGGAATTCCAGGGATTCAAGTAGATGGTATGGATCCATTGGCTGTTTATGCTGTAGCTAAAGAAGCGCGCGACTGGGCAGCAGAAGGAAATGGTCCAGTATTGATTGAAACACTAACTTACCGTTATGGTCCGCATACATTGTCTGGTGATGATCCAACTCGTTACCGTTCAAAAGAAATGGACGGCGAATGGCAAGCAAAAGATCCGTTGATTCGTTTCCGTAACTACTTAACTGAAAAGGGTTTGTGGTCTGAAGAAAAAGAAGAACAAATTATTGAAGAAACAAAAGAACAAATTAAAACTGCAATTGCAGAAGCTGATAAAGTTGGCAAACAAAAAGTTTCTCACTTCCTGAAAAACATGTTTGAAGTTCAACCACAAAGTATTAAAGAACAAATTGCAATTTACGAAGCAAAGGAGTCGAAATAATCATGGCACAAAAAACAATGATTCAAGCTATTACTGATGCTCTAGCTCTTGAGCTGGAGAACGACGAAAATGTATTGGTTTTTGGTGAAGATGTTGGTAAAAACGGCGGTGTATTCCGTGCAACAGAAGGCTTACAAGAAAAGTTTGGCGAAGATCGTGTATTCGATACTCCTTTGGCTGAGTCCGGTATTGGCGGATTGGCATTTGGACTAGCTTTAGAAGGATACCGTCCAGTTCCTGAAATTCAGTTTTTCGGTTTTATCTTTGAAACAATGGATGCAGTAGTGGCTCAAATGGCACGTACTCGTTACCGTATGAGCAGCACAAGAAATATTCCAGTAACAATTCGTTCTCCATTTGGCGGCGGCGTTCATACACCTGAACTTCATTCGGATAATTTAGAAGGTTTGATGGCTCAATCTCCAGGCTTGCGCGTGGTTATCCCATCTAACCCTTATGATGCCAAAGGCTTGTTGATTTCTTCTATTAGAAGTAATGACCCTGTTGTATTTTTAGAGCATATGAAATTGTATCGTTCATTCCGTGAGGAAGTGCCGGACGAAGCTTACGAAGTACCTTTAGACAAAGCAGCTGTTACCCGTAAAGGAACAGATGTGTCAATTATCACTTATGGTGCAATGGTTCGTGAAGCAATTAAAGCTGCAGAAAATCTTGAAAAGGAAAATATTTCTGTAGAAATCATCGATTTGCGCACAGTCGCTCCACTTGATATCGAAACAATTATTGCTTCGGTTGAAAAAACTGGACGTGTGGTTGTTGTTCAGGAAGCTCAAAAACAAGCGGGCGTTGCTGCCCAAGTGGTTTCAGAAATTTCAGAAAGATCTATTCTTTCACTACAAGCACCAATTGGCCGTGTATCAGCACCAGATACCATCTTCCCATTTGGTCAAGCGGAAAATATTTGGTTGCCTAACGCTTCTGATATCGAAGCAAAAGTGAAGGAAATCGCTGAATTTTAATAAGTAAAGAAGGGAAGAAAGAAACGATGGCTTATCAATTTAAACTACCGGATATCGGTGAAGGAATCGCAGAAGGCGAAATCGTAAAATGGTTCGTTAAAGTCGGCGATACAATTAATGAAGATGATACACTTTTAGAAGTGCAGAACGATAAATCAGTGGAAGAAATTCCATCTCCAGTGACTGGGACAGTAAAGAATATTGTTGTATCAGAAGGTACTGTAGCAAATGTTGGTGATGTACTGGTTGAAATTGATGCACCAGGACATGAAGACAATGAAGGCGACAGCGGGGTTGCGGCTCAAGAGCAAACACCTGCACAGCCCGCAGCGACCCCAACAGCAGCTGCTGATTCCAATACAGGGGTTTTCCAATTCAAATTACCAGATATTGGTGAAGGAATTGCAGAAGGCGAAATCGTAAAATGGTTCGTCAAAGAAGGCGATACAATTAATGAAGACGATACCCTTTTAGAAGTGCAAAATGATAAATCAGTGGAAGAAATTCCGTCGCCAGTGACTGGGACTGTGAAGAAAATTGTTGTATCAGAAGGTACTGTAGCAAATGTTGGTGATGTACTGGTTGAAATCGATGCACCAGGACATAATTCAGCTCCTTCAAGTAGTGCAGCATCAGCAGCACCTGCGAAAACAGAAGCAGCGAGTGCGCCAGCTACTGAATCGACTGGAGTTGTTGCAGCAGCTGATCCAAACAAGCGGGTCTTAGCAATGCCGTCAGTACGTCAATATGCTCGTGAAAAAGATGTAGATATCACTCAGGTATCAGCAACTGGTAAAGGTGGACGTGTCGTTAAAGAAGATATTGACAGCTTCTTAACTAATGGTGGTTCAGTATCGGCTGCAGAAACTACTGCACCAGCGAAGGATACAGCTTCTACATCTGCAGAAACAACGGCAGCTGCACCAGTTAAGCCGGCACAGACATTTACTTCAAGCCTGGGTGAATTGGAAACACGTGAAGCAATGACACCAACACGTAAAGCGATTGCGAAAGCAATGGTAAACAGCAAACATACAGCTCCGCATGTGACCCTGCATGATGAAGTAGAAGTATCCAAGCTATGGGATCATCGTAAGAAATTCAAAGATGTTGCTGCAGAAAATGGTACAAAATTAACATTCTTGCCATATGTTGTTAAAGCATTGACAGCAACTGTTCAAAAATTCCCTGTGTTAAATGCCTCAATTGATGATGCAAAACAGGAAATCGTTTATAAAAATTACTTTAATATTGGGATTGCAACAGATACGGATCATGGTCTGTACGTTCCTAATGTTAAAAATGCGAACACAAAGAGTATGTTTGCTATTGCTGATGAGATTAATGAAAAAGCCGGTCTGGCAGTAGAAGGAAAATTAGCTGCTCAGGACATGCGTGATGGAACTATCACAATCAGCAATATTGGTTCAGTTGGCGGCGGCTGGTTTACACCAGTTATCAACTACCCTGAAGTCGCTATTTTAGGTGTAGGAACAATTGCTCAACAACCAGTAGTAAATGCGGATGGTGAAATTGTTGTAGGTCGCATGATGAAACTTTCAATGAGTTTCGACCACCGTATTGTTGACGGTGCAACTGCTCAAAAAGCAATGAACAACATCAAACGTTTACTAGCTGATCCAGAATTATTATTGATGGAAGGATGATTGACAAATGGTAGTAGGAGATTTTGCCATTGAATTAGATACAGTTGTAATCGGTGCGGGACCTGGCGGCTATGTAGCTGCCATCCGTGCTGCCGAAATGGGACAGAAGGTCGCGATTATTGAACGCGAATTTATCGGCGGAGTTTGTCTGAATGTAGGATGTATTCCTTCTAAAGCGCTAATCGCTGCTGGTCATCATTATCAAGAATCACTGGATTCAACTTTGTTTGGTGTAACGACTGAAAATGTTTCATTAGATTTCGGGAAAACACAGGAATGGAAAGATAACAAAGTTGTTAATACATTAACTTCCGGTGTAGGCATGCTTTTGAAAAAGCACAAAGTAGAAATTATTGAAGGAGAAGCATTTTTTGTAGATGATCATACACTTCGTGTTATTCATCCGGATTCTGCACAAACATACTCATTCAATAATGCAATTGTTGCAACTGGCTCTCGCCCAATTGAAATTCCAGGATTTAAGTTCGGCGGACGTGTTCTGGATTCAACAGGCGGATTAAACTTAAAGGAAGTACCTGAAAAGTTTGTAATTATCGGCGGCGGTGTTATTGGCGCAGAACTGGGTGGCGCTTATGCTAATCTTGGTTCTGAAGTAACGATTATTGAAGGAACTCCTTCAATTTTACCAACTTATGAAAAAGATATGGTGAAGCTTGTTGTCGATGATTTTGCCAAAAAAGGTGTGAAGATTGTCACTTCTGCTATGGCAAAAGAAGCAGTCGATAACGGTGACAGCGTAACTGTTAAATACGAAGTAGATGGTAAACAAGAAGAAGTAACTGCGGATTATGTGATGGTTACGGTAGGTCGTCGTGCGAATACAGATGATTTAGGACTTGAACAAGCAGGTGTTGAGCTTGGTGAGCGCGGCTTAATCAAAGTAGACAATCAAGGACGTACAAATGTATCGAATATCTTTGCAATCGGAGATATCGTTCCAGGAGCCGCTCTAGCTCATAAAGCTAGCTATGAAGCAAAAATCGCAGCAGAAGCCATTTCTGGCAAAAAAGTAGCTGTTGATTATAAAGCAATGCCGGCAGTAGCCTTTACAGATCCTGAGTTAGCATCTGTTGGGATGACTGTTGCAGAAGCAAAAGAAGCTGGAATTGAAGCCAAAGGCTATAAATTCCCGTTCGCCGGTAACGGCCGCGCTATCTCATTAGGCAAAACAGAAGGCTTTGTCCGTCTGGTAACGACTGTTGAAGATAACGTGATTATCGGTGCTCAAATTGCTGGTGTAGGCGCAAGTGATATGATCTCTGAAATGGCGCTAGCTATTGAATCAGGGATGAATGCGGAAGACATTGCATTGACTATCCATCCACACCCTTCTCTAGGGGAAATTGTTATGGATGCTTCTGAATTGGCTTTAGGTTTGCCAATCCATATTTAAGCATATCATATATTTTGTCACACAGAAAAACCGGGCTGGCCAAGCCTGGTTTTTTACTATAAAATTCAAAAAAAGAAACTGATAAAATCAAAGGATAGGTTTCTTTTTTTTGTTAGTTATATTTTATTGTTCTTCCTAAAACGACCACCAAATATACTAACTAATTTTTCTATAATCCAGTTTTTTTGATTAATTGTATGCACAATCCTTAGCGGAAATAACAGAAAAGTTTTTGCTCATAATCTGAAGAGTAGCATGTAGATGGGCTGGCAACAAATCAATCAGTAAATGTTTTCAGGCTCTCCTGATACAAAAGATCATCAATTTCCGGGATAGTTAATTGCTGAATAATGCCATAAATAACCACAGCATCCCAGCTGTTTTTAGGATAAAGCTGAGCAAAACCGGTTTTTTTCAGCAACTCATTCAGCTCATCTAAAGTCAGTGTCATACCGATTCCCAGAGCAATCAGACGCTCTCTAGGCGGCTTTCGCTTTCCATCAAAGTACTGATAACCAGTAGCTTCGGCAATCCCGGCTTTTCTTAGCACAGAGCTTTTAGAAAGTTTTTTTTTATTCAACCAGTCAGAAAGCTGCTGCTCTATATTGTATTCAATTGTATGAGGTTTTGTTTCAGAAATTGCGGTTTTAAAACTTTCAGCTTGTTTTAAAGAATTCAATAATTGATGTGTTTCTTTTTCTTTCATTTTCTGCTCCTTTAAAATGGTATAAAAATAGTATACAATGACTTAGAGAAAGATAAAATATCTTCCTGTGTTTTTTTTATTATCCTGTAAAATTGAGCAAAATGGGGTTAGCGATAAATGGAAAATGAGTGGACAGAAAAGCGTTCGTTGAATGGGTATCGACATATCGAGGAGTTAACGGCTAAGGAGAATGGTCCTGTACTGGTACGAAGTGAAAAAAATCAGCAGTTCTGGGTAAAAAAACAATATCCAATAGCTTTGAGAGAAAGCTTAGAGACACTGAAGCAAATCAGGCATATCAACTTACCTAAAATTGAAGAGGTATTTGTTGAAGAAAAGCAATTATTTCTTTACGAGGAGTATATCCATGGAACAACCTTGAGTGACCGCATTCGTTCATCTGAACAGATGGATACGAGGCAGATTCTGGAGCTTGCCAGAGATATTTTAGCTGGGTTGTCAGAGCTGCATAAGTATGGCGTGATTCATCGAGATATTAAACCATCAAATATAATGATTACAAACGATGAGACCATTAAACTGATTGACTTTGATGCAGTTCGGATTATTAGCGGAGAAAAAGATACAGATACGGTGCAGTTGGGAACTGTAGGTTTCGCGGCACCTGAGCAGTTTGGGTTTGCTGAAACGGATCAGCGCAGTGACCTCTATTCTTTGGGCGTTGTAATGAATGTCTGTGCCACTTTAGATTATCCTAAAAATAAATTGACTGAAGAGCCTTTACTGAAAGAAATCATTTCAAAAGCGGTACGGATTGATCCGAGTGACCGTTATCAGACAGCTGAAGCTATGAGAGCGGCAGTAATTACCAGTTTGAAATTATTGGATTCCGTTGAAGCGAGAGCAAATGAACAACTGGCTTCTACTCAAAACAAAACTGATTTTGAACTGCCAAAACCTGTATCAGCTCCCCCAAAAAAACAAGAATCTGAGAGGTTCGATGCTCAGGTTTTCTCTACAAATAAAAAAAAGAAACAGAACTTTTTTAGCCAATACGTTCCCGGCTTTAGAACAGGACAGTGGTGGAAGAAGGTGCTGGCCGTTGCGTTCTACGCTGTTTCGATTAATCAAATTGTTTATATCTTTTCAAGTAGTGCAGAGACTTATGAGAAGATTCTTGATTTAACAGATTTTTTTATGATTTTTATTATTCCGATGATGATGTATACAAATTTTCTTGATTTTCATCGCGATTTACCCCTATTATCATCAGATTCCCAAACGAAACGGGTAATCGGATATGTGGTTCTCGCTGTATGCTGGTTCTTGCTGCTGCTGCTTTATTTTGCTTTTAGGCCAGTTATATAAAAATGGAAGCTCGAAACAACAACTTTTTCCTGCTTATTTGCATTTGAGTGTTGGAAGATAGGCCTTTGTTAATCAGCCTTTACGGTATTAAAACAAAAAAGCGTCGAATTATGCATATTGCATAAGATTTAAATTGACAGATTGAGTATGATTACTATAGAAATACGGATCAGCAAACCAGAAAATCATCTAGCCTGTTTTAAGAATAAAAGACAGCTGTCAGACCAACAGCTGAAGTTTGGTAGACTTGTTATTCTTAAAGGGCTATAGACAGCAGGAGACTGCCATGATTTTCGCGTTAGTTTGCAATTGTCTAGTGACATCAAATGTTTATTGAATCAACGACGTTCTGTTATTAAAGGGGTTAAGAGTTAAATGAAAGTGTTTTAGGGGACAGAACAATGTTTTTTCTATAAGCAGGTACACTCAATCGACAGCCCAATGTTTTTGATGCATTCAATCAGTTTTCGCTTCTTTTAGAGTTAAAAAATCAAATGTATCTCCATGTCAAAGACTATTTGATTGAAAACTTTGGTTGCTTGATTCGTTATTTTGTTTAGCTGATGTAGCATAAGTATACAGCAGCTAAAAGGAGTATGAAAAAGGTAGAGTAAAAGGGTAGCAACAAAAGAAACAGGATAAGGAGCTTTCCATTTTTGGAAGTCCTTATCCTGTTTCTTTTGAATTAGCCAAACAACAGTTGAATGATTGCAAATAAAATATTCATGGCAACAATCAGTGAGCAAATGATGAGATGGCGTCTTTTTCGCATCATTGCAATGGCGATGAATTCTCTTAAAAAAGCATTTGGTAAAAAGTAAAAAGCCGTTTTTGCGCCGATGCCGTCAGCTTTTATGTTTGCTTCTTTGGCAAAAAGGCCGGCACGGAACAGATGGTAATTATTTGTGGTGAAAATTGCCTGATAGCTGGTGCCGCCAAAATCCTGTTCCATAATTTCTTTAGAGAATTTCATGTTTTCCAAGGTGTTTTTGGAGTTGGCTTCAACTAAAATATCTTCTTCCGGGATGCCCTTTTCTAGAGCGTATTGCTTCATGGCTAAACTTTCAGCCAAATGCTCATCATCTCCTTTACCGCCTGACATTAGCAGCTTGGGCGGCACGTCAGTCGCTTGCTTTTGCTTTTGATAAAATTGAATGCCTCTTTCAATACGCTTGCCTAATAGCGGTGGGACGGTTTTCCCGTTAAGCAGACCAGCTCCCAAAACAATAATGTAATGCTGAGTGTACTTTGGTCTGTTAAACTGATAAAGCACAGAAATAGTTAGGAAATTATAAAAAACGATGGCAAAATAAGCGATGCACATTGGAAACATAGAAAATAGTGATGCGGCCCATAGAGGCAGGTAACGTCCGGAAACATAGCTGAGTATAAGGAAACCTGTCAACGCAAGTGCCAGCAGCAAGGTAAGCAGGTTAGCTAGCGAGTGCCCTTCTTTACGCCAGACAACAACAGCATTCCAATAAAGAAAGATGATTAGTGCATAAATACCAACCAATAACAATAGAAGTAGTAGGACAAAAATTCCAGCAAGCAGAAAAATCAAAAATGGACTGCGGCTGCTGATGGCTAATAGCCCTAAGTACAAGCCGAAGCTGACTAAAAAGAAATTAAATAGCAATCCATTTATCAAGCGTCTTTTTTCTCTTCGATAAAAAAAGAAAAATAGACAAAAGAAAAAAAGCGGAATTAAAATAAAATAAGTTCGATCCTTGATCTCTAAAGAGAGAAGATAAATGCTGAAACAGCCAAGGGTCCAGATGAATACTGGGAAAAGCCGGCTTTTCATGCGTTTTTTCCGCCATAAGGGAATCAGTACTAGTCCTATCAGAAAAATCAAGGCTAATGATAAATCAAAATTCATTTTCATTACAGCTCCTTTAAATATAATCCATCCTAAGTATAGCGAAAAATATACATAAAAGATAACAAAAACTTTTTCTTTTATATTTTAAGAGAGTCTAGAATGTTGTGATTTAGTGATTTAGGTGAAAAGCACCTTTGCGGTCTATCAGGGATTTGTTATAATAGGTAAAAACGAGTAAGGAGAAATAAGATGGGATTATTTAGTGGTTTGATTGGTAATGCTTCTGCACAGTCAAATGAAAAAGCAGAAGAAAAGCTAAAGGATTTTTTAGTTCCAGGTGAACAAATTGAGCTTGCATTTAAACTGATTCGCGACATGGTAATTTTCACAAATAAACGTTTGTTAATAATAGACAAACAAGGCATGACAGCAAAAAAGACGGAATACAAATCAATTCCATACCGGGCAATCTCAAGATTCTCTGTAGAAACATCGGGACATTTTGATTTGGATGGGGAATTACGAATTTGGATATCCAGCGGCATAGAGCCGGCAGAAGTGCTGCAGTTTAACAAGGACAAAGATATCCTAGCTATTCAGCGAGCGCTGGCAGTAGCTGTTTTAGGATAATCAGGTGGTAAAACGTCTGATTTTAGTCGCTCATCAAGAACAATTAAAAGTTAAAAACATATAATTATATGACCGTTCATTCCTGTAGGACTAGGAAGAACGGTCATTTTTTACTTTTATTTGATTCATTTAGATAGAGAAGTTTTTAAGTAGAGACCATTCGTAATTAACTGAAAAGGGTAAAAACATATAAATGAGATGAAACATGAAAAATCGGATTATTTGATTATTCTGAAAGTGGCGGATGTTAGCTGGTAAATAAAATAAAAGAACACTGCTGATAAAAAAATGAAAACGGTTTATCTTAGTAGGTTTATCGGTTGTGATTAGATAAATAACTAATATATTCTCATTTAAATTTAACATTGATATGTCAGGAGAATGTCACAAAGTCTTAGTGAGCAGTTGTTCAAAGTGTTTACATTTTATAAGTAACTCGATATAATAACTAAAATTAGAAAATGATTAAAATTTGGATAAAAAGGAGGTTTAATCATTTGGAGACTAAGAGCAAAAAGATATTCACTAAAAACGGAATAAACTATCATTATTATTCTTTAAAAGCATTAGAAGATGATTATCCTATAGAAATCACACGGCTGCCGTACAGTATTCGAACATTGCTGGAGTCTGTGCTCAGACAAAAAAATGACCAAGAAATCACAGATAAGCATATAACAGATTTAGCTTTTTGGAAGCCAGATCAGAAGAATGACGGTTCTGTGCCATTTAAGCCGGCGAGGGTTATCTTACAAGACTTTACTGGTGTACCAGTTGTCGTAGACTTAGCTTCATTAAGAGAAACGTATGCACAGCTAGGAGGCGCTCCAGAAGAAATTAACCCTGAAATACCAGTTGATTTAGTTATTGATCACTCTGTACAGGTAGATGTAGCAGGAACAAAATATGCGCTGGAACGAAACATGAATATGGAATTTCAACGAAATCAGGAGCGCTATCGTTTCCTGAACTGGGCTCAGAAGGCATTTGATAATTATCGGGTGGTTCCTCCGGCAACAGGGATTGTTCATCAAGTAAATGTTGAATATCTTGCAGATGTTGTTGTTCAAAAAGAGCTAGATAATACTAATATTTTATTATATCCAGATACACTGGTAGGAACAGATTCACATACGACAATGGTAAATGCCCTTGGTGTTTTAGGCTGGGGCGTTGGCGGGATTGAAGCAGAAGCCTGTATGCTGGGAGAACCATCGTATTTTCCAATACCTGAAGTAATAGGCGTACGCTTGGTGAACGAGTTGGCAGAAGGGGCGACGGCTACTGATTTGGCCTTGAAAGTGACACAGGTATTGAGAGAAACCAAGGTAGTTGGTAAGTTTGTTGAGTTTTTTGGTCCAGGGCTGACCTCGCTATCGCTTGCTGATCGGGCGACAGTTGCCAATATGGCCCCAGAATATGGTGCTACCTGCGGATTTTTCCCCGTAGATGATGAAACAATACGTTATTTGAAGCTAACTGGACGGGAAGAAGAAAAAATTGAAGTTGCTCAGACTTATTTGAAAGCCAACCAATTGTATTATTCTCCTTCAGATCAAGTAGCGTATTCTCAGATTGTTGAATTGGATTTGGCGGCCATCGAAGCAAATTTGGCTGGTCCAAAAAGACCTCAGGATTTAATCCCGCTTTCTCATATGAAAGAAACCTTTATCGAAAACTTTCCTTCACAAGTACCAGCCTCTAAAAAAGAGTACACTGTAACGATTGACGGAACAGAAGTCTCGCTTTCTGATGGAGCTGTTGCAATTGCTGCGATTACCTCTTGTACAAACACATCGAATCCTTATGTCATGTTAAGCGCGGGGCTAACAGCGAAAAAAGCGGTTGAGCTGGGATTAACTGTTCCAAAATCAGTAAAAGCATCATTGGCGCCAGGTTCGAAAGTGGTGACTGCTTATTTAGAAAACGCCGGACTGCTGCCTTATTTAGAAAAGCTTGGTTTTTATGTGGTAGGTTATGGCTGTACAACCTGCATAGGTAATTCAGGGAATCTTAGCGAAGAAATTGAAGAATTAATGAATCAAGAAAATCTTCTTTTAGCAGGAGTGTTAAGCGGCAACCGTAATTTTGAAGGGCGTATTCATCCGCTGGTAAAAGCAAACTATCTTGCCTCGCCCCCTCTGGTTGTTTTATATGCATTAGCAGGTACAGTTAACATTGATTTGCTGAATGAACCAATAGGAACTGGTCATAATAATCAACCAGTATATTTCCGTGATCTTTGGCCAACCACTCAGGAAATTCAAGAATATGTTGATTCATGGGTTACACCAGAGCTATTTAAGGAACATTATCAGCAAGTATTTCAGTCTAATGAGGAATGGAATAAGATTCAGACGGAAGCTTCACCATTGTATGGCTGGGAAGAAGCTTCAACTTATATTGCCAATCCGCCTTATTTTGAGGAGATGGAGAAGGAGAAAAAGCAAATAAAACCGTTAAAAGAGCTGACTGTTTTGGCCAAATTTGGTGATTCTGTGACAACGGATCATATCTCGCCGGCGGGAATTATTCCTAAAAACAGTCCAGCAGGCCGTTATTTGATAGAGCATGGTATTGAACCTCGTGCATTTAACTCCTACGGCTCCAGAAGAGGACACCATGAGGTGATGATGCGGGGAACCTTGGCTAACATTAGAATTCAAAATCAGCTGGTTCCAGAGGTTGAAGGCGGCTATACGAACTATTTTCCTGATGAAGAGACGCTGTCAATTTATGATGCAGCGATGAAATACAAAGAGCAAGGGATTGGAACTGTTCTTTTAGCAGGAGACGATTACGGTATGGGATCGTCTAGAGA
This sequence comes from Enterococcus sp. LJL51, assembly GCF_049894025.1. Lineage (GTDB taxonomy): Bacteria > Bacillota > Bacilli > Lactobacillales > Enterococcaceae > Enterococcus_L. Next base: position 130,550 of record NZ_JBNEQE010000006.1, read on the forward strand.
CTGGGCAGCTAAAGGGGTCCAACTGCTGGGAGTTCAGGCAGTGATAGCCAAAAGTTATGAACGTATTCACCGGTCAAATCTAGTGATGATGGGAATTCTTCCTTTACAGTTTATGGCTGGTGAAGATGCTGAAACATTGGGACTGACAGGCCGGGAAAAATTCGATATTGAAATTGATGACACAGTAGAGGTGGGCGCAGAAGTAACTGTTACTGCGAGAAAAGAAGATGGCAGCAGTAGTAAATTTTCAACAACTGTTCGTTTTGATTCACCAGTAGATATTAGCTATTACCAGCATGGGGGAATCTTACCAATGGTTATCCGTAAAAAACTGTCAAATAAGGTTACAGCTTTATAAAGAGGCAAAGGAGGAATTGTCTATGGAAATTCATAAGGGATTAAACGGCGTCGTTGTATCTGAAACAAAAATTAGTGCAATCGTTGATAACCAGCTGTTATTTGCTGGATATAATATAGACGAGCTGATTCATAAGAATGTCCTGTTTGAAGAAGTTATCTATTTACTGTGGTATCTTAAAGCGCCAAATAAAGAAGAGTTAACCCGCTTCAAGCAGGAGTTGTATGATCAAATGCCGGTGTCTGATACAATCATCACCTGTCTGAAGATCCAAACGAGAGAAAATCTGCACCCAATGAGTGTTTTGCGCTCTACGATTTCTCTTTTGGGTGTATTTGATCCTTTCGCAGAGGAAACTGATCAGGAAGCTGTATACAAACAAAGCTTAGCTCTGCAAGCCAAAATCCCCACTATAATCGCGGCGTATGCCCGCTTAAGACGAGGCTTAGATCCGATTCCGCCTAAACAGGACGGCACAGAGCTGGCGGAAAATTTTCTTTACATGCTTACCGGAGAAGAACCGGATAGTATGCAGATTTATGGCATGAATCAGGCACTGGTTCTGCATGCTGATCATGATTTCAACGCCAGTACATTTACGGCTAGAGTTTGCTCATCGACCCTATCGGATGTATATTCGTGCATTACCGCTGCGATTGGTGCCCTAAAAGGACCGCTTCATGGCGGCGCAAACGAAAAGGTTTTTGATATGCTCAGAGAGATTGCAGAAGGAAATCTCTCAGTAGAAGAATATTTAGACTACAAACTGGACCGAAAAGAGAAAGTGATGGGCTTCGGTCATCGCGTATATAAAACAGAAGATCCTCGGAAGAAGCATTTGAAACGGTTGGCTCAAAAGCTGACAGCAGCAGATGACAAGCAGCATTGGTACTTTCTTTCCTGCCAAATTGAACAGTATTTGAAAGAAAAGAAAGGGTTGATTCCTAATGTGGATTTCTATTCGGCAACCGTCTATCATTGCTTGGGAATTGACAGCGACTTGTTTACGCTGCTGTTTGCAATGAGCAGGGTATCTGGGTGGCTGGGGCACGTTCACGAACAGAAGGAAGAAGATTGTCTCATTCGCCCGCGGTCTTTTTATGTAGGAGAAAAATATAGTTGTTATCCAACGATTGAACAGGCAAATGGAGGGATGGAAGCGTGAGTTTTAGTCAGATTCATATGAACGAACAAGGGGAGTTAACTGTTCCGGATAAACTAATTATCCCATTTATTGAAGGCGATGGAATTGGTCCTGAAATTTGGTCAGCAGCTAAAGCTGTTTTTGATGCGGCTGTTGAAAAAGCTTATGGGGGAGAAAAAGAAGTCGAGTGGCAGGAGCTTTTAGCGGGAGAAAAAGCATTTACCAGCATAGGAAGTTGGTTGCCTCAGGAAACCTTAGAGACCATTAAAAGTCATTTAATAGCAATAAAAGGACCGCTTACAACTCCGATTGGCGGAGGCTTTCGCTCGCTAAATGTGACGTTAAGGCAAGAACTGGATCTTTATGTCTGCTATCGACCGGTACGGTATTTTGAAGGTGTTCCATCTCCTCTCAAACGCCCGGAGCTTACCGATATGCTGATTTTTAGGGAGAACACAGAGGATATTTATGCGGGTATTGAATTTCCAGCGGAAAGTGTGGAAGCAAAAAAATTAATCACTTTTCTAAAACAGGAATTAGGTACTGAAAAAATCCGTTTTCCAAAAACTTCTGCCATAGGAATTAAGCCTGTATCGAAGGAAGGAAGTGTCCGAATGGTTCGAAGTGCCATTCAGGAGGCTATTAAGAAAAATAGAAAGTCTGTTACATTGGTTCATAAAGGCAATATCATGAAATTTACAGAAGGTGGTTTTAAGCAATGGGGTTATGAACTGGCTGAAAATGAATTTTCAGATGTTACTTTTAGTTGGAATCAGTATCTAACAATAAAAAAAGAGCAAGGCTATGAACAGGCTGAGAAGGCTTTATCTAAAGCTAAAGTAGAAGGGAAAATTATCATTAAAGACCGGATTGCTGATATCTTTCTGCAGGACATCCTGCTTCATCCAGAAGAGTATGATGTTATTGCTACACTGAATTTGAATGGTGATTACATTTCAGATGCTTTGGCCGCTCAGGTTGGCGGCATCGGTATTGCTCCTGGGGCGAATATAAATTTCCAGACAGGGCATGCTATCTTTGAAGCGACTCATGGAACAGCACCAGAATTTGCCGGCTTGGATCAGCTAAATCCTTCTTCACTGCTCCTATCGGGAGCGTTGATGTTTGAATATATTGGCTGGTTGGAAGTTCGTGATTTAATTGTACAAAGCATTGAAGCTGCGATAAAAAATAAAACAGTTACTATAGATTTTGCTGATCAGATGACAAACGCTCATTGTTTGAAATGTTCGGAATTTGGTGATTTATTGGCAAAATGGGTCAAAGAGCAATAAAGAGAGAAAAAGAGTTGTCAGAAAGATGGTTACGCTTTCTGACAACTCTTTCTAAATGATGACAAAAAAACCTGACGGTTATCCGTCAGGTCTAATAGGCTAATTACGCTTTGTTAACGTTAGTTGCTTGAGGTCCGCGTTGACCATCTTCGATGTCGAAAGTAACTGCTTGACCTTCTTCTAAAGTTTTGAAACCGTCGCCTTGGATAGCTGAGAAATGTACGAATACGTCGTTTCCGTTTTCAGCTGTGATAAATCCAAAACCTTTGTCTGAGTTGAACCATTTTACTGTACCTGTTTCCATAATAGAAAATCCTCCTTATGTTTCGAAAAATATTGTGCAATTACTTGAAGGGTGAAAATGTGGAGGATGTTTACTATACATGAAACAACTACACATATACTACCGAACAAAAACTACATTTATTACTATAACATACATTTTTAGTTTTGCATAGTAAATCAGCTATTTATTAAATTTTTCATTAGTGTAAAATCTTTTTCCTTATATCACAAATTTTTCTGGTATACTATAGCTATATTAAGCATTAAATATGGACGTGAAGACAGAGAACATATCGTTGAAATCTATTCCGAAGGCGCAGTCTAGGAGCTGCATAGACTTGAAAGCAGGTAGGGTTCAAGTTGTTTAGATGAGAATGGTTTCTGTAGACGAAATAGAGAGTTTTACCCGGTTTCTTTAGAATATTTGATTTACTTAATTATAAATCGTATCTGAGCTGCTGTTGCAGAAGCATTTCAGGTACGTCTATTTTTTTTGCCTTTTTATTGAATTTGTACTTAAAGGGTAGGAAAATGAAATGCTATTGTCAGAGCATAACGGAACAAATGAATTAAAGAGAAATAGAATAGTTTTGAAAGTAGTAAAAGACAAGTAAATCTACTAAGTCAAAAAAATTTGCTTGTTTTAAGGATAATTGTTGACAAAGAAGGAATAATTGCGTATTATTTTAATTACCAACAACAACCTTTTTATTTTTCATTTTACTCTTAATTGAGTAATACTCCTTTTTGGCTATCTCTTCGGAGATAGCCTTTTTTGTTCTTCATGATTAAAGTTTGTCTCTATGTCATATTGTATTGATAGGATAAAAGCTGAATAAAATTGCAGCACTTGGAAAAAAACAGAAATTTCAGGTTTAGTTTTAAGTTTTTTGTTTGAAAAAGAGAAGCTGCGGAGATATTCGCGAATGTCCTTTTAATGTTCTGGAAAAACTGCTTTATACAAATATATCAACGAAAAAAGATAGAAGCTAACTATAAGCGGCTCCCTTGATTACCTATTATTTATTTAGGTTCAGACAAAAGAAAAAACCGGAATCGTAGTTAGATTCCGGACACAATTTAGTACAGATTTGTTTTTAGTAGCGTAAAATACCTAAGAGTGATTTTTCATCGGGCGCAGCATGCTGTTCTAAAACAAAAACATTTCCACCTGTCTTGATAACAGCGTATGCGGTATTATTTAAAAGTTTTCGACGGTCAAACTCTTCAGAAGACATCTCGTTAGTCTCGTTAATAAAGTTTGCTGTAGCAATAAAGAAATGTGACAATCGTCCTTCCTTGGCTGCTGGAACGATGTCGACTAGCTGGTCTACAAATTTCTTATCCATCAACTCATTATAGTTTTCAGTTTCCAATTCTTCTAGATGCTGATTAATCTTTTCCGCACCTGCGCTTATTTCTTTGATTGTTACTTGTGCAGGAGAAGAGGGAACTGAAGCACTTGTATCGAGATAGGGATTCTTGGCGATTTTCTTAAACGTAGCTTGATTTTCAGGCAGAGCATAAAGAAAAATTGGAAGATTTTCTGGATTATCAAAGGAATCCTTTAAGTAGTTATCGATAGCTTGATAATAATTAATCCAGTCAATTTCAACCTCTTCATCTTTGGGATTGATGCCATGATAAGCAACGCCTTCTTTACCAGAACCATTATAGCCAGTTCCAGCTTTAGTAGAGTAGTTCAAGTTCCCCCCTGTTAATTCATCACCTAAAGTGCCAACCAAGTCAGTCGGTGCATCCTCCGGCAGTTCTACTGGAGTAACAATCTGGTTATTTACCAGATATAGGGACATGGAGTCTCTGTTTAATGCTAAAAGATAGTAGTTGTAGGTAAACTGATTATCCTTGATAATGCCAAGTAAATAAGGTTTCTTCCCAACGTAGTATTGATTATCGACGGGAACATTGAGCTTGTATATATAAGTTTCATCTTTTGTAAAAATGATGGTTATGCTTTTTGTGGTATTCCGCCAAAAAGCGGCATCAGCCTCTAAAGCATCAATTTTTTCTTGGATGGGTGCCCAGTCATGCTCGGCAAATCGTTTTTCAAAGCGGCTTTTTGCCGATTTCCCCAAATTTTTGAAGGCCAAAATATCTTTAGAAATATCCTGATGGGCAACATGGGTGTTTAAAACAAACGTAACAAAAGGACCTTGGATATCATCTGAAAATAATTCATTGAACCGAGTTTTTCCGTTATCTGACATAATCAATTCCTCCTATAGTGAAACGTTTTCTATCTATTAAAAAGTGTAGCACAAGGAGAAGGATGTTTGAAATAATATGATTGCGAAATTCGTCAGGTAAGATGATTTTTTCTCATGGAAATTTTAATAAATCCATAGGACTTACTCATGTTTTCCGCCTTGTTTTGTAATAAAATAGGTGTATGCCAATTATCCCGAATTGGTTTTTCATACTTACTCCTACCAAGAGTAAATAACAACCTTCATTTCCACCACATTACCCGATGTGGTGGTTTTTTGTTTTAGTACTAAAGAGGCAGCCAGTTAATGATTACAAAAATCAAAGGCTCTCAATGCTTGACTGTGTTATAGAAGTGATTTGAGTATAGAAAAAAGCACTGAGATACTGTTAGTTATCCCAGTGCTTCAATGAAACGGTTGGTTCTTAACAAGCGGCTTTCCAGATTTTTGCCAAGCTCAGCCGCAGCTGATTTACCTTTTCCGTAAAATTTATATCGAATATTGTCGGCATTTGTCTTGGCCGCTATATAGGAAACGTTGAAATAGGCTTGCATTGTCTGGATCAGACGAATATACAAGGCACTTTCAGAAATACCAAAGTGCTGTGACAAACTGCTCAAGCTCCATCCTTTTTTTAAAAAACGAAAAAGTACGACATCAGGAATCAATATCGCAGAAGCCCCAATATTGGCCTGAAATTCATGAAGAATCTCATTATAAGAATAGTGAAGGCTGTTCTCTGTATCCGTAAAAATCGGATTTTCTTCATTTAGATGAAAAAGATAGTGAGTGATTTCGTGACTGATAGTAAAGTTTTTCCTTTTCTCCACCATATTCTGATTATAACCAATAGTGGTTTCCAAGCCGTCCTGAACAATCATTCCAGAAATTCTCTCTTTAGCAATACCGTCAAAAGAAAATCCTCGAATTGCCACGCCTTTTTCCTTCACATAATCCCATACATAAGAATAATAATAATCTTCATAATGAAGATTTTCAGCAACCATTAATGCTGATAAAAAATCATTGATTTTATCTGAAAAATTAAGATATTCATCGACCTGCTCTGTCATGTCATCACGCGCCTAACTATTGTTTTTGATTACGTTCTCTTTCAATCTCAGATTTTCGGAAGGTCAAAAATCGTTCTACTTCGCTTTTTAGTTCGGTAACTTCATTCTCTGAAAGTCCGTCTGTATTCATGCGAAACATAATCTGAGACGATAAAGTGTCCTCTAAATCTGTTTCAGAGGAAGAAAACTCTGATCGACCCAACAGATAATCAGTGGAGACGTGAAAGTAATCAGCAACTTTTTGGAGATTATCAATTTTAGGTGAGGAAGCATCCCAGCGCCGAATCTGTCCGTTGGAAATTCCTACAGAGCGTTCAAGTTCAGCGAAAGTGACTTTCCTTCTGTCTGCAAGCTCCTTAATTCTGTTTGTTAAGCTCATAATACTCAACCTTTCTAATTTAGTACAAAATAATAGCATAAAAGTCAATTTTCTTATTGACAATTAGCTTAAAAGCTATTATAATTAGCGTATAAGCTATTTCGAGCTGATTATTTAAAAGAAGTGAATGAGGTTGACCAGATAAAGCATCTGTTCAATCGCTCGTTGCTTTTTTCTTTAACTTAATGATAGCGTAAAAGCTAATTCTAGTCAAGCGTATTAGTAAATTAGCTATTTTATAAGATGTAGAAAGGAGAGAAAACATGAAAATTAGAAAATTAAAAGGGAAGCTGCTATGTCATTATCTTTCTCATGCGGAAAGAGGAGACGATGAAGCGCAGAAAAAAGCAGATTACTTAGCTCAGCAAATATTTTGCTCTGAAGAACAGGAGGAAAATTACTTAATAACTGTTCGTTTTCCCACAGGAAAATCGACTGATTACATTTCCTTTGAAGAAGTCGTCAATAGGTTTCGCTTAACACCTGCGGAACTTGAAGGTTTTTTAGAAAGTGAAAAGCTAGACTGTTATGGACGAAAATTTCAACTAAAAATTATTTTATAGAAGGAGTCGTGACTAATGATGATTTTCCCCGAAATTGATAAAAAGAAAACAAAAGACAATGCTCGCAAGGTTCTAAAAGCATATCCTAAACTACTTCGATTAGCAGAAGCAAGCGATCTACCTAATATTACTTCTAGTTATACATTTGAACTGAGACAAAGTGAAAAAGGGGGAAGTGGTTCTTTTGAGTTTATTCTTGAAAAGGAATCCAGAGCTGGGCAGGAATTAAGAAAAATTGCGAAAGGAATTAATAAATTAAGCTCCTTTGAAAGACAGCTATTATATGACAAATTTATTAATAATAAAGAAACAAATGTAGCCCTTTATATGAAGTATCACATTAGTGAGAGTAAATTCTATCGAGAACTGGATAGAGCATTAATTCATTTTGCAGAATCCTATGACAGTGGGAGACTTGTGATAGAAAAATAACACTTTTTTGACAGTACTTAGAGAGTTTTGGAAAGGCAAATTCTTATAGAATAAAGATAGTCTACTAATAGATAATGGGCCCATTATGCTAAAAGGAGATTAGAAAATAACAGAAAGGGAGTTGATGCAATGAGATTTTTAGGTTTAACTATCGCTGAAATTGCTACATTAATGGCTGTCATTGGTTCGTTGGGTGGATGGCTTTTATGGATCTGTAAACGGGCGTACAACGCTGTAAAGGACAATATATCAGACCCTATTAAGCAAAATCTTGACGGTCTTTCAGAAGCGATTACGCTTCTGTCGAAAAATGTTGAAGCTGAAACCCGCTGGGTTCATGAGAGGCATACAGAAGTAGTTGAGAAACTTGGAGATCATGAAGAGAAAATTGGTCATATCGAGGATACAGTTATCAAACATGATGAACGAATCAAAACGCTGTTTCGAAAGGAGAAATGAGCATGCAGAAAATATCCGCAGAAACAATTGCACGCACGCTTATCCTGCTGCTGGCACTTCTTAATCAAGTGCTGGCAGTGACAGGAAAGGAAATGCTGACTATTGCAGAAAATGACATTTATCAGGTCGTTAGTCTATTGTTTACATTGAGTACAACTGTAATGGCTTGGTGGAAAAACAACAGCTTTACTGAAAAGGCAATCAAAGCTGATGAGCTGTTGAAGGAGCTGAAAGCCCATGACAAGTAAAGAACAGATGATTCGATGGATGGCTGATAGACAGGGAAAGGTTACGTATTCAATGAATGCCCGCACGGGTCCTGCCAGTTATGACTGTTCCAGCGCCGTATACTATGCTTTACAGGCTGGGGAGTTTCTTCATGCTGGAACGATGGGGAACACAGACAGTCTTTTTGGGCATCTTGAAAACAATGGCTGGAAAGCTCTCTCAGAAAGAAATGGCTACATTGATGCTGGACGAGGAGATATTTTTATTTGGGGTGTTCGAGGAGCATCTGGCGGTGCGTCTGGTCATACAGGAATCTTTCTGGATACTGAGAAGATTATTCATTGCAACTATGGATATAATGGAATCACTGTAAATAATCATGACCAGATATGGACTTACAATGGCGGTCCGGCGAATACAATCTATCGCTATCAGGGGACAGAAAATAATAGCAGTTCAGCATCAAAAGAATTTTCTGTCGGTCAGCAAGTGAAGCTGCTGAATCACGCAACACAGTACCAGACGAGAGAGCGAATTCCGGTCTGGGTAAAAAACAGGACATATACGATTCAGCAAGAAAAAAAAGTAACGCAATCGAATTCTAAAAAAGCCTATCTTTTGAAAGAAATTCAAAGTTGGGTGTTAGAACAGGATTTAGGATAAATTGGATTAAAATCCTTTGTTTGATTTAAAGGAACTAGGGCAGTGTCGGTTTGACAAATGTCATAGTTCCTTTTTGTTTTTCTTTGAATAGGTCGTTTTGTAAATAACAATTGTGATAATGAACGATAGAGCTATTAATAAAGAAATCGTCTTTAAAGATAGGAGGGTCTTATACTGTTTTAGTTTTTTTAGGACAATCTTTTTGTATCTGTTATACTTTCAGATAAAAACTGTACTATAATATTTTTTTTCTGTTATAATTTAGTAGTAAGTATACTAGAAGAAAAAGCAAAAAATAAGATAGTGCAGCTGAAACGATGCGACTAAGAGAGTTCTGAAAAGAGGATTCTATTATTTCTCATTGGAAAGTAGTGTGCAGGATGTTTACTAGTAAGTAGTTAACACAAAGAAGGAGATAAAAAAATGAAGTTAACATTTCATGGTCATTCATGTATTGAAATCCAGTTAGAGGATGGAACCAATTTGCTGATAGACCCGTTCATCTCTGGAAACCCAATGTCTGATTTAACCGTCGAGGAAGTAAAAACCGATGTAATTCTAATTACTCATGGACACAGTGATCATATAGGTGATATGATTCCTATCGCTCAAAGAAATCAGGCGAAGGTCATTAGTATTGTTGAAATTGTACAGTTTGCTGAGAAGCAGGGAGTTAACGGACATGGTATGAATCTAGGCGGCAAATTTACATTTGATTTTGGAACGGTTCACTTTGTACCGGCACTGCACAGTTCAAGTTATGAGTATGAGGGACAAACTCTTTATATGGGCGAGCCTGCGGGAATTTTGCTTCAGGCAGAAGGAAAGACCATTTATCACGCTGGGGATACAGCTCTTTTTACAGATATGCAGCTGTTGAAGCAATTTTATGATATTGATATTGCTTTTCTGCCAATTGGCGATAACTTCACGATGGGACCAAAAGAAGCAGCCGTGGCTGCGGAATATTTGGGAGCCAAAGTGGTTGTTCCAATTCATTACAATACATTTGAAGTTATCAAACAAGATCCAGAGCTGTTTAGTAGTAGTCTGAAGCCTGGCGTTGGACAAGTATTGACTGTTGGAGAAAGTATAGAATTATAGGAGGTCTACTATGGCGACGAAACATGATCAAATATTGCAGCATATTGAAGGTTTGCCGATTGGAGACCGGATTTCTGTTCGTAGTATTGCAAAAAATTTAGGTGTAAGTGAAGGAACGGCTTATAGAGCCATTAAAGATGCAGAAAATATTGGGTTAGTTTCGACAATTCAACGTGTGGGGACCATCCGGATTGAACGGAAGCTGAAAAAACATATTGAAAAACTGACGTTTGGTGAAGTAGTTCGGATTATCGAGGGAGATGTACTAGGCGGCGCTGCTGGACTAGACAAGGTATTGAATAAGTTTGTGATTGGGGCAATGACCAAAAGTGCAATGACCCGCTATATTACACCAGGCTCGCTAATGATTGTGGGAAATAGACATGAAGTACAAAAGCTGGCGCTGGAAAACGGTGCAGCAGTTTTGATTACAGGCGGATTTGATACAGACCATGAGATAGCAGCACTGGCAGATAAGCTGGAGATGCCGGTTTTGCGGACAACGTATGACACATTTACAGTAGCGACAATGATTAACCGGGCACTTAGCGACCAGCTGATTAAAAAAGATATTATGTTGGTTAGCGATATTTATACAACTCTGGAAAAAACAAACTATTTAAGTATTTCTAATACCATTACAGATTATCAGCTTCTGTCAGAAGAGACCAGTCATTCCCGGTTTCCGGTTGTGAATAAAAATATGCGGCTGGTTGGAATCATTACAGCCAAAGACGTGATTGGTAAGAGTGACACAGCTACGATTGATAAGGTGATGACAAAAGAACCCATTGTAGTGAAGAAAACAATGAGTGTGGCTAGTGTGAGCCACCAGATGATTTGGGATGGCTTAGAGGTTATGCCAGTCGTTGCCGATGACTTTTCTTTAGTTGGTCTAGTTTCACGTCAGGATGTGATGAAGGCCATGCAGCTGGTGCAAAGGCAGACCCAGATTGCGGATACGATTTCTGATCAGATTTCTGGAGAGATTCTGATTGTTGAGGATCAGACTGAAGAAAAAGGAAAAATGGAAGCTCCGGAGTTCAAATTCCATGTAACCCCTCAAATGGTTAATGGTGTGGGAACTATCTCTTTTGGCGTACTGAGCGAAATCGTTTCAAATGTGACCCAGAGAACCATGATTATCAATCAAAAAAGAAATGTTCTAATCGAACAAATTAATCTTCACTATTTACGATTAATTCAACTGGAAAGTGATTTATCTATTCGCCCGAGGATTTTAGAGCTGGGCAGGCGTTCAGCGAAGCTGGATGTAGAAATTTACCTGGAAAATGCCTTAGTTGCTAAAGCAATTGTGGTTTGTCAGGTTATGGAACGTTCGTAGGAGGAAAATGTCAATGAGTGTGCAGAAAGAAATCCTGTTAATGATTAAGAAATATAAAACAATAATTATCCATCGACATCAGCGGCCAGACCCTGATGCGATTGGATCTCAGGTCGGCTTGGCCGAACTGCTGCGGCAAAGCTTTCCTGAAAAGACTGTTTATCAGGCTGGCGGATCAGTAGAGGGTTTAGAGTTTTTAGCTGAAATGAATGAGTTTGGGGATGAGCTGTATCAAGGAGCTTTGGTCATAGTGACGGATACTGCCAATTCACCAAGAATTAGCGATGAGCGCTACAAATTAGGGGAAAAGTTGATTAAAATAGATCATCATCCCAATGACGAACCATATGGCGATTTAGTTTGGGTTGATACAAGTGCCAGTAGCTGTAGTGAAATGATTATGGATTTTTATCTGGCATTCTCCAACGAACTGCGCTTGTCTGACGAGGCTGCTCGCTTGCTGTATGCTGGCATTGTTGGGGATACGGGACGTTTTCTTTATCCAGCAACAACTTCCCATACGTTGGAAGTTGCTGCAGTATTACGGAACTATTCCTTTGATGCGTCAGCACTTAACCGGGAACTGGAACAAATTTCGATGGCTGTAGCGAAGCTTGCCGGTTCTGTCTATCAAGGACTTGATGTAGATAAATATGGGGCTGGCAAGGTAATTATTTCTCAACAATTATTGACTGAATATGGAATTGTGGATTCTGAAACAGCTGCAATTGTTGCACTTCCAGGAGTGGTGGATGTCGTGCTGGCCTGGGCCATTTTTGTTCAGCAGCCGGAAGGCTATTATCGAGTACGGCTGCGTTCTAAAGGTCCAGTAATTAACGAGATTGCCAAACGCCATCATGGTGGCGGACATCCTCTTGCAAGTGGAGCAAATGCTAGAAACATGGAAGAGGTCAATGAAATTTATAAGGAAATTCAAGCGGCTTGTCGAGAATTTATAGGATAAGATGATGATATGCTTGATCAAGGTTAATTTTGCTGATAGTTTTTTTCAGGAGAGTTAACCTTTTTGTTAGAGCTGCTGATACTCCTGTTTCTGCTGGAGAGTCTTTTCTTTTGAAAGGAAGTAGGCTAAAATATAACAGACATTCAATTTCGAAGGAAGTATTTTTCCGATATACATAAGCGCATTTTTTCGGAAAGAACATTGTCAATTATTAATGATTAAAGGAGAAAGAACATGGAAACTTTACCAAATTGCCCGGAATGCGGGTCAGCTTACACGTATGAAGATCGGGGAATGATGATTTGTCCGGAATGCAGCCATGAATGGAGTCCCACAGAGGCAGGAGAAGATACTGGTTTTAGTGTGAAGGACTCAAATGGCAATCCTTTAGCGGATGGAGATACAGTAACCGTGATTAAGGATTTAAAAGTCAAGGGTGCCAGCGGAGCAATCAAGCAGGGGACTAAAGTGAAAAATATTCGTTTAGTTGAAAGTGCAGATGGTCATAATATTGATTGTAAAGTGGATGGCTTTGGACCAATGAAGCTAAAATCTGAGTTTGTAAAAAAAGCATAAGAGAATAAAAGCATAGAGGTCGAGACAAAAGTGTTTAGCTCCGAGAAATAAGACGAATTATCCGAAAATAGCTTTTCATATTTTTGAGATAGTTCGGCTTATTTCCGAGAGAGCTACTTTTGGAACGCCGTTTATTCGGATTTTAGAGAAAGAAGAGTTCGGGCATTTACTTATGTCCCAAACTCTTTTTTGTCATTTTATTTGAAAATTAAAAAAATATTACAAAAATATGTTTCTTATTTGTTGTATAAATATTATAATAATAAGTAGGATGTTTTTTGGCATTCAAATATTTTTTAGGGGGAAAAAAATGAAAAAGAAACATTTGTATTATTTTATTGTAGGAGTTTGTCTATTTTTAGGTATTGGTTTTTTTCAAACTGAAGAAGTACATGGAGAAAATAAGGATCCGCATGTTTTTGTCCATGGATTGGTTGGTTTTGGTCCAGATGAGCTGAAACCTTTCCCAATTACTTATTGGGGTGGATTTTCTAATATTTTAGGGGATTTGAATGCGAAAGGCTATACTAGTTTGGAAGCTATTGTTAGTCCGTTTGGAAGTAACTGGGATCGTGCTGTAGAGCTGTACTATTATATTAAAGGAGGAACAGTAGACTATGGTGCTGCTCATGCTCAAAAGCATGGTCATGACCGATATGGACGAACATTTCCTGGAATTTATCCTCAATGGGATGGTCAGCACAAAATCCATTTAATAGGACATAGCCAAGGAGGGCAAACCAGTCGAGTGCTGGAAACGCTGCTGCGGGAAGGATCCGCGGAAGAACAAAGTTATGCCGCAGCCAATGGAACAGATGTATCAGAACTGTTTCAAGGAAATAAAAATTGGGTTCACAGTATTACGACCTTGGGAACCCCACATAATGGGACGAAAATCGCAGATGTTGCTAAACCACTAATTAGTGATCTTATCTATAGTTTGGCAGCTGCAACCGGAAGTAGTAAAAGTAAGATTCCATATGATTTCAAATTAGATCAATGGGGGCTGCGTCAGCGCACTGGAGAAAGCAACAAGGACTATATGAAGCGGGTATTGAGCAGTAATGTTTGGAATAATAGTCAAGATATTGCCCTTCATGATTTAACTGTAGCTGGTTCAGATACAATTAACCAAATGACAAATCTTGCTGAAGATGTATATTACTTCTCTTTTGCTGGAGATGCTACTTATAAATCAGGGATTAGTAGTAATTATTTACCATTTATTACAATGTCTCCTCTGTTTACAATTCCTTCATCAATTCTTGGGAAAACAGGAACAGTGGAATGGCGAGCGAATGATGGACTTGTACCAGTTATTTCGGCAAAAGCTCCTTTCACACAAAAGAGTAAAGTTGCGGATAATCAAATGGAACCAGGAATTTGGTATGTAGAACCAGTTATTAAAGGCTGGGATCATATTGATTTTATTGGACAAGATTATTTGCAGGCACCATTACTAAAAAAAGATGTAAGAGCATTTTATGAAAAAATTGTTCAAAGAAACTATACAATTTAATATATAAATAATAAAGAAGCATTCAGCGGTCAATAATCTGCTGAATGCTTCTTTATTAGGGAAATAGCTGTTTAGTCGTGGAAACAAAAGTATGGGGTTTAACTTCCTATTTTTATTGTAGCTTAGATTAATCATTCTCTTTGTGAGTCTGCTTACGTTCCTGTTCAAAAGCATAAATTCGTTTCAAACCACGTCCGCAGTTAAGGATAATTAAAAGCATACCGAGAATAAGAGGAAACCAAAGGATATTCGGAGAGTAGCCCAGTTGAACATCTGATTTTGCATTAGATGCCCAGAATTCCTGCATAACTTGAAAACTAAAAACAGTCATAAATGATGAGATGAGTAAAAGAATAAAACCTATATAATAATGAACATGGGTTTTTAGTCTAATCCATTCAAAAAAGATATATAAAACAATTAGAAACACTGGCACACCGAATGCAAAATACCCGTTCAGCATATAATTTCCCTCCTTCTTTTTGTTAGAAATTATCATAAATACAAAAGCAAAACTAAATTTCAAAAAAAGCAAAGTCTAAAATCAAAATTAGCGTTTGTTTTTTCAGAACAATTGAAAAGTAACTCGCTGGATAAAACAAGTATCATGTTTTGAATCTGATTTCCATAACGGATAGTATGTGTTTCGATAGATAGCTGTAGTTTAGCTTCATATACCTGTTCAATAAGATTTATCTATATAATAACTGTAAATCGTTTAGTTTTCAAAAAATATTTTCTTTAAAAAGCATTCGCCTGACATGACAAATAGTTGTTTTTTGATTAGACTTAGAATTAAGTGTAAAGGAGGCGACAAGATGGCAGCATATGAAGGACCGATTCAGACAGCAATCTATACTTTTCCATTTTTAGCATTTGCTATTTCATTTATTTTTATCATTTATGAATATCGAAAATACGGTACATTTTTATTTAGACGGGCAGTTATTCTATATTCATTCATTTTTTATCTTTTATGTGCCTATTTTTTAGTTATTTTACCACTACCATCCCGTGAGGAGGTAGCAAAATACACAAGTCAGATTATTGAACTGCGGCCATTTTATACGGTTGTCCGATTTTTAGATCAAACGAAGCTGGTTATAGGAGAGCCATCAACCTATCTGCCGGCACTCAAACAGGGAGTTGTACTAGAGCCTGTTTTTAATATTTTACTTTTAGTTCCTTTTGGTATGTATTTAAGGTACTATTTCGGGTTAACCTTCAAAAAAGTTGTTTTATATAGTTTTTTGTTATCATTATTTTTTGAACTGACACAATTGAGCGGGCTATATTTTATCTATCCTAGACCGTATCGTTTAGCAGATGTCAATGATTTAATGAACAATACTTTAGGCGGAATGATTGGCTTTCTGTTTACACCGTTATTCACCTTTTTACTGCCGACAAGAGCGGAAATTGATGAAGCGGCTTATAAGAAAGGACAGCAGGTGACGCTGTTTAGAAGATTTGTTGCTTTTACGATTGACTGGATAAGCATTTTTATTCTTGAAGGCTGCATTAATATTATACTGAGGCTCATTCCGAGCTATCGTATTTGGGATAATCAAGTACAGTTTTCTGGAAGCCGTTTCTGGTACTTCTTGATGGTTTTTCTTGTATTTATGGTTTTACCTGCCGTAGCGAATGGTCAAACGCTTGGGAAAAAAATTGTTAAAATCAGAATCGTTTCAGAAGATGGCAGTAGTGTTCGTTTTCGCTCGTTAATCTTGAGATATGGCTATTTCTATTATGTATTTGGGTTAATCTCGCTTTATCTCAGCAGTTCAGCGCAATGGCTAAATTCAAATAATCGTATGCTTCAGTTGATTTCATTCATACTTACCTTGTTTTGTGGACTGCTTTTTTTACTATTCTTTCTAAATATCGGCTATGCCTTTTTCAAGAAAAACAGAAGGCTATTTTATGAAAGAGCCAGCCATACGTATACTGCCAGTACCATCGCTAGAGAAGAAAAGTTCAGAAAAAGCGGAGAGTCTGAATGACTTTTGTGGTATAATGCTTGAGGACTTACTAGTAATTAAAAGAAAAGAGGTGGGCAAGTGAGCTCCTTTGAACAATTTCAGCCTTTTATTATGAAGGCCTTAGAGGATAAAGGATTTAAAGCACCAACTGAAGTTCAGGAAAAGCTAATCCCTGTGATTAAAAAAGGAAAAAATGTGATTGGACAATCACAAACTGGAAGCGGAAAGACGCATACCTTTCTGTTGCCTTTAATGGATAAAGTTGATGCAGCACGGGATGAAGTACAGATAGTTATTACTGCTCCTAGCCGTGAACTGGCTGGTCAGATTTATGGAGAGGCAAGTCAAATTGCACAATTTAGTTCGCCGGAAATCCGTGTTACAAACTTTGTTGGCGGAACAGATAAGCAGCGTCAGCTTAATAAACTGGGGAATCAACAACCCCATATTGTAATAGGTACGCCTGGCCGGATTTTGGATATGATTAATGAACAAGCACTGAAGGTCCATACGGCGTTTGCTTTTGTAGTAGATGAAGCGGATATGACATTGGACATGGGCTTCCTTGAGGAAGTAGATCATATTGCGGGACGTTTGCCTGATAAGCTGCAAATGCTGGTGTTTTCAGCCACAATTCCTGAAAAGCTAAAGCCTTTTTTGAAGAAGTATATGGAAAATCCAGTTGTTGAACATATTAAACCGAAGACGGTTATTTCTGATACTATTGACAACTGGCTGATATCTACCAAAGGTAAGGATAAAAATCGTTTGATTTATCAGCTGCTGACAGTTGGTCATCCTTATCTGGCAATTGTATTTGCTAACACTAAGCAACGTGTGGATGAAATTGCGGATTATTTGAAAAAGCAAGGGCTAAAAACAGCCAAAATTCACGGAGATATTACGCCGAGAGAACGAAAACGCGTGATGCGCCAAGTTCAAAATCTGGAGTTCCAATATGTAGTAGCAACAGATTTAGCCGCACGGGGCATTGACATTGAGGGAGTTTCTCATGTCATCAATGCAGAAGTGCCTTCAGAACTGGATTTCTTTATTCATCGCGTTGGTAGAACAGGAAGAAATGGTCTGGATGGAACTGCGATAACACTTTATGATCCTTCCGATGATTTACTTATTGCTCAGGTTGAGAAACTTGGGATAAAGTTTTATCCTAAGGAAATCAAAGACGGTGAGATTGTGGATACCTATGATCGTAATCGTCGGACGAAACGTGTAAAATCAAAAGATGAGTTAGATCCTACGCTGATTGGCCTAGTAAAGAAGAAAAAGAAAAAGATTAAACCAGGCTATAAGAAAAAAATTGATCGTGCGATTTCTGCCAGCAATAAGCAGAAACGAAAAGTAGATCGTCGACAGCAAACAAGAACTGCAAGAAAAGCCAAGAAAAACTCTAATCAATAAGACACAGGCAGAGACTTTATTACATACATTTGTATGGTAAGGTCTTTGCTTTTTTAGAGTAGGTTGTAGGTATTTTTAGACATCAAGAGGTGTTTGCACCTGTTTACATTCTATTGACTGAAGTTAGCTATAACACAAAATAAAAGATTATGATTGTGTTATTATATTTTTCAGACACTTATAGGCAGGTGAGGAATCATTGCGTACAGATTTGCGGCGTGTAAACTGAAATCGTTCTATGCTATAATAATCTGGTTAGTACGAAAATGGAGGAAATAAGATGGATGGAATCCTGCCTTTATGGAAGGAAAGCGGAATGACCAGTCATGACTGTGTCTTTAAGCTAAGAAAAATTCTGCATACCAAAAAAATTGGTCATGGAGGCACACTAGACCCTGATGTCTCTGGTGTCTTACCCATTTGTATTGGTAAAGGAACAAAGGTAATTGAATATATGGTTGATTCAGGAAAAACGTATGAAGGAGAGATTACCTTAGGAATCTCTACAACAACTGAAGATGCCAGCGGAGATGTGGTTGAGCAAAAAAGCATTACCACACCTTTTCCTGTTGAGAAAATCGACTGGGCGATGGAACAGATGCTAGGAGAAATCACTCAAATCCCACCGATGTATTCTGCTGTTAAAGTGAACGGGCGGCGATTGTATGACTATGCCCGAAATGGTGAGGAAGTTGAACGACCTAAAAGAACGGCGCTGATTCATTCATTTGAACGAACTAGTACGCCGCAGTTAGATAAGGAGAAAGGAACGCAGTCTTGGCGTTTCAAAGTGGTCTGCGGAAAAGGGACTTATGTACGTACTCTTTCAGTTGATACAGGTACTTTATTAGGCGTACCCGCTCATATGTCTGAGTTAGTTAGAACAGCGAGTGGTGGTTTGAGACAGGATCAGTGTCTGACATTAGCAGAAGTGGCAGAGAAAATGGAGGCCGGAGAAATTAATCAGGTGTTACTACCTATTGAAACAGCAGTTAAAGACTTTCCTGCGTTTTATTTAACGGACGAACAGTATAATAAAGTACGGAATGGCGTATTTTTGACGATGAAAGAGTTGGGCATCACTGATATGCCGGCAGAACTAATTGCCCTCTATCACCATGATTTGGTGGTAAGCTTATATAAACAGCATGAGGAAAAATCTCATCTTTTAAAGCCGAGCAAGGTATTGAGAAATAATTAAAGAAAGAAGTTTTGAATTATGAAAATCGTTTCAATCCGCCATCCCTACGATCCAAAAGAAATTCCAAACGAGGATGTGGTGATGGTTCTGGGTTTTTTTGACGGCGTGCACAAAGGACATCAGAAGGTTATCGAAACCGGCAAAAAAATTGCCGAAGAAAAAGGGCTGAAGCTCGCAGTGATGACTTTTAATCAACATCCTTCAATTGTATTTCAAAAAATTGAGCCGGCATCTATGAAGTACCTGACCAGTTTAAAACAAAAAGAAGAACACATGGAAGCGCTAGGCGTAGACATTCTTTATATTATTGACTTCACCTCTGCATTTGCAAAGCTGCCTCCACAGGAATTTGTTGATCAATATATTGTAGCGCTGCATGGAAAAGTTGCAGTATCCGGGTTTGACTATACTTACGGACCTAAGGATATTGCTGATGTTGCTCATTTTCCTGAATATGCCAAGGGGCGGTTCGATGTTGTTACTGTTCAGAAGGAAGAGCTGGAGGGGCTGAAAATTAGTTCCACACGTATTCGGGAAATGATGGATGATGGTAATATGGAAGAGGTTACTGAGCTATTAGGGTATGTGTATGAAACTGAAGGAACAGTTGTTCATGGAGATGCACGGGGAAGACAACTTGGTTTTCCTACTGCGAATATTCAAGTGAAAAGTATTGTTAGACTACCTCGAATCGGCGTTTATGCTACTCGGATTAAAATTGGTAATCAGTGGTATGCCGGAATGGGATCCATTGGGCATAATGATACATTTGGTGAAGGTAGGGAGTTAACAGTAGAAGTCTATATTTTAGATTTTCATAAAGACATCTATGGTGAGCAGGTTACTGTCCGCTGGGACCACTATCTGCGTGATCAGGTCAAATTCAATGGGGCAGACGCCTTAATTAGCCAACTGAAGCAGGATGAGCAGGATACTGCGGATTATTTTGCAAAAAGGAAAAAGTGAAATAAAGCAGCAAGCTATAGTTAAAGCGACTCTTGCATAACTGCAGTTGGCAAGAGAAGAATCCTATTGGTGAGAGAGTCAGTGCTTCTAATTGATGCGCACTCTTAATTAAGGACAGGTTGAGTATAAGACGTTTTAGATCTCATGTTCAACCTGTCTTTTGTATATTCGTGATAATTAGTTTCTCAACTTTAGCAGTGTAGCCTCTAATTGCATTTAATTTGAACGTTTTTTACAAATCACAGGCTGGGAACTGCTTTCTTATCTTTTCATAAATAGCTAATAAATCGTAGGGATTAAGCCGCCATCTGCACGTAAAGCAGAGCCGGAAAAAGATGAGGCATACGGGCTGGCAACAAAAACGGCCAACCGACCGATTTCTTCAGGACGAATCAGCCGCTGAATCTGTGAAAGAGGACGATGGTTTTTCATAAAATCATGTTCCCATTCATCTGAAGGAAGACTGCTATCCTGGTACATGTCCTCAAGCATTTTCTGAACACCTTCAGTCAAAGTAGAGCCAGGCATAATCGTATTTACCGTTACATGAGTACCTACGGTCAGCTTCGATAAGCTTTTTGCTAAGGATAGATTCATTGTCTTCGTCATACTGTACTGGGCCATTTCTCCTGACGGCATCAAGGCCTCTTCGCTGGCGATAAAAATAATTCGTCCGAAATCCTGTTTCAGCATAGCTGGTAAATAATGGTTGGCTAGAGCATTACCGGCTAAGACATTAACCTTGAAAAAATGTTCCCAAATATCATCGGTGATAGCCCAATAATCCATTGGCTGAAAAATACCCATGTTGTTAACTAAAATATCTACTTTAGGAAAGGTATTGAAAAGCTTCTCACGTTCTTCTAATTTTTCTAAATCAGCTGGGGCCCCATGTGGGTCAGTTTCTGGAAACAGCTGCTTAATCTCCTCAACAGCATGCATCACCTGAACTTTATCTCGTCCGTTAATAATCACATCTGCTCCTTCGCGTGCCAGCTCAATAGCGATGGCTTTTCCAATTCCTTTGGTGGAACCAGTAACAAGAGCAGTTTTTTTAGCTACATTCATCTCCATAATAAAAACCTCCTTTAAAAGTCAAACGTATCGGGATCTGGTCCGACGCGTAGATTTTCGTTCAAATTAGTTATTGCCACCATCTCTTCATCAGATAATTCAAAATCAAACAGCTGTGCATTACTTTTCATCCGAGCAGACTGCACAGATTTTACTACCAGCAGAATATCCTGTTGAACAGCCCAACGCAAAACTATTTGTGCGCTGGAACGCTGGTGAGCTGCCCCAATCTTTTGTAGGAGGGGGTCATTTAATATTCTGCCCTGCATCAATGGTGACCAAGCCTGAATATGGGTATTATGCTGTTTACAAAAATCCCGTAATTTCTGCTGGTTCAATTTTGGATGCAGCTCAATTTGATTGATGACAGGTAGAACGGTTGCGAAACTTAGCAGCTTTTCTAAATGCTGAATCTGAAAATTGCTGACGCCGATAGCCTTAACTTTTCCAGCTTTGTATAGGTCCTCCAATGCTTTCCAGGATGTCTCAAATGCATCTGTTCCAGGCCAGTGAATCAGGTATAAATCAAGGTAGTCCAGCCCTAGAAGTGACAAACTATTTTCAAAAGCAGTTATTGTTTCGTCATAGGATAAGTGATTATTCCAAAGCTTGGAAGTCACAAATAGTTCTTCCCTTGCTATATTTGCTGCTGCCATTCCTTTTTTTATTCCAGCGCCTGTACCAGCTTCGTTTCCGTAAATTTGAGCAGTGTCAATCAGGCGGTAGCCTTGAAGAATTCCTTCAGAAACCACTGCTTCTGTTTCTTCATCAGGTATTTGAAAAACCCCTAAGCCTAACCCGGGAATTTGGCTTCCATTGTTTACTATTATTTTTTCTTCTAATGAATGAATCATTGATTTTCCTCCTCAAGCTTTTTCTGAAATTACTATATAACGGAATTATCCAAAAGGATAGTACCGACTTTTTTGTGCTATACTAACAAAAAAGTATCAATTGTGAAACTAGAAGGATTGGAGCGAAAAAATGAAACAAAAAATTTATAATATTGGTGTTGAAGCTGCGATGGAGGTTATTGGCGGGAAATGGAAACCGATTATTTTATGTAATTTGCGTCATGGTGCATTGCGTCCAAGCGACTTGCAGCGTAAAATTCCGGGAATTAGTCAGAAAATGCTGACTCAGCAGCTGCGTGAATTAGAATTGGATAATATTGTCAAACGAAAATCATACAATCAGGTACCGCCAAAAGTAGAATACTCATTGAGTCCATATGGAGAAACACTGGAAATTGTTTTGGATGGATTGTGTCAGTGGGGCACGATGCATGTGACCACCTTGCAGAATCAGGGGGAAGAGGTACTGCTTTTAGCAGAAAGTTGATAGAAAATGAAGAAAATTGAGCGTGTTTTATCAATCATTATTTTACTTTTAGAAAATGATGTTATTTCCGCTTCTGAGCTGGCTGCACGTTTCGGCGTTTCTAAGCGAACAATTTTCAGAGACATTGAAACGATTGAATATGCAGGTTTTCCGATTCACTCAGCTTTTCAAAAAACAGAGCTATTGTACTGAATCCTCAAGAAGTGTTGCCAATAGATACTCTGATTATCTGTATCCAGATGGCACTAACCTACCATGATAAAAAATAGAACTGAAAGATGCCAAACAGACTCTCTATAACCTATGCGGATAATATGCTAAAATAGACGGAAACATCCAGTGTTTAACTGGCGGCTTAAGCTTGAAAAGCAACCGAAGGGCGCTAGAAATGATTAAAATTTGAACGATGATACAAGTGAATTTTTTCTAATGGTTTCCATGGTGTTAATATTGTGTGATTTTGGTTTTTGGAAGGAAAATGAATAGAATGACGATAAACAATGATTTAAGAAACAACAGCAAAATTTCAGCTTACATTCACATACCATTCTGTGAGCATATCTGCTACTATTGCGACTTCAATAAAGTTTTTCTGGAAGGTCAGCCGGTAGATGAATATATTGAAGCGCTGCTAAAAGAGATTCGTCTGACATTGGCGCAATCCCCTCGAAAAAAGATGGAAACAATCTATATAGGCGGCGGAACACCAACATCGCTAAGTGCAGAACAGCTGGACCGCTTGCTGTTTGGTGTGAGGGAGCTGCTTCCTTTTGATGACTGCAACGAGTTTACAGTAGAAGCAAATCCGGGAGATTTAAGTCGAGAGAAGCTGAAAGTAATGAAGAATTATGGTGTAAACCGTCTATCAATGGGGGTTCAGACCTTCGACGATCAACTGCTGAAAAAAATTGGTAGAAAACATACCGCAGCTGATGTCTACCAGACAATGGACTTTTTAGACAAAGAGGCATTTGAGAATGTTAGTATTGATTTAATTTATGCGTTGCCAGGGCAGACGCTTGCCAGCTTCCAGGATACACTTCAGCGGGCAATTGATTTAGACCTCCCTCATTATTCATTGTATTCACTGATATTGGAAAATAAAACGATGTTTATGAATTGGGTGAGACAAGGAAGGCTGACTCTTCCTGATGAGGATGCGGAAGCAGGGATGTTTGAAGAGACAATCAAAAAAATGGCGCAGACGAACAGACAACAGTACGAGGTCAGCAATTTTGCGTTGAAGGGAAAAGAGAGCCAACACAATCTTGTGTATTGGAATAATGAACATTATTATGGATTTGGTGCTGGAGCCAGTGGTTATCTGGGAGACAATCGTTACCGTAATTACGGACCCATTCAGCATTATTTAAAACCCTTGCGTGAAAATCGTCTGCCAGTATTAGAAACTGAACATTTAACTAAGAACAATCAAATTGAAGAAGAAATGTTTCTGGGACTAAGAAAGCTAAGCGGTGTAAACAAAAAGCGTTTTGTAGAAAAGTTTGGCATTGACATAACGACAGTTTACGGGGAAGTTATTCCTTCACTAATCAATAAGGGATTATTAGTTGAAACAGCAGAGGCACTTCGCCTCAGTGAAAAAGGACTATATATTGGAAATGAAGTCTTTGAATCCTTCCTTTTGGATGCTTAATAACAAGAAAAAAGAAAACTATAGCAATTTTTAGCACTCGGTTATAAAGAGTGCTAAAAATTGCTGTTTTTTTCTTGACAATCATGATAGAACTTGCTATATTAATAATTGTATTAGCACTCATTAGATAGGAGTGCTAATGGAGGGTGGTATTATGATTACTGAAAGACAAAAAGAAATCTTGAGACTTATCATCCAGCAGTACACAACTACGGGGACACCTGTAGGTTCGAAAAAATTGATGGAGGATGGAATCAAGTCCAGTTCTGCCACAATTCGAAATGATATGAAAGCTTTAGAGGAGCAGGGATTGCTGCTTAAAACCCATTCTTCTTCTGGAAGGGTTCCGTCTATGAACGGCTATCGCTATTATGTTGATTACCTGCTGAAACCAGCTGAGGTAGAACCGGGAGAATTAAATAGTATTCGCCAGTCCTTTGGCTCAGAGTTTCGGGAGATTAATGATATCATTGAACAATCTGCGAAAATCTTATCTGAGCTAACCAGCTATACAGCGTTTTCTTTGGGGCCGGAGGTTAAGGAAAGAAAATTAACAGGATTTCGGATGGTTCCTTTGAATGATCGGCAGGTTATTGCTATCATTGTTACTGACAAAGGAAATGTCGAGAGTCAGGTATTTGCTATCCCAAACACTGTTTCCAAAGAAGATTTAGAAAAAATGACTAATATTATCAACGAAAAGCTTGTTGGGCAGCCTTTGCTGACCGTTTACCATCGTTTACGCACAGAGATTCCAATGATTCTGCACAGGTATTTCCAAACGCCTGAAGGGATGATGAATCTTTTCGACACGATGCTGGGGCACATTTTTGAAGAGAAGGTTTATGTGAGCGGTCGTTTGAATCTGCTGGATTTTGGCGTTAGTATGGATCACAGTCAGTTAAAATCAGTTTATTCTTTTATGAATAACACAGAAGCGCTGACCAATCTGCTGGAAATGACTGAAACAGCTGCAAGACCAATTAGCTTTAAAATCGGTTCGGAAATCGGCAACGATTTACTGAAAAGCATGAGCATGATTACGGCAACCTATGAAGTTATCGGACATGGCAAAGGAACTATCGCATTACTGGGACCGGCAAGTATGCCGTATTCTAAAATATTTAGTCTAGTTGATGTATTTAGAAATGAGCTGGCTTCACAGTTAGGCTCTTACTATCGATTTCTTGATGGATAGCGCTTTGGTGATATTCTTAAAGATAAATTGAATCTACGAAACGGGAAGGGAAGTTGCTGGATTGAACAAAGAAGAAAAAGAAGAGCTTCAGGATCAAGTAGAAGAAACAGCTTCGGAAAACACAGAACCTGAACTGACAGAAACAGAAACACTAAAGAACGAGCTTAATGAAATGGAAGATAAGTTCCTGCGGGCCCGTGCAGAAATTGCTAATATGAGCAATCGTTTTAAAAATGAACGAGAGCTGCTGGTTCGTTACAGATCACAGGATTTAGGGAAAAAATTATTGCCGGCTCTAGATAATTTAGAACGGGCAATGGCGATTGAAGTCGACGATGAACAAGGCGCAAGCCTGAAAAAGGGCATCGAGATGGTTTATGAAAGCATGATCTTTGCCTTGAAAGAAGAAGGAATCGAAGAAATACCGGCACAGGGAGAGTCTTTCGATCCGAATCTTCATCAAGCAGTTCAGACAGTTCCGGCTGATGATGGTGTTGCTTCAGACACAATTGTAGAGGTTCTGCAAAAGGGCTATAAGCTACAGGATCGTGTTCTGCGCGCCAGCATGGTAGTCGTTTCTCAATAAATAAAATAAGCACATTCAATTTTAAAATTAAAATAGAAGATAGGAGAAATAAACATGAGTAAAATAATTGGTATTGACTTAGGAACAACAAACTCAGCAGTTGCTGTATTAGAAGGCGGAGAAGCAAAGATTATTGCGAATCCAGAAGGAAACCGTACAACACCTTCTGTTGTATCTTTTAAAAATGGAGAAATTCAAGTAGGGGAAGTTGCTAAGCGTCAGGCAGTGACAAATCCTCATACAATCGCTTCAATTAAACGCCACATGGGTGAAGCTGGCTTTAAAGTGGAAGCTGAAGGTAAATCTTATACGCCTCAGGAAATTTCTGCAATGATTCTGCAATATCTAAAAGGTTTTGCAGAAGACTACCTAGGTGAAAAAGTAGATAAAGCAGTTATTACTGTTCCAGCATATTTCAACGATGCACAACGTCAGGCAACTAAAGATGCTGGTAAAATTGCCGGGTTGGAAGTTGAACGGATTGTCAATGAACCAACAGCAGCAGCATTGGCTTATGGTTTGGACAAAACAGATAAAGATGAAAAAATTCTAGTATTTGACTTGGGCGGCGGTACATTTGACGTTTCCATCCTTGAGTTAGGCGATGGTGTCTTTGATGTATTATCTACTTCTGGAGACAACAACTTAGGTGGGGATGATTTCGATAACAAAATCATTGATCATATGGTTGCGGAATTCAAGAAAGAAAACGGTATCGACTTAGGTCAGGATAAAATGGCATTGCAGCGTTTGAAAGATGCTGCTGAAAAAGCGAAAAAAGATTTATCAGGTGTTACAAGTACACAAATCAGCTTACCGTTTATTACAGCCGGAGATGCAGGTCCGCTTCACTTAGAAATGAACTTGACTCGTGCAAAATTTGATGAGCTAACTGCTGATTTAGTAGAACGGACAAAAATTCCTGTACGTCAGGCATTAAAGGATGCAGCATTGAACGCTTCTGATATTGATGAAGTGATTTTAGTTGGTGGTTCAACTCGTATTCCAGCGGTTGTTGAAGCAGTTCGTAAAGAAACGAATAAAGAACCAAATAAATCTGTGAACCCGGATGAAGTAGTGGCAATGGGTGCGGCTATTCAAGGGGGCGTTATCACTGGTGATGTGAAGGACGTTGTACTATTAGACGTGACTCCTTTATCACTAGGTATTGAAACAATGGGCGGCGTATTTACGAAGCTGATTGACCGCAACACAACGATTCCAACAAGTAAATCTCAAGTATTTTCTACCGCAGCAGATAACCAGCCGGCAGTAGATATTCATGTACTGCAAGGTGAACGTCCAATGGCGGCAGACAATAAAACATTAGGAAGATTCCAATTGACAGATATTCCAGCTGCTCCTCGCGGTGTACCGCAAATCGAAGTAAGCTTTGATATCGATAAGAACGGTATCGTGAACGTACGTGCGAAAGATTTAGGAACACAAAAAGAACAAACAATTACAATTAAATCTTCTTCAGGTTTATCAGACGATGAAATCGAACGCATGGTGAAGGATGCTGAATCAAATGCGGAAGCAGATAAACAACGTAAAGAAGAAGTAGATCTTCGTAATGACGTAGACGCTTTGCTGTTCACTGTAGACAAAACATTGAAAGAACTTGAAGGTAAAGTTGATGCGGATGAAGTGAAAAAAGCAGAAGATGCTCGTGATGAACTGAAAGCAGCTGTAGAAGCAAATGATATCGAACAAATGAAAGCTAAACGTGATTCATTAAACGAAATCGTTCAAAATCTAACAGTTAAATTGTATGAGCAGGCAGCTCAGCAACAAGCACAGGAAAATCCGGAAGCAGCTCAAGGCGGCGCAGATGATGTTGTTGATGCAGACTTTGAAGAAGTCGACAAAGACGAACAATAAGCAGACTGCCTAAAAAGAAGTCAGGAAAGAGGTCGGGACAGAAGCCGGAAACTGCTTCTGTCCCGCCGTTTATTGTAGAGAGAAAAATAATTTTCTGATAATCAAAAAGGACACTGCCAATGTTGATTTTACATAAATGTATTTAGGTTTTACTTGAATTATGGTATGATTACAACGGTGCTTTTGTTGTAAAAGACTAAAAAAGGCAGTCAGTGCGGAGAAAACAGGCGGGAATAAACCAGATATTTTTTGCATGTATGTGTCTGATGTGACGCCGAATTCTCTATAAGCAAAACCTTTGTTTCTGATCACACTGCTTCTGATTGTCAACTATTCAAGTTTTGAGTGATGATGGCTAAGGTGTATCTATACTCAAGGGAAATACAAGTTGGAGGGAAACCAATGGCTACAAAACGAGATTATTATGAGGTACTGGGGCTGTCTAAAGGGGCTTCAGATGATGAAATAAAAAAAGCGTACCGTAAACTATCTAAGCAGTATCACCCAGATATTAATAAGGAAGCAGATGCCGAAGATAAGTTTAAAGAAATTTCTGAAGCATATGAGGTTTTAAGCGACCCTCAAAAGAAAGCGGCGTATGATCAATATGGTCATGCAGGTACTGACCCGAATTATGGCGGTGCCGGCGGCTTTGGTGGTTTTGGCGGCGGTGGCTTCAGCGGCAGCAGCTTTGGCGGATTTGAAGATATCTTCGATTCATTCTTTGGCGGCGGTGGTGGACGTACTGTTGATCCGACTGCACCAAGACAAGGATCGGATCTTCAATATACCATTCAGTTAAAATTTGAAGAAGCGATTTTCGGTATAGAAAAAGAAATCAAATATAAACGTGAAGATGTTTGCGGCACTTGTCATGGGAATGGGGCTAAGCCGGGAACACAACCGGAAACCTGTCACAAATGTCATGGCTCTGGTTCAATCAATGTAGAACGTCAAACTCCATTAGGACGAGTTATGAGCCGTCAAACATGTGATGTCTGTCGCGGAACCGGAAAAGAAATTAAGGACCCATGTCCAACCTGTCATGGCTCTGGACATGAGAAGAAAGCACATCACGTGAAGGTTAAAGTTCCTGCTGGTGTGGAAGATGGTCAACAAATGCGCCTGGCTAATCAGGGGGAAGCTGGAATGAATGGCGGACCTTATGGCGATTTGTATGTTGTCTTTCATGTGGAGGAAAGTAATATTTTCGACAGGGATGGTGCTGAAATTTACTATGAAATGCCGTTAAGCTTTGTGCAGGCTGCACTAGGTGATGAGGTACAGGTACCTACTGTTCATGGAGATGTGAAATTAAAAATTCCTGCCGGTACACAAACTGGAACCAACTTCCGCTTACGTGGAAAAGGAGCACCTCGTTTACGGGGCGGAGCAAATGGCGATCAGCATGTGAAGGTGAAACTAATTACACCAAAAAATCTTAGTGAGGAACAACGGAACGCCCTTCGTTCTTTCGCTAAGGCAGGCGGACAAGAAATTAGTGAGCAGCAAGAAGAAGGTTTTTTCGATAAAATGAAAGATGCTTTTGGCGGTAAGAAAAAGAAATAGTTGAATAAATCGAAGAGAGACAGCTTCTATCAATAGAGTGCTGGTTAAAAATTAAGAGCTGTACTGGATTGTCAATTTGACAACTAGTACAGCTCTTTTTTTATAATTAGAACAGTCTTATTCATACTGCGTCAGCATTTGTCGGACACGCTGAGCAAGTTCTTCACGAACAAATGCGGGACCGTGACATATACATCGATTGCCAAAGCCTAAAAGGAGATGATAGCCAAAATCATCGGGTATAAAATAAGGAAAGGTAACATCAAAGTAATCACTATTCTTTTTTTTGTTGAATATTAAATCAGGAAATCGCTCTAGAAGCTGGTCCTTTACAGAGTAGTCAACTTCAAGAAAAATCGTAGTAAAGTCTGCTTCTTTAATGGTATTTTTGCCCAGTGCAGCAGGAGGAGCAGCTCTCGGGACAAAGGTATCCTCTGTTACAATAACATTTTTCATTCTGGATAGTTTAAAGATACGGAAATCCTGTTTTTCCAAACAATATGCTTGTGTGTACCAGCTGGCTTCTTTCAGAATCAACCGATAGGGCTCTAATTTTCTTGTAGAGTACTGACCAGATCTATTCTCATAAGCAATAGACAAAATTTGATTTTTGTCTAGACATAGTTGGATAGCTTCGATGGTATTACGGGAAAGTTCTCCTCGGATCCAAGGAGTTAAATCAATAATCAGCTGATCGGTTTTCAGTGCAATTTCCTCTTCCATTTTTTGCGGAATCAATGATTTTAACTTTTCAAGAGTGTATTGTGTTTGCTTCATATTGATGTGGTTATTCAAGCTGGCTAGGCTAATCATGAGAGAAACCAGCTCAGAAGAAGTAAAGAAGCGCTGATCGATTTTGTAGTTTTCCATTATTCGAATTCCGCCTTTGCTGCCGGGAATTGTTGTTATGGGGATTCCCGCTTGTCCCAAAGAGTCAACATCTCGATAGATAGTTCGAACAGAGACCTCAAAGCGTTCTGCTAATTTAGGTGCACTGATTTGTTTTTGTTCCAGCAGCAACATAGTGATTGCCAGCAGACGTTCATTTTTCATCTTTTTTCACACTCCTCAATTAAAATAATAGAACCCTGACAAATAGTTGTCAAGGTTTGTTTGATAAACTAAATTTGTACTAGGATATGTTTGAAAAAAAGTTTAGCAGTAAATGTTTTGTGTAGGAAAAAGCAGCAGATGACAGAGCTAAAGGAAGTCGATGCATCATACAAATTACTTCTGTTTTAGTAAAATCTACTAGCCCCAAATTTCAAATAAGTCCTAGAGAATAAGCTTATGGAGGCGGAAAAATGAAAGTCAGAGAAAAATATGAAGAAATGATGGAAACTCAAATGGAGATTGCTTTAGCAACAAGTGTTTATGGACAGCCAAATGTTCGAATCGTTAATTTTCTTTATGATTCAGAACGCAAGGTCGTTTATTTTTCCACATTTAAGGAAAGTGACAAGGTAAAAGAAATCGAAAAAAATCCTAAAGTTGCTTTTACCACAGTTGTCACGGGAGAAGAAAACAATCACATACGGGTATTAGAGGGACACGCTGAAAAGAGTGAATACTCACTGCTTGATCTGGCTGAGCAATGGGTAGCTAAGATGCCGTTTTATCAAGAAATTATCGATATGGGAACAGCACAGCTGGATGTGTATGAAATTTCATTTGAAAAGGCAACCGTCATCCAAGGAATGATGGCACGGGAGGATATTGCTGTTTAGGAGGAAAAATCAATGAGGTACTGGCTAGGAGTAGCATCGAAGGAGCACGTGGAGATTGGTGTGGCAGGAGGATTCAGTCAGCTGTGTCACGGAAAACAAGCCCCGTTAAATAGAATGAAGGAAGGGGATTGGCTGATTTATTATGCACCTAAGGAAAGCTTGAAACGAAATGAACCTTGTCAGAAGTTTATTGCGGTAGGTACCATAAAAGCCGGCTGTGCTTATCAGGTAGAGATGAAGCCGAATTTTTTCCCGTTTCGAAAAAATGTCTCTTATTTACCCAATCCATATCCAGTTTCACTTCAAGCAGTTAGTGACTATCCTTTGTGGTCTGAGTACCGTTCTAAACTGCGTTTTGGTCATTTAGAAATACCGCAAGAATTATTTGAATATATTACTTTTCATATGTTTGAAGCATAAGCAGAAGGTTCAAACGGCTCGTACAAACAGCTAAAAAGATGCCGGACGATACTGAAAATAACTCTTCATATTTTCAGTATCGCCGGTTTATTTCCGAAGAGGCAGCTTTTAGACCACCAGTTATTCGATTTTTAGGAGTAGAAAGAGTTAAAAATTTCTTTATGTCCTACTTCCCTTTTCGATAAATAACCAACGTTATTTTTTTGTGGTCATTTTACCTAAAACAATGATTTTTTAGGAGTTTCTGAGGTATACTATAAATAGAAAAAGTTTTTCCAAGGTTTAGGAGGAAAGATCATGAAGAAATATGTTTATGCAATCAGTGATATTCATGGAGAATTTGACTTATTTGAACAGCTGATCAATTACTATGACGATAGAAGGCATCAGCTGGTCTTGATTGGTGACCTAAATGACCGCGGAAAAAAGAGTAAAGAAAGTTTTTTACTTGGAAAAAGACTTGTAGAAGAATATGGGGCTGTTTATCTTCGGGGAAACCATGAGGAATATTTCCTTCAATTTTTACAAAATCCGGAAGACTGGTATCAAGGGTATGTTCGCAATGGAGGCAAAGAAACGATTGATAGTCTTCTTCATACAGGCGCTACAGAAGAATATTCTCCAACAGAAATCGCGCTGATGATTCGTAGTCGTTATGCCGATTTAGTAGACTTTTTAGTGAAGCGTCCCCTTTACTATGAATGGCGGAATTATGTTTTTGTTCATGCTGGCGTTGATTTAACAAAAAAAGACTGGCATCAGACCAGTCCTCGGGACTTTATCTGGATTAGAGATGCTTTCCATCGAGGTAAAAATAAGACTGGCCGGACGATTGTTTTCGGTCATACAATTACACCCATGCTTCACGGAGATATGCAGACGACAGATTTATGGATTTCAGATAACAAAATTGGGATTGACGGCGGAGCCGTTTTCGGCGGTTCTGTTCATGGAGTAATCTTTGATGAGGATGGCATTGTTCAGGATATAGAATATCAGAACATGCACGGACCGTGGCAGCCGGAATTTTAAAAAAGTAGAGCAGCAGGTAAAGATATGGAAGGATGGCTAAGTAAAGAGCTGTCTTCACCAATACTTATCGGAGCTGCTTTTTTGTGTCGTGTATATCTTTTACATGTCAGGTATAGACAAGTCAGTTATGCATCTGGGTTTCTACAAAAAACTGGCAAGATGTGCTAAAATAGATAGGTATGCTAAAGAAAGAGGTTGAAACAATGACTGATAGTTACAATCAGAAAATAGTAGAATTACTCCAAAAAGAATTAACAGAATATCGCCCAAAACAAATGATTACAGTACTGACTTTATTGGGTGAAGGAAATACAGTCCCGTTTATTGCCCGCTACCGTAAAGAGATGACGGGAAGTCTAGATGAAGTACAAATTAGAGAAATAGAAGAACGCTACGGCTACTTGGAAAATCTGGAAAAAAGAAAAGAAGAAGTTGTACGAATCATTGAAGAACAGGGAAAATTAACAGAAGAGCTGAAAAAAGAAATCCTTGCTTCTGCAAAAATGCAGCAGGTAGAAGACCTCTATCGTCCATATAAGCAAAAACGGCGGACCAAAGCAACAATTGCAAAAGAAAAAGGGCTGGAGCCGTTGGCAGATTGGCTGGCTCAACTGCCTGAAGCCGGGGATGTTTCTGCCGAAGCCGAGAAGTATACTGACAGCGGTAAGGAAGTAGCATCAGTTGCTGACGCATTGGCTGGCGCACATGAAATCCTGGCTGAACGAATTAGTGACGAAGCCAAATTCCGTAAATGGATTCGTGATTTTACTTTCAATAAAGGACAATACACGAGTACAGTTAAGAACGGTGATAAAGATGAAAAAGCTGTTTATGAGATGTACTATGACTTTTCAGAACCGGTAAGTAAGATGGTCTCTCATCGAATTTTGGCTACAAACCGTGGAGAAAAAGAGGATATCTTAAAAGTATCTCTGCTTGTAGAAGAAGAGAAGATTAATGATTATTTTAACAGACAGCTGATTGGTAAAAAGCAGAACTCGGTTGCCGCGTCAGCGATTATCGCAGCTTATACAGATAGTTATAAACGGTTTATTGGACCAGCAATTGAGCGGGAAATCCGCAATCAGCTGACTGAAATGGCTGATGAGCAAGCCATCCGTATTTTTGGCGAAAATCTACGCAATTTACTACTGCAGCCGCCGCTAAAAGGCAAAGTAGTGATGGGCTTTGACCCTGCTTATCGCACAGGATGTAAGCTGGCAGTCGTGGATGCTACAGGAAAGGTGCTGGCTATTGATGTCATTTATCCGCATAAACCAGCGTCTGGTGAAAAACGAGCTGCAGCAGGCCCGGCTTTTCAAAAGCTAATTGAAAAATATGGTGTAGAGATGGTTGCGATTGGTAATGGTACAGCCAGCCGGGAATCAGAACAGTTTGTTGCTGAACATCTGAAAAAACTGCCGCGGGATATCTATTATGTTATCGTAAACGAAGCAGGTGCTTCCGTATATTCTGCCAGTGAGGTAGCTCGAACAGAATTTCCTAATCTTCAGGTTGAAGAGCGAAGTGCAGTCAGTATTGCCCGCCGTTTACAGGACCCATTGGCAGAGCTGGTAAAAATTGATCCTAAAGCCGTTGGTGTGGGACAATATCAACATGATGTTTCTCAAAAAAGATTGGCTGAACAGCTGGCGTTTGTCGTTGAAACAGCGGTAAATCAGGTTGGTGTAGATGTGAATACGGCGAGTCCGCAGCTGCTGCAGTATATTTCTGGTCTGAATAAAACAACAGCTCAGAATTTGGTAACCTATCGGGATGAGAATGGCGCATTCACTGCTAGAAATCAAATAAAAAAGGTTCCTCGCTTAGGACCGAAAGCCTATGAACAGGCTATCGGCTTTTTACGAATTCCGGATGGGAAAAATGTTCTTGATAATACAGGTATTCACCCAGAAAGCTATGATACGGCGAAAGCTATTCTTGCAAAAGCTGATGTTGAACTGAAAACTCTGGGAACCGCTGAAGCAACAGAAAAAATTAAAACGCTGAAAGCACAGCAGTTGGAAGCAGAGCTATCTGTCGGGCTTGAGACGTTAAAAGATATTTTAGCATCGCTGCAGCAGCCGGGAAGAGATATGCGGGATGAGATGAGCGCCCCTCTTTTAAGAAAAGATGTACTTTCTA
Source organism: Enterococcus sp. LJL51 (assembly GCF_049894025.1). Classification (GTDB taxonomy): domain Bacteria; phylum Bacillota; class Bacilli; order Lactobacillales; family Enterococcaceae; genus Enterococcus_L. The sequence continues at coordinate 165,372 of NZ_JBNEQE010000006.1, forward strand.
TGGAGGATTTGAAGCCGGGGATGGAGCTTGAAGGAACCGTTCGAAATGTGATTGATTTTGGTGCTTTCGTAGATATTGGCGTAAAGCAGGATGGCTTGGTTCATATTTCCAAACTGAGCAATCGTTTTGTTAAGCATCCAACAGATGTAGTAGCTGTTGGAGATGTAGTGACTGTCTGGGTAGAAGCAATTGATGTAGCAAAAGGACGAATTAGTCTGACGATGCTGCCAAAAGGAAACGACAAGTGAGCCAATTATTAGCAGAGCTGAGCGCACCAGAAACAGATGGAGAGCTGCAGCAGCTGGTATCGCAGGTATCGCAGGAATTTTTTCAAAAGCCGTTTCTTCATAAAGCGTATTTCAATAGTCGCTTGAAAACAACCGGAGGCCGCTACCATTTAAGCACTCACGACATTGATTTTAATCCCAAAGTATTGGAAAAATATGGATTGGCAGAATTGATCGGCGTGATTAAGCATGAATTATGCCACTATCATCTTCATATAGAGGGTAGAGGCTATCAACATAAAGATCCTGAGTTTAAAAAGTTGCTTGCTGTTACTGGTGGGAGCCGATATGTGCAGTCACTGGTTGATGAGCAGCAGTTTCAGGTTTATCGATGTACGAGCTGTGGTGGAGTAATCAAACGAAAACGAAAGATAAATACTCAGCGCTATGTCTGTGGAAATTGTCGGGGTACATTGAAATGGATAGGGAAATAGAAAGTAAGAAGAATATAACTTTTTTGTCAAATAAAACAAAAAAGATTTATGGCTAAAAAACAGGCAAGAAATCCCGTAAATACTCTTCAAATTTTAGGGAATGTCTGCTTGTTTTTGAAAGAGCTGTTCCTGTAATTATTTGCCGTAGTTTAGTATAAGAATTTACTTCTGTCTTGTTGCTTATCCTGTAAAGAGCGCACCAAAACGAACTATCTGTTTTGGTGTGCTCTTTTTGTCTGCTATTCAGCGTAATGGTAATCGAAAAGCTGCGGTCGGTACTCTAGTTCTTCAAAGATAGCGGAATCCTCTGCAAGAAACCGCTGTGCCCATTGACTATGGTCATAAAAATCTAAGAACGTATCATTTTCTGCAAGGTATGGTGTTTCAAGAAAGTCCGGGAGATCGGTGAAATTGTCATAGCCAATAATAAATATATTGGCAGGATTGTAAAAGTGGTAGTAACGGATTTTTTTATTAGTTGTAAGTAACTTCTTTTTGAAGTAGATAGACTCAAGGGAGCGTAATGTGATACCAGTTTGCCCAGGTCGCATAATCTCTAAAATACTCTTACTTTGAGCAGTCAGGATCAGATAATCAGGATAGGAGAGATAGCCTTTTTGGTCGTTTCCTTTTCCTTCCAATATGAAAAAACGACTATGTAAGCGTAGGTAGTTAAAGATTTCCAAAAGATAGTGCGCCTGTTTTCCACGGCCATTATTAGAAGCACCAAAAAAGATATCATGATTCACAGGCTCTTTCGGCAGCTGCATGTGCTTCGAGTAAAAGCTTGAATTATGTTTTAATGAGAAATTCTGAGCTTCCAGAGGATCAAAGCTGTAGATGTCGTCGATGATTTGATCTGATTGTGTTTGTTGAAGCATGGTGATTTTTTCTTCAGTAAGGTGATTCCAGAAGAAAAGGACCAGTTTGGCATTTGTTAATGGACGAACCAGCTTGGCCATGACTGGTTCAAAGCCGTTATCAAGAAAAATAATCAGACAATACTGAGAGAGTTTGTTTTCCCAGCTTTTTTTATCCAAAGGAATGCGAAGTAGCTGATGGCCTGAAATGACATCGATATCAGTTAGCGTATCAAAAAAATACAAATGTTCATCTTTAGCAACTAACAAGGTTGTTTGCTCATGCATGATTTTCTCCCCACTTTCCATATAATGCTGGTTTTGATTATAGTAGCATGTTCTAGATAATTTCCCATCTGATTTGCTCACAACTGATTGGAAAGAGCAGCTTCAAAAAATTGGAATGAGCATATTTTATTAGTAAAAAACCAGCAGGCTATTTCAAAATAAAAAATTGTACCGACCCCAAAAGTTAGACCAAAATTCTAACGTTTGGAGGTCGGTACAATTCTCTGCTTTTTCGTTCCAAGCTCTTCATTTTTATTCAGTTTTTTCTTGCCAACATAATTTGCTGCAGACTCCTTTCAAAAGGAAGGATGTTTCTGCTGCTGATTCAGCGGAGAGAGTGTATTGCTTTGATCTGCTGTAAATGCTTCGTATAAGCTAAATATCTGATTTCTTTTTTTGATGTTTAGTTTAATAAAAATATTGTGGACATGGGTTTTGACTGTGCCGATAGAGAGAAAAATTTCATCGGCGATTTCCTGATTCTGTTTATGAGCAAGTAGCAGGGTGAAAATTTCTTTTTCCCGTTGTGTAAGAGCGTAATGACAGCAAAAATTTTCAAATAGAACGGCTTCATTATTTTGTTCAGGCTCTTCAACTGCCACAGGTTTCTGACTGTCATGGAGGAAGAACTTCATCATTAACACGCAAATAAGGATTGAGAAAATATCTTCACAAACGTTTCGATTGTTGATTTTAATCGATAGGGAGGTGTATTGATCCAGGTTAAAGATGACGTAGGTGTCTTCAAGTAAAATCAGAATCCCGCCAATTAGAGAAGCAAGTGCAGCCCACTTCAAATAGTAAGCACTGTTAGTAGATAATTCAGCCGAATGTCTGCGCCACTTCATCCAGGCAAAGAGCCCCATGTAAATCATGAGTAGTTGATTAGGCAGATAGTAAAGCCAGATTTTAAAAGCAGAGTTAGGCAGAAGCGGAACACTTAAGAGCCAAACAGCCATCATAATTAAGAGTAGGTAGTGAATCATTTTGAGTTTTTCATTTAAAAGTGTTGTGATGATTAAAAATGAGCAATAAGCGTTTGCCAAATAAATAATGGTTTTAGCAGCAGGAATACTCATAAAGGTTTGATTGTAGCTGGAGGCAAAGGAGTTAATAAACTCTGTCATATAAATAATGACATTATCAAAAATAAAAAATAGCAGAAAAATAGTTAATACCATGTAGATTTTCTTTTTTTCTTTCATGTAAAAGCTAATAGAAAGAGACATGGCGAGCGCATATAGGACAATCAATAAGATATTATAGATAAAAATAGATATCATCATGAAGAAACCCCTTTCATTTTTTTCGAATGATAACGATTTGTGTATAGTAGACAGCAAAATAAAATGATCGAAAATAAATAAAAAATGACTAAGTAAAGCATAAGGTTCTATTTCTTCTTTGCGCTTAAATTATAACATTTTTTCAAAGGTTTATTCATAAAACTTTCTAAACTTTTCATCTAAACTTTTCTAAACCCTTGATAAACCTACATTTTCTGAATGATTAAATACTTAGGTAGGGACAAAATGATAGCGTTTACATCCGTTGGTTTATCGTAAACTTGTTTTTTAAAGTTTATAGTTTGGAGTGTAAAAAGCACAAAGGAAAAATGAGGAGGAAACAAACATGTCAAAAAAAGATTTTATTACAACTGAAAATTATACGAAAGGAGAAATTACTGAAATTGTAGATCTTTCATTAAAAATTAAAGCATGTATCAAAAACGGTTATTATCCTCAACTATTAAAAAATAAATCACTTGGAATGATTTTCCAGCAAAGCTCTACTCGTACACGTGTATCTTTTGAAACAGCCATGACACAATTAGGTGGTCATGCTCAATACCTAGCACCTGGTCAGATTCAACTGGGCGGACATGAAACAATAGAAGATACTAGTCGTGTTCTTTCAAGATTAGTAGATATTATCATGGCTCGTGTTGACCGTCATCATAGTGTAGATGATTTAGCTACTCATGCCACAATACCTGTAATCAACGCAATGTCAGATTATAATCACCCAACACAAGAATTAGGCGATTTATGTACAATGATTGAACATTTGCCGGAAGGTAAAAAGATTGAAGACTGCAAAGTTGTTTTCGTAGGGGATGCTACTCAGGTATGTTTCTCTCTTGGTTTGATTGCAACTAAAATGGGAATGAATTTTGTTCATTTTGGACCTAAAGGCTACCAATTAAATGAAGACCATCAGGCTAAACTGACAAAAAATTGTGAAGTTTCAGGAGGAAGCTTCTTAATCACTGATAATGAAGATGATATTATGGGAGCTGATTTTCTATATACAGACGTTTGGTATGGTCTTTATGATGCTGAGCTTTCTGAAGAAGAACGTTTAGCTATTTTCTATCCAAAATATCAGGTGACTGCCGACATGTTGAAAAAAGCAGGAGAAAATTGTAAATTTATGCACTGCCTGCCTGCTTCAAGAGGTGAAGAAGTAACAGATGAAGTGATGGACGGACCAAACTCTATCTGTTTTGATGAAGCAGAAAATCGTTTAACCTCAATTCGCGGTTTACTAGTTTATCTATTAGGCAAGCATGACGAAAGAAATCCGATTGATATCAAAAAACAAGCGGATGCAAAAGCAGCACTGGAAGTATTTTTAGGTAAACCATTGTAAAAAATGCTATCGGAGTATTCAGAGAAAACAGCTTAGGAACATTCTTCTGAGAAGTATATTCGTTGACGGGAGGGAAAGTTAAGCTGTTTTCCCTCCTACTTCCATACACCCAAAAGAAAGGATGTTAAACATGGAAGCAAAACGAAAAAAGTTTAGTCTATTCAGCGCCATACTTTCTGTAATATGTGTGGTGTTTGTGGCAGAAGCGGCCGCACCAGTAGCTGCAATTGGGAATTCGCAGTTTTTTTGGTGGATTTTTCTATTAATTGCCTTTTTACTCCCTTATGGTCTAATTTCATCTGAGCTTGGAACTACTTATATTGGCGATGGGGGAATCTATGATTGGGTGACAAAGGCTTACGGTCACCGCTGGGGCTCTAGAGTATCCTGGTATTATTGGATTAATTATCCGCTGTGGTTAGCATCGTTAGCAGTTATGTGTCCTGAATTAATTACCACAATTACTGGTATTGAAGTATCTACAGTAGGAGCTGTTATTATTGAATTAATCTTCATCTGGTTGATTGTCTGGATTAGCTTTTACCCAGTCAGCGACAGTATCTGGATTTTGAACGGAGCAGCTGTTGTTAAAATGCTGCTGGCAGTTCTAATCGGCGGACTGGGCGTTTATGTAGCATTAACCAAAGGTGTAGCGAACGAATACTCTGTTGGTTCGATGCTGCCGAAATTTGATCTTCACAGCTTATCCTTTATCTCTGTAATCATTTTTAACCTACTAGGTTTTGAAGTAATCTGTACGTTTGCTGATGATATGGAAAATCCTAAAAAACAAATTCCTCAGTCAATTATTGCTGCAGGAATTGTAATTGCCGCGATTTATATTTTCTCAGCATTTGGTATTGGCGTAGCCATTCCGACAGAAGAAATTAGTACAAGCAGTGGTCTAATGGATAGCTTCAAGCTGCTTACAGGATCAAACTCAGGGTTTTTCATTGGCGCGATGGCTTTCCTATTCCTGTTAACACTTTTTGGCAATATGATTTCATGGTCACTTGGTGTAAATAATACGGCCTGCTATGCTGCTGAAAATGGCGATATGCCGAAATTCTTTGGTTTGAGAAGTAAGAAGAATGAAATGCCGATTGGTTCAGCAATCATGAACGGTGTCGTTGCATCAGTTGTAGTAATAATCGCACCAATATTGCCGAATCAAGATTTATTCTGGGCATTCTTCTCGTTAAATCTGGTGATGTTCTTATTATCTTATGTACCGGTTTTCCCAGCTTTCTATAAACTGAGAAAAATCGATCCAGATACACCGAGACCATTCAAGGTTGGAGGAAGCGATTTGTTCTTAAAAGTTCTAGTTGTTGTACCAATGATTCTAATTCTTATTTCTCTGGTATTTACAGCGCTGCCTCTACAATTTGATGCGGAAACACTAAATGAACAGCTGCCGATAACCATTGGCGCAATTGTTTTTGTCCTATTTGGTGAAGGAATCATTTTATTCAAGAAAATAAAAAAATAAAACGAATGGAGTAGATAGAGATGGCTAAAAGAATTGAAGGAACAACCCCTAAGCAAGACGGATTTAGAATGCCCGGTGAGTACGAACCTCAGGAAAAAGTCTGGATGATTTGGCCGGAACGTCCTGATAACTGGCGGGATGGCGGCAAACCAGTGCAAGAGGCGTTTACTGAAGTTGCTAAGGCAATCAGCCGTTTTACCCCAATGAATGTGGTTGTTTCTCAAGCACAGTTCCAGAACTGTCGCCGGCAGCTGCCGGCGGAAATTACGGTTTATGAAATGTCTAATAATGATGCTTGGGTGAGAGACTGCGGTCCGTCATTCCTAATTAACGATAAAGGTGAATTGCGTGGTGCAGATTGGGCATTTAATGCCTGGGGCGGTTTAGTAGATGGCTTGTATTTCCCTTGGGATCAAGATGATTTAGTGGCTCAGAAAATTTGTGAGATTGAACATGTGGATTCTTATCGGACACCAGATTTTGTTTTAGAAGGCGGTTCGATTCATGTAGATGGTGAAGGAACAGTTTTAACTACAGAAATGTGCTTATTGAGTGAAGGACGCAACCCTCATATGACCAAAGAAGAGATTGAAGCTAAACTTTGTGATTATCTAAACTGTGAGAAAGTTCTCTGGCTGAAGGATGGTATCGATCCTGAAGAAACCAATGGACACGTTGACGACATCGCCTGCTTTGTTGCACCGGGAGAGGTTGCCTGCATTTATACAGAAGATGAAAACAGTCCTTTCTATGCAGCTGCTCAGGATGCATATAAGCGTTTAAATGAAATGACTGATGCGAAAGGTAGAAAACTGAAGGTTCACAAAATTTGTTGTCCTGTTGAAAATGTAACAATCAAAGGCTCATTTAAGATTGATTATGTAGAAGGAACAATGCCAAGAGAAGATGGAGATATTTGTATTGCTTCTTATATGAACTTCCTGATTACAAATAATGGTGTAATCGTTCCTCAATATGGGGATGAAAATGATGCACTGGCTATTCAGCAAATTCAGGAAATATTCCCAAATCATGAAGTAGTAGGGGTTAATACAGTAGAAGTAGTGTACGGCGGTGGAAACATTCACTGTATTACACAGCAACAGCCAAAATGTTAGGAAGCAGGAGGAAAAAAGATGTCACGAATCGTTATTGCACTTGGAGGAAATGCGCTGGGAAATTCTCCAGAGGAACAGCTGGAACAAATTGAAGCATCCGCTCCTGCATTAATCAATCTAATTAAGCAGGGTCATGAAATCATTCTGAGCCATGGAAATGGTCCTCAGGTTGGGATGCTGGAAAAAGCATTGAATATGGCTGCTGATCAGGATGAATCTGTTGCTCATTTCCAGCTTCCAGAATGTACAGCAATGAGTCAGGGGTATATTGGTTTTCATTTGCAGAATAGAATTTTGAATCAGCTTCGGAAAGAAGGCATGCCTTGGAACGTAGCGACAATTGTTACTCAGGTAGAAGTAGATCCGAAAGATCCGGCGTTTGAAGCGCCAACCAAGCCGATTGGCAGCTTTTACACTGAAGAACAAGCTGAAAAGCTACAAAAAGAAAATCCGGCGTTAGTATTCAAAGAGGATTCTGGCAGAGGCTACCGCCAAATGGTTGCTTCGCCTAAGCCGATTGATATTGTAGAAAGTAATTCCATTTTGAATTTACTTAATAGTGAGTTCATCGTAATTGCTTGCGGCGGCGGCGGAATCCCGGTGGTAAAACAGGGAGACGGCGATTACAAAGGTGCGTTGGCGGTTATCGATAAGGATGCAGCTTCAGCGAAGTTGGCTGACCTGGTAGATGCTGATTACTTCTTTATCCTAACAGCTGTTGATCATGTTGCTATTCGTTTTGGACAGCCGGATCAAAAGAATCTTGAAGAAATAACAGTAGCTGAGGCCAAAGAATATATTCAGGCCGGAGAGTTTGCACCAGGCAGCATGCTGCCAAAGGTTGAAGCGGCCGTAGAATTTGCTGCTTCAAAAGCTGGTAGAACAGCAGTCATTGCTTCCTTAGAAAAAGCACCGCTCGCAATTAATGGAGAAAGTGGTACCCGTATTCGTTTATAATAGAGAACAATGTGAAAACTCCTTATGAAATGCAGAAGAAACAGTCAGTTATAGCTATGACTGTTTCTTCTGCATTATTTAGTAAGCAATGCCAATGGTGTGCAGATTTTTTATAAGCTGTCATTTTAAAGAGTAGACAAAAGTTTCTATTGAGAGTAATGAAGAAACATGAACAGCAGTGTTCATTTTATCTATCTGGTAGGTGGTAGCTTTTAGGTGTATATAAAATTGAAAATCATTTTGAGAAAATTAAAGGGATACCTATTTTTTAGATTAATTTTTGAAATTGTTAAGTTTAACGCTGATTAGTATGAAAAAATTATTGATTTTTTTCATTTATAGTAAGAAATGTCTTTTTCAATATGTTAAAATAGTTACATATTTCAAATGGGGAGGATAAAAATGAAAAGCAAAGTGTTGAATGGTGTGCTGATAGGTGCTACAGTAGTTGCGGTAATTGCTGCTATAGTATTTTTGTTTATCAGTAGTGGAGAGATAAATGGCGAAACAGCAGAGAAAGTTGCTTCAGAAAAAATAGAAGAACCAACAAAAAAAGGAACAATAGATAGTCATATCCTCCCTGAAACAGGGACAGTTGCCTATCAGGAATTTGGCGTTGATAGAGGATTGGGTGTCTTTCATTTAATCGGAAAAAACGGATCTACAGCTAATGGTGTTGTTCCAAGTATTGATTCAGATAAGGTAATTGTTGCACGTATTCATTACGAAGCGAGAGATTTCGACCCAGCACTGTCGACCTATATATATATTGACGGAGTTGAAGCTGGACAAGCACAAATAGGGAATAAAGCATTTACTTTAATTTTAACGGAAGAGAACGGCGGACTGGTTATCGGCAGTCATAAGATTCAGCTTGTACAGTTTCCAGAAAATAAAAGAGATGCACTGGCTGTTTCAGTTAAAACTCAGCAATATGAGGTTCAATAGCACCAAAAGCTCTTTTTGTCGATTGTGCTACTTTGGAATAATTTTCAACTTGATTTTAAAACTGCGTTTGACCATAAAAATAGCGACCTCGAAAAGTTAGATTTTTAGGTCTAACCTTCGAGGTCATTTCATTTATCTTTTGTTTTTCTTTTTGCAGCAATTGAGACCGATGATTAATAGTACGGATTTTTCCTCATTTTTTGAAGAATACAATGCCCTTTAAAAGTTAAACCAATTGGAAAGGTCTCATCACCTAGTGAACCAAGATTTATCAATGGATTATTGCCAGTAGTGAGGACTAAAATTGCATAAGCGACATCCGTATTTCGATAGTCCCAAGTAGTTTCAGTTATATGATTCTTACCATAGATTGTTTCGTTATCTAAGCTTTCTGCGTATTCCAAAACCTGTAACAGTAATTCTTTTTTCAATTCCATTGTACTCACCTCCAGTTCTTATTATAGCATGTATTTAATACGTTTCGAAGCGCTTACAATTTATTGGCAAAAGAAAAGTAGAATTTATTATACTACCGATGTTTTATGTCTGAATATTGACAGTGTAGAAGGTGTAATGTATTATAAAATAGCATGATGGATGCCGTTTTGTGGATTTTATGTAAGCAGAGCAGCTGTTATTATATTAGGCGGTCATGGCGGAATGGCAGACGCGCTGCCTTGAGGGGGCAGTGGGAGAAATCCCGTGGAAGTTCGAGTCTTCTTGGCCGCATTAATTTATTTTTTTATTTAACGCTCACTTAGCAAAGCCTTTTGGCTGGGTAAGTGAGCGTTAAAATTATCTCTCCGTAAGATAACAGAGACTTACAATATTTAGTTATACTATTGAAGTAGTGTAAGTTCTAATTCTCCTTCAAGTGTGTAAATTTCACCTTGTTCAATAACTACGCCGTGATATCGTTCATCACCACCGTTATTATTTTCCCAGAAGCCATTCTCATCACTAAAAGAATTATAGCCGCTGCCGATAAAAGAAAGATCATAGGTGCCTGTTGGTAAATCCTCTCCCCCAATGTATTTACCGCCATATAAAGCGTAAACACCATCGCTGCTTTCAATTTTTTTAGTCTTAGTTAGTTTTACATCACCACTAATACTGTAGGTTAAGCCTTTTTCAATTTCAATACCGTGAATTTTTTCTCCGCCACCGTTGTTATTTTCCCAGAAGCCATCATCGTTGCTGATAGAATTATAACCTTTTCCCACAAACTCTAAGTTGTAACGTCCAGTAGGAAGATAGCTATCTCCACCTTTGTATTCTCCATCAAAAAGCTCTAAATCGCCATTTGTGCTTTCGCTAGATTTCGTGTTCTCACTTGAGCTTTCTTTTGTCGACTTATAGCTTTTTTCTGATGATGAGCTGCTTTCTTCAAAATCCTCATCCTCTTCATCCTCGTCTTCTGAAGTCTCATCTGTTGAAGAATCATCGAGCTTACTTTGTAGTTTTTCAATTTTCTCTTCCAGCTCTTTTACCTTTGCACTATCCCCATTACTGCATCCGGCAAAGACCACTGCTGATAAAAGTGTTACCCCCAATAAACTAATTCTTTTCATTTTAACTCCTCTTTTCTATGGTATAATTTATGTGGATAGTTTATACAGCAATATAAATATCCAACACATCCTGTCTTTGGTTGGAGGGATGTGTTTTTTTATTTCAAGTTGGAACATAAAATTAAAAAGAGTCATCGATTGTCCAGCACTGAAAAGTAACAGATTTAGCTGAACAGCCGTTTTTAATTGATTTTGAGATATCCTACAATAATAAAGTATAGCAAAATTTGAGAGATAAAACATCAAGTTTTTAGTCATTTAATTTCAATTTATAGTAGCTTTTTGAGCATATTTGAGAGACGGAGAATTTACAGATAATGAATATTTGATAACCAACGGAGAGCGGAGAAGTTGAACAGGGAAGAGCTAATAAATATCTATTTTGTATTCTTTCTTTTTTCTATGTGTATCATTTTTGTATTGGATTATCTGACTAATGGCTTAGCGAATGAAGCTTTAGTCTTCAATTCTGAAAAATTTATTGCTGATAAAGAGTTTTATTGACTGTTTATGTATTCCTTTTACCATTTCAAATTGTCTCACCAGATAGGTAATGTATTGCTTATGGATTTAGCCTGGCTGTTTCATAAACGTACAAAAAGCTTTTGGCTGCTAATTGTGCTTTTCTTAAGTACAATAGTAACGGGGCTAATCTTTCTTATCGTACGTTTTCCTGCTGATTTTATTATGCAGAGTTCTTCTGCCGACTTCTATGCTTGGTATAGAATGGTGATTTTCGACTATGTAAAGCTTGGAAAAAATAAATTCATTAAAGATTTATCAAGGAGACCATATATAATTAATCCATTGATTGTTGGAAATTTAGTAAGCTTGTACCGGAGCGGTTTTATCGATTATTCAGGAGTAGTTATTCATTTTATCAGCTTTGTTGTAGGAGTAATTCTTTCGGTTATTGCCTTAAAAATGTTGTCTAAGGATTTGTAAACAGATTTGAGCTTTTACTTTAAACTAAAAAAAAAACATATATGTTTTTAAATTTATTCTTTTTTGTCTGAATATAAATCAACAAAATTTTACGGGATAACTTGGTTGATTAGCTTTCTTTAAATAAAAGTGTCTTTTGTTTATAGAGGAGATGATTTTTCATTATAGTGGATATATTCTACTATAAGAGGGGAATAGATATAGGAACTAAGATTGAACAACTAATAAATGACTGTGATGTAATTGCACTGACGGTGAATGGAGATGCCGGATTTCCACATAGCAAAATATGTTCTGCTCCTATTGTTAAAACTAGCTATTATTCCTTAAAGTTTTATTTGGAATCAAAGGATCCAATTATTAACCATGTTTGTAGAAATCCTAAGGGATGTGTACACTGTTTTAAAATGGATACTTTTGAAAGTGTTATTTTAAAAGGGGTATTCTGCTTGGAGGAACTGAGAAATTACGAGGAATTTAATGAAGTTATCGAGCGCCAACAGCAGGTACTGAAATGTCAGCAGCCAATTATTCTCGGTTTTGATACGATGAATGCAGAGATGGTTAGGAATAAACGGATTTTTAGATAGATTGTATTTATAATTAACTATTTTTAAAATCGAGTTAGATAAAAGAAATAAGTATCATTTTGTAGTGCCCCTAAAAGTTTGACTTTTTGAGGCACTACATTTCATTCAAGCTGCTCTTGTTTCTTTTATTATTGCCCTTTTAAAAATTGATAGAAGGCAATGATAATGGAAAATACAGTTAAAACAGAGACAATTAACTGAGAAACATTTGTTGCATACTCAGTTTGAGAAGGATCAATAATTCCAATAAACATAAAATAGAATGTCCAAACCAGTCCAATTCCTAAAAGTAGAAAGGTAAATAAATTAATGATGGTACTATAATCTTTCATTTTTTGTGTTAGAAAGCTGGCTCGATTCAATTCTCTTTGATTTGGACGAAGAATTTTTGAATAGATTCCCCAGATAAAGCCAACAATTAAGCCTATGGTTATACTAAATGAAATACTCAACATAAAATCTATCATACGTACTCCTTAAATTGTATTAGCGAAGTAAAAATCAGCCTAGAATCAATTAAAGTAAGAAAAATTTAATTTGTAATCTTGTTAATGCTGGTTAAAGTTCTAGACTTTATATCCGGTTGTTTTTTACCTCAAAAAGATAGTGAGGCATGTCAATGCCTTGATAATGCTTAACGAAACGCTCAGTTGGAAGCATTCCGTTTCGGATGGCTACCCGCATAGAAGACAGATTGGTATCTCGTATAATGGATACAACTGAGGGGGCTCTAAGTTTTTCAAAGGCATAGTTTTTACAGTATTCAGCCGCTTCAGCTGCATAGCCTTTATGCCAAAAATCCTTTCTGAGGTGATAACCAATTTCCAAGTAAGACGTGCCGGCGATTTCTTGATGAGTTAAACCACATTCCCCGATAATTGTTCCAGATGCTTTTTCTTTTAAGCCCCATAAGCCATAACCTAGCTCCTTATAGTTAGAAAGATTCCATTCTAACCAGCTGCGTACCTCCTGATCCGAAAAACTATGTTCATAGGCATACATAACTTCAGCATCCTGAAGGAAGCTTTGCAGACCATAAAGTGTATCTTCCGACCATTCAAAAAGCTGCAGTCTTTCTGTTTCCATTATTTCCATCGCTTCATCCACTCCTTCGAAAAAATTTTGATTATGTAATCATACAACTAATAGTTTACCATGAAAAGTTTCGCTAAGGAGCTATAAATGTGCATATTTGTGAATGAAAAAAGCGAAAATGAGCAGTCTCTTATTACCAACTCTAGCCCCGCTAATAGTTGATATAGATGGTTATTTCAGAAAAGGAAGCAGTCCAAAGGTTATTGTAGAAGATGCTTGACAAAATTTATATAAAACATTATTATAAATTAGTCGGGTTTGAGACGTTTTGTTATATTAAATGCGGTCATGGCGGAATTGGCAGACGCGCTAGCTTCAGGCGCTAGTGGTAGAAATACCGTGGAAGTTCGAGTCTTCTTGACCGCATCCTTAAAAGCAGAAATTTCTTCTGCTTTTTTATTTTGTCATGGAAAAGAAGAAAAAACAGAGAAAAGCAATCATGCTTTTCTCTGTTTTTTTACCTGTATAATTACCCATTGATTCGACGGCGGTTCTCCATAGAGATGTTCCCAAGATATTGGTAAAGAGGGAGAATATCTGTCTTCTTAGGAAATTCAAATTTATGTTTTGCATGGCTTTCATTGTTTGACCGCTGATTAACATTTGTTAGATAGGTAACGACAATTTCACTGTCATCCACACCGAAGCCGGCAGTCTCCATTTCCACATCGATAATGGATTCCATATGAACAGATTTGAAAGAGGTCTTCTTACCTGTAGCTCCTTGCTTATCAACAAAAATAATTCGATAATTCGTAAAAATCAACGCATCGCGTACCAGCTGATAGCCCATAACAATTTCCTCGCCATCGAATAAGTAACCACGATATTCATTCGTTAATTCCTTTGGTGTTTTTTCAGAATAATTACCTAGTGCTCCTTGTACAATAGTACCAAAACCAAATTTCACCATTTTTATTCCTCGCTTTATGCTATAGTTTATTCTATACCAATACAATGACAACTGCTTTTTTACCACAAATCAATTGTTACTGTCTATAATAAATTAAACCATAAAACTACTAAAAGAAATAGAGGCTAGAGCGATTGTTTATTCCTTTATTGGTTATTTAAGGGATATATTGAACCAGCAGCCTGAATTCATAGATTGATTCATTTTTAGTGTATATTTGTTAGGAGGAAAAGATGATTTTTGGAAAATGTAAAGTGTGTAAAGAGGTACCATTATTTGAAGGGCATGGGGAGTCAAATCAAGGGAATGCGTTGCTGCTTTGCCGTGAACTTGTTAAGGAGAAAAAACTTTCTTATGGAGGCGGGAATTGTCCTTTAGAGAAGACTGAAGAGATACTTATGGCCGAAACACAATATACGGTCAGTCATTTTTTTCGCTGCAGAAAATGTAAACAATTGTTTCATTTAGGCTTTTGCATAAGAGGAGCGCCTTTTCTTAAAAAGATAAAGCGAATTTCACCAGTTTTTTTCAACAAGTGAAATTTTTTTGCTGAGTAAACACGTGGAAAAAGGCTCTTTAATGATATATTTCTAACATAATTATTGATGAAATAAAAAAATAGCTAAAATTCAGAAAATATCGTTGCTTTTTTTGAGAGACTGGCGTAATTTTAAAAGTATAAATTTTGAAAATGAGGGATTCAGTATGAGAAATTTTGACAAATCAAAGAAACTTGAAAATGTAAGTTACGATGTCCGTGGTCCTGTTTTAGAAGAAGCTGATAGAATGCAGGAGGAAGGCATCAATATCTTGAAGTTAAATACTGGAAATCCCGCCCCGTTTGGCTTTGATGCGCCAAATGAAGTGGTCAGAGATATGATTATGAATGTCCGTAACTCTGAAGGATATTCTGATTCAAAGGGGATTTTTTCTGCTAGAAAAGCGATTGAACAATATTGTCAGCTGAAACAGTTTCCCAATGTTACAATCAATGATATTTATACAGGAAATGGTGTCAGTGAACTGATTACTATGTGTATGCAGGGATTACTTGATAATGGAGATGAAGTACTGGTACCGACGCCGGACTATCCGTTGTGGACAGCATCTGTTTCACTGGCTGGCGGACATCCTGTTCACTATATCTGTGATGAGCAGGCAGAATGGTATCCTGATATCGATGATATTAAAGCTAAAATTACAGCAAATACAAAAGCGATTGTTGTTATTAATCCCAATAATCCTACAGGTGCACTTTACCCTAAAGAATTGTTGGAGGAAATTGTTAAAGTCGCAAGAGAAAATGATTTAATTATTTTTTCTGATGAAATTTATGATCGTCTGGTGATGGATGGGCTGATTCATATCCCAATCGCAACGCTTGCGCCGGATTTGTTTGTGGTCACATTAAACGGCTTGTCTAAGTCTCATCGTGTAGCAGGCTTTAGATGTGGATGGATGGTACTGAGCGGCGATAAGTCACGAGTACAGGGATACATTGAAGGGCTGAATATGCTTTCTTCAATGAGATTGTGTTCGAATGTGCTGTCTCAGCAAATCATTCAAACAGCCCTTGGAGGCTATCAAAGTGTTGATGAACTCCTTCTTCCTGGCGGACGGATCTATGAGCAGCGAGAGTACATTTATAATGCAATCAATGCAATTCCCGGTCTTTCAGTTGTGAAGCCTAAAGCAGCATTCTATATTTTTCCTAAGATTGATACTGCTCGTTTTAATATCTATGATGATGAAAAATTTGTTTTGGATTTTCTTCATGAACACCATATTCTTTTAGTTCATGGGGGCGGATTCAATTGGCAGCAGCCTGATCATTTCCGGATAGTTTATTTACCTAAAATGGAAGATTTAAAATATACAACGGAAAAAATGGAAGAATTTTTAAGTACCTATAGACAAAAATAATTAATAAAAGTCTGGAATAATACCTAATTCCAGACTGTTTGTTTTTTTCTAATCTATTGAAAACTCTAAAAGCATATGCTTTTTTGGGTGGATTGACCTACCTTTGATTTTATGCCTCTTGTTAACAAAGGAAGGCTAAAAAATATGCAATGCTGGATTAGCTGAAATTTTTTTAGTTACTGGATACTACAAAAGTTGGTAACAGTTGGATATACAGATGATTCAAGCTTTGTTGATACTACCGATTTATTGGGGAATTTCGATTGAGTGGATTGTTAAAAAGCAAAGATTGTGCAGAAGTGTGAGATAAGAGAGAATCTAATAATTAGGCTGAAAAAATAACTTATGGTTATTAAATAAAAAACAAATCTTTCAGACGGGAGTGTCTGAAAGATTTGCCGAGCACTTTATTTAATAATACTGTGTCTGTTATCTGGTCAGCTGCATTCAATCAAGGTGCACTGTTTTTTACTGATGACCATACGATTAGTGTATTTTTCTTCCATATCAGAGCTGGGGTCGTTAACAACGATTAGATAGGAATTCTCATACTCCTTTTCGATATAACCGACATGACTGCCTTTTTCCCAATTAAAACTTACCTTCTTTTCTTGTGTCATAAATAACACTCCTTATTCGAAAAATAAAGTGATGTTGACAGTTGGTGAAGTGAGTGAAGTATATTCTTGCAGTTTATTATGCAATAAAGTACAATAAATTCAAAATGCGAATTCGCATATTTTACTAAATATAATATATTTTAATGGTTTGAATATTTATTTATTAAGAAAGCATTTTACAGGGGAGAAATAATGAATTCTTTTGGAAGTGTTATTAAGGAAATACGTAAAAAAAGAAAGCTGACGCAGAAGATGTTATCTGAGGATATTTGTTCTCAAAGTGTGCTCAGCAGAATAGAGAACAATGAAGAACTGCCGAACGTTGTTGTGATGCAGCAGATTTGTCAGCGTTTAGGGGTTACTATGGATCAGATTATGCACTTTCGTTCGGAAGAAGTTCAAATGTTAACTCAGCTGTTCGAAAAAATGGCAGATTATTTTCGTCATAAAGAATATAGTAAGCTGATGTTCTTTATTTGCGATATGAAGCTGGAGGAGCGAATCTATCTTGATACAGATTGGCAGCGCTATTATTATTATTTAGGCAGCTGCGAATTTTATCTGCATAATCATTACGAAAAAGCAGTAATGGATTTAAGAAAAGGGCTTTCTTATACGTACCAGTCAAATAAGAACAATCTTTCAGATTTTGAAATTCAGATTATCAGCTGCTTGGGCAGCACTTATGGGGTGATGGGAAAAAAAGAAGCTGCGGAAAAATATCTAAAACTAAGTATCTATTATTTTCATGATTTGCCTTACGAGCGGATCAATGCTGAGCTAACGAAAATATTTTTTAACTATGCTTATTTTCTTTTACAAGAGGAACGCTATGAAGAAGCTCAAATTTATATTAATCAAGGGATTGGCTGGGCGCGGAAAAAGAACAGCTACTACTACCTTGAAGAGCTGTTCAATTTGAAAAGCGAGCTGCTCTATCTGAGTAATCAGCATAATGAAGCTGAAAAATATAGACATTTGGCTGAGCAGCTGAATCAAGTCATTCATTTAAAACTATAAAGGTCTACACCATTCTTGACTTCTGGTGCTATTAAGAGTAACTTAAACATAAGATAATATTAGAAAGAAGGATAACAATGAAAACATTTATTTATGCTGAAAAATTCTTTTTAAAAAGCGATGTCAAGGGTCCTGGTTATCTGGAAATAACCGACGGACTTTTTGGAGATTTCTACAAAGAACTTCCTGAAAAGGATGCCAAAGTGATTAATGAAGAAGGTAAATGGATAGCGCCAGGCCTTGTCGATACTCATATTCATGGGTTTATGAATCATGATGTAATGGACAACGATGCAGAGGGCATCAAAGTGATGTCGGAAGGACTGCTTTCTTGTGGGGTTACTTCATTTTTGCCAACAACTTTAACTTCCAGTAAAGAACGTTTGAAGGATGTTGCTGAAACAATTGGCAAGGTTCATCAAGAGGTATCTGGTGCGAAAATTCAAGGCATTTATTTTGAAGGTCCCTTCTTTACTGAAGAACATAAAGGGGCTCAAAACCCAAGTTACTTTGGTGATCCGGATTTAGCTGTTTTTAATGAATGGCAGGAAGCATCAGGCGGTTTGATTAAAAAAATTGCTTTAGCTCCTGAACGTAAAGGAGTAAAAGAATTTGTCAAAGCTGTGACAGATGAGGGTGTTGTGGTAGCCTTGGGACATAGCGACGCTACTTTAGAGCAGGCTACAGATGCAGTGGAGTCTGGTGCTAGCGTTTTTGTTCATGCCTACAATGGAATGAGAGGATTGAATCATCGTGAACCTGGGATGGTGGGTGCGCTGATGTCGCTGAAACATGTCTTTTCTGAGCTGATTTGTGATGGACACCACGTTCATCCAAATGCAGCGGATATTTTGATGGAAAAAGCTGGTCATGATCATGTTGCGTTAATTACAGACTGTATGATGGCTGGCGGTATGCCTGACGGCAATTATAACTTAGGTGAATTTCCTGTGGTTGTAAAAGATGGAACAGCTCGCCTGGAGTCAGGAAATCTGGCAGGAAGTATTCTTAAGCTGAAAGAAGCGATTAAGAATGTTGTTGACTGGGAGATTGCAACACCTGAACAAGCAGTAATGATGGCAACACTTGTGCCAGCTGTCAGCTGTAAAATTGATGACCGTTGCGGTATGATTGCCAGCGGACGTGAAGCAGACTTTATCGTATTAAATCCTTCAATGGAATTAGAAGCAACATATCTAGACGGTGTAGAACGTTACCGGGCAGAGTAATCTCAATTAGAGTAAAGAGCCGAGGGATTGTAACAGAAGTGTTGTGGATTGAGACAAAGGGTTAGGTACCTGCAGCTTGTCTGTGATTCACGTGTTACTTCAATCGTCGAAGCTTAGAGAATCTTTGAAATACGGTTTAATCGATTTTAGGGTCTGGAGACATTTATTGTCCCAGATCCTTTATTTTGTTCATGAAGAAAGTTAAGGGGATACTCAAAATTTTTTGTTTAGTGCAAGTCGGTTTTTATAGTACAATACTAGTAAAACCGACAGGGAGGCTGGCGTATGGGACAGAGTTTGCTGAGCAGACTGAAGCATCAATATATTATTACTCAGGTCAATAGAGCAAAAATTCCTGATTTTACGGAGAGTGGGCAGATTCGTGAAAAACTGGTGTTTTCTGGAAAGGTTCAAAACGTTGGGTTTCGTTTTCAGGCGAAACTGATGGCGGAGCGTTTAGAGCTTTTCGGCTGGGTCAAGAATAGAGAAAATGGTGATGTTGAAATGGAAATACAAGGACCACAAAAGAAAATCACGTTCTTAATAGAGTACATGAAAAGTAGAAAACGTATGAAAATTTCTAAGGTAACACATACAACACTGTTCATTAAAGCAGATTCTCCTCAGCTATTCGAGATTGTCTAACTGTGTTGAAAAAGACTACATGATATTTTTGTGAATAAACTTTTTCTCTGGATTTCTACAATAGAGCAATCAGGAAAAAAAGGGTCGTGTACTGGTTTTCAGTACACAACCCTTTTTTAGTCTTTATTGTTATCTGGTGAGTGAGGCGGTAAGATATTAGATTCGATTTTCCCTTCCTCGTAAGCAGTAAAGAAATCTGCTAAAAATAAAGGATAGATTTCTATGTCCAGTTTGTAAAGGGAGCTGGGAATAACAAAGGTTTCATCTGTATTTCCACCAATATAATCTCCATCAATAGTTTGACAAACAATAGTGAAATCGTGCTCTTTCCAGTAATCAAGGTCTTCGGAAGATAAGGTTTCTTCCGAAGAAAGAAAGTTTACATTTTCCTCAAAGGTTTCTTCAGCGTTGTCCTGAAAAAGAAAAAACGGGTCCTCTTCCTGCTCAGAAAACATTTTAGCAGCAGATAAAAAGGAATGTGGATCCTGTGTTGTCAAAGTATCTCGAATTTCATGAAAGTTCATTGTATCCACCTACTTTTCATTCAAAATTTTTACACGAAAGTTAATTGCAGTATTACTTTTTATTCCTTTTGCTTCCATCTCTATTTCTTTGCAAAGCAAATCTGAACCTTCATAAATTGGCGTTACCCGGTAACGAATGGTCTCTCCGTCATCCAAGGCTTTACGTATCTGGTTTTCGTATTTTGTCATATAGGGCGAATTTACAGGCGTTTGATAAAGTGTCGTAAGATTGCGGCTGTCATCACCAGAACCGCCTAATTGTCGTCCAATTAGGTGCCCGCGGGAATGATCATAAGGTGCTTTACCAGAAATGAAGCCCGGGGGACGTACATCCTGATTGGCAGTAGTCCCAGTATTTACCATATTTGGTTTCAATAAGGCATCTGCTCCAGTTGCACGCCCTAGAGAATCCAACTCGTGGTAAGTAATCCAGCCCTTTTTGCTATCCTTTGTTTCAGCGGAAGAAAAGGCTGCTGTTCCCAATTCTTCAGGACCAGGATTAGTAGATTCCTGATTCGGAGTTGAAGCGGGCAAATTTTGTTCAACAGGTGTTGACTCTAAGCCAAAAAATTCCTGAACCTGGGATGGAACCTGAACACCCAATGCACCTAGAACAAGGATAATTAATACTCCAGCCACTAAAACCATTGGCGGAACTTTAACGGATGAACTGCTTTTCTTTTTTTTACTCATAAATAATCTCCTTTATAGCAATTACGCTCATTTTTCCATTATACGAGAAAAAGAAATGAAAGCAAAAGAATTTTTCAAATTTTAATTGAAGGATAATAAAAGTAATCAGAAGCTAATTATGATAAACTTTTATTGAGAAAGGGAGAGTGTAGATGGCTTATATAGATGTAATCAATGAGTATAAAAGATACCATATGGGGGATACAACGATTGCTGCAAATGACGGCATCACGTTCTCCGTTGAAAAAGGAGAAGTAGCCGTTATTTTAGGACCTAGCGGTGCTGGTAAATCAACTGTTCTAAATATATTGGGAGGTATGGATTTCTGCGATGAGGGGCAAATTATCATTGATGGGACAGATATTTCTAAATTTAGTAGTAAAGAACTGACAACCTATCGCAGGAACGATGTCGGTTTTGTGTTTCAATTTTATAATCTGGTTCCTAATTTGACTGCCAAAGAAAATGTTGAGTTAGCCTCGCAGATTGTCGCTGATGCATTAGATCCTGTAGAAGTTCTGCAGTCTGTTGGCTTAGGTGAGCGTTTAGATAATTTTCCGGCGCAGCTATCCGGAGGAGAACAGCAGCGGGTAACCATAGCCCGCGCCATTGCCAAAAAACCCAAGCTGCTCCTTTGTGATGAACCAACAGGAGCCTTGGATTATGAAACAGGAAAACAAATTCTAAGTATTTTACAGGATACTGCAAGAAATACGGGAACGACTGTGGTGATTATTACTCATAATTCATCACTGGCTCCCATGGCTGACCGGGTAATCCGGATCAATGATGCGAAGGTCCGCAGCATGGTTGTCAATGAACAGCCGGTATCTGTCGCTGAGATAGAATGGTAGGTCTTTAAAATGAAAAAAAGTGCGTTAATTAAAACTGGTTTGCGGGAAATCAGGCAGTCAAAAACTCGTTTTTTATCTATCATGGGCATTATTTTTCTAGGTGTGATGGTGTTTGTCGGCTTAAAAGCGACTGGTCCGGATATGACACAAACTGCTGATAACTACTTTTCAAAACAAAAGCTGTCAGACGGGAAAATCGTTTCTTCTTTAGGTTTATCCGATAAGGATGTTCAAGCAGTTCAAAATGCTGCCACTGCTCAAGTTCTGCCTAGGCACACAGCAGATGTGCTTGTTTCAGACAAAAATGTAGGAATAAAGTTTATTGGAAAAAATCTTGAAGCTAAAGATGAACTTATTGAGTATGTTGTAACAGAAGGACGAATGCCTGAAAAAAGCGGTGAAATTGCCTTGGATAGTTTAGTGGTTGAAAGAGGCAATTACAAGCTAAATGAGCGGCTTATTGTATCCGATAGCGATGACAAAGATAATCAGCTGAAAACTAGAGAGTTTACCATTGTAGGATTTATCCGTTCACCAGAGTATATTGAAAATATCAGCAGAGGAAATACCACGGTGGGCAAGGGAACACTGGACTATTTTGCGGTAATTCCAGAAGCGGATATGGAAAGTACTGTGTATACTGAGATTCTTTACACTTTTGACAAGCTGAAAAATGAAGCCAGCTACTCTGAAGGCTACGACAAAATTAGAGATAAAGAAGTAAAAAGTCTGAAAGAACAGATGAAAGACCGTCCGCAGGAACGTAGAGAAGAAGTGAAAGAAGCAGCAGCTTCAGAGCTGATAAAGGCTGAACAGGAGATTCAAGATGGAGAGAAAAGCTTAGCGGATGCTCAAAGTCAATTGGCTAGCAGCAAAGCTGAGCTGGAAGCTGGAAAAACAGCGTTTGAGACCTCTCAAGCTGAGTTTTTAAATCGAATGACGGCAGCTGAGAATGAATTGACAGCAAGTCAGATTCAAATAGATCAATCAGAAGCAGAACTAAGCAATCAAAAAATACTTTTAGAACAGAAAAAAGCAGAGTTGAATGAGCTTGCACCGCAGATTGCAGCAGGGCAGACGGCACTGGTACAGCTACAGGCTCAAAGAGCTGAGCTGAGCAGTACATCTGCAGTTTTGCAGCAGCAATTTGATGGGTATCAAACGTTGACAGCTGCGGTAACAGGGCTGCAGCTGACTGCTGATGAGTATTTTGCAGCAGCCGTTGCCCAACAGGCCGCTGGCTGGCAGAGTACTTTAGCTCAGCTGCAGGCGAATGAATCAGTTTCAGCAGCTTTGCAACAGCTGATTGCTAATCCTGTGAAGGAAAATATAGGTTTGTTTGTAGCAGCAGTTAATCCTGTTATAGCTGGCATTCAGGAACAATTGAATCAGGCAATAGCTGGTCTGCAGACAATAGATGGGCAAATCGGATTACTGAATCAGCAGCTTGCCCGATACAATGACGGCCAGCAGCAGCTTGCTGCCGGAGAAGAACAGCTTCAACAGGCGGAATATCAGCTATCAGCTGGGAAAGCTCAGGCTGCCGCCGGACGAGCACAGCTTGAGCAGGCTCGGAGTGAGGGGCAAGCACAACTGGATGAAGCGCAGCGGCAGTTAGTGTCGGGAGAAGCTGAATACAATGAAGCAGCTGCTGAATTTGAAAAGCAAAAAAAGGAAAATGAACCAAAACTGCTTGAGGCAAAGCAGACATTGGAAGAAAAGAAGCAGGAGCTGGAAGAGCTGCCGGAGGCCACTTATTATTACTTTAGCCGTGAAGACAATCCCGGTTATAAGGAATTTAAAGAAAATGCAAATCGTATTTCTTCATTAGCAGTTGTCTTTCCAATCTTTTTCTTTTTGATTGCTGCGCTTGTAAGTCTAACAACCATGACAAGAATGGTGGAAGAAAAACGAACAGAGATTGGCAGCTTAAAAGCTCTAGGCTATCGTGATGGTGAAATTGCTTTTAAATTTCTTCTTTATGGTGTTGTTGCCAGCCTGTGTGGAGCGGTATTGGGATTGGCAGTAGGTTATTATTTGTTTCCAGTAATCATATTCGATGCATACGGTCAGCTGTACAATATTCCAGATTTTGTGACACCTTGGTATCTAGGATATAGTGTTTTTGCCTTATTATTGGCTGTTTTATGTACAGTTGGCGCATCCATGCTTGTCTTGCGGATGGATTTATTTAGCTCACCCGCTGTTCTGTTAAGGCCGAAGGCACCAAAAGCTGGAAAACGGATTCTGTTAGAACGTGTAACGCCGATTTGGAAACGGCTAAGTTTTATTCAAAAAGTAACAGCAAGAAATCTTTTCCGATACAAACAACGCATGTTAATGACTGTTTTAGGAATTGCCGGCTGTATGTCTTTGATTATTACTGGCTTTGGTTTAAGAGATTCAATTTCAGATATTGTGGCGGTTCAATATAATAAGGTCTGGCATTATCAGGCAGTTGTTACTAAAGCAGAGAATCATTCTACTGAAGAAGAGCAAGCATATCAAAAAGAACTAAAAAATTCCAGTAACTTGAAAGAGGCAATGCCTCTTCATGTTGAGACGCTGGAAACCAGCCATAGAGGGCGGCAAGCGGCTCAAGATGTGATGATTTATGTTCCTGAGAAACCAACAGAGGTAGAACAATTTATCACATTTGCAAATCGGCAAACAGGGGAAAAATATGCACTTACAGATGACGGTGTTATCATTAATGAAAAACTGTCTAAATTATTTGGTTATAAGATTGGTGATGACCTCACTTTAAAAAATGCAGATAATCAAAAGTTCCAGTTTAAAATTACTGGTATTGCTGAAAACTATACGGGTCATTTTGCTTACCTAACTCCTACTCTTTATCGACAAATTATAGGGAAGGAACCAGATTATAATACAGACTTTCTCTTATTCGATAAGCAGCCTTCGAAAAAGGCTGAAGAAACTATCGGCAGCCAGCTGCTGGCGCTTCCTGGTGTGCTAAATGTTACCTTTCTTTCTACATCAAGTAAGGCGCTCAATGATACAGTAGGCAGTCTGACTGTTGTTGTCTGGGTGCTAATTATTGTGTCAGGCTTACTGGCATTCATTGTTTTGTATAATCTGACAAACATCAATGTTTCTGAACGGATTAGAGAGCTTTCAACAGTAAAGGTGTTAGGTTTCTATGATCAGGAAGTAACTATGTATGTGTATCGGGAAAATATCATTTTAACACTGCTAGGTATTCTGTTTGGCTCGCTGCTGGGTAAAATTGTCCATCGGTATGTTCTAGAAACAGTAGAGGTTGACATGCTGATGTTTTCACCAACGATTCATTGGGAAAGTTATGCATATTCTGCGTTAATTACAGCCTTCTTTACCTTACTAGTTATGATACTGATGCACGTAAAATTGAAAAAAATCGACATGATTGATGCCTTGAAGTCCAATGAATAATTTCATTTTTTCTTAATAAAAAATTAATGTTTTGCAGACAGAAGACTTGATTTTACTCTTCTGTCTGTTTTTATTCTCTTATTTAAGATATGAAGGAATTATTTTTTGATTATGATTCATTTGTTATTAAATGTAACTGATTTTATAGATTCCCTCCCTTTTATAAAAGAAAATACAAAGGGAAAAATCATATTAATGCTTGGAATCATCAATATTATCCTGTTATTTTTGAATAAACATTGGTAGAATATAGATAACATCGGACAGGAAAGGGAGTGAGAAAGTGATACAGGGGATACCGCTTCAGACGATTTATTTATATGTTCTGATCATTTGTGCGGGGCTTGCAGTGATTTTACTATTGATCGGAGATATTTTCGATTTTGACGGACCAGTTGATCCGATGCTGATTATTCCATGGCTGGCGTTCACCTCTCTGTTCGGCTATTTAGGAGAATACTTGACTGATTGGAGTCATATTCTGATCTTTGCAGGTGGTGCAGCTGTCTCAATGGTGCTTGTTTTTCTGATGAATTTTTATCTGTTTGCACCAATGCGAAATGCTGAGTCGACGATTTCAATTTCAGAGAAGGACATGGAAGGACAGGTTGCAGTGGTCATTACCCCCATCCCAATTTCAGGTATGGGCGAGATTCAATTGCAAAGTGTAACTGGATCGATGAGTAGACCGGCAGCTCTCTATAGTCCGCAGGAAGCAGTCATTGAAAAGGGTGCCAAGGTACTAATCATAGAAGTAACGAATCGTGTTTGCTACGTTGTTCCTTACGAGAACAGCATTAAGATTTAAACGGGAAACTCGCGAGATGAAGCAAAAGACCTCTACAGCAACTATTTTTCTCTGTTTGATAAATAAAAAGTTTATTTGCAAACGAGTGTGAAAATGAGTTGAAAAAGGAATACTTATTTGATACTGAATTGTTAGGTCAGGTTTCAGATAAGCAGATGAAATGAAACAATTAGTATTTTAGTGAAAGAGGAGAGAAAAAATATGAGTTTTGGGATTTTGATACCAGTTGCTTTAGCTGCTTTTGTCTTATTGATGGTACTGATTATATTTGTATCGAAGTATCAGACAGCTAAGCCGGATGAGGCGCTAATCATTAGCGGAAGCTATTTAGGAACAAAAAATGTTCATGCCGATGACCGAGGTAATAAAATTAAGATTGTCCGCGGCGGCGGAGCTTTTGTACTTCCAGTATTTCAGCGTTCCAACCGGATTAGTCTATTATCAAGCAAGCTGGATGTTTCCACACCAGAGGTTTATACGGAACAAGGGGTTCCCGTTATGTGTGATGGGACATCGATTATTAAAATCGGCTCATCAGTTGAAGAAATTGCAACAGCAGCCGAACAGTTTTTAGGTAAAACACGGGAAGAACTGGAAAATGAAGCAAGAGAAGTCCTTGAAGGACATTTACGCTCAATTCTTGGTTCAATGACCGTCGAAGAAATATATCAAAACAGAGATAAGTTTAGTCAAAGTGTTCAGGAAGTTGCAAGTGTCGATTTGGCTAAGATGGGTTTAATCATTGTATCCTTCACAATTAAAGAAGTTCGTGATAAAAACGGATATCTGGATTCTCTAGGTAAACCTCGAATTGCTCAAGTAAAACGCGATGCGGATATTGCTGAAGCTGAAGCATGGAAAGAAACACGGATTAAAAAGGCAGAGGCCGAAAAAGAATCTCAGCAGGCTGAGCTGCAAAGACAGGCAGAAATCGCGGAAGCCTCAAAAGAGAAAGAATTGAAGTTGGCAACCTATAAAGAAGAACAGGATATTGCTAAAGCCAAAGCCGATCAAGCCTATAACTTGGAAAGTGCCCGGGCACAACAAGAAGTTATTGCTCAAGAAATGGAAGTTAAGGTCATTGAGCGTCAAAAGCAAATCGAGCTGGAAGAAAAGGAAATTACTCGCCGCGAGAAACAATACGATTCTGAAGTGAAGAAAAAAGCTGATGCTGACCGTTATGCAAAAGAGCAGGAAGCACTTGCACAAAAAGCAAGAGAGGTAGCCGAGGCAGAGGCAGAACGTTTTAGAATTGAATCATTAGCAGAAGCCGAGGCAAATCAGACACGTCTTGCTGGTCAAGCGCAGGCAGAAGCAACACTAGCCCGTGGCGCGGCAGAAGCAGAAGCAAAAGAAAAAATTGCGGATGCCTTTAAACAATATGGCGAGGCTGCTGTTTTAAGTATGGTACTGGAAATGCTGCCTGACCTGATGAAGGAAGCTGCACAGCCTTTAGGAAATATTGATAAGATTTCAGTAGTTGACACAGGAGCCGGCGGTGAAAACTCCGGAGCTAACCGTATTACTAATTATGCAACGAACTTGCTAGCTGGAACGCAGGAAACATTGAAAGAAACAACTGGCTTAGATGTAAAGGAACTTATTGAGAACTTTACTAAAAAAGGAACCCACAGTAGTGTCAATGTTTATGGAGAACCAAAAGATACAGACAAGCATTCACAGTAATCTATCATTTTCGATTGTTTAGGTTTCAAAAGGAAACGATTCAAATTAAGAAAAACAAATAGACAATATAAGGTTTAATATAACGGTACTATAGTTATAAAATAATAAGAAAACAAGGTCGAGACGAAATTATCCCGACCTTGTTTTGTTTTAATAAAAATATTTATTGACTGAAAAACCATTCCTTATTATTTCAAATTTTTTTTGAAAAACTAATGTAATAAAATAACTAGTAATATATAATGAATATACATTTTAGTTAAAGGAGTTTGTTAAATGAAAAAAAGAAAAAGGTTTTTTAGTTGTTTAGGGGGGCTATTGCTGGCATCAAGTTTGATGATTGGCATGGAGGCTCAGGCTGTTTCTGTTGCAAATGAAAGACAAACAATTGAGCAGCCGAATGGATCGAGGTTTGAGGTAACGATTAGAGGAGATGAGTTTAATAGTTACTATCTTACTGACGATGGAGCAATCGTCAAGAGAGGGTCGGATAATTATTGGTATTATGAAACAACTGACTCTTATAATAAAGGAGCATCAAGCTTATTTAAATATGGTATCGATAATCGCCCTATGAATGCATTGACAGAAGCTGAAATTGTAGAAAGCAGCGTTCAAAGTCAGGACTTTTTATCAGATACAACAAGTAAACTGCGCTCTCAGATGAAGTGGAGTAAAGATCAGAATCTATTGGTGATTCTTGTAGAGTTTGATGATGTGTCTCTTTCCACAACTGAAGCAGAATGGGAAAATAAAATCTTTAGTGAATCAGGGAAATCAATGCGTACCTATTATCAAGAACAGACGGAAGGGCAAATTGATATTAAACCAGCTATAGATAGCTATGGGGCGAATGACGGGATTGTAAAAGTTAAATTGAATCGTAAGCACCCAAATACAGGGATAAATATCAGTGCAACTTTAAGTAGAGAAATAATGAAGGAAGCACTAGAAAAAGCAGATGAGTATGTAGATTTTGCCCAGTATGACACTAGGAACCGTGAAAAACCAAATTATCTAGAACAAGATGAGCTTCATGTAATGACTATTTATGCTGGTTATGAAGCTTCCAAACAGACCAATATGACTATACCAGGTGTTCGAGGACATAAATATCAATTTTATTACCTGCCTAAACTTGATGGAAAGGAAATAAAGTATTATACCACCTTTGGCGAAAAAATGGATTTTGGCGGCAGCAACAATAATAAAATTGCTTCAATTGGAGTAATTGCTCATGAATTTGGGCATGATTTAGGGTTGCCGGATTTGTATAATACAACAGGGTCTGGTAAAGGGCTAGGAGCAACCTCGTTAATGGCCGGTGGAAGTTGGAATGCTGAGCGTGGAGAGGTCTCTGGAACAACACCAGCTGGACTGGATGCTTATTCTAAAGAACAACTGGGAATGCCGGTTCAGGTTGTGGATTTAGATGAAAATCCAGAGGGTATTTATGAGCTGCGGACACTTTTAAATAAAGTGGACAGTCCCAATATTTTAAGAGTGAATACAGAGAATTCTTGGGAGTATTTTCTGATTGAAAATAGACAGTTTGAAGGCTTTGATAAGGGGTATCAATCTATGTTCTTTCACTCTGGCGGCATTGCTGTTTACCGTGTAGATAAACGATATGGACAAAACGTTAGTGTTGGTGAGCAGCTGGTAACACTGCTTGAGGCAGAACAAAATATTACGGGTGCTTCTAAGATGGATGCAAACAATCCCTGGTATGGGGATCCATTTTATTACATTGGAACAGGAATCCATAAAAAAACGCAAGCAAACTCGGTTACAAAAACAACCAATCCTTCAACGAAGCTTTCTAATGGAAACTATGGTGAGTTTTCAATTGAGGTATTGGATGCGCCAGCAACTTCAATGAAGGTTAAAATTAGTAAGCATCGTCCTGTTGAAAGTGTTTCTTTTGATTTTTCAGAAAAAACCATTGAAGCAGGAGAGTCTTTTGAAGCCAATCCATCAATCATTCCAGAGAATGCATCAAACAAAAACTTGAAATGGGAAAGTGCAGATGAGACAATTGCAGTTGTTGATAAAGAGGGAAAAGTTACTGGAGTAAAGGCAGGACAGACAACGATTACTGTGAAAAGTGAAGATGGTGGAAAAGAAGCTTCTTTTATATTGACAGTGACAAGAATCCCTGTAGTTTTAGAAGATATTATTGTAAATGAAAATGTTTTATTTGTTGATGTAAATGAGACGAAGCAAGCACCAATTACCTTACAGCCGGAAAATGCTTATTTAGATGAACTGGTTTGGACAATTCAGGATCAAAAATTGGCCAAGGTTGATAGAAATGGAAAAATCACTGGACTTGAAAAAGGAAAGACAACGCTCAAGATTACTAGTAAGGACAAGAAAATTGTTAAAGAAATCACTTTATTGATAGGTGACGATCATGGGAATACCACTGATACAGCAACCAAAATCAATTTAAATGAAACGATAAAAGCACGTATTGATTATACTTTCGATGATGATGTTTTCGAAATTTCAGAGGCGGAGAAGCTAAACGCAGTAATTATAGAATCGCCGACAGGTACACCTTGGAGTGTGCTGCCAACAGTAAATGGTGTGCAGACAAGCGACTGGTTCAAGCATTTCCAGTATGAAGGGAAATATTACTCTGTTATTAGTAAAATTAATAATAATCGCTATATACCAATGGATAAAGTTCGTTTTGTGATGGATTACAATGTGTTAAAACGTCAGATTGGAGAATATGAGTTTAGAACGTGGGCATTGACGGAAGAAGAAATGAAGCATCCGGAAATTAAAGATATTCCAGAATTGTCAGTAGGAGAAACAATCAATCTTTCAGAATATACTAAGGTATTCAACGGTCTAGTGAGCAAGCCGGAATATAGTGTAACTGGAGACGCTGAAATCTCAGCAGATGGTATCCTGACAGCGAAAAGCATGAACAACAAAGTGAAGCTGACTGTGACAGACCCAGTGACACGTCTTAGCTCAACACATGAATTTACGATTAAGGATGACCATGGGAATACTACCGATACGGCAACCAAAATCAATTTAAATGAAACAATAAAAGCACGTATTGATTATACTTTCGATAATGATGTTTTTGAAATTTCAGAGGCGGAGAAGCTAAACGCAGTAATTATAGAATCGCCGACAGGTACACCTTCGAGTGTGCTGCCAACAGTAAATGGTGTGCAGACAAGTGACTGGTTCAAGCATTTCCAGTATGAAGGGAAATATTACTCTATTATTAGTAAAATTAATGATAATCGCTATATACCAATGGATAAAGTTCGTTTTGTGATGGATTATAATGTGTTAAAACGTCAGATTGGAGAATATGAGTTTAGAACGTGGGCATTGACGGAAGAAGAAATGAAGCATCCGGAAATTAAGGATATTCCAGAATTGTCAGTAGGAGAAACAATCAATCTTTCAGAATATACTAAGGTATTCAACGGTCTAGTGAGCAAGCCGGAATATAGTGTAACTGGAGACGCTGAAATCTCAGCAGATGGTATCCTGACAGCGAAAAGCATGAACAACAAAGTGAAGCTGACTGTGACAGACCCAGTGACACGTCTTAGCTCAACACATGAATTTACGATTAAGGATGACCATGGGAATACTACCGATACGGCAACCAAAATCAATTTAAATGAAACAATAAAAGCACGTATTGATTATACTTT
>NZ_JBNEQE010000007.1:0-177510 GCF_049894025.1 Enterococcus sp. LJL51
AATTACATTAAGAATTATAATACCCATAGAATTCAACGGAAGTTGGGTTATCTATCACCGATAGCCTATCGAAAACAGACCGTTTAATCGCCTCTCTTTTGCCCTCTCACTTTTGGGGGTCAGTGCCCTTTTGTCTCGACCTCTTTGTTTCAAGTCTTTTTTAGAGAAGAGAATTCTCGACAACTATCTAAACTTCCAAGCGCTGCTTTGGCTCAAGCAATCGTGGAAGTAGGTCTATTTGATAGCTACATAGACATGAACAGCTAGCGCCTATTTCACATTTGAACTAAGTGATTACTTATTCATCCAATTGCCGCCAAAGAATATCAGCCTGTAGGCGGATGAAATCCCGCGCAATAGTAACGTATTATAGAGTAAGGAAGACAGATGATTGGAGATGAAATGTTATGAAGAAAAAGACGGTCTGGGGAACGCTTCTGCTTGTTGCCTACTTGCTAATCGTTATTTGGATTATCCTTTTAAAGTTTTCTGTTAGTTTTGATGATCTTGCTGCTTTGAATGATGGTCATTTAAGAAATATCAATTTGATTCCCTTTGGAGACTCGGTTGTTATTAATGGTAAGCTAGACCTTAAAGAAATTATCTACAACGCGGTAATTTTCATTCCTTTCGGCGGTTTACTGGGTATTGCAGGTAAAAATATTTCCTTGTGGGGAAAGGTCCGCTTAATTATCTTGTTTAGCTTAAGTCTGGAGATTTGCCAATATATTTTTGATTTAGGAACTTCCGACATCACCGACTTAATCACTAATGTTTTCGGCGGTCTGCTAGGTTTATTGATTTATGCCCTACTAAAAAAGTTGTTTTCAGAAGAAAAACTAGACAAGTTTCTGCTGTCGGCAGGAACACTTCTCTTTATGCTGGCTACCGGATTTGTTTTGTTTCTAATTTTCTTTAATCGTTGATTATTAGAGAATGAACTAATAAAAAGCGACAGACCCAAACATCAGGTCTGTCGTTTCTATTTTTTTATTTTATAATGGTAAATTTCGTCTCTGCAAGTGCCTGCTCAAGCTCAGTCTGAGACAGTTCCTGCTCTACAGAGAGTACAGCTTTCTTTTCAGCAAGGTTGACCTCTGCTTCTCTCACTCCCGATAAGGCTTCAAATTTTTCCTTTACAATTCCTACGCATCCGGCACATTTCATTCCTTCGATTTTTACTGTTTGATTCATTCGTCTCTCTCCTTCAATAATTGATTCATTTATTTTCGAACGGCTGTTGGTTTAAACCGTTTCAAGCGTAGTGCATTCAACAAAACTGAAACTGAACTAAAGCTCATTGCAGCTCCGGCAATCATCGGATTCAGCAGCGGACCGCCAAATAGATACAACACACCCATTGCCACAGGAATTCCCAACGTATTATACGCAAATGCCCAAAATAGGTTTTCCTTGATATTTTTAATCGTTGATTTGCTTAGTTCCACTGCGGTTGGTACATCCATCAAGTCACTGCGCATCAGCACAATATCGGCTGATTCTATAGCGACATCTGTCCCAGATCCAATAGCAATCCCGATATCCGCCTGTGCCAAAGCTGGTGCGTCGTTGATGCCGTCGCCAACCATGGCAATTTTGCGGCTTCCAGCCTGAAGTTTTTTTACCTCTGCCGCCTTATCCTCCGGCAGAACCTCGCTAAGCACCCTATCGATGCCTACTTGCTTCGCTATGGCTTCAGCAGTACGCCGGTTATCGCCAGTAATCATGGCAACTTCAATCCCCATCTGATGGAGCTTTTCGATGGCTGCTTTACTACTTTCCTTGATTGTATCAGCTACAGCAATGATTCCGGCAAGCTGCTGATTTTGAGCGATAAACATTGGCGTCTTACCCGCTTCAGCCAGCTGATCAGAGGATTCCAGAAAATCACCTAAATCAATTCCCTGCTCCATCATCAGCTTTTTATTCCCTAATAAAAGCTGATTGCCTTCAATTTCTCCCTGAATACCATGCCCAGGAATTGCTGCAAAATTTTGCATTGAATAAAGCGGCAGCTCCTGTTCTTGAGCTGCATTAACGATGGCTTCGCCCAGCGGGTGCTCAGATCCTTTTTCAGCTGAAGCGGCGTACTGAAGCAGCTCCTGTTCTGACAGATTATTCTTCACAAGGATATCTGTCACAACTGGTTTTCCTTCAGTGATGGTTCCCGTTTTATCAAACACAATTGTCTGAATTTTATGCGTTGTTTCCAGTGCATCTCCGCTTTTAATCAGTACACCGTTTTCTGCCCCTTTTCCAGTCCCCACCATAATTGCTGTTGGTGTTGCCAAGCCCAGTGCACAGGGACAAGCAATGACTAGCACAGAAATAGTGATTGTCAATGAGAAAACCCATGATTCCTGACCAATGAAATACCAAGCTAAACCAGACAATATTGCCAAGCCAATTACTATAGGAACAAAAATACCGGAAATCTTATCTGCCATCTTGGCAATTGGCGCTTTAGAACCCTGTGCATCCTCTACCAATTTAACAATTTGAGCTAAGGCTGTATCCTTACCGACTTTTGTTGCCTTGAACTGAATCGTTCCATTTTTATTGATACTTGCTCCGATAACAGCATCTCCAGCTTTTTTCTCAACGGGGATGCTTTCTCCAGTCAGCATCGATTCATCAATCGCTGTCGTACCTTCCAAAACCACACCATCAACTGGAATTTTTTCCCCTGGACGAACAACAATAATATCTCCTTGCTGCACTTGATCAATCGGCAGTTCAAGCTCCTCTTCAGCTCTAATTACACGAGCAGTTTTAGGAGCAAGACCCATTAGCTTTTTGATTGCTTCAGAGGTTTTCCCTTTGGAAACTGCTTCAAAGTACTTGCCTAGAGTAATTAAGGTTAAAATAACCGCTGCTGATTCATAATACAGCTCCATAGCGAAATGTGTATGACCGTTAAATACCATTACCGTTCCGTACAAGCTATATAAAAATGCCGCACTTGTACCTAAGGCAACTAACGAATCCATATTGGGGTGTCCTTTAAATAAAGAGCGGAAGCCGACAACAAAGAAGCTCCTGCCTAAGTATAGTACCGGCACAGTCAAAATCAGCTGTAAAACTGCAAATGTAGTGCCCGCTGCCATTGGATCAATGAAAGCAGGCAGCGGTAATCCTAGCATATGTCCCATTGCAATATATAATAACGGCACGGTGAACACTCCAGAAAGCCAGAAACGCTGCCACATATTATGAATATGCTGCTGCTTTTTTTCTTGGTCTCGCTCCACCTGATCCTTTTCTGAGATTTCCTCAACAGCCTCATACCCAGCGTCCTTTACCGCTGCAGCAATCTCACTGCTATTCTGAATTTCCGGATTATAGCTAACGGACAGTTTTTCTGTTGCCAGATTTACTGTAGCCTGCTCCACACCATTCAGACGTTTAACCGCTTTTTCCACCGTCTGTGCACAAGACGCACAAGTCATGCCTTCTATTGTATAGATTTTTTGTACTGCAGGACTGATCGCCCGAAAGCCTGCGTCTGCTACGGCTTGTGCAATCGCCTGATCACTCAATTTTTCCTCATCGTAATCCATTGTTAGTTTTTCTGTTGCCAGATTAACGGAAGCTTTGGTAACTCCTGTCAGCTTTCCCGCTGCTTTTTCAACGGTCTGTGCACAAGACGCACAGCTCATTCCTTCTATATCAAATGTTTTAGTCGACACACACGTCACTCCTTTTCCTTAATCAGATGACACTGACATTGTCCTGGAATACAATTACAAGGAACAGATGTCACTGCTTCTTTCTTTTTTTGTACAAGTAATTTTTCCAGCTGCTCAATATCTGAAAAGCTTAAGGTACTCTTTTGCAGGAGCAGACCGGCAACTTCTCCTACTTTTTTACTGCAAATTTTTGCGAGAAGCTCATCAGAGAGATCAGCCAGACTTCTTCTTTCCTCAACTAGTGCATAGTAAATGAATTTATTTCCCAAAGGCTTTGTCGCCAACAGACCCTTCTCGGATAAACGGCTTAATAATGTTTTTACTGTATTTTTCTTCCATTGCATTTTTTCATTAAGTATCGTATATACTTCGTTGCTGGTCGTTTCCTGTTGTGCCCACACAACACGCATAACTTCCCATTCTGCATCAGTAATCTTAGAATCCGTCATTTTTCGCCCTCCTCTAATTATCGATTACATTTGTAGTCGTTTTATTCTTTTTTATTCTAACTGATTTTTTTACTACTGTCAAAGCTTTTCTCTTAAAATAAAAAAACGTTCTTTCTCTCTAAAAAATAGGAGATTGAACGTTTTTAGTAGTTAGCACTTTTCATATTTTTAAAAATACAGAGGTGACCAGGCCGTTTTTACTGTAGGACTGTACATTTTTCAGTTTAACTGACTGATCAATCTGTTGAAATAAAGGTATCCCTTTTCCTAAGACTATTGGAATTGTCGTGATGATGTATTCATCAATTAAATTAGACGCTACTAAAGGAGCTACCACCTGACCGCCGCCTACAATCCAGATATCTTTTCCATCCTCGACAAGAAGCCGCTGAATAAGCGCTGTAGGTTTTTCGTCAGTAAAGGTTAGGTTTTCACGACCTTCCTCTACATTATGAGTTAAAACATAAGAATGCTTTTCTTCATAAGGATACTTTTCGGGAGAAAGCTCATTGACTACTTGATCATAAGTCTTCCGACCAAGAATTACTGTATCAATTTGTTCCATCAGCTTTTCATAGCTGTCGTCCTTTTCGCTCATTTCAATATCATCTGTTAAAAAGTCGACTGAACCGTCTTCTTCTGCTATATAACCATCTAAGCTCATCGCAATATATAAAATGACCTTTCTGTTCATAATCACTTTCCCCCCATTTATCGGCACTTATTAACCAATTATTTACTTATAGCTCATTTTCTTTGAAGTCACAAGTAAAATCAATCAATTTGTTTGCGAATCCTATGCATAAACAAAAGCGCTATTCCCAATGTCAGTATTTCGGTCAAAGGCAGACTACTCCAAACTCCTTCCACTCCGAAAAGTTTTCCCAGAATAAACACAGCCGGAATCAGTAATAGGTACCCTCTAAGAAGAACTAAAATGAACGACTGCTTCGCTTGAGCAATCGATGCATAAAAGATACTGAATACAACATTTAACCCGGAAAACAGGAAGCTGAATAGATAGACTGGAATTCCCTGAACTGCATAGCTAATTAACTCCTGATTATTCGTACTATTAAATAAATTAATAATCGGCAGCTTAAACAGCCAGACAAGCAGATACATCAAACATCCTAAAATGAAGCTGACAATTAATCCGAATCGCAGCGCCAACCTGACAGATGCATTATTCTTTCTACCAAACTCCCGACTGACAATCGGCTGAATCCCCTGAGCAGTTCCGGTAAACATCGAAAGACCTATTAAAAAAATATTGGCCAGAATACCAAAGGCTGCTACTGCGATATCCCCAGCTAAAGAAAGCAGTACGATATTAAATACAAGAATACTTACACCATTACTCATTTCTGTCAGAAATGATGGAACTCCTAATTTGAGACTTTCCCACACAACCTTCAGCTTAGGCACAGCGTATTCGATACCTAGCAGCCGACTGGCTTTCTTTCTATGGAAAGAAAGAATTGCCAAACTGAGAATAGGAGATACTGCTGTAGCCAGTGCAGCGCCTGTCATGCCCATGCCTAAGGGGAAAACAAGCAGATAATCAAAAAGAATATTAAATAAACTGGAAGCAAGCATGGCTACCATGGTCAGGTGGGGATTATTATCGTTTCTTACAAAGCTTAGGACAAAATTATTTAATAAGAAGAACGGTGCAGCGATTAAAATCACTCGTAAATAAAGAATAAGATAAGGCAGCGTTTCGGCGCTCCCTCCCAGTATCGCACCTAAAGGTTCCACAAATAGCAGCCCTGCTAATGTAAATAATAACCCGACGCCGATGCCTATTAACCCCAGCTGAGAAAAATACTGTTTGCCCCGTTCAGGATGTGTTGTTTTATGCAGGGAGAAAAGTGTCGCCCCTCCCATCCCCAGCAACAGCCCCAATCCATTAATCAGATTAAACAACGGCAATGCCAGATTCAATGCTGTCAGACCAAAAGGACCCACACCGTTGGCAATAAAATACGTATCCGCTAAAATATAGAGAGAAAGCCCCAGCATACTCAAAACATTTCGACTCACATATCCAGTCAGTTCTTTCTTCAACGTCGATTCCATTTTATTTCCTCCAAAAAAAGAGCAGATTAGTCATCCTCCTGCGGCCTATCAGATGACTTCTCTACTCATAGTTTATACAAAACCCGGCGATTTTGTTTATGAATGCTTATTCAATTTCCAGTCAGCTACAAGCTAAAGATAGTCCGGCAGCTGAAGTTGTAGCTTATTCTAGCAAGTATTACTAAGAAAAACAAGCTTTTTTATGAAAAACAGCCACCGACTAATAGCTGTATTTATGCTTTTAAATTCTGATCTTCTTCACCGTATCCTTATTTTTTCCAAAGATAATTCTATACGGATGATTACTTGTGTTGTAAACTATAGAAAACACGGTAAGAAGAGGTGGCTCATTTTGTTTGATTTAGAAAGAATACAGTCGTTAAATAATCTGGAACTAATTGTTTATCAGTATATCCTTGAGCATATAGATCAGATTCCAAAACTGACGATTCGTGAGTTGTCGGCAAACTGCCATGTATCTACATCAACTATTCTAAGATTTTGTACAAAAATGGGCTTTGAAGGCTTCTCTGAATTAAAATTTGCATTAAAAAAAGAAGAAGACCAACCCAACAGCTTTGAAGACTACTATGATTCAGCCGTCCATGTCGATTCTTTTTTGAAAAAGATTAACAAACAGACCTATCTGGAAACCTTTCAGCCTGCTGTCGATTTGATTTTAGCTGCCCGTCATGTCGCTTTCGTCGGTCTCGGAACCAGTGGTGTTCTTGGAGGCTACGGCAGTCGTTATTTCGCTAACATTGGTATCAACACTTATAGTGTCAGTGATCCCTTTACACCAATCCCTCCCCGCGGCTTTGAAAGTACCCTAGTAATCGCTTTGTCTGTTTCCGGAGAAACTACTGAGATTGTCAAAATGGTCTCAGATTTTAAACGCTCTAATGCTACGGTTCTGAGCATTACCAATGATGAAAACTCAACGATTGCTCGGCTAGCCGACTATAATATTTCCTATTATATGCCTGAAGAAAAATCTGTATATGCAGATCCTTATATTAATCTGACCACTCAGATTCCCGTGATTGCTTTGATTGAGCTTTTGGCGCATCAGGTTGGAAAACAGCTTTCCCGGGAAGCCTCAAAATAGTAATTCTTACCAAGACCCATTAAATAAAAGGACACTAGTGATTCTGTTCCATAAACATTAATTTGCAGTTTAAGAATGCCGGTAGTACAAGGCGCTTAAACTGCTTTGTTTTTTCCGTTGGAACATGTTTCTCAAAAGCCCCAAACTATTTCTTTTTATGTGGAAATCTTTTATATTAAAGCTGTAAACGTATTCAAACTTTCAAAAGGAGGCAAGCTACTTCTTCCACGGATACACTACATGAACTTATACGTATATTTTACTTATTTATGTTAAGAGGAGATGAGTTAAAAATGAATGAATTTATTAATGAAAAGCTTTTACCACCCGTACTAAAATTTGTTAACACAAAACCAATTACCGCTCTAAGAAACGGGATGCTTTATACCATGCCATTTACAATTGTCGGCTCCATATTCCTGCTTTTAGCGAATATTCCCTACACACCACTTGCTGACTGGGTAACTGAAAGCGGCTTGGCTGTTTACTTTAATCAGGCCTTCGGTGCTTCATTTGCTATCATGGCTGTCTTCGCTGTTATTGGTATTGCTTATTCTTATGTTAAAGCAGAAGGCTTTGAAGGATTACCAGCTGGTATGATTGGTCTGGTTATCTTCATCCTATTCATGGCTGGTGAAGTAACAGACGCTGAAAGCGGCGTAACAATTGGTAATATCATTGACAAGACTTGGACTGGCGGTCAAGGAATGATTACTTCCATTCTAGTTGGATTAGTGGTCGGCTGGGTATACAGCTGGTTCCTGCGTCATGATATCCGTATCAAGCTTCCAGAAGCAGTTCCTGAAAACGTAGCAAACTCATTTACAGCACTGATTCCTGCAGCTGTATTAATTACTGGCGCAATGTTCATTTACATTTTCTTCGATAAAGTATTCAATACAACATTCTTCGACTTTATCTACGACATTCTGCAGTCTCCATTACAAGGAGTAACAGATACTCTAGGCGGCGCATTGATTATCGGGTTCCTGGTTCCGTTCTTCTGGTTCTTCGGGGTTCACGGTTCAACAATTGTCGGCGGTATCATGGAGCCAATTTTACAGGCTAACTCTTTAGAAAATACAGAAATTTTAAATGCTGGTAAAGCTTTAACAATTGAAAACGGCGGTCACATCGTTACAAAACAATTCATGGATCAGTTCCAAACAGTAACAGGTGCCGGTATGACCATTGGTTTGGTTGTGTTCATGGTATTTTTCGCAAAATCTGCACAGTTCAAACAATTAGGACGCTTGTCATTAGCTCCAGCGATTTTCGGAATTAACGAGCCAATTACCTTTGCAACACCAATTGTAATGAACCCAATCATGATGGTGCCGTTTATTCTGACGCCAGTTGTCTCTTCAGTTATTACGTACTTTGCACTTTACACTGGCTTAATTCCGCTCTTTACCGCCGTCCAGGTACCATGGACCACTCCGGCAGTACTCTCCGGACTATTAGTCGGCGGCTGGAAAACAGCCTTACTACAAGCCTTTGTCCTAGTTCTTGGTTTCTTCATCTACCTGCCATTTGCACGTAAGATGGATGCTATCAACTACGCACAGGAAACAAATCAACCGATTGAAGAAGACGTACTGGAAAAAATCGAAGCACAATAATACTACAGGGACAGAAGCCGTGCTTTAGCAAAACACTCCGCTTCTGTCCCGTTTTTTACTCGAAGCAATCTGGGACCGGGGACGATAAAATAATCCCATGCCCTAAGACTGAATAAACGGTGTTTCAGAGGCTGACTCCGCGGAAATAAATCGAGCGACACTGAAAATAAGAGAAGCTCCATGCAGGTAGCAATCAATATTTACTCGGTTCCCTTGTAGTGTTTCTTGATAATTTTCGTCTGATTCTTATTATTTATCGAGCCAGAATACTTCTGTTACAACCTCAACACACACTATGAATAAAGAGGTAGATGCATATGTCAATTTTAAAAAAAGATTTTCTTTGGGGCGGGGCAGTTGCTGCTCATCAGCTAGAAGGCGGCTGGGATCAAGGCGGCAAAGGCATTAGCGTTGCTGACGTAATGACTGCTGGAGCGCATGGTGTTCCGCGAAAAATTACAGATGGTGTTATTCCGGGAGAAAATTATCCAAATCATGAAGCAATTGATTTTTATCATCATTACAAAGAGGACGTAAAGCTCTTTGCTGAGCTTGGTCTTAAATGCTTTCGAACATCCATCGCATGGAGCCGAATTTTTCCAAAGGGCGATGAAAATCAGCCGAATGAAGAAGG
Source organism: Enterococcus sp. LJL51 (assembly GCF_049894025.1). Lineage (GTDB taxonomy): Bacteria > Bacillota > Bacilli > Lactobacillales > Enterococcaceae > Enterococcus_L. The sequence continues at coordinate 9,585 of NZ_JBNEQE010000007.1, forward strand.
TCTTCAGTTTTACGACGACTTATTCGATGAATGTCTGAAGTATGGTATTGAACCAGTAATCACCCTTTCTCATTTTGAAATGCCTTACCATTTAGTTACAGAGTACGGCGGCTGGCGAAACCGTAAAACAATCGATTTTTTTGTTAAATTTGCTGAAGTTTGTTTTGAACGCTACAAAGAAAAAGTAACCTACTGGATGACCTTTAATGAAATTAATAACCAAACAAACTTTGAAGAAGATTTTGCTCCGTTTACTAATTCCGGCATCAAATATGCCGAAGGTGAAAATCGGGAAGAAATTATGTATCAGGCAGCTCACTATGAGCTAGTTGCCAGTGCAGAAGCTACCCGGATTGGTCATGCCATTAATCCTGATTTCCAAATTGGCTGTATGATTGCTATGGTGCCGATTTATCCTTATTCCTGTGCACCCCAGGACATGATGGCGTCTGTGATTGCCATGCAAAAACGCTATTGGTTTACCGATGTCCACGTTAGAGGACGCTATCCTAGCTACATTGAGCGTTATCTTGACCGCCAGGGTTATCGACTGGATATTACGCCGAAGGACTTGGATACTCTAGCCAACGGCTGTGTAGACTATATTGGTTTCAGCTACTATATGTCATTTGCTGTGAAAGATCATGACAAAGGACCTGCCTATGACTATGATGAATCAAAAGATTTGGTGACAAACCCTTACGTACAAGCGTCTGACTGGGGCTGGCAGATTGACCCGACTGGACTTCGCTATGCAATGAACTGGTTCAATGAGCGCTACGAGCTCCCCTTGTTTATTGTTGAAAACGGCTTTGGAGCAATTGATGAATTGACACCTGATAAAACAGTTGATGATCAATACCGGATTGACTATTTAAAGGCTCATATAGAAGCAATGAAAGAGTCTGTAGAGTACGACGGGATAGATTTAATCGGCTATACCCCTTGGGGCTTTATTGATTTAGTATCAGCAGGAACCGGCGAAATGAAAAAACGCTACGGCTTTATCTATGTTGATAAAGATAACGATGGTAACGGCACAATGGAACGCTTTAAAAAGAAATCCTTCAGCTGGTACCAAGAGGTTATTCAAACAAATGGAGAAAAACTATAAGAATACCATCACTATTCTGTAGATTTTCGATAAAATGAATCCGGGAGCTTCTTTAAGAAAAATGCTGGGGCAGAGACGTTACGCTCATTTCCCAAAAGGTTGTTTCTGTTCCAGCGTTGTTGGCTTTTAGAAAAATAAGAGTTTGAGATTATGGCTCAAGCTCTTCCCTACTATACTAAAACCCTGCTTTTGCACGTATCTTCCGCAAAAACAGGGTTTTAGTATTCTTTATCATTTAACACCTTGTTTGACTTAAAAATTAACTCGCACCTTCCAGAAAAGCTCCCTGCTTCTCGCTGCATTCTCTGTGCTAAACCTCAAGTACAAAGCGTTCTGTAGGATAATTAAATTCGACAAGCTCTCCTGCTGGCTTAAAGCTTAAATGCAGCAGCCGCTCCCGACAACCAATATCCAGCTTATCCTGCGCCCGAAAAGTGGTTGTAAACAGCGTTGTCCGTTTTTTGTTGAATAACGCTCTAGTATAATCAATCAGCTGCTTTTCCAGTTCTAATGACCAAGTCACCGGCAGAGAGGTTAAGCCCTCAATTAAATTTTTCTCTTTATCAATGATTAGCAGCCCCAAACAGGTCTTCCCCACTTTACTTATGATTACTTCCCCTTGGCCAATCCGCTGAGTTATCACTGAAACAAATGTTCGTTCTTCCCAATAGGGGAACGTTCCTTTTACCGCACGCATTAGCTGACAGATATCCTCAAGCTCGCCAATTACTGCTTGTTTTGTCTTAACTGCTCCTTGGTAATCCTTGGTCAGCTGATCAAAGAGCAGCAGCGATTCAGCAATTCCAAATTCTTTTTGAGCTGCCCGAAATTTCTTGGGTGTGGTTTTATAAAGTGTTGTAAAAGCCTTGGTAAAGGACTGCTGATTCTGATACCCGTTGTCCAGAGCTACATCAATAATCGTTTTATCTGTAGCAAGAAGCTGCTGTCCAGCTAAATGAAGGCGGCGGCGTTTGATGTAATCATATAAAGACAGTTGACTAATTTCGTGAAATTCGTGAAGGAGATAGTGCGACGAATAATGCAGCTCACGGGCAATTTCTTCGACAGACAGCGGTTTTTCCAGCCTCATCTCAATATAGTCGACAGCCGCGGCAGTTAACTGACGCTTGTTCATATTACTCCCCCCTTTGGATAAAATAGAGCCTGTGCATGGCACGAGTGGCAATGACAAAAAGCTGCTGTTTCCCAATTGCTCCGGGGTAATTAGCCGCCGAGGCTTCAACCGCAATCACTGCATCAAATTCTAATCCTTTAGAAGTGCCTACAGAACAAATAATCAGCTGCTTATCTGTCAGCTTTTCCTCAGAACCCTTCAGCCAGCTTAAGGTTAGTCCTTTTTCTACCAGTTTAGTATACCAGAATTCTGCTTGTTTGTTCGTTTTAGTAATCAAAGCGATGCCGGACTTCTCGCCTAACTGCTCAATTAACAAGCAAATCTGATTTAGTTCTTCTTCAATAGTGGCTACATGGATTATTTTCGGCTGTTCGCCGTGTCGCAGAACCGGTTCAATTATCTGATCATCAATAATCTGTTTAGCAAAGCGCATAATCTCATAAGTTGAACGATAGCTTTTCGTCAAATGAACCACTGGTGTATCTGGAAAAATCTGTGTTAGCTGCGCAATAGACATCTCATTGTGCTCATTCAGCTGTTGAGTATAATCACCGACAAGCAGCTTGGGGCATTTGAACAGCTTATTAAAGACCATATATTGTATGGGAGTATAATCCTGCATCTCATCAATGATTAGATATCGAATTTCCGCCGCAAGCTCAATCCCTTCAAAATACATTCGGCTATAGATTAATGGAAACAGCTCTGAATAGCTATAGCTGCGGCTTTCGAGGAGCTTAGCCCGCTCCAAAAATGCCCGATAAATTTGTTGAAAGCTGCGAAACCTATACATGGTCAGCAGTTTGGTTTTAATCTGCGTTACTGTCGGCATTTTACTTGGACGAAAGGGCTTCAATTTTAGCTCTTCAATAATTTCTGCAGCAATCTGCCGCAAGCGTTCTGTAACACTTTGCCTTTTGTAGGCCTGAAAGCGCGTGTTAAGAAAGTGTTCATCAAAGACATACTCCCCAATGATTAACGGCTGAGGGACAAAAGCTGTTTGATCCAGTTCTTCTAAAAACTGCTGTAGATCATCACCAGCCTGAACGGAACCAAGATAGCTGTTTTTTTTGTCAGTAATGTCTGCATCCAGTGATAGCTCTACTTCTTCTATACGAGAATAAGCCGGACGGGTTAAAGAAAATTGAACGGCAAACGCATCAATTGTCCATTCACGGATTGGCTCCTCTCCCAGTTCTGGCAGAACCTGAGCGATAAAGCTGCCGAATACCTTATTAGGGGAAATTATTAGAATTTCTTCTGAAGAAAGCTCTTCTCTGTAATGATAAAGCAGGAAAGCAATCCGATGCAGGGCAATCGATGTTTTTCCTGAGCCTGCTACTCCTTGAATAATTAGATTTTTAACATGAGTATTCCGGATAACAGCATTTTGTTCCGTCTGAATTGTACTAATAATAGCTGACATTTGACCGCCGCTTTGATTGCTGAGTTCTTTTTGCAGCACATCGTCAAAAACAGTCTTGCCGGACTCAAGGACATAATCAATCTTTCCATCTAAAAATTTTACCTGACGCTTTTTAGTTATTTCTCCATGAACCTTCCCATTAGGAGCTAGATAGCTGGCAGGTCCAATATCAAAATCATAAAAAATACCCGCAATCGGTGCCCGCCAGTCATAAATAATCAGTTCATGTTCCTTCGTTGAAAAAGAAGACCGGCCAATATAAATTTCTTCTGCCATCCTTTCTCCTGCAAATAAAAAGTCAACACGGGTAAAATAAGGATTTTGTTTTTGCCGGCGAATTTTTTCAAGCTGTTGAAAGCTGATAGACTCTGCGAGCTGCTGCTGCTCCTGAAGCCGGGAATTAGTGAACATTTCATGCGGATCAATTTCTCCTTTATAGCTTACCAGATATTCTTGAAACTGTTTGGATTCACTTGCGAAATTCATTAGCTCTTTTGTCAGCTCTGTCTCGCGAGCAAGCAGCAATGCCCTTATTCTCCCCCAGTTTTGCTCTTCTTCTTGTTTCACCCTAGTCATTTTTTCACTTCCCTTCGCTTATTTGTCTAATCAATAATTATAATTGAAATAATCTTACTTTTTTTGTCCAATCCTGCGGTTTCTCTTGATAAACTGTATCCTACGGCATTTTTACTAAGAAAAAAACAATCGAAGAACTGCTGCGGCAGTCATCCGATTGTTTAAGATTATACATTTTTGTCAGATTTTCTCTAAAGTTTACTATTTAAATATACTGTCCGGTCAATGAATCAGCTTCTTTGATAGCTGCGGGATATCCTTCAAAGATAATTTTTCCGCCCTGATCGCCGCCATCTGGTCCAATATCTACAATCCAGTCTGCCTGGCGAATGATATCCACATGATGCTCAATGACAACAACGGTATTTCCCTGGTCAACCAAATGATTCATAATTTCCATAATATGATCAATGTCTGACAAGTGAAGACCAGTAGAAGGTTCATCCAGCACATAGATACTACCTTTCTTATAAAACTCGCTGGCCAGCTTCATCCGTTGACATTCGCCACCCGAAAGGGTACTCATCGGCTGTCCAATAGTCAAGTAGGCTAACCCAACTTGAGCCATTGCCTTCAGTTTTTTGAGGATTGCAGCTTCCTGAAAGAATTCCAAGCCCTCTTCAACAGTTAAACCCAGCACTTCATTAATAGTTTTGCCCTGATACATGTAATCCAGAACTTCCTGCTTGAAGCGTCGACCTTCACAGACAGTACATTCCATTTTCACAGCATCCATAAAGGCTAAATTTGTTTCAATGTATCCTTGTCCTTTACAGTTTTCACAAGCTCCTTTGGAATTGTAGCTAAACAACGAAGGTGAAACATTATTCACTTTGCCAAATAATTTTCTGATGCCGTCCATGATGCCGATATAGGTTGCAGGATTCGAACGGGAGTTGGTCTGAGCTGCTGCCTGATCAATAATAATCGTTTCTGGATATGCCTTTAGAAACGATTCTCTTACCAAGGTACTTTTTCCCGAACCAGCCACCCCGGTAATCAAAGTCAGCGTCTGTTTAGGAATAGTCAGTGCAGCAGCTTTCAGGTTGTGCTTCGAGGTACTTTTTCCCTTGTAAAACTCATTTGCTTTTCTTGGCTGCTGTTTAATTGGAATCTGCTTCTTTAAGAACCTTCCTGTCAATGTATCAGACGCTAATAGCTGATCATAAGTACCCGTAAACATGATTTCACCGCCATGCTTCCCGGCATGAGGACCGACTTCAATCACATGGTCCGCAATTTTGATTACATCTGGATCATGCTCAATGACAATCACTGTGTTGCCTTTATCTCTCAACTTAATTAATAGCTCGTTCAACCGGTGAACATCTCGTGGATGCAGCCCAATACTAGGCTCATCAAAAATATACAGCAAATCTACCAAGCTGTTGTTCAAGTGCTTCACCATTTTTACCCGCTGGGATTCTCCACCAGACAAGGTGGTTGTCTCTCTATCCAAGCTGAGATACCCTAACCCAATATCGACTAAGTTACCAACCTTCTCCTTCAACCCCGTTAAAATGGGCTGAGCTTCTGGCAGGGGAATTGCTTCCAGACAATTTTTTAAATCCTTTAGCTGCATCGCCGTAAGCTCAGCAATTGAGTGATTGGCTACCTTTACGCTCAATGCTCTTTGCGACAGTCGCTTCCCTTCACAAACAGGACACACCGCTTCATGACTGTGCTCAGTAATAATTTTTTGAGCCCTTGGCGTTATCTCCCCTTCTTTCATTAGATACAGCCGATTAAATCTAGTTACTAACCCTTCATAGCTTGAGTTCACTCCATCGATTTTTACTTTTAAATCTTTGCCATGCATTAGGAGCTCTCGTTCTTCTGGGGAATAGTCTTTGATTTTTTTGTCAAGATCAAACAGACCTGAATCAAGATAGCTTTTCATATACCATTCTGTATTTTTTATAGGCGGAAAAATAATTCCCCCTTCAGCTAAAGAAAGCTTTTCATCTACCAGCTTCTCTTCAGCTACCTCAACAATTTTCCCGATTCCCTGACACTGCTCGCACATTCCTTCTTTATCGTTGAAGGAAAAGTAATTGGCTGTCCCGATACTTGGCTGACCCACTCTAGAGTAAAGAACTCTCAACAAGGAATTAATGTCTGTAATTGTGCCTAACGTCGAGCGCGAATTTCCTCCCAGCCTTTTTTGATCAATCACTACTGAAGTTGACAGATTTTCAATAGATTCAACATCCGGTGCTTTGTACTTCGGTAAAAACGTCCGGACAAACGCGCTAAAGGTTTCATTCAGCTGCCTCTGAGATTCACTGGCAATTGTTTCAAATACGATTGATGACTTACCAGAACCGGACACCCCTGTAAAAACAATAATTTTTCTTTTGGGAATTTCCACATCCACATTTTTCAAGTTATTCTCATTCGCTCCGACAATCCGCAAATATTCTGTCATATCAATTCCTCCTTTTATCGCAGTAACCCTATAATATCACTTTAAAGCAAGTTCTAAACTTTTATAAAATAAACACCTTGTCTGTAGTATAATGATAAAAAAAGCTTAGCATCCGGAGGAATAATTGTGAACTATCGCCCAATTGATATTGCCCGCCAGCTAAATATCAGTACTAGTCTGCTGCGTCATTACGAAAAGCATGAACTGTTTCCTGCACCCGTCCGTTCAAAAAGCGGCTACCGTATCTATACAGAAACTAGTTTCTACTATATAAAAGCTGTTCGTACCTGCACTCTGGCTTACGGATATACCAGCAGCAAAAAAATGATGGATAACATCCGGACAGGGAATTACACACAGCTGTTCTGGCAGCTTAATCAGGAACAACTGAAGCTTCACCAGCAGAAAGACATTACGGAGAAAACCCGGGCACTTTTACATGACGAAGAAATTGAAGTTCTCACACAAATGCCGAAAAAGGGCTGGATTACTATTGGAGAAGCAGCAGAGCGCCTGTCATTAACAGAAACCACTATTCGCCACTGGAGCACTGAGGGGCTTGTTACTGTTCACCGGGATGAAGAAAGTAACTATCGAAAATTTGATGAACAAGCGTTGAAGAGACTGCTGCTCATTCGGCTGATTCGTGCCTCTACTTGGTCGCTGGATGAGGTACGGGAAATTTTGGCAACCTTTAATGCGGAGACCCCTTCAGAAATGATTGCTTTAGCAGAACATGCCCTCCGCTGGCTGAACAAAATACTTGAGCGTCAGTTTATTGCCCAAACGTATCTTTATCAACTAATTAACCATCTATCTCCAGAATATCTAGAGGTCTTTCCCGGAACTGAGTTTTACACACTGGATTGACAGTAATAAACAGAGCCGGATGTAAATAGATTCTCAGACTTTTGATATGTCTAAATCGGAAGAAATAATGTGAGCGGGACATAACTCATTGAGTCACATCCCGCTCACATGGAATCCAGATAAACAGTGGGAGCTGGAGCACATACCAGCATTTAACTGCAACGAGTAAGTGCATCTGTCCCAACTTCTTTTTTCATTTCAATTATTAATGAAGTTCATTTATGAATTAACTACTTGATCCTGAATCACCCCCGCTGCTTTTAGAAACATACAGGTTACAACCGGACCCACAAAAGAAAACCCTCTTTTTTTCAAGTCTTTTGCAATCACCGTTGCTTCCGGCAGCGTATTGGTCACTTCATCAGAATTCTCATAGGTCTTTACCACTGGTACCCCACCAACAAAATCCCACAAGTAGTCTGCAAAGCTGTTATACTCTCCTTCGGAAAGCAGCTGGACAATTGCTCGAGCATTTTGAATGGTTGCATTGATTTTTCGTGGATTTCGAATCATATCAGGCGCCTTAAGAATCTTTTCAATATCATCTGGAAACAGTGCTGCTACTTGTCGAAAGTCCATATCACAGAAATTCCGAAAAAACGCATCTTTTTTTCCGGCGGCAGCCTTCCAGCTTAGCCCTGCCTGAAATACACCGACTGTTAGCAAAAGATAAAGCATTCGATCATCCTTTGTCGGTTTTCCCCACTGCTCACTATACCACTGATACGCCTTCACCTTGTTCCCCTCCCTATTCAATCATCGCCGTCATTTATTGTATCATAAATCCCTCCCTGTTTTGACAAGGCAAAAGGAGAAAACAGCTTTAGACAAAATAGCTGTCTAAGCTGCCCTCTCCCTTCTTAATTTACTTAATCCTTTAACTTTTTTTATTCTGGCTGTTCATCTTTATTATACTGAATCACCTTTGAATTCTTGTTGTCAGCAATTTCCTGTGCCCGTTTTAAAGCCTGTTGCTTTCTCTCAAAGGAATCTGAAGCCTTTTCCGCCCCTTTTGTCTTCACATACCAGTACTCCTCTTGAAAATAAACCAGTACATCATTATTAAGCAAATCCTGATTAATTTTTTCTCCCCCATGTTGATCAGACTTCCTAGGGTAGTTTTCTTTTTTGAAGCTCTTTTTCTCGGAGTCAGAAGCTTCATCCAACCATTTTTTTCCTTGTGAAATAGCGATTGGAATTGCCTGATTTTCTGGATAGCCTTCATCCAATAATGCATTCCCTATATCGATAACTTTTTTTCTGAGTAGCGGATCAAAATTTTTAAAAGAAGCCGGATAATCATTTTTATCCCATGGCATAGCAGTCACTCTCCTCTATAAATTCAGGCAAAAAAGCTGCCACCTGTGACCGCATAGACCTGACCAGTAACATAGCTTGCCTGATCTGAAGCAAGAAAAACATAAACAGCAGCTAGCTCGGCAGGCTGTCCTGCTCGTTCCAGCAATTCTTTTTGTCCAAATTCCGGAATAGCTTCCTGCGGCTGACCCCCACATATCTGCAAAGCTGTCCAGATTGGACCTGGCGCTACGGTATTTACACGAATGCCTTTCGGCGCTAATTGAGCTGCCAAACCCTTACTAAACGCTGTAATCGCTCCTTTAGTTGCTGCATAATCCAGCAAATGAGCGCTGGGTTCTTCACTTTGAATAGAAGTAGTTGTAATAATACTGCCTCCAGCTGGCAGATAAGCCATTGCCTCCTGTACTGTCCAATACATAGATATAATATTCGTCGTAAAAGTATCCGTAATCTGTTTAGTCGTTAAATCTTTTATGTCTTTAACGGCTTGCTGCATACCAGCATTTAACACAAGTATATCAAGTCCGCCTAGTTCCTCTGCTGCAGCGTGTACAAGTTTTCTGGCAAAAGCTTCCTCTTTTAAATCGCCAGGTACCAGCACTGCTTTCCTGCCGGCTTTTTCAATCCATTGTTTTACTTCCAGCGCATCCTCTTCCTCAAATGGAAGATAGTTTATTGCCACGTCAGCCCCTTCTCTAGCATAAGCAATTGCTGCTGCTCTGCCAATTCCAGAATCACCGCCGGTAATCAAGACTTTCCTTCCGCTCAGTTTGTCTGAGCCTGTATAACTTTCCTCACCACAATCAGGCACAGGGGTCATTTTTCTTTGTAAAGCAGGTGCTTCCTGTCTTTGCTTCTCAAATTTTCCTGAATAAAATTTTGTCAATGGGTTATTTAAATCACTCATTCTAGCTCCTCCTTGTTTTCTTTCTCTTATTTCACCCTAATACAAAATTAAAACTGCTTCAAATTATACGCTTTATTTTTTTGGTTAAGACTACAAAAAATAAACCTGCCCCACATACAATATAACTGTACATAAGGCAGGTTTAGCTTCTTCATATTACTATGAAATGCAGACGATTAGGATAGATAGCGACTAGAAGAATATCTATCCCTGATTCTTTGATTTTAGTTAAACTCACGGAAGCGCGCTGCATCATCCATATATTCTTTTTCACCTGCTGGTGCTTCGATTGAACCAATGACTAATTGCGCTCTTAATTTCCAATTTGCAGGAATAGACCATTCTTTAGCAACAGCTTCATCAATAACAGGATTGTAATGCTGCAGATTTGCACCAATGTTCTCTTGGGCTAAAGCAGTCCAAACATTTGCCTGTGTTAAACCACTTGCTTGTTCAGACCATACTGGGAAATTATCTGCATATAATTCAAATTGTTCCTGCAGACTTTTTACAACATCCTGATCTTCAAAGAATAAGATTGTTCCAGCAGCACCGGCAAAGCCTTGTAATTTCGCTTGTGTATTAGGAAAAGCTTCAGCAGGAGTTAACGGCTTCAATGCATCTTCTGTCAATGACCATAATTTTTTATGAGCATCACCAAACAGAAAAACGACACGTTGCGTTTGAGAATTGAAAGCACTTGGGCTTTCTTTTACTACTTCTTTCACTAAAGCTGTAATTTCTTCATTTGATTTTGTTAGGTTAGTACCTAAAGCATAGATAGAACGACGTTTTTTTAATTCTTGAACAAAATTTGACATATTTTTTTCATCCTTTCGATTTCACAAGTAAATAATTTCTACTACTCTTACAGTATATACGCTTACGAAAAGTAAGTAAAGAGTTTTGCTTACTTTTTTAAAGTAAAAAAATCCGGTACCTAAATTTAGGTACCAGATTGACAGCTTATTCTATACTTTATTCCGCTTATTCATAGCGTAAAGACTCGATTGGATCAAGCTTCGCAGCTCTTCTTGCCGGCAAAGTACCTGCAAGAAACGCAATCAACATAATGATTAGGATGATCCACAAGCTGGAAATTGGTGAAAACTGCAGCAAGGTAAATCCGGTTAACGCATCAAGGAATGATTCTGCCGCATAGCTGTTGATTATGGTGCTAACACCCATCGCTCCTAGAATACCTAGGACAGAACCAAAGAATCCGATTAATGCGGCTTCGACGCTAAAGACCATAAAGACTTTTCCACTACTCAATCCCATCGCTTTCATCAACCCAATTTCTCTTGTCCGTTCCTGAACGGACATATAAAGAGTATTGATGATGCCAAAGCTCGCTGCCAGTAATGCGATAGCACCAAACATGGTCAGAACACCGGTGATTGCATTGATGATATTGCGAATCATGCCAATTTCATCTTCAACAGTAGTTCCTGTATAGCCGGCATCTTCTAATTTCTTTTGGATTTTTTCCACTTTGGTTTTAGACAGGCCTTTATCCATAACTGCTGAAATCATCATATATTGATTCTTCATTGTATCAGGCAGACCGTTTTCATTGATTGCTATGATTTTATCCCCTAACGCTTTACTAACGATTGACTGCCCTCCCTGAATAAGGCTTGTGTTACGAACACCTACTATTTTTGCTTCTACAATTTCCTGTTCTTTTGTCGCTTGAGAGCTTACTGCAATTTTTACTGTTTTGTTCAATGCTTCTTTTGCTGATTTATAACCCAAGCTCTCAACGTATTCTGGGGCTAGATTTATTTCATAGGCCTCTCCTTCAGAAGCTACCTGTTTTCCAACCTCTAAATCCATTTTAATCTCGCTTGGTGTTGCCGCTGAGAAAACAAACTTTTTGTCATCATTACCTTGAATGTAGTCTGTTGAAAGAAAGTTAAAAGGCTCCGCTTTGTTGATGCCTTTAATAGCTTTGATTTTATCGACATCCTTATCGGACATATACTCTGCTTCTGCCCCAGCCTGATCAGGATTGTACTCTTCCGGACCTTCACTACTTCCCCCAGCCATCCCCATATCTAGTTTTGGTTGAACAAAGAGCTGGTTTTCTCCTCCAACATTGTTTACCTGTTTGTCAATATAATCATTAACTCCGGTATTAACCCCAGTTGTTAATGAAATCGTAAAGGCACCAATAAAGATTGCTACGATTGTTAAAATTGTTCTTCCTTTATTTCTAAGCAGGTTTGCTCCTGCGGATTTTAAGATATCGCTGATTTTCATTTATTCGTCCCCTTCTATGATTTCCCCGTCTTTGATTCGTATTTGCCGGTCGCATCGTGCAGCCAGCTCATCATCATGTGTTACGATAATCAAGGTTATTCCCTCTTTTTTATTTAAGTCAAATAATAGTTTTTCAATTTTTTCACCTGTATTGGAATCAAGATTTCCAGTCGGCTCATCTGCAAAGATAATCTGAGGATTGTTTACCAAGGCTCTGGCAATACATACCCGCTGTTTTTGCCCGCCAGAAAGATTGTTCGCTTTATTATTGACCTTATCCTCCAACTCAACAGCTTCTAACGCTGCCATTGCCATCTTCTTACGCTTTTTTCCAGAAATACCGGCAATTTTCAAAGGGAGCATCACATTATTCAAGACAGTATCTTTAGGATTCATGAAAAACTGTTGAAAGACAAAACCGAATCGTTCGTTTCTTGTCTGGTTTAATTCCTTCTTCTTGATATCTCTCACGCTGTTTCCATTCAATAAAATATCTCCAGAACTAGGTTTGTCAAGCAATGCTAGGATGTGCATTAATGTTGATTTCCCTGAGCCGCTTTTCCCAATAATTGCCACTGATTCTCCCTGTTCAATCTGTACATTGACACCCTTTAACGCATCAAATCTAGTTTCATTTTTCCCATAACTTTTCTTCAAGCTTTTTGCTTCAATTACAGCCATTTGACTCCTCCGTTGTTTTTCTATTTTTCATCACATAACCTATTGTGACGTAACACACGTTATTTGTCATGGTACTTGAGACGTATTTCATGGAAATCAATTTGCTGCAATCGTTATTTCACTATCTAAAACCAAAATTAAATAACTGCAAAAATAATCATAAAATAAAATAAAACGCTTTATATAAACTTTGCATCGTCATATAGGAATGATTAAAAACAATGAAAATAAAACGTATTTCTAATAACACAAAAAAAACTTAAAGCAATTTCTCTAAAAGAGAATTTCGCTTCAAGTTTTTTTGTTATTTAACTTTCCGACTTAAGTATAATTTGTTCCAACAACCTGTTTTCTGTCTGAATGACATCAAAGAATCCACTGATTTTTTCCAGCTGTTCATAATCAATTTGATAAAGCTTAACCGAAGGTTTAATAAACCAGAATCCCCGATTAATCCGTACCCGATTATTAATTAAATGGCACTGTTCCATCATTGATTGGAGGTCCATCTCCGATACGCTATTCTTGATTCGTTCAACACGTTCACGCTCGTAAGTCAGCTCTCCTTTAGTAACGGTCATCTTTTCAGTGATTGTTACTAACTCTTTATTCAATTTCCAGGACTGTTCAATAAACTTAGCTTTTTTATACAAATCATCATAGTGAATCAAATCAATTTTCACAGATTTATACCAGTCTTCTTCATCGACTGTAATTTTTCTGTGCTTCTTAAATCGCTTCAAGCCACTGACTAGCAAACTATTTTCTATAGCGAGCAGCTCGTGTTCCAATTTTTCTTTTGCTACCCGCACACGTTCCTTTGACGCTTTTTCTCGTTTCAAACTTTCTTTTAAGTAAACCAGCTCATTCTCTTCTGAACGTACCATGCTGGTTTCATTTACATTTTTGACTTCTGGAAAAAGCTCTTCCGAAGGTTCAGCTTTTGTTTGCTTTGTTTTACTTTCCTCTTTTGAGGGCTCAATAGTGACACTTACTGGAAATGAGAGTTCTTCAGGCTGATTATCTTCCACCGCTTCTTCACTCAAAATTTCATGTAAATGCTTTTCGACCATCTCACTGATTGATTGTCTGGCACTGCCTGTCATTTGCTCAAGACTAGTTTTCAGACTGAAGTATACTGCCTGGTTTTCACCTTGGATGGCTAACGGAATAAATTCACACGCATATGTGCTGAATTCATCCTCAATTTCTTCAGACATTTTCGTCCAAATAAACTGAGGAAACAATTCCTGTAGCTCTTCCAGTAAAGCTTCTTCATCAAGTTCTACCTGAAAAAACTGGATTTCAAGATAGTTACGATTCTTCTGTGAATCCCGCAGCTGTTCAGTTAGTTCTTCTTTTTCTAATAAAGTTAAACTATCACCAGTTGCTTCGGCATAAATAGCTTCACACGAAACGAGTAGCTTGTCCGCAGATTTTTCTTCGAAGATTGTTTTTCCTAGGTAATCAGGAATTGCTCTCTGGTGAAAAAATACATCAAATGCCTCATCCACTGAATCATCCCTCCTTTTCCTATATATCCAGTTGATCTTCTTTAACTAAGTTAATGATTTCATTGAAGGCCATCTCAGACTCTTCCTTCACATTCTTAATACGGTTGTAGTAGTTTGTATACTCTCGTTCAGCTTTTTCCAGACGTTTCAGAATAACGGCTTTTCGTTGAACTTCCTCATTAATCAATTGCGCACGATGATTCGCTTGATTAATAATTTCTTTTGCCTGACGCTTCGCCTCAAGCAGTACTTCACCGATATCTTCTTTGGAAAGCTGTGTATCATTTGAAAACTCTTGCTGTGCTAAACGGCGCTTGGTTGTATCAAGCTCCTGACGCAGTCTTGAAAGCTCTTCATAAGTAGACGTATCTGTTGTTGCCGGATCGCTAGACATAATAACAATGCGATCCTCTGAAAGCTTATCAATCTCTTCTTGCTTAGCAAGTAATTCTTGTTCATATTGACGTACTTTTTGAGAGAAACGATCAGCCTTCTTACGATTCAAATCAAGCTCATCAGACTGACGGGTATTTTCTCTTGATAATGTATCATAATCCCGCTGCAGCTGTTGAAGCTCAGCAATACGCAGCTCATAATCTTTTGGTACTGCTTGAACTGTTGCCAGTTCATTCTCCAAAGAGCTGTTTTCTTCACGAAGCTCTGCTGTCTCTGCTTCGGCCTTACTTAATGCACGTTGACTTTTACGCAGTTCAGCTTTCAAATCACGAAGTTCATTCTGAAGCTGTTCATTTTCTTCCTGAAGCTCTTCTAACTCTCCATCATCGGCAACGACAGGAGCTGGACGTTTTCTCTTTTTAGGAGCTGGCGCAGCTTTTTCCTTTTTCTTGAACGGGAAGCGTTTTGGTGCTTCATCATAATCATCATCGTCGTCATAATCATCATCGTCATCGTCGTCGTCATAATCATCATCGTCATCGTCGTCGTCATAATCATCATCGTCATCGTCGTCGTCATAATCATCATCGTCATCGTCATCGTCATCATAATCATCGTCATCATCGTAATCGTCATCGTCATCGTCGTCGTAATCGTCGTCATCATAATCATCATCATCGTCGTAATCGTCATCATCATAATCATCGTCGTCGTACTCATCGTACTCGTCGTCATCATAGTATTCATCATCATCGTGTTTTTTTCTTGATTTATTTTTTCCTTTTTTTAAAAAAGAGAACATGTATTCACAGCCTTCCTAGTTTATGTTAAAGATTAATATAAATCTATTTTATCCTATCCTCCTTGTTACTTCAATCTTATCTTCTCATCATTTTTTATGGTTTTATATAAATTATAGAGATAAGACAGCTACTGTCTTTATCTACATATAATATTTTTATCAAACATTTATCCACTTTTTTACGACATATTCCTTTAATATAAGAAAATAAACAGCTTTTATTAGTTCCAGCTTTTTTCGAAATGAAGGTCATCGTCATTTTTGTCTTGAATGATTGTATCAATGTACTCTCGCAGTTCAGGAGCCTGCTCATTTATTGTCTGGTATGCATCAGAATTTCTCAACTTATCCGCAGCCTCATCAGTGATTGAATCTTCACCAGTAAAAAAGGATAGATTGAGTTTGCCGACAAAAGCCGCCGCTTCATCCAGCTTCTTTTCATCTTTAAAACCAGCACCCAACAATGAACGATACGCCATTGCCTCGCCATCTTTTATAAATAAATTTTCCAGATACTCATGATGCTTCAATAAATTTTCATCTTCCTGTTTTGTATCCTGCGCCCAACGGTCTACATCGGTTTCTTTTCTATAATAGCACATCTTCTTATTTTTTAGCGACAGAACACCTACAGGATGAGGTGATAGTGAAAAAGAACCAGTGACTATTTCTGTAATTCCTGTCTCTTTATCTGTTAAAATATCCTGAGCATGAATATGACCGGAAAATACAGCTGGAACTTTATACTTTTTCAATAGCTCTTTGATTTCAGGCGCATTGTTTAAGACATACCCCTTATTCACTCTTTCATTATGAGAAAACAAGTTATGGTGCATAAACACCAATGTTGTTTTAGCAGAACTCTCTCCTTGCTTCAACTGCTCATCCAGCCATGCTTTTGTTTCCTGAGACAGTTTTCCGGCAGTCACCGGATTGCGGTTTGAAGGCTCAATCGTATAAATATTTGTATCTAAAAACACAAAATTATAGGAATCATTTATCTGAACCATATAGCTTAATGACTTTTCGTCATAAGCTGCTGCTCCTTTATAGCCAGTTTCAGCAAAGATTGTTCTGAAATCATCCGGTGAAATCTGCGCCGTTTTTTCCTGCTTATCTTTCGTATATTTCCTAGCCCAGCCATCATAAATATCATGATTCCCTGGAATAATAAAGGTTTGTATACCCGCATCTCTCAGCGGAGAAAGAAGTTTAGCAAAAGCTTCTGCGCTGATTTTCTCTCCATTTAATGTAACATCCCCTGTAACAATCAATCCGTCCGGTTTTTCAGCAAGAGCTTCTGCGATAAGAGCCTGCAGGCTTTCTGTCTGATAAATCAAGTCCTTGCCCGCTGCAGTAGACTGTATAAACTGAAAGGCTTCTCCCTGATCATACAGCTCCTTAGAAATGTAATGAGGATCTGTAATAATCCAAAAGTCCAAGTCCGCTTTTTGAAGTACTTCTTCGCTGCTTTCAAGTGCCTTCGTCTTTGGTTTCTCATTGACTGTACTGGCAAACAGAAAAATTAGCAGTACGCTGACCGCTATGATAACTACAAGGACTGTTTTTTTCTTCATCTTTTCCACCTGCTTTACAATAACTACTACTGTATCCTTACAGTAAATGTGACAGCCATTTTCAAACCAATGGTTTGAAAATGGCTGGGATAATGAACATCCCAGCCACATAAGCTATTCAAATCGAACAGACAGCGGGACAGAAGCAGCTTCTGTCCCGCCTGTTTTTTTAGCTAGCATTCAATTTAAATTGATGTCGTATACGGCGGAGTCAAAACAAGTTCCTGTCCTTCTGTTAGGAAGTACTGATCCAGATTATTCCATTCTTTTAGTGAAAGAATAGAAATGCCTGTTTTTTTGGAGATTTTTGCTAAGGTATCTCCTGATTGTACTTCGTAAACACTGGTGCTCTTCTTCTTAGAGGCAGTCAGGTTGTAAGACTTGTTGCTGTTCTTTTCCTCTCCTTGAATAGAGCGGATTACTCGCTGAACACTACGAATAGAACGGTCAACAATTTCTTCTTTTTGAACAACAGTTGTTTCCTTCTCTACGTCTGTAGTTGGGATAATCAGTTTTTGAC
Organism: Enterococcus sp. LJL51; assembly: GCF_049894025.1. GTDB lineage: Bacteria > Bacillota > Bacilli > Lactobacillales > Enterococcaceae > Enterococcus_L. The sequence continues at coordinate 27,116 of NZ_JBNEQE010000007.1, forward strand.
CTACAAAAATCATCCGGCGTTCAAATTGATTTCTTTCTAGAATAGCTGAAACAGGGATATTGTATAATTCACTAATTGATTTCAGCGACTCACCTTTTTTAACAACATGATAGAGAATATCCAATTGCTCTTTTTTCTCTTCATCTTTTGTCAAATCAATATCTTTTTTCACTTTATCTGTGACTTTTTTACTTATACTGCTCAATGTTTCTTTCTCAGCATTCAGCTCGTCATATTGATCCAGCTCATAAGCTTTGATTAGACTATTTAGTTTGGATGCATAGCTCGTATCTGTGGCATAACGACCTGTCAGATATTTCGTTGCATCTTGATATCCATCTGTTTTGTTTTTCCATGTACCGCTATAGAAATTCTTATTACCGCTTACTCCATTACTTAATAATTTCATGTAGTCTGTCAGCGACTCTTTATAAGACGGATATTTTCTAAACCCAGCTCGAATACTAATCATCTGACCGCCGCCTGTGTCTTCCTGTGTTAGGAAATTGACACTGGAGCCTTCATAACTTCCCTTGATGCCAAACAGGTTATAGTTTGGCGCAGAAGCTAATGCGCTATTGCCTGAGCCGCTTTCAAGAATTGCTTGTGCAATCATGACTGAAGCATACAAATTATTTTTTCCGGCAATCTCTCTAGCATCTTCACCAATCTCATTAATGAATGCCTGCGTAGTTAAATTTCTAGGAATATAATATACTGCTGTCGAAATGCCGTAATTTGTATTGCTGGTTCCTGAAGTTTGATTATACTGGTATGTCGGTTGTGTAGGTCCAACTACTGTTGAAGAAGTTGTATTTCCACTAATCGAAGAACCCGGACGGCTTCCGCCTGTTGAAACACTCGGCTTATTCGGTTTACTTGTTGAAGTTCCAGGCTTACTTGGTTTGTTCGGTTTACTGGAGCTGGTCGTTGTTCCAGTACTTCCACCTGATGAAGAAGTGGAGGTAGAACTATCTGTAGTAGAACTGGACGAACTGCTGTCGGTTGTACTGCTGTCTTCTGTTGTGGAAGACTCTTCCGTCGAACTGCTGTCCGTTGTGCTGCTGTCTTCGGTACTGCTTTCCTCTGTACTGCTTTCGCTTGTATTTGTTTCAGTCGTTTCTTCTGACGAAGTGCTTTCCTGACTGTCAGAAGACTCAGTTGTCTCAGTTTCTGATTCAACTGTTGAACTTTCTTCAAAATTTTCATATTCAGTTGTTACTTCTGTACTTAGTAAAACTTCTTCAGTTTCAGTCTGATTGGTACTCTCTAAAACTGAATCCTGTGTTTTATTTTGTGCAGAAATAATCGTACTCTCTGTGAAAGCGGAAGCTGTAGAGGCAGTCAAAAGTCCAGCACTAGCAAGACATATTCTTTTTAGACTTTTTTTCCTTTTCATTAACCCATTCTTCCTTTCAGAACATAAACGTTTTTTCTGTATGCAATCAATAATAAACAATATCCCCCAGGACACTCGTTATCATTATACCAGAAAAGAAAAGCATTTTCTTCTCAAAAATTTATCAAATTGCTAAAATTTACAAGACAAACCCACGAAGAAAACGCTTTCTCTAATCTTACTGTCATTAACTTATGTTGAAAAAAGTAAAATCACACGAATTACTGTATAAAGCAAAAGAAATATTCAAAAAAAGCTACTGCCAACCCGGTAAAAATAATGATGGATTACTTAACAAAATTTCACTGGCATAAAAAGCCGTACTTACTCACTCTTGCTTCATTTTTATTTTTTGAATAGTATAGCATATAGCTTCTTTTTGTACATGTTTTCTTTCTCAAGTTATAAAAAAATACTGAGACAGTTTACAAAACCATCTCAGTTCTATTTCAGCTATGTTTAGAAGGCTGGCGTCAGCGTTTCGCCATGCTTCTGCTCCAGAAAATTACGTACTTCATCACTCGTCATTGCTTTTTTTAGTGCGCTGATTTTTTCTGAAGTCTGATTATCTTCACGAGCAACTAGACTAATTGCAAAACGCTCATCAATTGTTTGCTCCAAAAACAGTGCATCCGCCGGCGTTAAGCCAACCTTCGCAATATATGTCGGATAATTATAAACAAGAGCAACATCTTTTTCATTATAAGCTTCAGCCAGATTCAACAAATCCACAGACAGCCATTCAAGATTTTTAGGATTAGTCTCTACATCCTTAATAGTCCCTTCAAAGCCAACGCCCTCTTTCAATGTTATCAGCCCTTGATCAGCAAGAATTGCTAATGCCCGCCCCTCATTAGATATATCGCTAGGCAAAGCCACTTTTGCTCCATTCGGGATATCTTCAGTAGATTGATATTCTTTTGAGTAAAATCCCACTTTAGCATTATAGATTTTTTGAACCGCCACAAGATTTGCCTGCTTCTCGCTATTGAATTTTTCCATAAAGGGTTCATGTTGGGCAAAGTTTGCATCAATTTCCTTTTCCTTTAAAAGCTCATTGTACTGAATATTGTCATTCACTTGAACCAGTTCAAGCTCATAGCCCTCTTTTTTGAGTACATCGCCAGCTATCTCAACCACATCTGTCATTGGCGGCATATGAGAGGCTACTCGAATAGTTTTATCTACAGCAGCTTCATTATCGCTAGCTGTCGTTTTCTTCTGTCCGCAAGCAGCCGTCAGAAAAACTACTGTGCTTAACAGTAAAAATAATTGTATAGACTTTTTCACTTTATACTCCTCCTAATGTCTTTTATCTATTTTTTCAGCAACTCGATTCCCAATTATCTGAATCGAAGCAACAAAAAGAATCATTAAAATAATAGCTGTATACATCAATCCGTATTCATATCGCTGATAACCGTACCTTAATGCGAAATCGCCAATACCACCGCCACCGACAACACCCATCACAGTAGAATAGGAAACCATACTGACAATGACTGAAGTCAGCGTCAGCACAAGTCCAGACCTAGCTTCCACATATAGAAACTGCATAACCAACTGCCTTTTCCCGGCGCCTAACACCTGAGCCAACTCAGAGACTTCTTTTGGAACATCTAGCAAAACTTGCTCAACCAAGCGCGCATAAAGAGCGGCGGAAACAAAAGACAGCGGAAAAGCTGCCGCCCTCGTTCCAAACGCTGTTCCCAACACTCCTCTAGTTATCGGAATTAACGCAATAACCAGTAACAGGAATGGAAATGAGCGGATAATATCGATTAGACGGTTTAATACGACGGAAAGTAAACGAGTGGACGATGCTTGTTTTTTTCGAGACATAAACAGAAATGTTCCCATAGGCAAGCCAATTAAGAGTGCAGATAAAATGGAGTAAAGCAGCATCTCTCCAGTTTCTGCCAATGCTTTAGCCAGTTCTGGTCCATAGTAGCTCAGCTGATTGAAATACTCTGTCAACTTAATACCTCCTTGATTCGTTCATAGTAGGAGGCATACACTGGATTATCCGCTTTTTTGGCAAGAGTTACCGTTTCAAGCAACCGGCCTTTCTCAACAATAGCTGCTCGATTACACAATTGCTGAATTAACTCCAGCTCATGGCTAACCACTATAATAGTTGTTCCCAGCTCATGATTAATCTTTCTCAATAAAGTTCTAACTTCATAGGCGTGTTGTCCATCTAATGCTGATGTAGGTTCGTCACACAAGAGCAAGTTAGGCGCTGTCACTAAAGCTCTGGCAATAGCTGTCCGCTGCTTTTCCCCACCGCTTAATTGTTTTGGATAAACCTCTGCTTTAGAATCAATTTTTACAAAACGCAGAATCTCTTCAACCGCTTGGGAATTGTCCTTCCCAGCTAATTTAAGCGGTAACTCGACGTTTTCCCGAACTGTTCGGTTGTAAAGCAAGTTGAAGTGCTGAAAGACAACCCCTGTCTTACGCAGCCTATTTTTTCGGGCTGATGCTGTCAACTTCTCAAGATCCTCACCATCAACTTCCAATCGTCCACTATCTGGTACCTCCAGTGTACTCAAGAGCTTTAACAGGGTGGATTTACCAGAACCACTCTCACCGATTATGCCAAAAATTTCACCGCTTTCAATCTGCAGATTTATCTCCTGCAGCGCCAGTGTTTTCCCTCCGCGGTGTTCATATATTTTGCTTACGTTATCAAAAACAATCATCCAGTCTCTCCTTTTATCAGTCCAGCAGCAGTCGAATAAAGGTTTCCTTCGATATACCAGAGAAGTATTCCTCCATAGAAATATTCGCCAGCACCCTTTCAATGGACTTGTCATCGTAGTCGGCTCCTGTTAATAGAGCCTCTACATCTCTACTGTCTTTCTGACTAAAATAATCACCATAAATTCGTATGGATTTAATTTTTCCTTTATCGATAGACAACCGAATATCAAGCAGACCACTTGGAAACTTTTTTTCTTTTTGTAGAGAAAACTCTGGTGCTTCTCCATAAATCCATTGATCATTTCCATAAACTTTCTCAACTAGCTTATTGATTTCCTGATAATCAAAAGCTGTCAGCTCATATTTTCTATCCTGAATGTCTCCCAACTCTGCTGCAGAAAATAGCTGTAGAGTCAGTTGATCACGAAAAGCTTCTGTTGTGATTTTCTGGTATTTTTTATTTAGATAAGGCTTAATATTTGTCACATGACTTCTAACTGATTTTGTTCCTTTTGACTCTAGTTTTTTCTCCGACACCTGAAGAACTGTCTCCATTTCCTGCAGATTCACATCAAACATCAACGTACCATGCATGTACATCTTAGTCCCTTTTTTATACATAGCGTTACCTGAAAACTTTTTATCATCAATGAACAGATCATTTCTGCCATTCATTGCTGCTGTAGCTGCGCCCATCCTGTGAAGGGCGTCTATTATCGGTTGTGTAAAATGCTTAAAATCACCAAAATTATTGCCGGCCGCATTCATGATAAAGCTAAAGCTGACATTGCCTAAATCATCATAAACTGCACCGCCCCCAGACTGTCTACGTGTAACTGTGATATTTTTCTCTCTAGCGTAGGTTCGGTTTATCTCAGCGAAGGCATTCTGATTTCGTCCAATAATCACACAAGGGCTTTGTATATAAAAGAGTACTAAAGGTTCATCGAAAGACAATCTATTTAAAATATATTGTTCTGCTGCAAGATTTTCTCTTATATCTTTCGAATCTAAATGAATATAGTACATCAGAACCACACCCTTCCAATCTGTATTTATACATTTATTTAAAATAACAATTTGATAATAACACAAAAACAACTATTATCACACTATATATGCTTGAATAAAACAAACGTATTTTAATTAAACTCATTTTTATATAACAGAATAAAAAATATGATACAGCTGTTTTTCTGTATCATCATTTTCTCAATTAATCATAAAAAAGATTGGAGCAATCGTCAAAATGACGCTGCACCAATCTCTAAATCTCGAATAAAAGATAGTTCATATTCATTTTTTATAGCAAAATCCAACAGGTCAGTTCCACTTGTATGAAAGATTTTAGCGGAATAATCGGCATACGAAACTAAAACTGAATTTTGAAAAGTTCAATACTCAATTCTTAGACCAACCACCGCTTTCACTTAAGTAAAAATACACATCGGAAAGACCGCTTTCGTTTAGTGCTCAATCTTACGTAACTGAAAAAAAGTTAAGCATTCTGAAATTCCCATAAAAATAAGAATTCCGCCAAACAATTGAAAAAGAAATAAAACACTTCGGAACGGATTGAATATCAGCAGACCTCCGCCAATTATCAGCACAATCCCATAAAAAGACAGCAGACCCCAGTTAACAGTTGTATATTTTCTCAGATTGAAGGACTGAATTAAACGAGCACTCCCCACTGTTACAACCAGCAGACCTAGGAATATTGGTAAAATACTAACAATAGCTTTTGAAAACACTAAAACAATGCCCGCCAATACCAGCAGGAGAATTCCCAGAACAAAGCTGCTGTCGTAAATACCTTCTTTCTGCCTAACTCTAATTCCTTCTATCAAATCCAGCAGGCCCATAAATGCCAGGTAACCCGAAATTACATAAACCGTGATGTTAAATACGCCAGATGGGTTAACAACCACAGCTATTCCTAGAAGAACATAGATAATCCCTCTAAGCAGTGCATGCTTTTTCAAATGATAAATCAGTGTATCCATCTCCACCGCCTCCTATTTCTCTATTGTATAAACTTTTCTTATCGAAAACTACTATTTAGAATCATATCCCGCAACTTCTATCAAATTTCTCATTTTCTGCGTATTTATTTTCGATTAATCGACTTCAAAAAAACTGAACAAACCCGTGAAGCGAGATATTGGCTAAATTCCTTTTTCAATATCCGTTGTTATGATTGCCTTTATAACCATAAATAGCTAGTAATTTCTTTACTCCTAAAAAAGACGAGAGTGTGACATAACTCAATGAGTCATGTCACACTCTCGCCTATCTAATCTATTTGATAGCAATCATTTATTATTTAATTGATTAGTACCAGCCGTTAGCTAACCAGAAAGCTTGTGCCGCTTCCCATGAACCATAGCGTTGTGTTACGTATTGATCTGCTACGCGTTCTTGATTCGCTTCTGAATAATCCCCATTTAGGTATGAAGCATCTAATTGATATCTACCGATATATCTGCCGTTTGTTGCTGAGTAAGAACCGCTTGATTCTTTTTGTGCAATCCATTCTTTGGCAGATGAAGATGTACCAGTATAGCTAGATTCTGCTGCCGCAGGTGCTGCTTCAGTTACTGGAGCTGCCTGAACGGTTTCAGCTTGAACTGCTGGAGCTGCTTCAATCTTTTCTCCATCATCAGTTTTAATAATCAGTTGTTGACCAGTATAAATCATATTGATATTTTCAATGTTATTGTCTTCAGCAATTTTTTGGATTAAAGAGCTGTCGCCAAACACTTGCTGTGAAATTTTTGAAAGGCTGTCTCCTGTTTGAACAGTATATATAGTGTCTGCATGCACGTCTGTAGTTCCTGCAAAAATTCCAAATGTTGCTACCGCAATTGTTCCTAGTAGAATTGTTTTAATAGATTTCATTATCTATTCTCCTTCATAAAAAGTTTTCATCTCTCGTATGAGACTTTTCATACTTTATCATCCCAGCGTATTTCATAGGTAAAAGTATAGTGACAATTCATTACGAGTATTGATTTTTCGTAACACTCTGTAAAAAAAATCGATAAAGAACTTGATATAAAAGGATTTATTATTTAATTTATATTTATAAAAAACCGTCTTTTTTTATAAAAAAGGAAGAAAATTTGTATTTGTTTATTTTATTCTCATCGTTTTCTCCTTTTATTTCGGTCTTTTTTTCAAAAAAAGAGCTTTTTATATCAAAACTGTAATGTGAAAAATCAATGACTACACTGCTTTTATGACATTTTCAGATAATTTCTTTGATTATTTCATACAAAATATTCATATATTTCTTCATCTATTCTCTAAACAACTAAAAAAACACCGTCAGAAATCATTATCCTTCTGACGGTTCAGCCTCAAACAAAGATACTTTCATGCAGATTCTGTAAATATTCTATTTGAGAAATATACATTAACCCATAATGGTAATAAAAAAATAGGAAGTCGAGACAAACACTCAATACTCCAAGTTTCACTCCAGTTAGATATCTTCCAAGTAACTATTCTTTTGTTAATTGACGAATCGCCCCTTGTATTTCATGTAATACCTCTTCTTCTGTTTCAACTTGCAGAAGCTCAGTCAATATTTTCAACCATTTTTCCGGTTCACGATTGCCTAATTTACCAATCGTCCAGGCCGCAGTACCTCGAATCACTGGTCGAATATCTTGTGTACATTCTAAAATTTGTGGTAGTGCTTCTCTACCGCCCAAATTAGCTAGAGCAATCAGTGCATTCCGCTGCAGCGGCTTTTTCCCGCGCCATGATCCAGCGAGATGGCCAAATTGTTCTTTGAATTCCTTATTGGTCATGCTAAGCATCGGTTCCAGTTTTGGATAAACACTATCTATCTCCGGTTCCATTTCTTCATGAAAATGAAAATCTTTTCCTCTATTATAAGGACAGACTAATTGGCAAATGTCACAGCCGTAAATCACATTATGCATCTTCTTTCGATATTCTTCCGGCATCATACCTTTGGTTTGAGTCTGATAAGACAGACAGCGCGGTGCATTCATTCGTCCATCACCCAATAAAGCCTGCGTTGGACAAGCAGTCACACAGCGCGTACATTCGCCACAGCCAAAAGGAACAGGCTGATCCACTTCAAAAGAAATATTCGTTACAATCTCGCCCAAATAAACAAAAGAACCAAACTCTTCTGTAATCAGCAGACCATTCCTGCCAATAAAGCCCAACCCTGCACGCTGTGCCGCCGCAACATCAATCAGCTCCCCAGTGTCCACCTGAGGCTTAAAACGCCAGCTTTCTTTTTCCTCTATCGTTTCCGCCTGCTCACGAATAAAATCAATCAACCCATTTAAACGCTCACGTAAAATATCGTGATAATCCATTCCCCACGAAGCTCTAGCAAATTGTCCTCGTTTTTCATCTCGCGGAACCTTTCCCTTGGCCTTAGTCGGATAGGCTAGCGCAATCGCTATAATTGTCTGTGGATGCTCAAATGTTCGTTCCGGGTAAATCCGTTCTTCAATAATCGGATGTTCAAATCCTGATGTATAGCCTCGTTCCTTTTGCTCCTGTAAAGAAGCTTCTAAATGATCAAAAGGAGCTGCTGACGCAAAGCCAATCTTATCAATCCCAAGACGTTTACTCTCTTCAATGATTTTACTTTTCAAGTCAGTCATCCTATTTCGCCTCCGTTCGATTTTAACCAGCTAGAACTATATCCGCAGCTGCTTACGATTATTATAATACTCCTTGTAGGATAGATAGCCAGCAATAATTGCTCCAATACTCGTCGTGGAAAGAAGCATAAATGTAACCATTATCTGATACTTAATCGCATGAACGGGATCAACTCCGGCAAAAATCAGCCCTGACATCATTCCCGGCAGACTGACTAGCCCCACTGTTTTTGCAGAGTCCACCGTAGGCTGCATCGCCACCTTGATGCTTTCTCTTAGAATGTTTTTTGAAGCTAAAGAAACATCGGCTCCCAGAGAAAGCTTTTCCAAGACCTGCTGCCGCTGATTATAAAACAATGTATGCATATGCTTGTAGCAAAGACCAATTGCTATCATCGAATTGCTGGCAATCATTCCTGAAATCGGTACAAGCTGTGAAGGAATAATTTTTATTGCTCCTGCAAAAATCAATGTCCCAAGCGTAATCGAGGTGCTTAGAAAAATAGCTGCAAAGGAATACAGGAACGCATGCTGCAGCGAAGGATTACGCTGCTTTGTGTTCCAAGCAGCATTAAAAATAATTACCAGTACCATCACCAGTGTCAAAATGAGGATATCTGTTTGAAAAATATATTTCAATACATAGCCTACAACAATCAGCTGAACAACCGCACGGCAAACACTATAGATAATGTCTTTGCCCAGTCCCAGCTTCTGATTCAGACTAATCCCCAAAGCAATCCCCACAAGCAGCAAAGACCAGCCTAAAGACTGTCCAGTAACCGCTAAATCATTCATCCAGCTTCCCTCCTGTTATCTGTATAATTTTGGCTGATTGCGCCAGCTCTTCACTATCATGAGTTACCCGGATAATCGTTGCCCCCTGATGATGGACCTGCTGAATCAGCTGATTGACAATCTTTTTACTTTCCTCATCCAGCCCCACAGTAACTTCATCCAAAAGCAGCACTTCAGGTATAAATAAAATGTTGCGCAGCAACGCAATGCGCTGTCTTTCTCCTCCAGATAGCTCACTTATTTTTTTCTCCAGAAATGCTTCATCTAAATAAACCTGAGCCAGCTTTTCTCTAATTCTTTTCTGATTAACGGGCACTTCTCTTACCTCAAATGGAAATACAAGATTGTCATAAACTGTCTCTCCAAATAATACCGGCTGCTGGAATGCATAAGAAACCTCTCGTCGGTAAGCAACTGGATCGAGCTCAGACAAATCCGTACCCTTATAATAAATCTTTCCGTCTGATGGCGATAACAGTGAAGCAAGCAACTTCAAAAAGGTACTTTTCCCGCCCCCAGAAGGTCCTGTCAGTGTTAAAAAATCACCTGTCTCAACTGCTAAATCAACCCCTTTTATAATTGCTTCTTTCTCCGTCCGATAAACGACACTCTTTGCTAACAAAATATCTTTCGTCATCATCGCTGCTCCTTCCAACTACTTCTATTCAAGGGTACCTGATTCTGCTGATCATTTCAAAATAAAGATAAAAACTGCTTCAAAAACCAAATAAAATACTGGTTTTTGAAACAGCTTCATTATCCATTCACTTTATGGACGTTCATTTGTCCGCATCGACCGCTTCAGCATCCATTCTACAATCGGACCTGTAGTCAGCAGACAGACAAAGGTTGCAATGTGGAAACTTGTGCTTCCCAGCAATAAGCCACTTACTACAAGCACAGCATCAATTGCAATTCTAATTAGCTTCAAACTTCCTTTGGTTCGGCTTTCAATCATAAATGACAAACATTCTATTGCGGCGGCGCCCATCTGAGCAGATACATACAAGCCGATGCCCACAGCGTAGCAAATAGCTGCTACTAATCCCCAGAGGAGCGGTATGCCCATCTCCCAATCAGCTAAGAGACCAGAAAAGAAGTTGACCATCAGTCCTAAACAAACCCCATTTATAATTGTCCCTGCGCCGATTAACTCACGTTGCATAAAAAAAGCAATCACAATCATCAGGACGTTAAATGACATACTCAGATAACCAAACTCCCAAGGTATGTATTTTTGAATCCCCGTTAAAAAAACACTTAGTACATCTACACCATAGCCCGCTTTCAATAATACTGAGATGGATAGTGCAGTCAATGCCGTTCCAGCAAAGACAGACAGTATCCGATAGACGGGTTTTCTTTTAATCATATTTTTCCACATTCCTTATTTTTTTAAAGATTCTTTGGCCGCTGATAGCAATAACCTAATAAAAAGAAGTTTGCAGCTATAAATCAGTATTTTTTACCTTTATTCAACAGCGCCTCTTTCCATAATAGTGTTTCTTCTAATTCTTGTCAACTTTCTTGGTAGCGCTTTCTTTTTTATGGTGTAATAATTTAGTCATTTCAAAGTGACTAACTTGAAAAAGAACGGCACTTTAGCATTTACTCTTTAATCTACTATTTTTAGTAAGCAGTCATGTAAATAATAGCCGCAGCTGTCAGCCAGTTCTTCACAAACATTCTGAACTATTGACATTTTTTATTAGATATCGTAGACTAGTTACTACTTGAATGACAACTGAATAGTACCTCAAATCGAGGTAGAGGTCGCGGTTTTTATTAATCTTGTGGAGTGTGAAAGGACACGTTGAAGCAAGCCTAGGAACAACCGCCGAAATGTACAGCAGCCTTCTCTGTTGTATGTTGGGACACTATGCGAACAGCTGGTGGACTGTCTTGGCAGTAATGCCAAGTTGCGCTATGTTCTGTTGAGGAGACGACTGTTATCAACAACCAACATGCGTATGGTTGTTTTTTTGTATTTATAGTAAAGAAAGGAAGAATTAGTATTATGAATAAAAAAAGTATTTCCTTTGGTTTTCTGTTTACACTTTTATTAGGTCTGTTCTTCACGCCGCTGACTGTCAAAGCAGAAAGCAGTACAGCAAATGGTGAGTTCAGAGTCGGAATGGAAGCCGGCTACGCTCCTTTCAATTGGACGCAGACAACAGATGCCAACGGTGCTGTAGCAATTCCTAGCGACCACTCCTACGCAGGAGGCTATGATGTCCAGATTGCTAAGAAAGTAGCTGAAGGACTGAACAAACGACTAGTGATTGTCAAAACAAAATGGGACGGTCTGGCTCCAGCACTACAATCTGGAAAAATTGATGCTGTAATCGCCGGCATGTCGCCAACACCAGAACGTAAAAAGGAAATCGATTTTTCTGATCCTTACTATGAATCTAATCTTGTTATCGTTACTCGTAAAGACAGCAAGTATGCAAATGCAAAAAGTCTAGCTGATTTCAGTGGTGCTAAGGTTACTGCTCAGCTGAATACCTTCCATTATACTGTCATTGATCAAATTCCTGATGTCCAGAAGCAGCAGGCACAAGCGGACTTTGGTGCTATGCGGACAGCCTTAGCTTCTGGTGTCATTGACGGCTATGTTAGTGAACGGCCGGAAGGCGTTACTGCTGAAAGTGTGAATCCGGATATCAAGATGGTGGAATTTTCAGAAGGAAATGGGTTTAATACTGACCCTGCTGATACTACAATCGCTATCGGACTTCGTAAAGGAGATCCTAATCGTGAAAAAATCAATGCTATTTTAGCAGATATTTCTCCTGAGGAACGAACAAAGATTATGGATGATGCCATCGTAGACCAGCCGGCTGCTGAAGGCTCAACGGATGAAGAACAAACTAAGCCTGGTCTGATTAGTGATTTTAAAAATATTATTAGTCAATATGGTACGCTTTTCCTGCGCGGTACTGGAACAACATTGCTGTTGGCTTCTATCGGTACAATTGTTGGTACGCTAATCGGTCTTTTGATAGGCGTTATCCGGACAATCCCTACAGCTGAGAAGAAGGGCAAACGTGCATTCCAGAAAATCTTTAACTGGCTCTTATCCGCATATATTGAAATTTTCAGAAGTACGCCGATGATGGTTCAGGCAATGGTTATCTACTATGGGATTGCTTTGGCTTTCGGTATTGATTTAAATCGTACTGTTGCCGCTTTGTTTATTGTCTCAATTAATACAGGTGCTTATATGTCTGAAATTGTCCGCGGCGGGATTTTCTCCGTTGATAAAGGGCAGTTTGAAGCAGCGCAGGCCATTGGTATGACTCATGGACAAACGATGACAAAGATTGTTTTACCACAGGTTATTAGGAATATTATGCCGGCAACGGGGAACGAATTTGTAATCAACATTAAAGATACTTCTGTTCTGAGTGTTATTTCTGTTTCTGATCTGTTCTTCCAGGCTAATTCTGCGGCTGGAACAAACTATCAGTTCTTCCAAACCTTCTCCATCGTCTGTGTGATTTACTTTGTTTTAACTTTTACAGTAACACGGATTTTACGCTGGTTGGAAAACCGCATCGACGGACCTTCAGCATACATTCCTGTTGAAGAAGCAGAACAATCTGTAGCAATAGGCGAAGATAAATAAGGAGGCCCTATGATGAATGCAATTATTGAAGTTGAACATTTAAAGAAGAACTTTGGTGAAAATGAAGTCTTAAAAGATATCAACCTAACTGTAGAAAAAGGCGAAGTTGTGACGATTATCGGGTCCTCCGGCTCTGGAAAATCAACAATGCTCCGCTGCATTAATTTACTGGAAAAACCAACAGACGGTAAAATTATTTATAAAGGAGAAAATGTTTTAGCTCCTGGCTATGATTTGCCAAAATACAGAACCCATCTAGGGATGGTTTTCCAACAGTTTAATTTGTTTAACAACTTAAACGTTTTAGATAACTGTACAACTGGTCAGCTTACTGTTTTAAAACGCAACAAAAGCGAAGCTGAAGCAATCGCTATGGAAAACCTGGAAAAGGTTGGCATGGCACGCTTTGTAACAGCTAAACCAGCTCAGCTTTCCGGAGGTCAGAAACAGCGGGTAGCCATTGCCCGGGCACTATCCATGAATCCTGATGTTCTTTTATTTGATGAACCAACCTCTGCGCTTGACCCTGAAATGGTAGGAGAAGTGCTAAAAACGATGAAGAATTTGGCCCATACTGGGCTGACAATGATGATCGTTACGCATGAAATGGAGTTTGCGCGAGAAGTATCAGACCGCGTCATTTTCATGGATAAAGGCGTTATCGCAGAGGAAGGAAGCGCAGAAGATATTTTTGTCCATCCGAAAGAAGTGCGGACAAAAGAATTCCTGCAGCGTATTCTATCAAAAGAATGAATATAAACAAAATGCAAGAGGCTGCTCACGGGAGAGTAGTCTCTTGCATTTTATTTATAGCTGCCGCTGTTTGTTCGACTGCTCTATCCAGCATATCCTGATATTTCTCGTCTGTTTCAAGATACAGGAGCTGGTATTGTTTACACTTTCGTTTAGTCTCTGCATGCTCAGCGATGATTTCCTGAACGGGGCGGTCTTCAGCAAATTTTCGCCGTTCAATTGTCGACCGATAAGCAAGTATTCCATCTTCAAAATGGTTCCTAATGTACCCTTCTGAGAACCCTAGATAGACAGGCACGATTTCGCGATGAGCAGCTGCCAGCTCATGTACCTTGTCCTGAGGTAAATAGCAGCCTTCAATAATCAAATGCTGTTCATTTTCAATCGCTACTTCAATGATTTTTTTTAATACTGGCCAAAGCTTTTCATTGATTATTTCATCTGAGCTGAACGGTGTAAACCCACATTCTGGGTAGCCGCCAATTAAGCCCATTTTTAAATGATCAATGGATAAATAAGGAATGTGGTAAATCTCTAGTAATTTTTGCGCCAGTACTGTTTTTCCGCTGCAGCTGGCTCCGCCAATCAAAATAATCACTTGATGCCCGCCTTTCCTAATAAAGTCTAATGCTCAGTTTTTTTATACTCTCTTACAGCTATACCTTTATAAGTATCAATAAAAGCTTTCATCTCAGAGAATGATTCTGTAATTAAAATATTTTCCCGGTCTGCTGGAGAGAGGAAGCCTTCGGTCACCATATGATTAAAAAAGCTACCCAGCAAATCATAATAGCCCTGACTATTCCATAAGATACATGGATTTCCATGTTCTCCAACACGTGCCCATGATATAACCTCAGAAATTTCTTCCAGAGTTCCTGGACCACCCGGCAATGCAATGTAGCAGTCTGCCAAATCCATCATCTTCTTTTTCCGTTCATGCATGTTGCTGACAGTGATTAACTCTGATAAAGCAGGATGAGCAATTTCCCGTTCGATCAGGAAGTTGGGCATTACGCCGATTACTTCGCCACCCTTCGCTAAAACTGTATCAGCGATACGTTTCATTAATCCCACATTGCCTCCGCCATAAACTAATCCATAGCCCTTATCCACCAGCCAGTTGCCTAATTCAATGGCTTGTTGTTTATATACTAGACTATTTCCTTCACTTGCACCGCAATATACTGCTGCTCTTTTCATTTGCCAGCCGCCCTTCTTACTAATCCTAGCTTGTCAATCATTAACATTATCAATAAGGTACTTCCTTTCACTTTATTGATAAGAAATATCATTAAAGGTATCTACTGTATAGTGTTTTCCCTCTTTATGAAGGATGGTTAAGCTAGTGTTCTCCAAAGGGCCATTTTTGCGCCAGTTTCTTTTTTCCTGACCACTTAGATAATTAATCAGAACAATCAGCAATACGCCATGAGCAACAACCAGAACCTTGCCTTCCGGATGTCGCTCCTCTAGTTCACTGATTACAGCTGAGCCGCGGGCGACCAATTCATCATAAGTCTCCCCTCCAAAACCTGATGGGTCATATAAATCCGGACGTTCCCGCAGATATTTAGTTTGCTGATTCATAAAGTCAACCTTCATTGCCTCTTTTTCACCAAAGCCTATCTCTCTTAATCCATCATGATATTGCAACGTCATACCGTTCAGATGATGGTTCTCAGTCAGTATATAGTTTGCCGTATCCATGGCCCGTTTCTGCGTACTGACAACTACTTGGTCAAAAGCAATTCCCGCCAAGTGTTTTCCTAGCTTGCCTGCTTGTTCAATACCTTCTTGAAGCAACGGCGAGTCTGCCCCGCTTCCCTGAAAACTATCAGCTATGTTTAACTCAGTTTTTCCATGTCTCACGAAATAAAATGTTGTCATCTACTGTCTCTCCCTTTTCCTTCTACTGTCTTAGATTATAGCAGTTCTCCAGATTTCTGTCCTAATCATTTTCACTCTGCGGTCTTAAATCAAATATGATATGATAGGTTGGAGAAAAAACGGAGGTGGTCATTTGGATATACAAGAGTATCAAAAATGGATAAGCAGTTTTTACAAAGAACGCGGCTGGTACGAGCTGAATCCGTTCATTCGGGTCAGTTTTTTATCAGAAGAAACGGGCGAAGTGGCACAAGCTGTTCGAGCGCTGGAAATTGGACGCGACCGTCCCGATGAGATAGAAAAAGAACCTGAAGCCCTTAAACAGCAATTAACAGAGGAACTGGGAGATGTTCTAGATAATATCTTTATCCTGGCCGACAAATACGATATCCGCTTAACAGATATTTTAAGTACCCATCAGGAAAAATTGATAAAAAGATTTCATTCTGATTTATAAAGGAGGACTGACAATGGCAAAAACAATACAGATACGAAAGGCGCAGGATGATGATTACTCTGAATTGATGCTAATTGAAAATCAAATTTGGACAAATGAAAACTCACCTATCCTACATCATTACAATGATGTAGAGGAATATGCAGCTAAACAAAAGGACGAGCTGATTTTTGTTGCTGTTCAGGAGGAACAGCTAATTGGATTTGTCAACGTTCATCAGCCAACTCATCTGCCTTCACATAAACACCAGTGGATGATTGGCATTGGTGTCCATCCCGATTATCAGTCATCCGGAGCTGGACGAAAGCTGCTGGATTATTTAAAAATGACTGCTCCTTCCTACGGAATTCACAAACTTTCCTTACGGGTAATGGGAACCAACAACCGGGCCATTAACTTCTACAAGCGCAACGGCTTTGTTGAAGAGGGACACTTGCGTGATGAATTCTATATCAACGATGCCTATTGCGATGATTATCTCTTTGCTTATTTTCTACAAAAAACAGAAAAATAATTTAGACTCTGCTAAAGCCCGAAGATACACAACTAATTAGCGCACTATTCTGAGGTAAAAGGGTGACTGCGCGTTTCCAATTATCTCACCCCTGTTTGTGCAAAACGAATAAAGTTAATGAAAAAATGATTTAATTTTGTCTTTTCTGCTTGCCTGCACTTCTTAACTCTGCTATTTTAATGAAGGTGTTGCTTTTTATACACAATATAAAATAACCGATACTTAAAAAAATCTGATTTATTACCATTAAAAAGCTTTCAACGTGTAAAATAGAAAAGGAGTGCAGATATTGAATAAAAAACTTTCCTGGCGGGATTACCTCTTTGTAGGGTCCATGCTGTTCGGTTTGTTCTTCGGAGCAGGCAATTTAATTTTTCCAGTTCATTTAGGGCAAGAGGCTGGAGCAGCTGTCTTTTCGGCAAATCTTGGTTTCCTACTTACTGGTATTGGTCTTCCCTTTTTAGGTGTGATTGCTATCGGAATCTCTAAAAGCAACGGCTTGTTCGATTTGGCCAATCGCGTGAATCGATCGTATGCCATTATTTTTACTTCATTATTATATTTAACGATTGGTCCATTTTTTGCTTTGCCTAGATTGGCAACAACCTCTTTTGAAATTGGACTTGCTCCTTTCGTTGAGCTGAAACAGCAACCTCTTTTTCTAGCTTTATTTTCTATTTTATTCTTTTTTACAGCCTGGTTTTTATCTAGAAAGCCATCTATGATTCTTGATTATGTTGGAAAATTTTTAAATCCAATTTTTCTAGTTTTGTTAGGTGTGCTGCTTCTACTAGCCTTTTTAAAGCCATTGGGGGTTGTATCTTCTGCACCGATTGGGGAAGCTTACAGTCAATACGCTTTCTTTAAAGGCTTTACTGAAGGTTATAACACATTGGATGCTCTTGCGTCTTTGGCTTTTGGCATCATCATCGTGACAACAATTCGCGGAATGGGCGTTACAGAACCGAACGCTGTTGCAAAGGACACTGTAAAATCCGGTGCTGTTAGTATTTTATTAATGGGTATTATCTATACCTTGTTGGCCTACATGGGTGCAATGAGTATCGGTACCTTTAAACTTAGTGAAAATGGCGGGATTGCCCTTGCTCAAATTGCCAATCATTATTTAGGCAGCTGGGGCTCGCTGCTGTTGACCTTAATTATTATTGTTGCCTGCTTAAAAACAGCTATTGGTCTGATTACGGCTTTTGCGGAAACCTTTTCTGAGCTGTTTCCTAAAGGAAAATATCCTATGTATATAGCTGTTGCCAGCATCCTGCCTTGTTTATTTGCTAATGTTGGGCTGACCAATATCATTCAATTTTCAATTCCAGTATTGATGTTCCTGTATCCTCTGGCAATCACGCTAATGCTGCTGGTGATTCTAAGTCCGCTATTTAAGCATCGTACAGAGGTTTATCGTATGACAACCTATTTCACCCTATTTGCTGCTTTTTTAGATGCACTAAACAGTGCCCCGGCTTTTATTAAAGAGAATTCCATCATTACTACAATTATTCAACTATCTGAAGCATATTTGCCTTTCTTTACAATTGGCATGGGCTGGATTGTTCCCGCTGTAACAGGCTTTCTATTAGGAATTTTATGGAGCGCGGTCAGTTCAAAAAATGAAAACCACTTAAATAAATAAACTATAAATAAGCCAGCTTTTTAAAAGTTGGTTTATTTTATATATATTTTCCAATTAATTCGTAAATAAAAATGAAAATTTTATTATTTTTTTATCTTATTATTGGCATTCGGCAAGCTATCTATTAGAATGAGCATAGGAGGGATGCGTTTACTATGCTATTTGATGAATTAATGATGGACAATAGTACCTTAATCAAATTTCAAATTTATAAAAAAATTTCAAGTTTGAATCAAACAATAATACCTGTTTCCCAAGTAGCAAAGCTATTTGATCTTAGCTATCAGCAGACACTGATTATTTTGACTGAAATCAATCAAGAGATTATGGCCTATAATAATAAACAGTCTTCTATCTTAAAAAAAGCTGGTAAAATCAATGCGGAGCATCTAACTATCAGTATCGATGAATATCGGTATTTAACATTAAAAAAATCTATCCCCTTTTTATTCATTTTATACTTTTTAAATCATGATCAACCTACGATTGAAGACTTTTGTGAACGCCACTATGTTAGTCAGTCTACGGTTTCACGAAAAATGATTCCCCTAAAAAAACATGTCAAACAATTTAATCTACGCTTTAGCTTTCGTGAAGCAAATTTAACTGGAGATGAACGAGTCGTCCGAGTAGCACTGTTCAATACTCTTTGGCTGGGTACACGCGGACTTTTTTGGCCGTTTACGCGTGTATCGCGTGAGGAAGCAGAAAAGCTGGTTCATGATTTTTCAGAATATTTCCCATTAACTCGCACCTATCTAGGACTGCGTGAGTTATCTTTTTTTGCAGCAATTTTTCTTTCCAGAGCTCAAAAAAAATTTTTTGTGTCTTATGATTCCAACTATGATTTTTTAATGAAGGACAACCCTTACTATGATTTTAAGCGCTTAAACAAAAGTCTCGGGCCTGTCAAAGCTTTACCACCGGCTATAGCGAAGGGGGAAAGTAGTTTCATTTTTTTCCTGGCCCACTATGCCCCGTTCTACACGATGCAAGATGATCCTTCACTTTATCAAACCTTATTTGATTTTTCAAAACAAGATAATGAGGTGATACACTTTGTCGATGCGTTTTTAAATTACAGCCAGAAAGAGTTTTTCTATAATCAGCCTGAAATAAAAAAAGATCCCTTATTGAAAGGAAATCTTCTTAATATTTTCTTTGTTTATTATGTTCTCAGACATCCATTTCCAAATCTACAGAGTTTAGTTGTTGATTCGGAAAACCGTATGCCGAAAGTCGAAAAGCAATTAGAACAGGTAATCCTGCGCTTTCTTGAAAATAAATTGAATGATTCAGCTTATCCTTATTTATCGAAAATCCAGAAGCCGTTAACAAAGTCCCTTAAGAATCTCATGCTTCCTTACTGCAATCAGTTTCAATGCTCCAAAGTTATTAAAGTCGGCATCGCCTTTGAGCATAATTTTCTGCTGATTAGAAACCTCTATCAGTTTCTCAATCAGCTTGATTTTGTAGAGGTTACACCTTACATAGATAAACTGACTCACAAGTATGATTTGGTCATCAGTTCATCTTTACTGCCGCTGGAAACATATCCAACGCTTCCTCTTCACTGCATGGATTTATCTTACGGAGATGAAGAGTTGGCACACCTATACGTCCGGCTTCACCGGTTATATAAAGAAAAAAATGCCGCATTCGACTATTAAAATAGAGAAGAACAATTTTCTATTAGTTTATGTATGACACTTAATTAGATTCCAGAAAAAAACAAAAAGGGGGTGGACAAAAACATGTCTCCACCCCCTAAAGCTGAATAAAGCGTATTTCAACAATCCTATACTAGGATTAGAAAAGAGAGCTGTAAAAGCAAATAAAGCGAACTAGACAAAAATAGCTTATCGATGTGCCTCCCCTGAATTAGAAAAAGTTCTAATCTGAGGGTGCGCATCTCAGCAAGCTATTTTTGCCTAGTTCGCTTTATTTCTCGTACCTGAATATTCTTGTCACAACCACTCTCAAACAAAAACTATTCATACTTTACTTCAACTAGATAAAGCCCCTCCGGATGAGCTGTTGGACCAGCTGCATTGCGGTCTTTAGCTGCCAGTATTTCGGCTATCGATGTTTCAGCCATACGTCCGTTACCTATTTTCAGTAGTGTTCCCACTAAAATACGAATCATTTTATAGAGAAAACCATCCCCTCGAAAAGTAAACAGCAGCTCATCTCCCGCTGGGTTAGTCGTCATCTTTGCTTCATAGATTGTACGTACCTTATCATCCACACTACTACCAGAAGCACAAAATGAAGTAAAATCATGCGTGCCAATCAGCTCCGGCAACGCCTGTTGGATTTTCTCCAGATTTAACGGATAAGGATAATAGCTTGCATAGAATCTGCGAAAAGGACTCCGCGGTTTTCCAATATCCACTCGAAACTCATAAGTCTTTTCTATTACATGGTATCTTGCATGGAAATCATCAGCGACCTTTTCTACACTGCGCACACTAATATCTTCAGGCGTCTGAGTATCTAAGCCGTAACGCATTCGTTCCAGCGGCCGATCTTCAGGATAGTCAAAATGAATGACCTGTCCCTTCGCATGCACACCTGCATCAGTTCTACCTGAACCAAAAATCGTAATTGATTTTCCATTATTCATTTTCTTTAAGGTTTTCTCCAGTTCAGCTTGAACAGTCCGGCCATTCGGCTGATTCTGAAACCCATTATAATTTGTTCCATCGTATGCAATTACAGCTTTGTAACGAGGCATTTTGTTCACCTTTTCTATAAGTTAGCTTCTGATAAAAATAAGTGCAACAGTCAGCAGTACGAAAATGAGCATGACTATTGTATCACCTTTCTGCCAGTGAAGAATTCGATATTTTGTTCTTCCTTCTCCGCCTTGGTAGCCTCGAGCTTCCATTGCGGTTGCTAAATCTTCTGCACGGTTAAAGCTGCTGACAAAGAGCGGAATTAGTAAAGGAATGACTGCCTTCATTTTTTGAATCAGATTTCCCTCTCCAAAATCCACACCCCTCGCACGCTGTGCATTCATAATCTTCTCTGTTTCATCCATCAATGTGGGAACAAAACGTAATGCAATAGAGAGCATCAAAGAAATTTCATGTACAGGTAGCTTAACTACTTTAAACGGACGTAATAAATACTCTATGGCATCTGATAAAGCTAAAGGCGGGGTTGTTAAAGTCAGTAAAGTAGACATAAAAATAATTAGAATAAAACGGCAGAAAATGAATAACCCATTAACCACACCAAATTCAGTTACTGAAAAGATTCCCCATTGAAAGTAAACAGTTCCTCCTTGCGTAAAGAGCATCTGCAGTGCGACTGTAAACAGAATCAGCCAAAGAAGCGGACGAATCCCTCTAATAAAGAAGCCAATATTGATTTTGGAAACAACGACTGCTGTCAGTGTGAATACCGCTAAAAGGCTGTAGGTCTGCCAATTATTTGCCATAAAGATAATGGCAATAAAATAGAAGCTGGCGAGAAGCTTTGCCCGAGGATCCATTTTATGAATAAATGAATCTCCTGGAATATATCGTCCAAAAATCAGTTTATTCATCATACTGATTCACCAGCCTTCATTTTTAAAATCTGATCAGCCAATTCATCAGCTGTAAGCGGCAGCTGAGTGATTGAAAACCCGCGAATTGCTAATTGTTCAGCAAACTCTGCAGCAGTTGGAACCCCTAACTGTTTCTCTTTCAGCCATTCAATATCCTGAAACACTTCTGACGGTTTACCGGTTTTCACGACTTTCCCTTTTTCAAGAACAAAAATATGATCTGCATAGTTCGCTGCATCATCCATCAAATGAGTCACTAAAACAATTGTCATTCCTTTTTCATGATGAAGCTGCCAGAACATCTCCATCATATCTTTACGTCCTCTGGGATCTAAGCCTGCAGTCGGTTCATCCAGCACTAGAACCTCAGGCTCCATTGCTAAAACTCCGGCAATTGCTACACGGCGCATTTGGCCGCCGGAAAGCTCAAAGGGTGAGCGGTCCAGATAGCTTTCGTCTAACCCTACTAGCTTCAACATCTTTTCCGCCAGCTTACGGGCCTCTTCTTCTGTTGCACCGAAGTTTCTTGGTCCAAACGCAATATCCTTTGCCACTGTTTCTTCAAACAGCTGTGCTTCTGGAAATTGAAAAACAATCCCGACCTTTTTACGAATCGGTTTCAAATTCTTATTATCTGTTTCCGCCGTAATCACTCGGTCACCAATATGAACGGTTCCCTTCGTCGGTTTCACCAATGCATTCAAATGCTGCAGCAAAGTAGATTTGCCGCTTCCAGTATGACCAACGATTGCAGAATAAGAACCATCTTCAATCATCATGTCGATATCAAATAATGCTCTCTGCTCAAATGGCGTATTTGGCTGATAGGTAAAATCTACTTGTTCAAAACGGATGTCCATAGCCATTCCACCATCCTTTCTTCGGTCAAATATTCTTGTGGAACATCAATACCCCGTTCCTTCAATGCAATTTTCAGCTTTTCCGGGAAAGGTAAATCAAGCCCCATTTCAATCAGTTCAGTCCCAGCCGAAAATATTTTTTCAGGTGTTCCCTCATCAACCAACTGTCCCTGACGCATTACTAGGATACGGTTTGCATTTGCTGCTTCATCTATATCGTGAGTAATAGAAATCACAGTTAGATTACTTTCTGCTTTGATTTCCTGAATGGTTGAAATTACTTCTTCGCGACCTTCGGGATCCAACATGCTCGTAGCCTCATCTAAAATGATAATATCCGGCCGTAATGCTACAACTCCAGCAATCGCCACACGCTGTTTTTGTCCGCCAGATAATCTTGCAGGCTCTCTAGTTGCCAAATGATCCATCCGTACTTTTTTTAACGCATCCGTTACTCTAATCACCATTTCATTGCGAGGTACTCCTTGATTTTCCAAGCCAAAGGCCACATCATCCTCGACAGTAGAACCAACGAACTGATTGTCAGGGTTTTGAAAAACCATTCCAACCATGCGGCGGATATCCCAGACATTTTCTTCATTTAGTTCTTTACCGCCTACTGAAATTTGACCAGATGCCGGCAGTAATAACCCATTAATGGTTTTAGCTAATGTTGATTTTCCAGAACCATTATGCCCGATAATTGCTACCCACTCTCCTTTTTTAATTGAAAAGGATACATCTTTCAATGCAGGATCTGCATCTTCTGGTTGGTAGTTGAAATTTATATTTTTAAGCTCAATGATTGATTCCATTACAAACGCTCCCGATTCTTTAGTATCATTGGAAAAATCAACTAATTCTATTTTTCTAACACTAGAGCCTGTCTGAAAACCATAGAGGAAACTAGATTTCCAGAAATTTTAGTGAAGGTCTAGAAAAGCATAGCATATGTGGTCCATAGCGATAGCTTTATGAAGATAAGTTCCATAAGAATCACGAACTACTCACCACTAGAGTTTTCAGGCAGACCCTAGGTACTATTATAACAAAAGTTACCAGTTAATGGGAACAGCCAAGTGTCTTGACAGCTATGTTTTATAAATAAAAATTAACTATGTATGTATCTGTTTTATGGTAAAAAAAAACACCTTATATGATGAGTGCCTATCCGCCGGGAATTCCCAGCGGATAGAGCGCGAGCTAGACTCGGAGTCGCCTCCAACATCATAACACTCTAAAAGAATCATCTATAAAGTGACGGTATAGTTTGATTATTAAACAAATTCCAAGATTACCATTGGCGCAGCATCTCCGCGTCTAGGTTCTGTTTTCAGGATACGAGTGTATCCGCCTTGACGTTCAGCGTAACGAGGTCCTAAGTCATTGAATAGTTTTTGTAAAGCTGATTCAACTACAATAGCCTCATTTTCTTCACGAACGCTGGCAACTTCATTACGTACGTAAGCAGCAGCTTGACGACGTGCATGAAGATCTCCACGTTTACCTAAAGTAATCATTTTTTCTGTTGTAGAACGAACTTCTTTCGCACGAGCTTCAGTCGTAACGATACGTTCGTTAATAATTAAGTCAGTTGTTAAGTCACGCAACATCGCTTTACGTTGGCTTGATGTGCGTCCTAATTTACGATAACCCACGTTGGTTTCCCTCCTTCGTTACTTTTTAACTACATTCTACATACAGCTTCAGCTGCTATCCGGTTGATAGCCTGCAAGCTACGCACACAGCTCGACTAAATTCTGGGAAAAAGTCAAACCAGTATCCTTAGTAAAACGTATTAATCGTCTTTACGTAAGCCTAAACCCAGATCATGCAATTTAAGTTTAACCTCTTCAAGAGATTTACGACCCAAATTACGTACTTTAATCATTTCAGGTTCAGATTTGTTTGTCAGCTCTTGTACAGTATTAATTCCTGCACGTTTCAAACAGTTATATGAACGAACAGACAAGTCTAATTCTTCAATGGTCATTTCCAGCATTTTTTCTTTCTGTGTTTCTTCTTTTTCAACCATGATTTCAGCATTTTTAGCTTCATCGGTTAGATTAACAAAGATGTCTAAATGTTCAGTCATGATCTTAGCGGCTAGACTAAGAGCTTCCTGAGGAATGATTGAACCATCTGTCCATATTTCCATTGTAAGCTTATCGAAATTATCACGACGACCAACACGTGCACTTTCTACTTGGTAGTTAACACGACGTACTGGTGTGTAGATAGAATCGACTGGAAGAACACCAATCGGCATATCTTCTTTTTTATTTTCGTCTGCTTGAACATAGCCACGACCAGGTTTTACTGTTAAGCGAGCATGAAAAGCAGCTCCTTCAGCAACACTACAGATAACTAAATCTTTATTTAGAATCTCAACATCGCTGTCAACGATGATATCACCGGCAGTAACTACAGCAGGTCCTGTAATATCGATCTCAAGGGTTTTTTCTTCTTCAGAATAAAGCTTTAACGCTAATCCTTTGATATTCAGAATGATTTGTGTCACGTCTTCTCTTACACCTTTAATAGTAGAGAATTCATGTAATACACCATCGATTTGAATATTAGTGATTGCAGCTCCTGGTAATGAAGACAACAAAATACGACGTAGAGAATTTCCTAAAGTAGTCCCATAACCCCGTTCCAGAGGTTCTACAACGAACTTGCCATAATCTCTATCTTCATCAATTTTTTCGATTCTTGGTTTTTCAAATTCAATCATTCTTATCTATACCCCTTTCAAAACGAAAAGTGTCTTGTTCAATGACGTTTTTGGTTCAAACTCAAAATGAGCAGCACTCATTAAACACGACGGCGTTTTGGAGGGCGGCATCCATTATGAGGAACTGGTGTAACGTCACGAATTGCAGTCACTTCTAAACCTGTTGCTTGTAATGAACGGATTGCTGCTTCACGTCCAGAACCAGGTCCTTTAACTGTTACTTCGACAGTTTTCAGTCCATGTTCTTGTGCTACTTTAGTTGCAGATTCTGCAGCCATTTGAGCGGCAAAAGGAGTTGATTTTTTGCTTCCTTTGAAGCCTAAAGCTCCTGCTGATGACCATGCCAATGCATTTCCGTGAGTATCGGTAATCATCACAATTGTATTATTGAAAGTAGAATGGATATGCGCGATACCTGCTTCTACATTCTTTTTCACACGGCGTTTACGACTAACTTTCTTTGCTGCCATGAAGTTCTAACCTCCTTCACTTAGGAATTATTTTTTCTTGCCTGCTACAGTACGAGCTGGGCCTTTACGAGTACGTGCATTATTTTTCGTGTTTTGTCCACGAGTTGGTAATCCACGACGATGACGGATTCCACGGTAAGAACCGATTTCCATCAAACGCTTGATGTTCAAGTTCACTTCACGACGAAGATCCCCTTCAACTTTTAACTTATCAATTTCTGCACGAATCGCATCTGTTTGTTCGTTTGTTAAGTCACGAACGCGAATTTCTTCTGATACGCCTGCATTAGCTAATACTTTTTTCGCTGTAGTGTTTCCAATACCAAAAATATAAGTAAGAGAAATTACTACGCGTTTGTCACGAGGAATGTCTACTCCTGCAATACGAGCCATTATTCGTTACACCTCCTATTATCCTTGACGCTGTTTATGTTTTGGATTTGCTGGGCAAATGACCATAACACGCCCTTTACGACGAATTACTTTACAATGCTCACACATTGGTTTTACTGATGGTCTTACTTTCATGATAATACCTCCTGAGATTTTACGGAGTACAATTATTTAAAGCGATAGGTTATACGACCGCGAGTTAAATCATATGGCGATAACTCGACAGTTACTTTATCCCCGGGTAAAATTCGGATGTAATGCATACGAATCTTACCAGAAACGTGAGCCAATACTTCATGCCCGTTCTCTAATTCAACTTTAAACATTGCATTCGGCAAAGTTTCGACGACTGTACCTTCGATTTCAATCATATCATCTTTTGCCACGCACAGTACCTCCTTGTACTTGTTTCGCATTTTCACACGATAAAACGGTGGAAACTGCAGCTCCCACCTAGAATTTTCAATTAAACTTCCAAGAAAATTTTCATAGAAGTCGGACTGATACATTTTACCATAAAACATTCTATATAGCAAGAGAGTCTAAGCTCAACAAAATCAAGGACTGTGTGCAGCTTGCAACTATGCGTCAATAATCGTCTTCACGTCAGAGAACACATCGTTGATTTCTCGATTTCCATCGATTGTGTGCAACAAGTTCTTTTCTTTATAGTAGGCCAAAATCGGCGCACTGCTTTTGATGTTTACTGTCAAACGATTTTTTACCGTTTCAGGCTTATCATCTTCTCTTTGATAGAACTCATGTCCGCCGCAGCGATCGCATGTTCCTTCCACTGTTGGAGGATTGAAAATTTTGTGATAAGTTGCTCCGCAGTTTTTACACATAAAGCGTCCCGCCAAGCGTTCAATCAACACATCTTCTTCTACATGAATGTCGATAACGGCATCGATTTTTTTATTTAACTCTTTAAGCATTTGGTCCAGAGCTTCCGCCTGATCCAGCGTTCTTGGAAAGCCGTCCAGCAAAAATCCTTTTGCTGTATCTGGTTCTGCCAAGCGCTCTTTGACGATTCCATTTGTTACTTCATCAGGAACCAGCTCGCCTTTGTCGATATAAGATTTTGCTTCAAGTCCAAGAGCAGTTTCATTTTTCATCGCAGCCCGAAACATATCACCTGTTGAAATATGGGGAATCCCGTATTCATCAATAATTCTTTCTGCCTGCGTGCCTTTTCCTGCTCCGGGAAGTCCCATTAAAATGAGGTTCATTCGCTTTCCTCCTAATTTTAAAGGCTGAATACAAAACTAGCCATATGTGAGAATGGTGCTGAGGAAGATCCTCAACACACGATTCCTACTTATTGATAAAGCCAACATATTGACGTTTCAACATTAAACCTTCTAATTGTTTTGCTGTTTCCAATGCAACACCGATGATAATCAGTAAGCTGGTTCCACCTAAGCCGATTGATTGCGGCAGGTTCCAAAGCATTTGTGCAATGATAGGCAACAATGCAATGACACCCAAAAAGATAGAGCCGACAACACTTAATCTCATCAAGAGTCCGGATACATAATCTTCTGTCCCTTTACCTGGCCGTACACTTGGAATATAGCTTCCCTGTTTTTGCAGGTTTTCCGCAAGTTTCTCCGGATTTACCTGAACAAACGCATAGAAGAATGTAAAAGCGACGATCAGCACAGTATAGATAGTTGCACCTGGAATCGTGTTGTAGTCGAAAATTTCTGTCATAATTTCATACCATGTTTCACCAGCATAATTTGAAGCGAAGCCCTGCAGAATTGCATTAGGCGTCGAAATCAAGGAACTGGCAAAGATTACCGGAATAACACCGGCGGCATTTACTTTTAATGGCAGATAGCTGCTGGTTGGCGCTCCTGATACACGTTTTGTATACTGAATTGGGATTTTTCTCTCTGCCTGTTGTACAAACGTAACAACTGTGACAATGATTAAAATCGCAATAACCAGAATGACAACAAAAATGATAGAACTTACAAGCTCAGAAGAGTCAATATTGATGAAGTAGTCTTCAATAATCTCTTTGATGGACCCAGGTACACCTGAGATAATCCCGGCAAAGATAATCATTGAAACACCATTTCCAATACCCTTTTCTGTAATTTGTTCCCCCATCCATGTAACAAACAGCGTGCCTGCAGTTAAGATAACTGCAATCATTACAAATGTTGCTGGTGTTGGATTTTTCACTATACCAACCTGGCTTAGCGTATTAAATCCATAGGTTAGACCGATTGATTGCGCAATTCCAAGGACAATCGTCAAATAACGAGTCACCTGGTTTAGCTTTTTACGACCGACTTCCCCTTGTTTCGACCATTCAACAAATTTTGGTATGATGTCCATTTGCAGCAGCTGAACAATAATCGACGCCGTAATATATGGAGAAACCCCCATCGCAAAGATGGAGAAGTTCTGCATAGCACTACCACTGACGATATTCAGCATATTTAGAAATGGTAAGCTGCTTAATTCTTGTAAACCTTTTGCATTTACGCCAGGCACTGTAATATGTGCACCTAAACGAAATACAGCCAGTATGAATATGGTAAAGAATATTTTTGATCTAATGTCTTTGACTTTAAAAGCATCTTTCAATAGTTTGAACATTAGATCACCTCGATAGACCCACCAGCAGCTTCAATCGCTTCTTGTGCTGCTTTAGAGAATTTTGCTGCTTTAACAGTCAATTTCTTCGTTAATTCACCATTAGCAAGAACTTTAATTCCAGCTTTTTCGCTCTTAACGATCCCTGCTTCTTTCAAGACAACAGGTGTTACTTCAGCTCCATCTTCGAATCGATTCAATACATCTAAATTGATTACTGCATATTCTTTACGGTTGATATTTGTAAAACCGCGTTTTGGTAAACGACGGAATAATGGAGTTTGACCCCCTTCAAATCCTAAACGTACACCACCGCCTGAACGAGCTTTTTGCCCTTTTTGTCCACGACCTGATGTTTTACCATTACCAGATGAAGTACCACGTCCAACACGGTTACGTACTTTACGGGAACCTTCAGCAGGTTTTAATTCATGAAGTTTCATTGTGGTTTGGCACCTCCTTAAACAATCTAATTAATTGAGTAAAATTAAACTTCTTCTACGTCCACTAAATGAGAGATAGTGTTAACCATGCCTTTGATAGCTTCATTAGCTGGTTTAACAACTGTACTGTTCATTTTTTTCAATCCCAACGCTTTTACTGTATCACGTTGATTTTGAGGACGTCCGATAACACTGCGTTTTAAAGTAATTTTTAATTCAGCCATTATGTTTGTCCTCCTTATCCTACGATTTCTTCTACAGATTTGCCGCGAAGTGCTGCCACTTCTTCGACGCGTTTTAATTGTGTCAACCCGTCAACTGTTGCACGAACAACGTTGATTGGTGTGTTTGAACCTAGTGATTTAGATGTGATATCGGCTACTCCAGCCAATTCCAATACGGCACGAACTGGTCCGCCCGCTGCAACCCCAGAACCTTCTACTGCAGGTTTCATCAGGATACGTCCGCCGCCGAACACTCCGATAACTTCATGAGGGATGGTAGAACCAACCATAGGAACTTCAATTAAGTTTTTCTTCGCATCTTCAATCGCTTTACGAATTGCTTCTGGTACTTCTTGGGCTTTCCCAGTACCGAAGCCAACATGACCGTTTTTATCACCTACAACCACTAAAGCTGCGAAACGTAGACGACGTCCACCTTTAACAACTTTTGTTACACGGTTGATTGCAACAACGCGGTCTTCTAATTCCAAATGTTTTGGATCGATGTAAACCATTAATGGTGTTCCTCCTTCTCCTAAAATTCTAGTCCATTTTCACGAGCAGCTTCTGCTAAAGCTTGCACGCGGCCATGGTAAAGGTATCCACCACGGTCAAAGACTACTACTTTAATACCTTTTTCAGCAGCACGTTCTGCAACTAGTTTACCTACTGCAGCAGCTTGCTCAACTTTTGTTTCACCTGAAATTTCTTTCTCTAAGGCAGAGGCACTTGCTAGCGTTACACCCGCTACGTCATCAATAATTTGAGCGTAGATGTTTTTGTTAGAGCGAAAAACGTTCAAGCGTGGGCACTCAGCAGTACCAGAGATTTTGTTACGCACACGACGATGTCTCTTCTGACGTGTTTTGTTTTTATCTGGTTTTGTAATCACAATTGTCACCTCTTTGATTTGATAAACTGCTGAATCAGCAGTTCTCATTCAGGAACAGTAATAAAGGATAGGTGGAAAATCAGCTTTAGCGATTTTCCTACACATCTTTTATTATTATTTACCTGTTTTACCTTCTTTACGGCGTACGTATTCGCCAACATAGCGGATACCTTTGCCTTTGTAAGGCTCTGGAGGACGAACGCCGCGGATGTTCGCTGCTAATTCGCCTACAACTTCTTTATTGATACCTTTTACAACGATTTGTGTATTTGAAGGTACGTCAAATGTTACACCTTCCGGTGCTGTCATTTCTACGGGATGAGAGTAACCAACGTTTAAAGTTAGTTTGCTTCCCTGTGCCTGCGCACGGTACCCAACCCCGATAAGTTCCAACGCTTTTTCAAACCCGGCACTTACACCAACAACCATGTTGTTGAAGTTCGCACGAGTTGTTCCGTGGATTGTTTTCATTTCTTTGCTGTCATTTGGACGAGTGAATGTTACCTCGTTTCCTTCGATATTCATTTTAATATCAGCTGAAAACTCACGAGTTAATTCACCTTTTGGTCCTTTTACAGTGACGTTGTTTCCTTCTTGCTTCACTTCAACGCCAGCAGGAAGAACAACTACTTTATTACCAATACGGCTCACTTAGAGACACCTCCTTGTGTATTCTTTAAAATTACCATACGTAGGCGATTACTTCGCCGCCGATGTTTTTCGCTCTAGCTTCTTTATCAGTAACAACACCTTCTGAAGTAGAGATGATCGCAATACCTAAACCGTTCAGTACTTTTGGTACTTCGTCAGCTTTTACGTAAGCACGTAAACCTGGTTTAGAGATACGTTTTAAGTTAGTGATAACACGCTCGTCGTCTTTACCGTATTTTAGGAAAACACGGATCACGCCTTGCTTGTCATCTTCAATATATTCTACATCGCGAACGAATCCTTCACGTTTCAGGATTTCTGCGATATCACGTTTGATTTTTGATGCAGGTACTTCTAAGCTCTCATGTTTAACCATGTTCGCATTACGAATGCGAGTTAGAAAATCTGCAATTGGATCTGTCATGACCATTGAACTAGTTACCTCCTTTATGCAAGTTTACTTGTTTACCAGCTAGCTTTCTTCACGCCGGGAATTTGACCTTTATAGGCAAGTTCGCGGAAGCAAATACGGCAAAGATGAAATTTACGATAAACTGAATGTGGACGTCCGCAACGTTCGCAGCGTGTATAAGCCTGTGTTGAATGTTTAGCAGGGCGTTTGTTTTTAGCAATCATTGATTTTTTAGCCACGTAGTTCGCCTCCTTATTTTATTTTTGGAATGGCATGCCTAGTTGTCCCAACAACTCACGAGATTCTTCGTCTGTGTTTGCTGTTGTAACGATAACGATATCCATACCACGTACTTTATCTACTAAATCATAATCCACTTCTGGGAAGATTAATTGTTCTTTAATACCTAAAGTGTAGTTACCGCGTCCGTCAAAGGCTTTTTTACTGATACCGTGGAAGTCACGTACACGAGGTAGAGAAACTGAAACCAGTTTATCCAGGAATTCGTACATTCTTTCTCCGCGCAGTGTTACTTTCGCACCGATCGGCATTCCTTCACGAAGACGGAATCCAGCGATTGATTTTTTTGCTTTAGTGATGATTGGCTTTTGACCAGAGATTAAAGCTAATTCTTCAACAGCTTTATCTAAGTTCTTAGCATTTGATACTGCATCACCCACACCCATATTGATAACAATTTTCTCAACTTTTGGTGTTTGCATGATTGAACTATAATTGAATTTTTCCATCAATGATGGTGTTACTTCTTTAATATATTTTTCTTTCAGGCGGTTCATTCAATAAGCCCCTCCTTCCTCAATGTTTATTTATCTAAAACTTCACCTGTTTTTTTAGAAACACGTACTTTTTTACCGTCTACTTCTTTGTAGCCAACTTTAGTAGCTTCACCGTTAGAAGGATCGATCACCATCACGTTAGAAACATGAATCGGTGCCGGCTGTTCCAAGATTCCTCCTTGAGGAGCATCTTGACTAGGTTTCTGGTGTTTTTTCATGATGTTGATGCCATCAACGATCACTTTGTCTTTTTTAGGAAACGCTTCTAGAACAACGCCTTCCTTGTTTTTATCTTTACCAGTGATAACTTTTACTTTATCGCCTTTTTTAACAAACATTAGTGTTTCGCACCTCCTTTGATAAGTGTCTCGATTATAATACTTCTGGTGCAAGAGAAACGATCTTCATGAAGTTGTTCTCACGTAATTCACGTGCAACAGGTCCGAAGATACGTGTACCGCGCGGGCTCTTATCATCACGGATGATTACCGCAGCATTTTCGTCGAATTTAATGTAAGAACCGTCTGGACGACGAGCTCCTGATTTTGTACGAACGATAACGGCTTTAACTACTTCACCTTTTTTGACAACACCACCTGGCGTTGCTTGTTTAACCGTAGCAACAATTACGTCACCAATATTAGCAGTTTTACGACCAGAACCACCAAGGACTTTGATCGTTAGAATTTCACGCGCACCTGAGTTGTCAGCAACTCTTAATCGGCTTTCTTGTTGGATCACGATGTGTATCCTCCTTTCAGATTTATACTCAATCTATATAGGAAAATCTCGTTTTATTAGATAACAACTGCTTCTTCGACTACCTCTAGTAAACGGAAACGTTTTGTAGCTGATAATGGACGAGTTTCCATGATTCTTACGATGTCTCCAACTTTTGCAGTGTTGTTTTCATCATGTGCTTTGTACTTTTTAGAATATTTCATGCGTTTACCGTAGATAGGGTGGTTTTTCTTTGTTTCAACGACAACTGTGATTGTTTTATCCATTTTGTCAGAAACTACACGTCCCTGGTAAACCTTACGTTGATTTCTTTCTTCAGACATACGCGTTTGGCCTCCTTCCACTATTAGTTAGCTTGTTCACGCAATACTGTTTTGATGCGTGCAATCGATTGACGTACTTCTTTAATACGTGCAGTGTTTTCTAATTGTCCTGTTGCTAGTTGGAATCTAAGGTTAAACAATTCTTCTTTCAATTGTTTTTCCTGGTCAAGCATTTCGGCAGTGGTTAATTCTCTGATATCTTTAACCTTCATTCGATTCACCACCCATTTCCTCACGTTTTACGATCTTAGTTTTTACTGGCAGTTTGTGGGATGCAAGGCGCAGAGCTTCGCGAGCAACTTCTTCAGGAACGCCGGCAATCTCAAACATGATTTTACCACGTTTAACTGGAGATACCCATCCTTCAGGAGCACCTTTACCTTTACCCATACGAACACCAATAGCTTTACTAGTATATGATTTGTGAGGGAAAATTTTGATCCATACTTTCCCGCCACGTTTCATATAACGAGTCATGGCAATACGGGCAGCTTCGATTTGTCTGTTTGTGATCCAATGAGATTCAGTTGCCTGAAGACCCCATTCACCAAAAACGACTTCTTTTCCGCCTTTTGCTTCACCGCGCATTTTACCTCTAAACTCACGACGGTGTTTTACACGTTTAGGTACTAACATGCTTATTTCCCTCCTTTCTCAGTGTTTTTTTTCGCTGGAAGAATCTCTCCACGATAGATCCACACTTTTACTCCTAATTTTCCGTAAGTTGTGTCTGCTTCTTCCCATGCGTAGTCAATATCGGCACGCAATGTATGAAGAGGAACAGTTCCTTCTGAATATCCTTCTGAACGAGCAATATCTGCACCATTCAAACGACCGGATACTTGTGTTTTGATTCCTTGAGCGCCTGAACGCATTGTGCGTTGAATCGCTTGTTTTTGTGCACGACGGAAAGCTACACGGTTTTCTAATTGACGTGCAATTCCTTCGCCGACCAATTTAGCATCTAAATCTGGTTTTTTGATTTCAACGATGTTGATGTGAACTCTTTTACCAGTTAGTTTATTTAGTTCTTTTCTAAGGTTTTCAACTTCAGATCCGCCTTTACCGATAACCATACCCGGTTTAGCTGTGTGGATTGAAATGTTCACACGGTTTGCAGCGCGCTCGATCTCAATTGTAGACACAGCGGCATCAGCAAGTTTTTTAGCGATGAATTTACGGATTCTTAAATCTTCGTGTAAGAATTCAGCATACTCTTTTTCAGCATACCATTTTGCATCCCAGTCGCGGATGATGCCTACACGCATTCCAATTGGATGTACTTTTTGACCCACTGGTTGTCCCTCCTCTTATCATTTGAGGCTTGTTTTTAACAAGCTGCTCTTTTTGAGGTCCGGCAGCCATTGTTGCAGCACATAGCATCTGTTAAGCAGAACTGATGTGGTACAGTGCAAGGCTCCTCCTCTTATCCTTTTAAGGATTATTTTTCTGATACTACTACTGTAATATGACTTGTACGTTTCATGATTGGTGATGCTGAACCTTTAGCACGCGGACGGAACCGTTTCATAGTTGGTCCTTCGTTAACAAAAGCTTCAGATACAACAAGATTTTCAACATCTAAGTCAAAGTTGTTTTCTGCGTTAGCAACTGCTGACATTAAAACTTTTTCAATGATTCCAGCAGATTTGTTTGGTGTGAATTTCAAAATTGAAATTGCATCTCCAACGCTTTTTCCTCTGATAAGATCGATTACTAAACGTGCTTTACGAGGAGAAGTGCGAACTGTTTTCGCAGTTGCTTTAGCTGATGTGATTTGTTCTGCCATGTTGATGTTTCCCTCCCTCAAAATTAACGTCTAGTTTTCTTATCATCGGCAGCATGCCCACGATAAGTTCTAGTTGGTGCAAATTCACCTAATTTATGTCCTACCATATCTTCTTGAATGTATACTGGAACGTGTTTACGTCCATCATATACAGCAATTGTAAATCCAACAAATTGTGGAAAAATTGTAGAGCGGCGAGACCAAGTTTTAATTACTTTTTTCTTTTCAGCGCCTTGTTGAGCTTCGACTTTCTTCATTAAATGATCATCAGCGAAAGGCCCTTTTTTCAAACTACGACCCATGGTGAACCTCCTCTCAAAATGTACGACACATGGTCAAAAATATAAATCTTGTTAAATAAACAATCTCTATTATTATCTCTTTTGTTTTTAACAAAAGACACGTTTCGTGTAATGTAGCTTTCACAAAATTTATATAGATTATTTAGTACGGCGACGAACGATAAGTTTGTCGGATTTGGCTTTTTTGTTACGAGTTTTGTAACCCAATGCTGGTTGACCCCAAGGTGATACTGGAGCTTTACGTCCGATTGGAGTTTTACCTTCACCACCACCGTGTGGGTGATCGTTAGGATTCATTACGCTACCACGTACAGTTGGACGCTTGCGCATCCAGCGAGAACGACCGGCTTTACCGATGTTGATTAGTTCGTGTTGCTCGTTACCAACTGAACCGACTGTTGCACGGCAAGTTGCCAAGATCATACGAACTTCGCCTGAGTTCAGACGGATCAATACGTATTTACCTTCTTTACCAAGTACTTGTGCACTTGTACCAGCTGAACGGATTAATTGTCCGCCTTTACCTGGCTTCATTTCGATGTTGTGAACAACAGTACCGACTGGAATGTTACTCAACGGCAGTGCGTTCCCAACTTTGATGTCTGATTCTGGACCGGAAACGATTTTTGTTCCAACTTCCAATCCTTTAGGTGCTAAGATGTAAGCTTTCACTCCATCTTCATAGTGTACTAATGCAATGTTAGCTGAACGGTTCGGATCGTACTCGATCGTTTGAACAGTTGCAACAACGTTGTCTTTGTTACGCTTGAAGTCGATCACGCGGTATTGGCGTTTGTGTCCGCCACCATGATGACGAACAGTAATGCGACCGTTGTTGTTACGACCAGCATGATTTTTTAACGGCTGTAGTAATGTTTTTTCTGGTGTAGAAGTTGTGATTTCAGCGAAATCAGAACTAGTCATATTACGACGGCCGTTTGTGGTAGGTTTGTACTTTTTAATCGCCACGTCTTGTTTCCCTCCTACTTTACTTCGATCATTATCTCAGGTTCTGCTTTTATTCAGCAGCTTCGAAAATTTGAATTCCTTTTGAATCTTCAGTCAATGTCACAATAGCTTTGCGACGTTTTTTAGTATATCCTGCATATTTGCCCATGCGTTTGAATTTAGGACGCACGTTGATGATATTCACGTTTTTAACTTTTACGTCAAACGCAGCTTCAACAGCTTGTTTCACTAAAGTTTTGTTCGCGCGAACGTCTACTTCGAACGTATATTTTTGTTCGTCCATAGCAAGCATTGATTTCTCAGTGATTACCGGGCGTTTGATTACGTCTAGTAAGTTCATTATGCAAGCACCTCCTCAATTTGAGTAAGAGCAGTTTGCGTTGCTAGCATTTTTTGGCTTGAAACAATATCCAATACGCTGATGTTGTCTGAAGTGACAACTGTTACGTTTGGCAAGTTACGAGCAGATAATGCTGCAAAGTCATTCTCAGGTTCAAGAACCACCAATACTTTTGTATCGATAGACAAATTACCAAGAACTTGTCTGAATTCTTTTGTTTTTGGTGCGTCGAAGTTCAAGCCTTCAACTGCTACCAGATTACTTTCAGCAACTTTTTCTGACAATACAGATTTCATTGCTAAACGACGAACTTTTTTAGGAAGTTTGTAGCTGTAAGAACGTGGTGTTGGTCCGAAAACTACGCCACCTCCACGCCATTGTGGTGAACGGATTGAACCTTGACGGGCACGACCTGTTCCTTTTTGACGCCATGGCTTACGGCCACCGCCGCGAACAGCACTGCGGTTTTTCACAGCATGTGTTCCCTGTCTTAATGAAGCGCGCTGCATGATGATTGCATCGTATACAACACTTTCATTTGGTTCGATTCCGAAGATTTCTTCGTTTAAAGTGATTTCACCATTTTGAGTTCCATCTTGTTTAAATAATGCTACATTCGGCATTCCTTAGTTCCTCCTTTCCTACACGATTATTTAGCTTTTACAGCTGATTTGATTGTGATTAATGATTTTTTAGATCCAGGAATGTTTCCTTTGATCAGAATTACGTTTTTGTCTGCGTCCACTCTAACAATTTCAAGGTTTTGAATTGTTACGCGGTTGCCACCCATACGGCCGGCAAGCTTTTTATTTTTAAACACACGGTTTGGTGCAACTGGACCCATTGACCCAGGACGACGGTGGTAACGGGAACCGTGAGACATTGGTCCGCGGCTTTGTCCATGGCGTTTGATAACCCCTTGGAATCCTTTACCTTTCGTAGTACCTGTAACATCAACGATGTCTCCTGCTTGGAAAACATCTACAGCGATTTCGTCTCCAACTTTATATTCTCCCAGCTCAACATCTTTGAATTCCTTAATGAAGCGCTTAGGAGCCGTGTTTGCTTTTGCAACATGACCTTTCGCAGGTTTGTTCGCTAATACTTCACGTTTGTCTTGGTACCCGACTTGAATTGCTTCGTAGCCGTCTGTTCCAGTTGTTTTCACTTGTAGTACTACATTAGGAGTAGCTTCTACAACTGTTACCGGGATCAGCTCACCAGATTCTGTAAAGATTTGCGTCATTCCGACTTTTTTCCCTAAGATTCCTTTGGTCATGAGTACACCTCCATCATCTTGTTTTTTTTATTATAGTTTGATCTCAATGTTCACACCAGATGGTAAGTCAAGCTTCATTAAAGCATCAACTGTTTTTGGTGTTGGGTTCACAATGTCAATCAGACGTTTGTGAGTACGCATTTCGAATTGTTCGCGTGAATCTTTGTATTTATGTGTCGCACGAATAACAGTGTAAAGACTGCGTTCAGTTGGTAATGGAATTGGACCAGATACGCCAGCTCCAGTTCTTTTTGCAGTTTCTACGATTTTATCCGCTGATTGATCTAAAATACGATGTTCATACGCTTTTAAACGGATACGAATTTTTTGTTTTGCCATCTTGTTTCCCTCCTTCGCCTATTTTGAAAAGTAGACATGGCTCCACGAAAATCTCCGTCACGCTCGTCCATGGCAAAGCGTCCGGGCGTGTCGCAACCTCTCGTTTCCTAGCCGGTAAAATCTTTTTCAGATTTACCAGTGCTTTTCACACTCCTGTAAACAGCACCTTTATGATTATATTACAGAAAAGCCGAGATAGCAAGGTTTTTTTCAAGGTTTTCAGATTTATTTTCATGATTTTCATTTTATATTTTTTCTCTACTTATTTATTCAATTTTACGCTTGATTTCTTCTTCTAGATCAATACAGTCACATCACTCTCATACTATTTCAGCCTTATAAATCCAGCGACTCCTTCTTTTAACTTCTATAAGTAGTTTAGCCAAACTTCCCGCTGATTTTAATATCCCTCTGGTTTTTAGCAATCATGTTCGATTACTACTATAATATTAATCGGTATTTCTTCAAAAAACTTCTATCCTATTTTTTCTTTTAGCTGTTTCGAGCAAAAAAACACTTCCCGCTTATTCTGGAAGTGTTTTTCATTTGATTAGTTTGTTGATTCTCTATTTCTTCTCTGTATACCCTTGTTCCAGCAGCATCTCTTTGGACTGCTTCATACTAATATATTTTACAACTCTATCTTCTTCTGATCCATCGGTAATAGTTCCCATAAGCGTCATCACTTCTTTAAGGTCGGCTACTTCATAATCAACAACGACCTTTTCAACCATTTTATCTTCCTGATAATCCGCTTTATAGGTAATCCCTTTAACATCATATTCATCCTTTACAAAAGAAAACATTTCCTCTGCCTCTTCTTTAGAAGAGATGTTTAACGGCTCATATTCAATCGTAGAATACGTTTCCTGCTTCACTACTTTATCCCCATTATGAGTATAGATGATTTCCATCTCCACTCCATCCTGTTTCATTTCAAAAACCGTGGTAGCTAAATTACTATTCTTACGTTTACTCGTTGAACCACCAGTAGAACAGCCGGTTGCAATTAGACAGATTAGAAGTATCGGCAGCAGCCACCCTTTTCTCAAAACTTTTTTCATTTTCTTCCCCCCTACATTTTTATCCTTACTAACAATCGTAATTCTTTTTTTATGATATATCAATCTTTTTTTAGCTAGTAATTTTCTAATAGCCATAGAAAATTTTGTTTCTTTCACCGGATTGACTTACACTCATTCTTGACCTAATATAGAGATACGATATATAGAGGCTCGATATATATAAAAGAAGGGAATTTTTAAAGATGGATGAAAAAATCAGGCGGATATACAGCCCTATGACAGAAACCGGCTTTTATATTCTTTATTCCCTACAGTCAAAAAGACATGGCTACAGTATTATTCAGTTTGTCAAAGAACTAACTGATAACGAAATTATCATAAGCGCAGGAACCATGTACGGCAGCTTAAGTAAAATGGAACAAGACGGATTAATTCAAGTAGTCGCAGAAGAGAACCGCAGGAAAATATATGCATTGACTGAATCAGGAACAGAAGTTTTGCTGCTTGAAAAATTGAGAATTCAACGGCTTTATAAAAATAGCATAGGAGAGAAGTCATATGAATAGAAAACATATAAGAAAGTTTTTTAGCTTAGCCGACTACCTTGACGAGGAGCTTTTTCTGCAGTCCATGCATAAAGCCGGCTGGAAAATGATTAATTTCAAAGCTCTGGGCTGGCAGTATACTTTTGAAAAGTGTGAACCAGAAGACTATATTTATCAACTAGATTTTAAACAGAAAAAAGAACAAGACGAGGCGGACTATCTACTGTTATTCGCAGACTGCGGATGGGAGCATTTTTTCACTTTCAACGGCTGGTATTATTTCAGAAAGGTAAAATCAGAAGCAATGGAAGAAAATATGATTTTCAACGATGCTGCTTCCAGAGCGGAAATGGCAAAAAAGATTATGAGCTATCAATGGCTGATTATTTTCCCTACATTAATTTTCCTATTTGTTTATACGACAAATTTTTTAATAAACACTCGTTCTTTCTGGGGACATTTATTTACATTTTTTTACTTATCCTTAGCATTGCTGGCGATTGGAATAGCTGTCAGAAACTATCTAAAGCTAAATAAAATCATCGAACAAAACACTTTATTGTAAATACTGCATAAGGTTACCTGAAGTATTAGAATCAGATTGATTCTGATACTTTTTTATTAACCAAAAAACTCCAGAGGGAAATCCCTCTGGAGTTACGTCCGAGTACACCGATTTTTCCAAATCAGTTTTATTTATATTAAAACGAATTATTTAGTGATTTCAGTAACAACGCCTGAACCAACAGTACGTCCGCCTTCACGAATAGAGAAACGAGTTCCGTCTTCGATTGCGATTGGGTGGATTAGTTCAACGTCCATAGTTACGTTATCGCCAGGCATAACCATTTCAGTTCCTTCTGGCAATTCAACTACACCAGTTACGTCAGTTGTACGGAAGTAGAACTGAGGACGGTAGTTAGTGAAGAATGGAGTGTGACGTCCGCCTTCTTCTTTTGATAAAACGTAAACTTCAGCTTTAAATTTTGTATGTGGAGTGATTGTAGCTGGTTTAGCTAATACTTGTCCACGTTCGATTTCTTCACGTGCTACACCACGTAGTAATGCACCAATGTTGTCTCCCGCTTCAGCGTAATCCAACAATTTACGGAACATTTCAACACCTGTAACAGTTGTTTTAGAAGTTTCTTCTTGAATACCAACGATTTCGATTTCGTCACCAACACGAACTTGTCCACGTTCAACACGTCCAGTTGCAACAGTTCCACGTCCAGTAATTGAGAATACATCCTCAACTGGCATCATGAATGGTTTGTCAGTATCACGAGTTGGTGTTGGGATGTATTCATCCACAGCAGCCATCAACTCAAGAATTTTTTCTTCGTATGAAGCGTCGCCTTCAAGAGCTTTCAAAGCAGAACCAGCAACAACAGGAGTGTCATCACCTGGGAAGTCGTATTCTGACAATAGATCGCGAACTTCCATTTCTACTAATTCAAGTAATTCTTCGTCATCAACCATATCCATTTTGTTCAAGAAAACAACGATGTATGGTACACCAACGTTACGAGACAACAGGATGTGCTCACGAGTTTGAGGCATAGGACCATCAGCAGCAGATACTACTAAGATAGCTCCGTCCATTTGTGCAGCACCAGTAATCATGTTTTTAACGTAGTCCGCGTGTCCTGGGCAGTCAACGTGCGCATAGTGACGTGCGTCTGTTTCATACTCGATGTGAGAAGTGTTGATTGTAATTCCACGTTCTTTTTCTTCAGGAGCGTTATCGATTTCAGCATAGCTGGCAGCTTCTCCGCCACCGTGTTTAGCTAATACTGTAGCAATTGCAGCAGTTAATGTAGTTTTACCATGGTCAACGTGTCCAATAGTACCAATGTTTACATGGGGTTTAGAACGGTCAAATTTTTCTTTAGCCATTTTAAAATGTTCCTCCTAAAATCAAATGATTTATTTTTTGTATATCTGATAGGCGGCTCTACGACCGCCTGATCATCTTTAATTATTTTACCTGAAATCTCTAAAAAAGCATAGTCCCAAATACAGCTTTAAACAAAACTGAATATCTAGCGTCTTAAAACACCTAGCCTTGGTCACAACCACAGCTAATCAGCATTTCAAACTCGACCTTGGTTATTATTCAGATTTTCCGCCGTTTTTCTTGATGATTTCTTCTTGTACAGATTTAGGTACATCTTCATAGTGGTCAAATACCATCATGAATGTTCCGCGTCCTTGCGTTGCAGAACGAAGAGTTGTTGCATAGCCGAACATTTCAGCCAAAGGAACGATTGCGTTCACGATTTGTGAATTACCGTGAGCTTCCATACCTTCAACACGTCCCCGACGGCTTGTAACGTGTCCCATAATATCACCTAGGTAATCTTCTGGTACAGTAACTGTTACTTTCATCATCGGTTCCAAAATAACCGGATTTGCATTTTTAGCAGCCGCGCGCAGTGCCATAGAAGCCGCAACACGGAAGGCAGTTTCATTTGAATCGACATCATGGTAAGAACCATCGTAAAGCTTAGCTTTGATATCAACTAATGGATAGCCGGCAAGCACACCATTGTTCATTGAATCTGCTAATCCTTTTTCAACAGCTGGGATGTATTCACGAGGAACCACACCACCGACAATTGCGTTTT
Source organism: Enterococcus sp. LJL51 (assembly GCF_049894025.1). Classification (GTDB taxonomy): domain Bacteria; phylum Bacillota; class Bacilli; order Lactobacillales; family Enterococcaceae; genus Enterococcus_L. Next base: position 69,897 of record NZ_JBNEQE010000007.1, read on the forward strand.
CGAATTCAAATCCTTTACCTTCTTCGTTTGGTGTAAATTCAACCCATACGTGACCGTATTGTCCTTTACCACCAGACTGACGTACAAACTTACCTTCTGCTTTAGTCGCAGAACGGAATGTTTCACGATAAGATACTTGAGGAGCTCCAACGTTTGCTTCAACCTTGAACTCACGTCTCATACGGTCAACCAATACGTCTAAGTGCAGCTCACCCATACCAGAGATAACTGTTTCACCAGTTTCAACGTTTGTTTCAACGCGGAATGATGGATCTTCTTCTGCAAGTTTTTGCAGAGCCACACCCATTTTATCTTGGTCAGCTTTTGATTTAGGCTCAACAGCTACTTGGATAACCGGTTCTGGGAACTCGATTGATTCAAGAATAACTGGTGCGTCTAAAGCACATAATGTATCCCCAGTTGTTGTATCTTTCAGACCAACAGCTGCTGCAATATCACCTGAGTACACTTTATCAATTTCTTGACGTGTATTCGCGTGCATTTGCAGGATACGTCCGATACGCTCTTTTTTGTCTTTAGAAGCGTTCAATACATATGAACCACTTTCAAGAACACCAGAGTATACACGGAAGAATGTTAAACGACCAACGAACGGGTCAGTCATAACTTTAAATGCTAATGATGCAAACGGACCTTCGTCATCGGCAGGACGAGTAGTTTCTTCGTCTGTCTTAACGTCAACCCCTTTGATTGCATCGATGTCAAGTGGTGAAGGCAGGTAATCAAGTACCGCATCCAACATCAATTGAACACCTTTGTTTTTGAAGGCTGAACCAGCTAATACTGGGAAGAATTCAACGTTGATTGTTGCTTGACGGATACCCGCTTTCAACTCTTCTTCAGTAATTTCTTCACCTTCAAGATATTTCATCATCAATTCTTCATCAGTTTCAGCAACAGCCTCAACTAATTTTTCACGCCATTCAGTTGCTAACTCCAAATAATCTTCCGGGATATCAGTTTCTTGAATATCAGTTCCTAAATCATTTGTGTAGATTTCAGCTTTCATTTTGATCAGGTCAATAATTCCAGTGAAATCATCTTCAGCACCGATTGGTAATTGAATTGGATGAGCATTTGCCTGTAAACGATCATGTAATGAGTTTACAGAGTACAGGAAGTCTGCACCGATTTTATCCATTTTGTTACAGAAAACAATACGGGGAACTCTATAATCAGTTGCCTGACGCCAAACCGTTTCAGTCTGAGGCTCAACCCCTGATTGTGAGTCAAGTACTGTTACTGCTCCATCTAGTACACGCAACGAACGCTGTACTTCAATTGTGAAGTCAACGTGTCCCGGTGTATCGATGATATTTACGCGGTAGCCGTTCCACTGTGCAGTTGTTGCAGCAGAGGTAATCGTAATCCCACGCTCTTGCTCCTGTTCCATCCAGTCCATCTGTGAAGCTCCTTCGTGAGTTTCACCGATTTTATGGATTTTACCAGTATAATACAAGATACGCTCTGTTGTTGTAGTTTTACCTGCATCAACGTGAGCCATGATACCAATATTACGAGTTTTTTCCAATGAAAATTCTCTTGCCATTCTGATTTGTTCTCCTCTCTTGTTTAAATAAATATATCAAGTCAATTCCTACGTCAGTAAATGTGCACGCAGAGAGGATTTTACCAACGGTAATGTGCAAACGCACGGTTGGCATCTGCCATTTTATGAGTGTCTTCACGTTTCTTAACTGAAGCACCAGTATTGTTGGCAGCGTCCATGATTTCTTTAGCTAGACGTTGTTCCATTGTATGTTCACCGCGCAGACGTGCGTAGTTAACTACCCAACGTAAACCTAGTGTTGTACGACGCTCTGGACGAACTTCAACTGGTACTTGGTAGTTAGAACCCCCAACACGACGTGCTTTAACTTCAAGAACAGGCATAACGTTCTTCATTGCTTGCTCAAACACTTCCAATGGGTCGTTACCTGTAGATTCTTTGATGATATCAAATGAATTATAGATAATGTTAGCAGCAATCCCGCGTTTTCCATCAACCATTACACGGTTGATTAAGCGAGTTACTAATTTTGAGTTATAAATAGGATCTGGTAAAACATCACGTTTTGCAACTGGACCTTTACGAGGCATCCGTAACTCCTCCTTCCGAAATATTTCTTCTATAGTATATGTCAGTTAATGTCAAATTAATTAGCAGCTTTAGGTCTTTTAGTACCATATTTAGAGCGGCTTTGTTTACGGTCAGTAACACCGGCAGTATCAAGCGCACCACGAACGATATGGTAACGTACCCCTGGTAAATCTTTTACACGTCCGCCGCGCAGCAATACAACGCTATGCTCTTGCAGATTGTGTCCGATTCCTGGAATATAAGCTGTAACTTCAATCAAGTTTGACAAACGAACACGGGCATATTTACGCAAAGCTGAGTTCGGTTTTTTAGGTGTCATAGTTCCCACACGTGTACACACCCCACGTTTTTGCGGAGAGTTCACATTTGTTTGGGCTTTCTTAAAGCTGTTATATCCTTTGTTCAATGCAGGTGAGTTAGATTTTTCCACCTTTGATTTACGAGGTTTACGTACTAATTGGTTAATTGTAGGCATTCCTTGTTTTCCTCCTTCCTCAATTCGCTTCTAGTTCCACACATCCAGGTGGTTCTTTTTTTGCGATAAAAAATAATGCATCTATGCATCCTTTATCAAATATGCTTTGATAGACAGTCAGCACGTCTCCGGAAAGAGACCTGTACATAAAGCACCTTCGCTAGAATATCATGATATATCTACTATGTCAAGCTTTTCCTGACTATTTAAATGTAAAAAACACAGTTTTATCTTTCTGTTATTTTTAGAATTTTTCTTGTTGATCTTCCTATCTTTTCTTGGGAATCCACGGTACAATATTTTTGATAAACCGAAAGGAGCATGCACTGAAATGAACCTTAAACAAATGGTCGGAATAGAAGCTGCAAAATATGTCGAAGATGGAATGATTGTAGGTCTAGGTACTGGCTCTACTGCAAAATACATGGTGGACGAAATCGGCCGGCGAATCAGAGAAGAAAACCTGTCGATTATTGGTGTTACTACTTCAAAGGCAACAGAAAGACAAGCTGCTGAACTGGGAATTCCTTTGAAAAGCATCGATGATGTTCCTTACGTCGATTTGACTATCGACGGTGCAGATGAAGTCAGTGCTGATTTCCACGGAATTAAAGGCGGAGGAGCGGCGTTGCTTTTTGAAAAGATTGTTGCCTCTTATTCGAAAAAAAACATCTGGATTGTGGATGAATCAAAAATGGTAGATAAACTGGGGGCATTTCCTCTGCCTGTAGAAGTAATTCCCTACGGCAGCCAACAACTGCTTCGACTTTTTGAAGAAAAGGGCTACCAGCCAGCGTTGAGAAAGACAACTGATAATAAGGTTTTGGTAACAGATGGCGGGCATTACATCATCGACCTCCAGCTTGATGTGATTGAAGATCCAATAGCTTTGGGTGCTTATTTGGATCAGTTGGTTGGTGTTGTAGAACACGGACTTTTTCTAAAAATTGTTTCTACGGTAATTGTCGGACGTGAACAAGGTCCGCTGACTATTCCGAATACTCAAAAGTAATACCGCAAAATCCAAAGCTAAGCATAGAAGAAGGGAGATATAATGAATTTAATCGGCTATGCACGAACAACCATTAACGAATGCAATTTGGATACACAGCTTTCACTCTTGTCAAACTACGGCTGTGACAAAATCTACCAGGAAACATTTGAGCCTGCTGGGGACATCCCAGCCTGTTCCCTTCTGGATACGGTGATTGATACACTGGAGGAGCGAGATACCCTTGTAATTTGCCGGCTGAATCATCTTGGAAAATCAACCAGACAGCTTACAGATTTGACTCAGCTTTTCAAAAAGAGCGGAATTCATCTGGTCAGCCTTGAAGAAGGCATTGATACCCGTGGACCTGAAGGCGGCGTCTACTTTAGATTAATGGACGGCTTAGCTCAGATGGAGTGCGAACTCATCAAAGAACGGACATTAGTAGGCCTAACGAATGCCCGCAAAAAAGGCAAGGTTGGCGGGCGACCAAAAATCGATTTTAAAACAATCCGCCGCATTCGCCAAATGTACTACGAAAAACACGAAAATGTTCAAATTATTGCAGCAAAGTGCCGGGTTTCTATCGGAACCTGTTATAAGTATATTAACCTTTCTGAAGCAGAAACCGAGCAGCTTAACAAGTAATAGCTCAATGTTTACTTAGCTAGTCTACCTCTATCTTTTATGCCGGACTTCAGCAAGCTGCTGAGGCGGAGAAGAATATTTCTATATAATTGCTGTTCCAATCAGAGTAGAGACAAAAACTAGCAGATGCACAGGTAATTTTCATGTTCAAAAAACATAAATGCCGTGGAAACACAGGAGCGTATGAAAAGCCCACTGTGTTTCCACGGCATAATTTATCTCTTTCTTCGTTAACAGCTCCTCAACAGCCTACTCTTTTCTTTACTGGTTCAAACAATTGAAGACGATAGCTTTCATTCCCCTTTTCATCTATTATTTTTATATGTTCTTCCAAACAAAGTCTTGACCGGTCTGAGGTATAGACTTTGTTTTGCTTAAGCTGCAGCATTAGCTGTCCCCATGACGCAGGAATGTTCTCTGTACTTTCAAAAACAGCATACACACCTCCCGGCAGCAGCAATTCTTTCATGTCGCCAGGCAGTTGAATATTTTTGGGGATTGATGCACAGACACCATAGCCATAAGGATCCCCAGCCTTTTTAGCTTTCGGCGGCATATCCCCGCCAAAAATCCGAGCCGTTCCCAGCAGTTCTTCTGCTTCCAGCCATAATAGCATTTTCTCTAACGCTTCACTTTCAGGCTCTTTATTCACCACCACCGTATAGGCCATACGCATAGCTGGCAATAAGGCAAAGGTTAGCTCATTCCCAGCCTGAAGCTCCGCTTTATCTTGAATCCGTTTAAATCTGTCCATTAGCTTCTCCCCCCATTCTAAATGATTTTCTGCTTCGGTATTTTTCATTAATTCTTGTAAATATTGTTTCAAATTTTCTAGTCTATCTAATTCCTCGGATAGTTCTTTTTTCTCTAACTGCTGCTGTTTTATTTTTTTATCTGTCAAGTTAGCCAACTGTCGATAAGACGGAGCTGCTAAAAACTGAGAAACTTCTTTGATTGAGAAATGCCAGCTTCTCAGACAGTGTATGATTTTTATCTTTAGTACTTCTTCCATTGAATACATCCGCCAACCAGATTCCGGATTCCTAATACTAGTTGTCAGCCCGACAGCCTCCCAATATCTGATTGTTCTGCTGGTAACCCCCAGCTCTTTGGCGAGTCTTTGTATCGAGATACTCATCTTCATCCCTCCTAGCTTCTTGCTACCCTTATTCTATCAGTTGTCCTTACGTCAATTACAACCCTTTCTTGCTTTTCCATCCTTTTTTTAAGATAAGTTTGGGACATAACTAAATGTCCAAACTCTGCCTTCTCTAAAATCCGAATAAATAGTGAGACAGAAGCAATTTTTTCTTAATTTCTGCTTGTTTCAAAAATTTTCATTGGAAATTGACGAAAAAACGTTGTACAATAAGCACGTACTGAAATTTTCAGAAACTATACACAAAGGAGACTTATTATGCCAAAATTAGTTTTTTCTCGTCACGGACTTAGTGAATGGAATGCATTAAACCAGTTTACTGGATGGGTTGATGTAGATTTAGCACCTGAAGGTATCGAAGAAGCAAAAGAAGGCGGACGCAAAATTAAAGAAGCCGGAATCGAATTTGACGTAGCATTTACTTCAGTATTAACACGTGCTATCAAGACTTGTAATCTGATTTTAGAAAACTCAGATCAATTATGGGTACCCCAAGTAAAATCATGGCGCTTAAACGAACGTCATTACGGAAAATTACAAGGATTGAACAAAAAAGAAACAGCTGAAAAATACGGAGATGAACAGGTTCACATCTGGCGTCGTTCTTATGACACACTTCCTCCACTATTAGAAACTACTGATCCTGGTTCTGCTGCAAACGATCGTCGTTATGCAATGCTTGACCAACGTGATGTACCTGGTGGAGAAAACCTGAAAGTAACTTTGGAACGTGCGTTACCTTTTTGGCAAGATGAAATCGCTCCTGCTTTATTAGATAACAAAACTGTTTTAGTTGCTGCTCACGGTAACTCTTTACGTGCATTAGCTAAACATATCGAAGGTATCTCTGATGACGATATCATGGATTTAGAAATCCCAACAGGTCAGCCGCTTGTTTATGAATTAAACGATGATTTAACTGTTGCTAAGAAATATTATCTATAAGAAATTAAGAAAAACCGCCGTTCTGAGTAAGTCAGAACGGCGGTTTTTTCAAATTCCAATAGCATTAAAAAGTAATGAACAAGCTCATTCTATTTTCCTGCTATTTTGAATAGTTAAAACTTACATAATAAGGCGCGCCGGCTTTACGATTCGCTAAATGTACATAGATATACGTCCCTGCTTCATAAGTCAATGGTAAATTCCCACCTGTTGAAGCACTGCTTCCGCCTTTCGCGCAATCTGCAAAGTAATACCCTCTCCATTGTGCATCATCATAAAAATTCGTTTCTATTCTATGACTAGAGGTAGCTGTATCTTGTGACCAAAGATCCTGCACTTTATATTTCGCTGTTTCAGGTGCTTTAAATTTAAGCCAACCTGACTGATTCGCATAAATTGTTCCCATGCCAAATCCCATACCAAAATTCGGTGCAACTTCTACAGCTGTCTCCTGCGTTTGACCTAAAGAAAATACTTCAACTTCCACAAATTCTTCCTGATTACTGCCACTCATCTCTTTGACACGAATCGTAGTTTTTCCAGGTGCTTTCCCAATAATCTTAAAGCGGTTCGCTCCATCACTAACAACTTCAGCAATCTTTTCATCATCTGAGAAGTACTGAACATCATTTGGTTTTGTTGTATAGCTATCTACCTTGTATGAGAAGGATACCGAATTACCAGGATTCAACAATGGTTTACATTTGTATGGAATCGTTAGCTGCGTGGTATAGATAGGTTGAGCATCTTTCGTAGTTCGCTGTAAGACAAAGTAAAATGGTTCGCCATCCATATTTGTAGAAAGCTTCAAATAGACATACTCTCCAGCACCATAGTATACGGGTGCTTTTGATGATACAGATGATGAATTAGACGTTCTTCTATGTGCCGAATAATACCCCAAAGAACGGTTCTCCCATTCATTATAGAAATTGATTTCTGATTTTTGATTAACGACGTTGTTTCCATTCAAACCACCAGCTAGCGAATACATTGCTGCTTCATCCGCTTTGAATTTCACCCATCCTGTTTGATTGACGAAAATTCGAGTAGACTGACTATCAGCTGCTGGAAAACCAGGATTAATTTCTGGCGCATCTTCCCTTGTTGCCGCCGGTTGGACAGTCGCAACAGAAGCCTTAATGGTTTTACTTAGCTTTCCGTCCTCTGTTTTAGCAGTGATTGTCACGCTGCTCCCTGTAGCTGCTTTGGCAGTAAGAACCCCATCTTGCGACACACTGACCAAATTAGCATTAGAGCTGCTCCAAATCATTTTCCCTGTATATTCTGCATCCTCGGGTAAATAACTTAGATTCAGATTTCTCACTTCACCTTGCTGCATTTTTATAAATGATTCTTCGAATTTGAAATCTTCCAACGGCACTTTGTATTCTTTATTCAAATCATAAAGTCTTGTTGTGTATTCATAAGAATCCTTTTTCCCGCTTAATCCTTCTACTTTAACAGTGAATTCATCACCTTCAGCATAATTGATTTCATTTGGTGCAAAGACCACTGTGTCATATCCCCAGCTGTTCGCAACAACGGTATATTCACCATCTTTTTGTGTATCTGAAAAATGCCATTCCTGACCACTTTTATTATTTTTCAGTGTAACCTTCAAGTTATTCCGATCAAAATCATAACCATTTGAGTTAAAACTCGCTGACCAGCGAAGATTGTAGTTATATTTTTTCATATCCTGTATTGGAAAAACTGATTCTGTTGGCCAAGTAACAATAGAATCATCCGGCACAGTATACGAGCCATCGCCTTGGGCATAAAGGGCAGCTGAGTATTCGACCTCTCTTCTTTCAGGAACATCGAGTTCAGCAAAGCCAAAGCCAATTGTTTGATACCATGGATTCAAAACAATTCTTCTGTGTCCAACTGATTGATTTCCATTTCCGTAATCAAACATGTATAAATCGCTATATTCATTCAGCGTTGGGATTGCTTCCCCATAAAACGGACTACGAACACTCCTCGCCAAATTACTTAAACGCGCACCATTGGAAGCCTCCTGCCAAAAGCTATCAGTCATTCCCTCAGGCTTTGTGTACTTTGTTCCAATGTTATGATCGATTACTCTAAGCGAGGCAATCCCTACTGCAGCATGTTGAGCAATACTTACTCTTGCTTGCGAAACGGTAACAGGGGTAAGTCCCGCGCTCTCTCTTAGCAGATTAATGTAGTCTGTTGCATTTTCCAATGTAGACGTTTTAAATGTACCTGTCGTATATTGCTCCGGACCAATGATTGGATTGATATCAAACTTATCATCAAACGCTTCCTTGCTTCGTATCTCTTTATACTTTTTTTGATAGTCCTGAATCTTTCTTACTTGTTCTACAGAAAAATCTGTAACAGTTGAGGCACTTAATGGATTTATTAATCCATCTGCCGAAGCTTCTGTTTGTACCTCTTCAATCACACCTTCAACAGGTACTTGGGTTTCATCTGCAAATACCGATCCGGCAGGACCTCCTAAACCAGCCAACACAACCATACCTAATAACCATTTTTTCTTTTTCATGCTATTTCCTCCTTTTTTAATCGTAAACTTACCTACTCCTTTTTTATAAGCTTACAACTAAAATAATAACATAATATTCTTTCTTCGGAACATTTATTAATCATAATAGAAGAAATTAACATACAATAAAAACCTAATCACCTTTCCGTTGTTCGACAGCTGCCTGAACAATAAAAACTACCCCAGAACATGATTAAATCATACTCTGGAGTAGTTTTGGTGTTAATCTTCAAATCCATTGCTTTCTGAAACTGTTTTGTACCAGTAGCCAGATTTTTTAATTGTTCTCTTGCCTTCCTGGTTCAGGTCAACCGCAATGAAACCATAACGATTCTTATAGGCGTTCATCCAAGACCAGTTATCCATACAGGTCCACATGTGGTATCCTAGACAACCACTGCCTTCTTCCAACGCTTTGTGTACGTAACGCAGATGATCTTTAACAAAATCAATGCGATAATCATCCTCTATCATCCCATCTGCATTTATATACTGTTCTTCACCTTCTACCCCCATACCGTTTTCCGAAATATAGCAGGGAATATTCCCATAGTTCTCACGAACATTAGTCAAGATATCATAGATGCCTTTTTCATAAATTTCCCAGCCGCGGTAGGGATTCATCTTTTTCCCTGGCATGTCATAATTGTCAAAATAATCATCCGGCATCGGACCGTGACTGTGATCTATTTCAGATTCCTTCGCTTTGATGCGACGAGGCTGATAATAGTTAATTCCCAGAATGTCTATTGTGTGTTCTTTAATTATTTCTAAATCTCCCGGCTCAATAGCAGGTAGTATATCCAGCTCTTTGACAACCTCTACTAATTCAGAGGGAAACTCACCTTTAACCGCTGGATCAAGAAATGAACGGTTGAAGAAAGCATCTGCCATTGCCGCAGCTTTCACATCAGCCGGATTCTTTTCATCACGAGGATAACTAGGCGTTAAGTTCAAAATAATACCGATTTGTCCGTCGAGATTCAGCTCATGATAGGCTTTAACTGCCATTGCACTTGAAAGTACCTCATGATATCCCACCTGAACAGCGTGCTCCATGTTAATCTCATTTGGATAGTGGAACTGATACAAGTAACCGCCCTCTACAGGAACAATCGGTTCGTTATGTGTGAACCATTTCTTCACCCGATCACCAAAAAGCTCAAAACAGGTTTTCGCATAGGTCACATAAGCATCCACTGTTTTGCGGTTAAGCCACCCGCCTTGCTCCTGAAGACTTAAAGGCATGTCAAAATGATATAGATTCATAAAGGGTTCAATCCCCGCTTCAATTAAGCTATCAATATAGTCATTATAGAAATCCACAGCCTTAGGATTCACTGCTCCTGTTCCATTTGGAATTAAGCGGCTCCATTGGATTGAAGTCCTGAAACTGTTGTGTCCCGTTTCTTTCATCAGCTGAATATCTTCTTTATATTTTGTGTAAACCCGAGATGTTTGTTCTGGTCCTACTTGGTCGAAAAACTTTTCTGGTTCCTGCTGATACCAATAATCCCAAATGTTTTCACCCTTGCCGTCTTCAGCGACTCTTCCTTCTGTTTGCGGACCACTGGCCGCTGAACCCCACCAAAAATTTTCGGGAAATTTATATATTGCCATTTCTATCCATCCTCTCTTTCCTTTTCTCACCTCAATGATAATCTATCACTCTGAAAAAATCAATACTTTAAAAATAAATGACTAGACATTTATTTTTAAAGATGATATATTACTTGTGTAATCGATTGCAAAACATATTATATAACTAGGAGGAATTTTCATGAACGGTTTAATGGATAAGCTTGGTGAGAAAATCATGCCTTTAGCTAACTGGTTGGGGCAGAACCGTTATCTAACTGTTTTAAGAGATGCATTTATGTTGTCATTTCCTTTAACAATGTTTGGTTCTATTGTTGTTGTTGTCAATAACCTGCCATTTTTCAGCGATGAGTTAAAGGGAACATTGGGTTCATTATTCGGAAACGGGCAAAACGCTACAATGAGCATCATGTCTGTCTTTGTTACTTTTGGTATTGGCTATTATTTATCTAAATCCTATGATGTAGAAGGCATTTTCGGCGGAGCGGTTTCTTTTGCCAGCTTCCTGATTCTGACACCCTTTTTTATGGATACTGAAAGCGGAGAAACCGTTAGCGGGGTTCTTAGTCTTGATCGTTTAGGCGCAAAAGGAATGTTCATTGGAATGCTTGCTGCTTTTATTGCAGGGGAAATTTATTGCAGAGTTACTAAAAAGGGTTGGCAGATTAAAATGCCTGATGGAGTACCTCCCGCAGTATCAAAATCTTTTGCAGCTCTGATCCCAGCTGTATGTACACTAACTGTCTTTCTTTTTATTAATGCAGCAGTAACCGGCTTTTTCAACACAAATCTTCACGATGTTATTTATGAAGTCATTCAAAAACCATTAACTGGTTTAGGAAGTAGTCTTCCGGCAACCTTAATTGCGCTCTTTTTTGTTCAGTTCCTTTGGTTTTTCGGTCTGCATGGACAAATCATTGTCAACTCAGTAATGGACCCAATCTGGAATACATTAATGCTGGATAATCTAGAGGCTTACCAATCTGGTAAAGAATTACCACATATTATCACAAAACCATTTATGGAAACATTCACCGTTGGTTTAGGCGGTTCCGGCATGACACTGGCAGTGGTATTGATTATGGCTTTCTTCCTTAAGAAAAAACAATATAGAGACGTCGGCCGACTAGCAATAGCACCTGGCCTCTTCAATGTAAACGAACCGGTTATTTTCGGTTTGCCAATTGTTCTAAATGCATCTATTTTCATCCCGTGGCTGCTGGCTCCTCTCGTAGTTACTACACTGAACTATTTAGTGATGGCAGCCGGTATTGTACCGCCGCCAACTGGAGTTTCTGTTCCATGGACCGTGCCAATCATTGCCAGCGGGGTTCTGGCTACCAACTCATGGCTGGGCGGTTTGCTGCAAGTGGTTGACTTCATCATCGTCGCGCTAATCTGGTACCCATTCTTAAAAATTATGGATAAACAAGTAGATATAGATGTTTAGACCATTACCCTCACGAAATGTGAAGGACTAATTTCCAAGAATTAAACAGGCACGTACGAAAGCAGCATCTGGTATTTTTAGTCTATTCCTATTCGACTTCGAAGAGGCTGCTTTCATTTTTAAGGACTGGAGCATAGTCAGCCTGACTAGTGTTCCAGTCCGTTTTTTCTTTTAGCAGAAAAATTAGCGTTGTAGAAAACCTGAGAGTTCGTTATACTCAAAATGAGGTGAGCATAGATGCCAAAATATGAAGAAATAGCCAATATTCTTAGAAAACGAATTAAAAATAAAACCTACACTCCCGATTCTCTTTTGCCTAATCAAACAGATTTGGTCAAAGAGTTTGATGTTAGCCGAATGACGATAAAAAAAGCAATTAATATTTTAGCGATGGAAGGCTTAGTTTACTCTCAGCGTGGAGCTGGTACCCGCATCTTGAATCACTCATTTTGGGATAAGGATACCTCGCCTGCAAATGAGTATCAAGGACTCAGTGTCCAAATGGAAGCAGCGAACAGGGAGCTATCCAGCCAGGTAATTCTATTTGAAGTCGAATTCCCCAGTGAAGAAGTACAGGAACGGTTGATTATTCAGCCGGAACAGCCGGTTTATAAGATTATCCGCCTAAGATTGCTGGAAAAAAAACCTTACGTCATGGAGTATACCTACATGCCGGTGCATCTAGCTCCCGGCCTGACAAACGAGATTCTCCTACATTCTATTTATGATTATTTAAAAAAGGAATTAGGTATTCAATTTGCCGGTGCCTTCCGAACGATTCAGGCAGCTAAAAGCAGCGAATATGATCAAAAATATTTAGACTGTGCTGTTGACGATCCCGTTTTAGAAGTAGAACAGGTGGTTTATTTGAAAAATGGTCAGCCGATTGAATATTCCCGCAGCCGAAACCGGTATGATCAGCGTGGATATTCTGTGCTGGATGTCAAAGGAATTTAAATAGTTGCCGCAAGCGTGATTCGCTGTGGGAAAGAAGCCGCTTCGTCCTTAAACAGCTCCTTCGTATCTTTGAGATTCTTCGACTCATTTCTTAGAGAATTACCTTGGACCACGCTTTATTAGGTTTTTAGGTTTTGAAGTAGAAAAAAGCGGGAGCCAACTATGGTTCCCACTTTTTTCTCGATCTTTTTAGTAATAACTTGATTCTGTCATACAGTCCTGATAGATTTTTACTACATCCTCTTTAGAAAGCGGCATGTAGGCATCTGTTTCAATCGTACTATGCTTCACAGCTTGTTCCGCCATCAGAGACAGTTTTTCCTCATTTATGCCAACTTCCGGCAAAGTCATTGGAATACCACAGGCTTTAAAGAAATCGTAGACTGCCTGAATCCCTTTCTTCGCTGCTACAAATTCGTCCTGTTCCTTAATCCCCCAGACATTTTCAGCGAACTGACTAAATTTGCTCACAGTCTCTTCTGACAACACATACTTCATCCAGCGGGGAGTCAAAATAGCTAGCCCAATCCCATGAGTAATATCATAAAAAGCGCTTAATTCATGTTCCATAGGGTGACAAGACCAAGCACCGGATTTACCGTTGCCAGTGAGTCCGTTAAGCGCCAGACTACTTGCCCACATCAGATTTGCACGAGCGTCATAGTCATCCGGAGTCTTCAATGCTGTTGGACAATTTTTGATTACTGTCCGCATCAGTCCTTCTGATACTGAATCCTGAACATCTGCTCCTACCGTTTTCTTAAAGTAGTTTTCAAACAAATGACTCAAAATATCCGCTGACCCCGCTGCTGTCTGATAAGCAGGAACCGTATAAGTATTCTGCGGATCTAAAAACGAAACCTTTGGAAGTACTGATGGACCGCCCACACCCAGCTTCTGATTGGTAGCAAGATTAGTGATCACAGCGCCGCCATTCATCTCACTACCAGTTGCCGCAAGTGTTAAAACAGTTACAAGCGGAAGCGCAGGTCCATTAAAGCCTTTACGCTTCGAAACAAGCTCCCAAGCTGGCTCTTCTGCGTAGAAGCCCGCTGCAATTACCTTCGTACAATCAATAGTTGAGCCGCCGCCTACTGCCAAAATCACATCTACCTGATGTTCTCGACATAAAGCAATACCTCTATCAACGGTTTCTACTCGTGGATTTGGTTCAATCCCGCTTAATTCAACAACCTTATTCTGATTGTCTTTCATTAATGATAAAACCTGATCATATAACCCATTCTTTTTAATACTACCACCGCCATATGCCAGCAGCACTGTTTTTCCATAGAGGTTTAGAACATCTGCTAATTCATCCTTCAAACGGTCTTTTCCAAAACGCACATCCGTTGGTACATAAAAACGAAAATTTTCCATTCTTTCACCTGCTTCAATTATAATTTTATCTCACCTACCATCATATACCTTTTCATATACTTCTGCCAGCAGCGGATTCCAGTAACCGCGCTCTTTGATAATTGCCTAAAAAGTTATCAATGGTAAATGCAAAAGGGAATGAGACATAACTTAGTCATATCCCACTCACATGTAATCTAGATAAACAGCGGGCGTAGAGCTCTCCCTTCGGAAACAAATACCTCTATCCCTTTCTCTTTTGCATCTAGTTAATCCTTCATACCAGATGTTTTTATTCCAGCAACCAAATTCTTAGAAGCAATTAGGACAGAGTCATCAATACTATAGGAACCAGTTTTGAAAAATCGCTAGAACAAAAGCGCATTATCCGCAAAAAGCAGCTAGGTTCTCTTCTTCCATCTTATCCTTACTTATCACTCCGCAGCAGTAGATAGAGAAAATAAGGTGCACCAATGATGGCCACAATAACACCAGCAGGAATTTCACCTTTTTCCTGAATTGTACGTCCAATCGTATCACTAAGCAGCAGAAGAACACTTCCAGTTAATAAAGACAGCGGTAAAATATCCTTATGCTTGGCGGCTCCTAGCTTTCTGACAATGTGCGGGGCAATTAAGCCTAGAAAGCTGATTCCACCAGTTACAGAAATAGCTGCTGCAGCTCCGGAAACAGCTAAAATCAACGAGAATAGCCGCTCTTTTCCCGCCTCCATTCCAACTGAAATGGCTGTTTCATCACCTAATTGCAGAATGTCATAAACTCGATGCTTTCTTAATGCAATCACAAAAACCAGTACCAGCCACGGCAGCAGGGCACCAGCAAAGGACCAATTACTGCCCCAGATAGTACCTGCCTGCCACATTGTGACAAAGCGATAATTTTCAGCATCCAGCTTTGTTGTCAGCAGAATCGTCAAAGCGGCAATTCCTGTACTTAATACCACTCCAGTTAAAACCATTCGAACGGGTGTTAATCCTTTGCGGCGGTCGTAGGCAATCAAAAGAATACTTCCAGCTGTCGCTAGTGCACCCAATAAAGCTACAAAAGGCAATAGAAATACGGTAGCTGTCGTTGCTTCGAAAAAGCTGATAAACAACAGCACTGCAAAGCCTGCACCTGCATTAATTCCTAGAATACCTGAATCAGCCAGTGGGTTTTGCGTGACACTTTGAAGAATAGTTCCACTTAAACCCAGAGCGCCTCCAGCTAGTACAGCGATAATAATCCGAGGCAACCGAAAATCAATGATTAATAGCCGCTGCACTTTGCTGCCAGAACCAAAAACTACTTGTAAAAAATCCTCGAAAGAAATCGCCAGCTGACCATTTGTCAGACTGAACAAGGTGATTGCTAACAACAATAAAACAAGTAAACTATAGATGCCGAGTAATTTTCCTTTACTCACCCTAGATTCCCTCCCTTACGGAATAAATAGATAAAGAATGGAATCCCAATGACTGCCACAACAGCACCAAAGGGTGTTTCAAACGGCGGATTGATCATACGGGCGATAAAATCGGCCAACACTACCAGAAAAGCCCCGCCGACAGCTGAAAACGGCAGTAGTTTGCGGTAGTTTTCACCAGCAAAAAAGCGCATCATATGTGGAACAATCAAACCGACAAAGCTGACTGATCCAGCAATCGCCACGGCTAAACCAGATAACAGCAGAATGAGTGCGCTGACCGCCAATCGAATCACCCGAGGATTTTTTCCTAAGCTAATTGCAGTGTCATCACCAAAACGCAGAATAGTAACTGACGAACTGAAAAAGAAGGAGGCAGCTACTGATGCAATAAATATAGGGGCTACAAGCTTCAGCTGCTGCCAGGAGATAGCGCTGATTCCGCCCAAAGACCAGAACGTAATATCTTGGCTTAAATTAAACTGCAGTGCAATAAACTGGCTAAGAGAAATAAACAACGCACTGATTCCGGCACCTGCTAAGGTTAATCGGATAGGTGTGGCTCCTTGCTTTGAGCGACTGGATATAAAATAAATGATTAGGACGCTCAGCCCCGCCCCCAAAAAAGAAACAAATAAAATCTGCCAGTAGCCTGCAGCTGGTAAAAAAGCAAAGACTAAGGCTAGACCCAATGAAGCACCAGCGTTAATCCCCAACAAACCAGAATCTGCCAACGGGTTTTGAGTAATCCCTTGAGCAAGAGCCCCAGTGATAGCCAGACTCGTTCCTACCAAAACTGCTCCAAGCACTCTAGGAAGGCGTATCGACAAGACTACCTGATGCAGCTGATTTTCCTTATCGAAATCAGTAAATGCTTCAATCAATGTGCTAAAAGGGACTTGAACCGCACCATACAGAACAGAGACAACAACTGCTGCCAGCAGCAAAAGAAAAAAGAGCAGAAAGCAGCTGATTTGCCGCTGTTGAAGCTTAGCTTTCCAGTTCATCAGCCTTCTCCTTTTCCGCCATTTCATAAGATAGAACCAGAGGCCGCCTTGTTTTTCCGTGACAGATAATTTCTGCTTCAATAGCAAATACCTGCATTAACAACGCTTCTGTGACAACCTCATTGGGTGTTCCGTCTTTTACTATATTTCCGTCCTTCATAGCAATGATTCGATCTGAAAAACGGGAGGCCAAATTAATATCATGAATGGTCATGACAATCGTTTTATTGTATTCCTGATTAATCATTTTCAACACGTTTAAAATTTCCAGCTGATGTGCCGGGTCAAGATAAGTGGTTGGCTCATCTAAAAGCAAAATCTCTGTATCCTGCACTAGAGCCATGGCTATCCATACCCGCTGCCGTTGTCCTCCAGATAATATCGCCACTGACTCTCTAGCCAGTTCAGTTAGCCCTGTCAACTCCAACGCCCACTGAATAAGCTCTTGATCGTGACTATTCAGGTTTTTCCAACCAGACTGATACGGATAGCGTCCAAAAGAAACCAAATCAAATACCGACAAATCTACGCTATTTTCCGGACTTTGAGATAAGATTGCCAGCTTTCGGGCAACTTCTTTTGATGAGAACTCGCTTAGCTTACGCTCTTCCAGCCAAACCTGTCCTTTAGCTTCCGGCATAATGCGCGCCAGTGTTTTAAGCAGCGTTGACTTGCCGCAGCCGTTAGGTCCAATGACACTGGTTATGGTTCCCTGTTCAAATGTACAGTTTAGCTTTTCGCTAATAACCTCTTTGCCATAGGCTGTCGCCAAATCGGTCGTTTTTAGTATATTCATGAAATTCCTTCCTCGTACTGAAGTTATATATACAACGATTCTTTTTATCTTTTCGATGAGAATGATTCTCAACGAACTGTACTTCATTATAGAAAACTCTTCTATAAAATGCAATGACCTTTATTCTTTCAGCACACAACAAAGAGAATTTATTTGTCAATTAGAAATAACAATTGACAAATCTCTCAATATAAATGATAATGAGAATCGTTATCATTTAATTATACTTAAGGGAGAGAATCAAATGAAATTGTTTAATAAATATACGGCGTTCGGACTGTCTCTATTAATTGGCGGAAGCTTACTAGCTGCTTGCGGCTCTAATAATAAAACAGACAGCTCCTCTGCTAAAGACAGTACTGCGGAAGAACGGGTCATGAAAGATGCTTTAGGAAATGAAGTGACTATTCCTGCTAATCCAAAGAAAATCATCGGCAGTTATCTGGAAGATTACTTAGTCGCTTTAGACGAGACTCCCATCGCTCAATGGACTGTAAATAATGCGAGTATTCAAGACTATCTACAGGATAAATTAGAAGGGATTCCGACAATCTCTTACGATTTGCCTTATGAGGAAGTTCTTAAATATGAACCTGATTTACTGCTGGTTAGCTCATCAGCGACGGTTGAAGGTGGAAAATATGCTGAATACAGCAAAATCGCTCCTACATATGTAGTGAAAAACGGCGACGGTGTTACCTGGCGAGATCAGCTAACTGATGTTGCGTCTGTTCTAAACAAGGAAGATCAAGCAAAAGAAATTCTAGCAGACTATGATACATTAGCTGATAAAACAAAAGCTGAGCTTGCAGACAATGCAGCTGATCAGTCAGCCGCCGTTCTTTGGATTACCAATAATCAAGCCTTTATGGTTAGCGAAACTCGTTCAAGCGGCGCTGTACTTTACGGAGATTTAGGTCTAAAAATCCCTAATTTGGTTGCTGAGATTTCTGAAACAGCAACGGCTGATTGGAGTGCTGTTTCTCTTGAAAAGATGGCCGAACTGGATGCAGACAATATCTTCTTAATCAATAGCGATGAATCCGATCCGTTCTTCCAAGAGAATGTCTGGAAAAACCTGAAGGCTGTGAAAAATGATAAAGTTTACAGCTTCGGCGGCGATTCCAGCTGGCTCTATAATGGACCAATTGCCAACACAAACATTATCAAAGATTTAAAAGCCTCACTTATTAAGTAAAAAAATAAAAAGATACCTTGAAAAGCAGCCTCTCATTGCTTTTCAAGGTATCTTTTAGTTTATATTAGCCCCAGCAAACCGCTCCCCATAATACACATACCCAACCTGCTTTTACGCTGCGTTGCTTTGTCTTCGTTAATTTTGTCATGATTATTCTCTCCTTTCCTAGTTTTTTATTGGCGGATTAGCCCCAGCAAACCGCTCCCCATAATACACATACCCAGCCTGCTTTTACGCTGCGTTGTTCTGTCTTCGTTAATTTTGTCATGGTTATTCTCTCCTTTCCTAGTCTTTTATTGGCGGATTAGCCCCAGCAAACCGCTCCCCATAATACACATACCCAACCTGCTTTTACGCTGCGTTGCTTTGTCTTCGTTAATTTTGTCATGGTTATTCTCTCCTTTCCTAGTCTTTTATTGGCGGATTAGCCCCAGCAAACCGCTCCCCATAATACACATACCCAGCCTGCTTTTACGCTGCGTTGTTCTGTCTTTGTTAATTTTGTCATGGTTATTCTCTCCTTTCCTAGTCTTCTATTGGCGGATTAGCCCCAGCAAACCGCTCCCCATAATACACATACCCAGCCTGCTTTTACGCTGCGTTGTTCTGTCTTTGTTAATTTTGTCATGATTATTCTCTCCTTTCCTAGTTTTTTATTGGCGGATTAGCCCCAGCAAACCGCTCCCCATAATACACATACCCAGCCTGCGTTTACGCTGCGTTGTTCTGTCTTTGTTAATTTTGTCATGATTATTCTCTCCTTTCCTAGTTTTTTATTGGCGGATTAGCCCCAGCAAACCGCTCCCCATAATACACATACCCAGCCTGCTTTTACGCTGCGTTGCTCTGTCTTCGTTAATTTTGTCATGTGCCCTCCTCCTTTCTATTTCCAAATTCAGTATTATATTTCTAGTACGCTAAGTGTTTCCGCCAAATCCATCACTCCTTCATATCTAAGTACCTTACCGTTTTTTATTATTATTAACGTTGGCGTTCCGGAAATATTGTATTTTTCGCTAAACTCTTTTGTTTCCAAATTGTCACCATCAAGAAACAAAATTGTCTTACTGCTTTTTTTCGCTGCTTCCGATAAAATTGGTGTAAACACTCTACAAGCTTCACAAGAATTTTTACCAAAATAAACGACCATTTCTTTTTCGTCTGCTATTCTGTTCTTTACCTCCTCAACACTAATTTCTTCAAACTCTTGATTCTTATCAGCAACAGTCAAGCGAGCTAGGCAAAAGCCTCCTGAGATTAGCAATAGCAGCGTTATCAGCAATAGTTTTACTCTTTTCATCATTTCATCCCCTCACTAATCTCTATAATCTGATCACATTGTTCCAATAGATACGTGTCATGAGTAATTAAAATGATGATTTTATCGTTCGTATTCGCCAATCCTTTTAAAACCTGTATAAATGCATCTACTGATTTTTGATCTAGATTTGTTGTAGGCTCATCAAACATATAAACTGATTTCTCCTCATATAAAGTTCTTAAAAGAAGAATTTTCTGAAGCTGCCCTTGAGAAAGATTTCCGCCTTGGGAATAGATTACATAATCATCAGGCAGCTCTAATCCCATGCACTCTTTTAAATAATCAATTCGTTGATTCTTCGGAGTCTGGGTACTATTAAGTCCAAATTTTATATTGCCTCCAACTGTATTTTGGAAGGTTCCCATCTCTGGAAAATAGGCGTTCACTGCCTCATTGATATTCGTCCCGTGTAAAGAGGAAAAGCGTTTATCATTGATTCGAATTACTCCGCTATCTGGGCTCAGAACCCCTAGAATAATTTTCATTAAGGTACTTTTCCCTGAGCCGTTTTTACCAGCAATCCCCGTTATTTTTCCTTTTTCAAAATCTATATTCATTCCTGATAAACATTTGCCATCTTCGTTATAAGAGAATGAAAGTTTCTCCAGACTAAGTTGCTCTATCGTTTTACTCCCAATATCAGTTAGATCACTTTCCTCTTGACTGTCACGTATATCCAGGCTACTTTGAATGTATGTTACAGCCTGTTCACTTTTTTGGATTCTTAACCAGGTTTGAACAATCGGTCTCAATCTGGAAAGGACCAGTGTGATAATAAAAACACTGAGAAACAACATTGTAATTGATTGATTTTTATTAAATGTATAAGCATAAATCAACAGACCAAAAATACTCAAGGTGATACAAGTACTGATAAATTCAAAGATTGAATCAATCGCTGTAGACAGCTCGTTACTAATCAGTTTCTTATTAAAGTAATCACTCATTCGAGCCTGAACTTTTTCACTGGCTTCTTCTTCCTTGGAGAATAAATGTACATCCAGCGACAAACGCAGCTGCTCTTCAATTGCTGAAGATAATGCGTTCGAGCCTGAAACTACCCCTTTTTCAAAATTCTGGATTTTTTTTGCCCTTCTACTAACCAGAACTGTGAAGGCTGCCAGCCAGGCCACAACTGTACATCCCAATAGAATATCAACTTTGAAAATAAGCAGACACAGTACTAGAACAAAAGCTAAATCAAATTTTAAATACAGCTTATTCAAAATACCTGTAACAGAGATTAATAAATTCCAAAAGTGTCCCATGATATTGTCCATATTTCTTTTTTCAGTAACATTTTTCGTTTGTTTCTCATAATAGTCCATCAGAACCTTCTGCTGAAACTGATTTTCCAGTTTAGTCTTTATTTGAATATCCTTTTGACTAATTTGATAGTAGATAAGCATTAGAGTCGTAAAGAATAGCGCAATCATACCAAAGTAAGACATTGTTATATTTTCCATCTGATAAATCATCACGTACTGCATAAATGCCGTCAGACTTAATGGAATGAGGTATTTCATAAAAGTCAGTATACCTATTTCAACTTTTGAAGAAAAAGGCAGCTTTCGAATAATCTGTTTATATAGCTGACTCTTGTTTTTCTTAACTTGATTTGTCTTCTTTTTTACATCTTCAATACAAATAGCATATCCCATAAATGTTTCGATAAATGCTGCTACATCCTTTGTAATCAATTGTGGTTCAGCTGGATCGGAATAAGTTATCTGCTGCTGACTAATCTGATGTACAGCAACATAATGCGGTAACCCCTCTCGTTTAATCATGCAGACGATAGGAAATTTTTGACTGCTTAGCTCATGAAAATCTGTGACTTGATACGCTTCACTGTAGACACCATTGCTTTTCATGATTTCCTGAAGTTGGAGCAGAGATAAACCCTGCTCATTTGAATCCAAAGACTCACTTAATGTTAACTCCACATTTTTTACTTTTAATTGTTTGAATATGGTTTCCAACGCTGCTAAGCCGCAGTCATTAGACATATTCTGCATCGTGTGTGCATACATTAGACACCCCTCCTAAATCTCACTTACGGTTATGTCGCCAAAACCAAGTTCGACTTTAATTAGCCCCTGAGTGTTCTTCTGCTGACCAGGCTGATTAACTTTTCCCTGATTGGTGCTTAGCTTGTAAGCCTTAGCAAAAATTTCAGGTACCTCCATCTTTACATTCCCTTTGTTCATCTGAATCAATAATTGTTCCAAGTTTTTCTCATCAGTCACCTGTATCGTCATTCTCAATCTATCTCCATTTAATTTCGCTACGCTCAAGCCGATTGCTGTAGAAAAATCAAGACACATTTCCTGTTCATCCGGGTTCAGCTTATCCAATTTTTCTGCAAACGAAACCGGCATTTGACCTTCAATAGACAGCTGATTAACCGAACTCTTTTCTAGATAAATGTCAATATCCTGACTAATTCCTTTTAACGTTATATTTTTGACCTGCTCCGAGGTCAGTTCCCATTGTTTATTTACAGATGTTTTCTCTTCACTAACATAATTGAAAATGAATACGCCCAAAACAGTAGTACAGATTATCAGTAATAATAGTTTCTTTTTCATTTTAGTAGCCTCCTTCTTATTTTAGTTCTTTCCTTTGAAGTATCGAAATCGTACAGGTAATAGCAGCAATTAGAAGTAGCAGCGCTCCTACAAGCACTTTTACCAGATGATCCTGGCTTAGCTCACTCAGCTGAGCAACAGCTGCTAGATTCTTAAATAGAAAGTACTGTGATAAATTCTGCATGTCGACACCTAGTTGCTCTAAAAAAATATTTACAACATTCTCGCCTAACAAGATAATTAAGACATAGACCGCTGTTGAAAGCGCTGCGGAATTCTCCAAGCTATATAAAAACAAGCCGATTGATAAAACAACAAGATATAGAATAGTTTGTAGTCCCAAGATTCCAAGAATTTCTATAAATTGAATACTGCCTTGAAATTTAAAACTAAATATGACTGCCGATATATTGTATATAGTAATGAGCAACGTACCCAGCAGATATGTCGTCACCATCTTACTAAAGTAATATTTTTCTCTTGAAACACCGGAGATAAGAGCTGAGTTGACTGTCCTGCAGACAAAATCCTTTTGCCATACCAGCATATAAATTGGAATAAACAGCATTGGCAAAAGCACTGTTCCATTAACCATCAGACTCCGAATACTCATCATTCGCTCATCGATTGTTGTTGTTAAAGTAGAAAATAAGGTAACTATCAGTGCGCAAAGCAGGGCAATGTAAATTGTTTTGCTTTTTGAAGCGTGATACAGGTCTGCCTTAATTAATTGATACATGGTAATCTCCTCCTACAATTTCCAAAAATACATCTTCTAATTCTTTTTTTACATGCTGAAGCTGATAAACACTAATTTGATGATCGGATAGTTTTTCACAGAAAATATTTAGTGTCTCATTGTCTGTATGAAAAATGATTTTATTATTCTCCACACCAACTACATTTATATTTTTTTCTTCAATCAGCTGCAGAGCCGCTTCTTTATCTGATACATCCAGTATATATTTACACGTAAGCTCAGCTGCCAGCTCCTCACTGGAAAATTCTTTTACCAATCGGCCATCCTGAATAATCCCATATCTAGTCGCTACCATTGCCAGCTCAGATAAAATATGGCTGGAAATTAAGATTGTTGTGTTTAATTCTTTGTTTATTCTATGAATCATCTTTCGCATTTCAATAATACCTGCCGGATCCAAACCGTTAATCGGCTCATCCAATATTAGTAAATCCGGATTATTTATAATTGCCATTCCGATGCTCAGTCTTTGACGCATTCCCAACGAAAAGTCCCGCACTTTCTTGTTACCAGTTGTACTTAACCCAATAAATTCCAATGTTTTATTGACACAATTCGCTTCTCTAACATTTTTCTGAATGGCTGCATATTTTAAATTTTCAAAGGCACTTAGCTCTGGATAGACCGCCGGAGCTTCAATAACTGCACTAACAGTCATCTCTTTTTTTAAATAGTTGTATTCTCCTGATGTTTGAAAAACCAACCCTGTAATCGTTCGAATTAACGTTGTCTTGCCAGCTCCATTTTTTCCGATAAATCCATAAATATCTCCTTCATAAATCGACATATTCACCTGGTCCAGCGCCGTAAAATTCTTATATTTTTTAGTTAAATCTGTTGTTTTCAACAATAAGTTACTCATGATGATACCTCCTACATTTTAATAACATTAGCTGTATGCATATTCATCCAGCCATGCTTCAAATTCTGATAGAACACTGCCCTTTTCTGGTGTCCATTCAACTTTACTAACTAATTGTCCATCTTTAAAATGTGCAATTGTTGGTGTATACATAACACCGTAAGTCTTTTTAAACGCTTTCCATTGCTGCTCATCTTTTCTCAGCTTGGAAACATTAAGATAAACAATCTTCTGTTCCAAGTTTCTTTCCTCAACCATTGAAAGAAACGACGGTTCAAAATCCGTGCAGTCCCCACAATCAGGTCGTCCAATATAAACCAGCAGCTCACCTGCCTTGACCTCTGTTTCAAAAGAATGAAAGCTTAATGAATCAATAACGTCATAAATCTCCGGGTAATCTATTTTCGCTTGATACAATTCCTCATGGCTTTTCTTAAGCTGTCCATTTACTGAATAAGTGATAATTCCAATAACCATTAAAAACAAGCCGATAATCAATGATATCTGTTTACTATTTTTTATTTTCATGTTTTTCTCTCCTATCTTTATCGTTACCATTCTTTGTTTACTTGATACATTTATTATAGTTAGCCTCTCATGTTTTCGTATGAGTAGTTTATGCAGTCTTTCGTAGGTAAATAATGCAAGCTCTCTCAACAAACGAATCCCTTTTTATTTATTTGTTTGTCTAACCAGCAAATTAGATGAACATTCATCAATAAAAGACCTTCTCCTGTTTCTATTTGGTAAGTTTTAGCAAGCCAAAAAGTCTTGAGTACTATTTTCATCCTTATGTGATTAACTAAACGAAAAGACAAGTCCCCTTTCTTTATCCTAGGAAATACATCTGCTTACTTCTTGCTCCCATCTTGATTTGGATCACTTCTCTCTTACTAATTAAGCTTCTCTTCCTTGAATAACTGCTCAGTATTTCAATCCTTTTCACCATAAAATTTAATCAAAAAAAGACAGAACCAGCTATTTTCAAGCTAATTCTGTCTATTGTACTGTCACATAGTATTTAAAATTTATCGACAATCCCTAACTCAATTCCTCTTACTACTGCTGAAATAGAGGAGTTGACATGAAATTTTTCATTGATTGACTGAATATGATTGGCGACTGTTCGCACACTTAAAAATAGAGTCTCTGCTATCTCTTTTTGTTTCAAGCCATCGGCAGTCAGTTGAAGAATCTCTTTCTCGCGATCCGTCAACGGTTCTACATCTGTATAGAATTTAGGAAAAACAGTTTTCCCCGCCATCACTATCTTCATAACATCAAACAGCTTTTCGGGATCGCTATTCTTATCAATAAAAGCCTTTGCTCCCATATTAATCGCCTGGCTATGATATTCTAATAAATCATGACCTGAATGAAAGATAATCTTCTGATCTGGAAATTCTGCTAGTACCCGTTGACCAACCTTTAGTCCATTCTCTCCTTTTAACTGAATATCTAAAAGCAGGATGTCCGGTTTTTCTTTTCTAAGAGTCTCTGATAAGCCGTCTGCATTAAGATGATAAGAAAATTTTTCTATTTTTGGATTAAATGATAGATAAAACTGCAGACTTTTAGCATATCCGCCATGATCATCAATCATTAAAATTTTCATTTTCTCCACTCCTTTCCCCAATTGGAATCATCATTTCAATCGCTGTCCCACTCTTTTCTTTGCTTCTAATCTGTATATCCCCCTTGATGGCATTAATATCCTGCTTTACTGACAGCAGCCCAATATGATTTGTATAGAAGTTTTCTTCTATTTTTTCTTTCACATTAAAACCGACACCATCATCTGTTATACAAATTTTAACTGTTTCAGCCAATTGACTGATTTCCAACACAATTTCATTCGCATTCGCATGCTTTACAGCATTTTGTATCAGCTCTTTAACTGCTCTAAAAACAGTAAATTTATATTCTTTCGGCACATAGATACTTTCTTCATATACATATTTTATTTTTATATTCTTATTTTTGAAGCTTTGATCTTTTCTCAGCTTTTCACAATAAATCCCCAAGCTTTCCTGAAGTGACATATTAGCCAGCATAGATGGATAAATATCGAACATTTTTTCCCGAATCGATGTATTTAGTTCTACCACATTCTCAATGATGAAGTCTTTAACTACACCATCTTCCATCGTAGACACAATGTTCTTTATAGCCAGCAGATTTTGTAAGATATCATCATGCAGGTAATACGTGAAGTCTTTTTGAATTCGTTCATTGCTGTATAATATTTTAAATTGAATATATTGATCGTATTTGATTTGAGGGAGCTTTTGAACTTTACTTGTTACTTGATTTAGCAATTCACTAGTCCCAAGCAGTTCACTAACCGTCTCACTTAATAATTTTAGTGAAGATACTTCATTTGCCCGATAACGCTGATTTTGCTTTCCTAGTACTAACCATCCTTGTATTTGATTGTTATAGAAAAGTTCAAAAAAGAGGTACGAATTTTTATGCCAGATAATAATATTTTCACTCGTCTGAAAGGTCTTAATCCATTCCTTATTCAATACGAAATCATTAAAACATCCCTCCTGCTTCAAAATGAAGTGGACCATTTGATCCTTCCAGATAATCATCAGACCGTCCGTTTCAACGGTTCGATTTACTAATTCTGTAACTAAATCCCCAAGTGAACTAAAGTAGTCTTCATATGTAATCTGATGAAAGATTTTTAGTTTTTCTGCTTCAAGATTCTCATTCATTTTATCGATTTTCTCAATTTCTTGAATCGAAAACAGCTCAGAAACGTATTGATAAACAAATAACATCATTAATAATAGACTATTTAAAAGCAGCTGCTGTTCAAGAGAAACCCTCTGAAAAGACAACACCACACTATTAGTTGCCAGTAAAACGACGATTAGCAAAACCTTTTTTAGAAGCTGCGTATAATTCGTACTAATAATCAATGTGTTATTTTTTATTAAAATATAGGCAATCGTTGTGGGTAGAATAAAAATAGGACAAAACAAAATCAGAAATTCAGCAAGATTATTTGAAAATTTCGGCATTTCAAACACAACACTGAAAATATACGGAAAAAAAGAAAGCACTGCGCTCTTCAGCAATAATCTGGAGAATCGCTGCGGCAAATAACGCTGCTTTCCTTTAAATTTGAAATAACTGTAAATACTGAATGAAACTGCCAATACTAAACCGATAACGTATATCTCATTAATATAAAAATTGGTTAAAAACATAAGCAGGCTAAACCCGGAAAATAACAGCAAAACCGTTCTCAGCCTCTTAACGATTATCTGCTCATCAATGGTGATAAATGTGGTAAAAAAATGGAACATTACAACAGGCGAAAGTGCTACAAAAATTCTTTCCAGATAAATCAGTAATGGCTCTGTAGAGCTTAAGGTCTGGAAAATCCCCCCCATTAACAGAGTAAGCCAAAAATAAGCCTTTGTTACTTTGGTTGTCTGAGACTTTAATAAAACAAGACATCCTAAAAACATCGAAAATACACCAATGATAAATTGAAAATTAAACATCTGAAAATCATCGATGCTTGTTTTTCCTGTCAGATAATAATTTCGCTCTATAAAATAAACAATAATAGAGAATAAAATCCCCATCGGAATAAATCGAACTGGATTCATGTTATTCCTCATTTTTTTTCCTCCAGTCCAAATATTGAAACAATCTCTCTGTCTCCATGGCTTTATCTTTAAATCGGTTCTTCACCATTCTATAGGCTTCTTGATGTGCTTTATAAGCAACAATTAAGCAGTACTGAAGGGCACCACTCTTTTTAATGTAAAGATGGAGTTGAGTTTCCAATGCGGTGTCCGCTCCTCCATTAACCGAATAAATCTTTAGCTGCTCAAGCAGCTGACCATCATTTTCTTGACTATATTTATTTGCCATAATCAGGGGAAGCGTTGGCTTCATTGCTCGCAAATCATTTTTTTTCGGATTGATACAATCTAGTGTGTCGTTAATCAGTTGTCTGGATGTTCCTAATTTCTCAGCTATCTGTTCACCAAAAGCTGTCTCCTGCTCGCTTGCCAATTCAAAAATATACTGATACACAGAAATTGTTTTAGTTAACATTTCATCAAAGTAATCTTTTTCAGAAAGTTCATTTGTTAGCTGATTCTCTACATCAAACCATTCACCGTCAATTGCTGTATTCAATCTTTCAATAAGATTACTTACGGATTTTTTCGGCACAAAAAAAGAAAGTTGTTCCAAAGACTCCAGCAACAGTCTTGTTAATTGGTAGTAAGACTGTTTATCAAAGGAGTTGTTCTTATCCCCATCCATCAAATCATCATATAGACTAAAACATAAATTCAGTACTTCAATATAAAAACCAATTGCTATATCCTTTTCTGAACATTCATTTTTATGTAGCATTCGTATTAACAAGTAAATTTTTCCCCAACTGTGTTGATCTTTTTCAAAGATTCTATTCAGCTGTTTCTGAACAAAGACAGTAAAATTAGTCGGATACACTTTAAAAAAACGTGATTGCTCAAAATCAGTATGTAGATACTTTATTAACGACTCTTGCTCATTCAAAAAATCAACTCCTATTGGATTATTTACCAAGAACTGCTGTATGTTTCAGCTGTAACATCTGCTGTATAAAACTGTTGTATCTCATCCAGCTCAAGACTAGTAATTTCTGTTGCTAACTGTAAATCACGTTCCATTTTATTCACTGCATTCATTTCTTGAATAAATTCCCATAAGTTTTTCATTTCAACATTCTCCTGACATATTTGATACGTCCATCATAGGAGAAAAGAAGTTATTTGAAATGAGTAATTTATGCAAAAATAAAATTTATCTCCCAAAAGTAAACAATAGTATCTAAAAATGATAAAAAACCACTCATTATTAATAATGACATCTCTCTTCAAAAAAAACAAGACTAAACAAAGGAAAAAAGTCTGGGAACAAAACTAAAAATCAGTTTTTGTCCCAAACTTTAATTCTGAATAAACGGTGGCCAAAAGTCAGCTTTTTCGGAAATTTCAAGCAAGACAAGCAATGCAAAAAAGTGTATTATTCGTTTTTATTTACAATTTATCAAACCTAAGAGACTTTTATACGAAAACTAAATACTAAAAAACAAAGAAGCTGCCCCCGACTTTTTGATGGATGTCTAATCCAGCACAACACGAGCAAAGTACATCTTTCATAAGAATTCCTCCTTGAAAAAAGTACAGGAGAGGCTATTCTACTTATAAAAACAATTTATTTTTATACGCAGGTTCTATGACCTAATGATCGGTGCAACTAAGTAGAATGATCTAGTTTGTCCCTCAAGGTCAACTTGGAGAAAAACCTCAATCAATAATCGACCTACAAGCCACTCCTATCAGTTTTAGTATGACAGGAAATGACCTGTAGGTCGATTCTTTTTTTATTTTCATTCTGTTTGGTGGCGGGAACCGCCATAGATATTTGTTTCAGCCTCTTTCAGTACGCACTTTATCTTATTCAAAAACGGGTGCTCTACCTCATTCTTATAAGCTTCGTACTTGTTTAATTACTATAAATTAGCTCTTAATAGCTGTTTCCAGACCTACTTCAATCATTTCATTAAATGTTGTCTGTCTCTCTTCAGCCGTTGTTTCCTCACCAGTGATAATATGGTCACTTACAGTACAGATTGCTAATGCCTGCACGTTAAATTTCGCCCCTAAATAATACAAGGCTGCAGCTTCCATTTCCACTCCCAGTACACCTAATTCAGCCAACTTCATTGTTTCAGCTGTATCATCCTTGTAAAATGTATCTTCAGACAATACATTTCCTACATGGGTAGTAAATCCTTTTTCTGTCGCAAGCTGATAGGCTTTAAGCAATAAGTCAAAATTGCCGATTGGTGGAAAATGAAACTGTTGGAAATTTTTAGCAATCATTGCAGAGCTAGTTGCCGCGCCTTGAGCAATCACTAAATCTCGAACATGAACATCTGTAGAAAGCGCGCCGCAAGTGCCTACTCTAATCAATTTCTTCACATCATAGGAATTGATTAATTCATGGGCGTAAATCGTTGCGGAAGGCATACCCATACCTGTTCCCTGTACAGAAACACGTTCTCCTTTATAGGTTCCCGTATAGCCCAGCATTCCCCGAACCTGATTGTAACAAACCGGATTCTCTAAAAAGGTTTCTGCAATATATTTTGCCCTTAGCGGATCGCCCGGCAATAGAATTTTATCTGCTATTTCACCTTGTTTCGCTTCAATATGAACACTCATTTGCTTCGCTCCTTTATTTTCTTCTCATTAGTGTTAGAGATAACAAACGTTTCATCGTACTACATATTTTTCAATGTAGTTTTCACCAGCTGCTTGAATTGCTCCTTCACCCGCTCTGTTGTTTCCACAACTTCTTCATGGTTTAGGCTGCTCTGCATCCCAGCAGCCAGATTAGTAATACAAGAGATTCCCAGAACCTTCAAGCCGCTATGAGCAGCCACAATTACTTCTGCCACAGTGGACATCCCCACAGCATCAGCCCCCATCGTCCGAGCCATGCGTATTTCAGCAGGTGTTTCATACGTCGGACCAGAAAAGCCCATATACACGCCTTCCTGTAAAACAATCCCTTGTTCAGCAGCTGCTGCCTTTGCAGCCTCCTGATAATTTTTCGTATAAGCCTGACTCATATCCGGGAAACGTGGTCCCATGTCATCTTCATTCTCACCAATTAACGGATTGTCTCCAGTGAAATTGATATGATCAGTAATCAGCATCAGATTACCTGGTTCAAAGGCTTCATTCACTCCACCTGCAGCATTGGTTACTACAATCGAATGAATACCTAACGCTGCCATCATACGTACTGGATACGTCACTGTCTGCATTGAATGACCTTCATAGTAATGGAAGCGTCCCTGCATAGCCAGCACTTTTTTCCCAGCTAGTGTACCATACACTAGCTTACCCGCATGACCAACGACTTTAGAAAGAGAAAAATGCGGTACTTCAGAAAAGGAAATCGCTACTGGATTTTCAATTTCCTCTGCCAGTTCACCAAGACCAGAGCCCAAAATCAAACCAAAGTCTACCTGTTCAAGTCCTTTTCCTCTCAAAAAATCAGTTGTTTCCTGCAGCTGTTCTTTCAATTTTGTCATTGTTTTCCTCCTATTTTAAATCACTTAAAAAGCTGACGCCGTTTTCTGTTTTAGGAACTCCAAAGTTTTCAGCAATCGTTGCGGAAATATCTGCATAGTGTCCTTGAGCAAGCTGACCTTGTCCCTGCATTTTTTTACTATAAACAAGCAGTGGAACGTACTCTCTAGTATGGTCTGTCCCAGGAAAAGTCGGATCATTGCCGTGATCGGCTGTAATCATCAACAAATCATCTTCCTGCATAGTTTCTAAAATCTCAGGTAGCCGCAGGTCGAACTCTTCTATTGCATGCGCATAGCCAACAACATCTCGGCGATGACCAAATAATGCATCGAAATCAACCAGATTGGTAAAGCTTAAACCTGTGAAATCCTTCTTCATGACATTCAACAGCTGATCAACACCGTCCATGTTGCTCTTTGTACGGACTGCTTCAGTGATGCCCTGTCCGTTGAAAATATCATTAATTTTCCCAACTGCAATCACAGCTTTGTCGGCTTCCTTCAACGAATCCAGCACCGTATGTCCAAATGGATCCAATGCGTAATCATGGCGGTTGCTTGTACGTGTAAAGTTGCCTGGTTCACCAAGATAGGGACGGGCGATAATGCGTCCAATCATATACGGCTCATCTTTTGTAATGTCTCGGACGTACTGGCAAATTCGGTATAGCTCTTCTAAAGGAATAATGTCTTCATGTGCTGCAATCTGCAAAACCGGATCAGCAGACGTGTAAACGATTAAATCCCCTGTTTTCATTTGATGTTCACCGTAATCATCAATCACAGCCGTACCACTATATGGTTTATTGCAGACAATTTTTCTTCCTGAAAAATCTTCAATCTGCTTCAATAATTCATCAGGAAAGCCCTCAGGAAAGACACGAAACGGCTTTTGAATGTTCAAGCCCATAATTTCCCAATGTCCCGTCATAGTATCTTTACCAACCGAAACTTCTTCCAATTTTGTTGCATAGCCTAAATGATCAGCATCAGCAGCAACTTTATGCAAAGGAGCAATTGTACCCAAGCCCAGCTTTTCAAGATTAGGGATAGTCAACCCGGCTTCCTTAGCAATATGCCCTAATGTATCACTGCCTACATCACCAAATTTATCAGCATCTGGCGCTTCTCCAATTCCTACAGAATCCATTACAACTAAATGTACACGTTTAAACATAACCATCCTTCTTTCTTCCAGTTTTGTTTAGTGCTTATAGACATCAGACAAGTTCGTTCCCGCTGATATCTGATTAAAATAGTAAAAACTATTTTTTTACTGCTGTTACATTAGCTAGCTTGCCCAAGGGAGATAATGGACCAGCTTTTTACTCCTGCTTCTCATAGCTTAGAGCAGAAGTATTATTATACAAGCAAATAAAACATTCCTCTTCTGCTTTTATCTTTACAGTACTCATTTATGCAAAAAAAGGCAAGACTAAAGAAATGTTCCCATAGTCCCGCCCTTTTAATACAACTATCTAAATCCTGTAAGAAAACTGTGATGTACTCTATTCCCTTACTTGTTCTTTTCAAAACGGCATTTTTTAAGTCGCCGCTTCATGCTAGAGGATTTATATAGATTAATTATTTAGATTTGATATAGTTCTGACCATTGGCTTTCGGTCCGGAAGCTTTTCCTAAGAACAGTACCAATACAATGATTGTCAGTACATAAGGTGCTGACTGCAGATAGACATCAGGAATCTTGGAAATAATCGGAATACTTGATCCGGCAATACTCAGATTTTGTGCAAATCCGAAGAACAACGCCGCACCCATCGCACCCAATGGATTCCATTTACCGAAGATCATAGCTGCCATCGCGATAAACCCTTGTCCGGCGAT
This sequence comes from Enterococcus sp. LJL51, assembly GCF_049894025.1. Taxonomy (GTDB): domain Bacteria; phylum Bacillota; class Bacilli; order Lactobacillales; family Enterococcaceae; genus Enterococcus_L. The sequence continues at coordinate 103,070 of NZ_JBNEQE010000007.1, forward strand.
TGTGGTTGCTGCAAAACGTCCAGCAATCGATTGTGCGAAAATCGCACCGCCCATACCGCCAAGGAAACCTGACAGCATTACACCAGCGTAACGCATCATGTAGACATTGATACCCAGCGTATCCGCAGCTTGAGGATTTTCCCCTACCGAACGCAAACGGAGACCAAACCGGGTTTTAAAAATAACAAACCAGGCAAGAATCGCAATCAGTACCGCAAAATATGCCGGTAAGAAGGTCCGTTTAAAGAATAAATCACCAATAATTGGAATATCTTTCAAGATTGGAAAGGCAAAGTAGCCAAATGATTTTGCAATCGTATCTGTCTGCCCTTTTCCATAAATTACTTTTACAAGGAATATGCCCAGTGCCGGCGCCATCAGATTAATAACTGTACCGCTTATAATATGATCCGCACGGAGATTAACTGTAGCTACTGCATGAAGCAATGAGAAAACCAGACCAACAGCACCGCCGACGAGACAGGCGATCCAAGGCGTCATGCTGCCGAAAGTATCGGCGAAGGTTAAATTGAAGACAACTGAACTGAATGCACCCATGACCATAATGCCTTCCAGTCCTACGTTTACAATCCCGCTTCGTTCTGAGAACGTACCGCCCAAAGCAGTCAGAATCAGTGGAGTGGAATAAAATAATGTCTGATTAATAATTGTCTGAATTGTTGATAGTAATGCTGCATCCATTAGATTTTCCCTCCTTGCTGGCTTTCATCATTGCCGGCTGACTCTATCTCTTGAACAACCACAACTTCTTTTTTACTTCCAGATGCTTTTGCCATCAGGAAACGGATAAGGTAGCTAATCCCAACAAAGAAGATGATTGATGCAATAACAACATCGACCAATTCGGTTGGAACGCCTGCACGAAGCGGCATTCCTTGTCCGCCCAGCTTAAGAATACTAAACAGCAGAGCTGCCAGTAAAATACCTGCTGAGCTGCCGGCACCTAGTAAGGATACCGCCATTCCATCAAATCCAATACTCAGTGACGAACCTTGTACAAAGAAGTTCTGGAAGGTTCCTAATCCCTGTACAACACCGCCTAAACCAGCAAGTGTACCTGAGATAATCATAGAAAGAATAATTGTCCGTTTACTACTCATCCCTGCATATTCAGAAGCAAAAGGATTTAGTCCAACAGAGCGTATTTCATAGCCGATTGTAGTTTTCTTCATCATAAACCAGACAATCACCAGAAAAATAAGCGCTAAGAAAATACCAAGATTTAACCGGGAACCATTACTCATCTCAGTCAAGAAAGAATTTCTAAGGGTCGCATTTGCTCCAACCATCTTGGTTACCCCTTTGTTGCTCATCACTTCAGGATTCATAACATTATTGACAATATGAGTGCTTGCATAAAGCAGCACATAGTTCATCATAATCGTAACGATAACTTCACTCGTTCCAAAATACGCCCGTAAAATACCGGGAATCGCAGCCGCAGCCGCACCGGCTAGCGCACCAGCAATCACTGCTAATGGTAATACAACCATTCTAGGCGCATCCGGCATTGCCAGCGCCACCCAGATACTTGCTACCCAGCCGCAAAGCGCCTGACCAGAAAGCCCGATATTGAAGAAGCCGGCTGAGTTCGCTACAGAAAAGCCCAGGGCTGTAAAAATCAGCGGCCCGGCTGTTACAAAAATTTCACCAATATTTTTAGGTCCCTGACCAAAAACAGTGGTAAACATTGCGGAATATCCTTGAACAGGTGAATACCCGAAAATCAACATAATAATTGCACCAAGAATGAATCCCATCACTACCGACAGTATCGGCACCATAATATTTCTGATTCGTTCTGTCTTGTTATTCAACAGAATCACCTGCCTTCACACTGTTTAGCTCTTCACGTGCTTCTTCCAGTGAATACCCTGCCATCAGAAGCCCTAGTTCATTTTCAGATGTTTCCTTCGGATCAACAATCCCTACAATTTTTCCAGCATGGATTACTGCGATACGGTCAGAAACATTCATAATTTCATCGAGTTCAAAGCTGACAACTAACACAGCCTTCTCCTGATTACGCTGTTCAATCAGACGTTTATGAATATACTCAATCGCCCCCACATCAAGTCCCCGTGTTGGCTGAGATACAATGAGTAAATCAGGATTTCGGTCTACTTCTCTAGCGATGATTGCCTTTTGCTGATTCCCGCCGGACAGAGCCTTTGCAGGCACCAGTTCATTGGTTGTACGGACATCGTATTCTTCAATCAGCTTGCGGGCATACTCATTAATTTTATTATAATTCAGCACTCCGGTTTTACTTAGCGGTTCCTTGTAGTAAGTCTGCAGTGCTATGTTTTCTGCCAAAGTCATTTCCAGAATCAAGCCGTACTTATGACGGTCTTCCGGCACATGTCCCACACCAGCTTCTGTAATTTGGCGAGGCTTCTGATTAACAATGGATACTCCGTTCAGCTCCACTGATCCGCTTTCGATTTTCCTTAAGCCTGTCAACGCCTGAATTAACTCAGTCTGTCCGTTACCATCAATCCCAGCTATCCCTACCACTTCACCAGCTCTGACATCCAGACTCAGGCCTTTAACCGCTTCAAGTCCCCGACTCTCTTTAACGACTAAATCTTTAACAGACAGGACTGTCTTGGTCGGTTTTGCAGGTATCTTTTCTGTTTTAAATGATACTGAACGGCCGACCATCATATCTGCCAGCTGCTGAGAAGATACGTCTTTAATATCAACGGTACCGATACTCTTGCCTCGGCGAATAACTGTACAACGATCTGCAACTTTTTTAATTTCATCCAGCTTATGGGTAATCAGAATAATCGATTTTCCTTCTTTGACCAGCCCCTGCATAATTGCAATTAATTCATCAATTTCCTGAGGCGTCAGCACCGCAGTCGGTTCATCAAAAATCAGAATATTGGCTCCGCGATAAAGAGTTTTTAGAATTTCCACTCTTTGCTGCATACCAACAGAAACATCTCGAATATACGCATTAGGATTTACATCTAATCCGTATCTTTTGGATACTTTTTGAATTTCTTCAACAGCTTTTTTACGGTCCAGAACACCGCCTTTAGCAGGTTCGTTTCCTAAAATGATATTCTCAGTGACAGTAAAAGCATCAACCAGCATAAAATGCTGATGGACCATTCCTATCCCTAAGCGGTTAGCAGCAGTCGGTCCATTGATATCTACCTTTTGACCGTCTATGTAGATTTCTCCTGAGGTCGGTTCCAATAAACCTGACAGGACATTCATCAGTGTAGATTTTCCCGCACCATTCTCTCCCAGCAATGCGTGAATTTCTCCAGGCTTTACTTGCAGGTTGATGTTGTCATTGGCTTTGAATGTGCCGAACTGTTTGGTAATATTGCGCATCTCAATCACATATTTTTCTTGAGCCACGTTTTTTTCACATCCTAACGTTTTTTTCACTTGTGACAAGCAACAAGGTTTTACATGTTGAAACTGAACATAAAGCTTAGGCACTGCTGTTTCTTCAAAAATTCGGGTGACCAAATCTTAAAAGTCCGAAAGATGATTTCTGTCGTTTGACTTTTAAGAAAACAGATTAGTAAACTAGTTTATCTCCTATTCTGCTTTCTTAGAAACCGGAACTTTTTTAGGAATGGGATAGGAGGGACATTCGCATGTCCCATTCCTCATTCCCTGTTCAACAACTTAACTATTTACGAATTAGTCTTTTACATCTTCCGGTGTTTCAGGCACTTCAATATCTCCTGCAATAATTTTTTCTTTTGCAGTATCTACCGCTTTTTGTGCATCATCTGAAAGGTAGCCTTCAGTCAAATCAACACCGCCGTCTTTCAAACCATATACTTTGTGTTCGCCGCCAGGGAATTTGTCTTCCAAAGCAAGATTAGAGATATCTTTGACTGCTGCGCCTACACCTTTAAGCGTAGAAGTCAATGTAAAGTTATCATCTTTGCCATCTGATGTTGTATATTTACCATCTTCATCCTGGTCTCTATCCACACCGATAACCCATACTTTGTCTTGGTCGCCAGATTCATTCAAATCTTTCGCTTCTTGGAAGACACCTGCTCCTGTACCGCCTGAAGCGTGGAAAATGATGTCTGCTCCGCCTTGGTACATTGCAGCTGCAAGAGATTTCCCTTTCGCAGGATCTCCAAATGATGCAGCATATTTCACATCAACAGTGATTGTCTTGCCTAGCTCTTCAGCAGCATCTGCAACACCTTGACGGAAGCCAGCTTCAAAGCGGTCAATTACAACCCCTTCTTCACCACCGATAAAACCAACCTTATCAGTTTTAGTTGTATTGGCAGCAGCTACCCCTGCAAGATAAGAAGCTTCATGATCCTTGAAAGTTGCTGAAACTACGTTGTCTTTGTCTTCGATTACACTATCAATGATAACGAATTGTGTATCCGCATTTTGATCTGCAGCAGCACTAATAGAGTCTGCCAACAGATAGCCGATACCGAATACTGTTTTGAAACCGTTGGAAACAGCTGTATCGATGTTTGTTACGTATTCAGAAGCATCATTTGATTGGATGTAGTCATAACCGCCAGCACCTTTTGGCAGGTCATTCTCTTTACCCCACTCCTGCAATCCTTCCCATGCAGACTGGTTAAATGATTTGTCATCCACACCGCCGATGTCGGTTACGATCACTGCACTGTGGTCAGCATCTCCTGAACCACTTGCTGATCCGCCATCTTTTGAGTCATCCGTTGTGCCGCCGTTACCTCCGCCACATGCAGCTAATGCAACTGTCAATCCAGCTGCCACTACGCCTAGACCAAATAATTTTGCTTTTTTCATTTCTGTAAAGCCCCCTAAATAATAGTTTTATATTTTCAACAGCCAGGATGACTGAATGAAACGTAGATAAGAAAACCTGTGCAGAAAATGTATGCCTTATACAGAAACAGCGGATGCCATTGCTGTTAAGGATTACATCTGCTGCTGATAGTACTGAACCGCAAAACTGATTGATTCATTTTCAGAAGAAGCAAGCTTCTTCTGACCAGCCCTTTTCAACATTGTTTATGTGCTTGTCCGCCCTTCTCACATCTGCGGTTTACAAGTCATCATCAGTAAAGGCGTACGGTAAAAGCTCAGCCACTGTTGTTTCTTTGGTAACACCATTGTCGCCAACTAGCGTCACCGGCATTGAAGGCTCACAAAACTCGGCAATAACCTGCCGGCAAGCACCACATGGCGCAATTGGTTTAGGTGTATGCCCGGCAACAACTAAATGCTGAAACTTTCTTTGTCCCTCTGAGACAGCTTTGAAAATAGCTGTCCGTTCTGCACAGTTTGTTAGTCCATACGAAGCATTTTCAATATTAATTCCCTGATACGTCTGACCGTCTTCAGTGACGAGACAGGCTCCTACCGGGAAATGAGAATAAGGAACGTAGGCCTTATCTAATGCATTTTCTGCAATTGCAATCCATTCTGGTTTTACAGTCATGATTTCCCCACTCTTCTATTCTATGGTTTAATTCGCATCCGTTTAAAACTAGTAGCCGGTACCTGTTGCACCTTCCATGATTGACACACCTGCACTTGTACCGATTCTTGTCGCACCGGCAGCAATCATTGCTTCTGCTTCTGCTTTGTTATGGATCCCGCCTGAAGCTTTAACACCCATATCAGAACCGACTGTTTCTCTCATTAACCGAACATCTTCGACTGTCGCTCCGCCCGTTGAAAAGCCTGTAGAGGTTTTAACGAAATCAGCCCCTGCTTCTTTTGCCAGCTGGCAAGCTTTCACTTTTTCTTCATCTGTCAACAGAGCTGTTTCAATAATCACTTTTACCAAGACTTTACCTGCCGCTGCTTCCACTACTGCCTGAATGTCCTTCAGAACTTTTTTATATTGCTTAGATTTCAGCGCACCGACATTCAAAACCATGTCTACTTCGTCTGCGCCATTTGCAATTGCATCTTTTGTTTCATAAGCTTTTACTTCAGAAGTATTTGCTCCTAGAGGAAAACCAATAACTGTACAAGTTGAAACAGCTGTACCCGCTAATTTTTCATGCGCCAAGCTCACCCAAAACGGATTTACACAGACAGAAAAGAATTCATATTTTTTTGCTTCTTCAATAATTTTCAATACGTCTTCTTCTGCTGCATTTGCTTTCAATATCGTGTGATCGATCATTCGATTAATTTCCACGTTTTTACACTTCCTTTTACGTTTATAGAGTAATTATATCATGAATCAGAACAGGTTCCTCCCCTGACTGTCCAATTTCGATATTTTTATAAATCAGATCCTTTACTTCTTCTATGTCTTCAGTATTCGCATAGATTGTCAACAGGGATTCTCCTTCATTCACAGGCATACCGACCTTCTTGTGCAGCTTAATTCCTACTGCATAATCCAGCTCATCTTCCTTAGTTGCCCGACCCGCACCTAAAAGCATTGCAGCCACGCCAATCTCATTTGCAACAATCCGTTGAACAATGCCGCTGGATTTTGCCGGCAATTCAACTTCATACTTAGCTGTCAATAGTCGTTCCGGGTTATCGATGATTGTATCATCGCCCCCTTGATTACGAATCATTTCTCTGAATTTTTCCAAGGCTTTTTCAGATTCCAGCGCTTCCTTCAGCATCGCCCGTGCTTCGTCCAACGTTGCGGCTTTTTCTGCTAGAACAACCATCTGACTGCCCAGCACATAGCACATTTCCACTAAATCTTCTGGCCCATTTCCCTTCAGAGTCTCGATTGCTTCAACAATTTCCAAACTGTTGCCAATCGCCTCGCCCAGCGGCTGAGACATATCTGAAATAACCGCCATCGTCTGCCTGTTAGCCAATTTACCAATCCGCACCATCGTTTCTGCCAACCTACGGGCTTCATCCAGGTTTTTCATGAAGGCTCCTTCACCAGTTGTCACATCCAGTACAATCGCGTCCGCACCTGCTGCGATTTTCTTGCTCATAATTGAACTGGCAATCAGCGGAATTGAATTCACTGTTGCGGTAACATCTCTTAATGCATAAAGCTTTTTATCTGCAGGAGCCAAATCGCCCGACTGACCAATCACCGCTACATGGCTTTCATTGACTAATCGTATAAACTCTTCATCCGGCAGTTCAACCTTAAAACCGGGAATTGCTTCCAGCTTATCAATTGTTCCGCCGGTATGTCCTAAGCCTCTGCCGGACATTTTAGCAACACTCACACCTACACTAGCTACTAAAGGAGCTAAAATCAGCGTTGTGGTATCGCCTACTCCGCCGGTAGAATGCTTATCTACCTTGATGCCTTTTATCTCAGAAAGATTGATTACTTCACCGGAATGAGCCATCGCCAAAGTCATATCTGTAATTTCTTCATCTGTCATGTCCTGATAAAAAACTGTCATCAAAAATGCACTGAGCTGATAGTCTGGAATATCTCCTTTGGTATATCCGTCAATAATGAACTGGATTTCTTCTTTCGACAGTACATTTCCGTCTCTTTTTTTCTCGATTAAATCTACCATTCTCATTCTTGCATTCCTCCGAATTCCCAATGTTGTATTATACACTAAAAACTTTTGTCATGAAACCGTTAGTAAAACAGTTTACTAAACCTAATAAATAAAAAAGAAAGTGCTTACAAGACGAACATTACCTTTTTTTTCTTTTATTGTCAATAGAAATTACACTGTCCCTTTCGACAAAAGTTGTTTCAAAAATTTTATTTGGAATTTTTTGTGCGTCGCCGTGAATACCCTCAACTAGAAATTTTGCTGCATAATAGCCGATATCAAATGCGGGCTGATAGACAGTGGTTAAGCTTGGCGTCAAATACTGAGAAATTTCCAGTCCATCAAAGCCTATAACTGAAATGTCTTCTGGAATCCGCAGCCCATTCTCATAAATTGCCTGGTAAGCACCGATGGCCATCTCGTCATTACCACAAAAAATAGCAGTGATCTCTTTATTTTCCAACACCTTTAAAGCAGCCTTGTAGCCGCCCTTAAGTGTCAATTCTCCACTGCAGATGTATTCTTCTTGAACGAGGATGCCATGGTCTTCCAAAGCATTCCGATAAGCAGATACCCGCTCGGTCAACTGATAATAGCCTTCTGTTTCCTTCAGCATACCTATATGCCTGTGCCCCTTAGCAATTAAGGAAGTCATCGCTTTGTATGCCCCTTCATGCTCATTGATCAGCAGCTGGCCGTAATTCCGTTTATTAATTCCCCGGTCTACAAGCACTACAGGAAAGGATGCAGCCATTCTTTTTTTCAGAAGATGGTCTTCATCCAAAACATTGGGTGTCGCTAGAATGATTCCATCCACCGACCGATGAATCAGCTCTGTCACATATTTCTCTTCTTCTTCCTTGCTGTGTTTGGAGTTGCAAAGTAAAATCATATAGCCTAGTGCGTTCAGATGAGTTTCTACGCCCTCAACAATTTTCGAAAAGAAAAAATCCGTTACGTCCGGAACAATCATTCCAACAGTTTTCGAATGCCTAGTGATAATATTTGACGCAAAGAAATCAGGCTTGTACTGGTACTTATCCACTATTTCTAAAACATTTTTTCTAGTTGCTTCACTAAACCTGCTGCCCTTATTGTTAAGTATCTGGGAAACCGTGGTCACTGAAACCCCAGCCATATCCGCAATTTCCTTAATTGTTAATTTCATTTTCCCACTCCCCGTTGACACACTCCATATGACATGATACATTTTCAAAATACTTATTGAACAATCATATCTTATCAGAATCGTTCGGAAAAAAACAGATAAATGAAAAATTTATTATTTAATAAAAAAGTGCTTAGCTAGAAAAGCGAGCAGTCTGAAAAACATCAGAAACCTTACACATTTGCTATTTTCACACTTTCATATTTTTTGATAATTTACTGAAAACTTCCAAAAATAGTAATTGCTATATTCCAGAAAATCCCGAACATTCACCGAACCTAGTTACTGCTTTTGCAGCTTTTTACAATTTTGTAAAATACCTTCTGCAATTTAACTTATCGTAGTCAAATTACAGATAAATACTGCTTTTAAAGCAACTGCACTGATTGTAGTTCAGTAAGCAGAGCATGAGCAGAGGGCTTGTTTAAAAGAAACAGTTTTTCAACTCAGCTTAGTTTATGAAAAAAGAAAGGATACCCAATGATTATTGATACCTATTCTCTCAATGCATTCACTAAAAATAATTCAGGCGGAAATCCCGCCGGTGTTGTTCTTGATGCAAAAAATCTTGCTGAAACTGAAATGCAAAAAATTGCAAGCATCTTAGGATTTTCAGAAACAGCGTTTCTTTTTCCTAGCGTACAAGCAGATTTTCAGGTTCGCTACTTTACTCCGGTTGAAGAAGTCCCTATTTGCGGCCATGCTACGGTAGGCCTCTTTTCCGCTTTACTTCAAAAAAAGAAGCTTGCTTCGGGCAGCTATTCTATTGAAACAAAAGCAGGTATTCTAACGGTCAATGCAACATCTGCTGGAGAAATTTTTCTACAGCAGACACCGCCGCAGTTCCTGACTATTCTCTCAGCTGCTGAGCTGGCGGATTCACTGGGATTATTAGAAAACGACTTTCATGATTACTTGCCTGTTCAAATTGTTTCAACAGGACTTAAAGATATCTTGATTCAAGTTAAGAGCTTACAGCTAGTGACAAATGCTCAGCCAAATTTTCCGAAAATAACAGCAATCAGCCAGAAATATCAAGTAACAGGCTATCATCTTTTCTCAACAGAAACCGTCACACCCGCAGCAACTGCTCATTGCCGGAATTTTGCTCCTCTATTTGATATCCCAGAGGAAAGCGCCACAGGTACATCAAACGCGGCCCTTGCCTGTTATCTCAGTAAATATCAGCAGAATGACCAGTCTAACGGCAGCTGCCATATGATTTTTGAACAGGGCTACTCTATGGGTCTGCCTTCTGAAATTCAGACCTCTCTGACGAAAAAAGAAGACAAAATTCGCGAAATTTTCGTCGGAGGTAAGGCATCGTCGGTACAGAAGAGATTGTTATCCATCTAGCTGTCAACAAAAAAAGTAATATAAGCAAACAGTGGGTAAACTACTTGTCGAAATAGTTTACCCACTATTTTTTTCATACAGATAAAGATAGGCTAGTCACCATACCACTCTTCTCTTGTAAATTCATATTCTTCTCGAAGCTCTTCAGAATATTTCGTTAAAATCAATCCATCTACTGTAATGTCTATATTTAAAAGCAATGTTGGGAGTAAAGTAACTAGAATAAGAATTGAGAGACCAATAAAAATAGAAAGCACTGATAATACATTTCCAATTAATGAATTATTTAATCCCGATAGAAAATCTGGGTTGTGATCATTTAGCCATCCTTTATTAAATCTAAAGAATGCCATAAATCCAATTAACACAAAAATGAAGACACTCAGAATAAGAGTTAATCTCGTTATATTTTCTATAGCTTTTTTCTTTAATACAACCTTATTTTCAGGTACATATTTCTTTTGCAACACTTCAAACACTTTAGTTCTTATAACATAAAAAGATAGAAAATAACTAACTAAAATATAAACGAATGCTACTATTTTATTTACTGTTGTATCACCTGTCACTTTTAAAGAGGAAAGGTAAAATACAAGAGCATTCTGAGTAAATAGATAAACCGTCATCGTATAAGCTGATTTTTTTAATTTAGGGCTTTTAAAATAGCGTATCAATATAAAAAATACAATCAATGTCGACATAATTGGAAATAAAACCCAATTTATACTAGATACTAAGCTTATCAACCTAGAAATACAGACAACGTTGAGTACCTTTAACGTTTTCTACAAAATCTCAGTTTCTGATTTATTGATAGTTATATATACCTTATGAAGAGAGTTTTCTTTAAAGCCGTTGAAAAGGAGATTTGATCTATTAATTTGAACAGTTCTTTCATTAAATATCTCTCCCAGTTTTCAAGAGGGAAATTAATGGTATCAGTGGCCTTTCATGTTGATTAGGTGTATATTGATTGTTTGGATTAAAGTTAGAGTTCAGCCACACATAATTCAATCAACCTTCATACCATTCTTTCTTTGTATAATCATAACGCTCTCTAAAATCTTCTGCGTATCGATTAATTACTTTTGCTTCCACATAGCTTTTTGAATTAAATAAAAAGTAAGTAGGAATTAGTGTTATTAGTAATAAAATAGGAATTCCTATGAAAATACCTATCAAATCATCAAAAAAATTCGCTTGAGTTTTAGAATCTGGGAGAACAGAATCAATTAGCCACCATTTATTTATTCGATAAAATTGCATAGCTAAAAAGATGACTACTACAACTAAACCTGAAGTTTTCATCATAATATTCAGAGTTTTAGATGTTTTATATTGCTTGTTAAAACGTTTGTTGAGCTCTTCTATAATCATATTTTCTTCTACTTTTTCATAGAGAACCAAGAAAGTGATAATACACATCGTAACTACTAAAAAATTGATTATATAGCTTCCCTCATCCATCCCATATCCTATAGAGAACAAAGATATATATGCCATTTTAACAAGTGAATATCTAGTTTTTTCATATCCCCAATAACGCAAAAAATTACAATATGGGGATAAAAATTTATAAGTCATGTAGCCTATTATCGCTAGCTCTATAACAATTGCAATGATAGTCTGTGGAAGATATTTTGAACCACTAGCTATAAGACTAATTATCATTAACGCTGGGAGAAACACACTTGCTAAGTAAACATACCATTTTTTTATAATTGTAGAAAATTTTTGCTCAGGTTTCCCATCCATGATAAATTTAACATCTTCAAAATAAATATTTTTAGTGGCTTCTTCCAATGATATCGAGTTGATATAGCTGTTGCTTCTGCGTTTGTTAATCTCCTTCATAAAACTAATACCCTCCATTTGGAAATATATTATTATTTGCATTGGGATTAGAATTAGGAATACCGCCCACCCCTTTAAAATAAAATCATTTGTGAGTTTAAATCATCACTATAAAATATATCATACTTATATCTGCTTTCATAAAACTTTTTGATAATATATTAAGAGAAGTTCAGGTGAAATCACACTTTAAATCATTAATTATTTGAGACTTAATTCTGATTTTTATCAGCTAATCATAAAAAAGAACGCAGAATTAATATCTCTGCGTTCTAATGCTATTTATCAAACTGTGTTTTCAAAAAAAATCGTTCGCCGGAATTAATGGCGCCTTCTTCATCTTTATAGGTATAGGCATCATTCAAACAAGCCGCATACAGCTCTTTCATCGCCTCTTGGGAAGGGGCGAAATTCCCTGATTCATTCTTTTGCAAGGTCAATTCGTGCGTTACCGGCTCTTTGGTAAGAGGGGCAATATTATTCTCCACATATTTCAAATAATTGTAGTTACTTAGCGTGGTCATAAACGCTTCATCTTCCAGAAAAACAATTCCTTCTCCAGAAACATCATAGTTTAAATAGAAAATCTGGCGACTGAAGCTACCTAAAGAAATGGGGTAAAATGCCAGCTTCACTTTTGCAGTGTCACCTGCAATCTCTGAAGACATAACCTCATAATTTACGACCTGCTGCAGCATCTCTTTCAATACAGTACTGGTTGCTGAGGATAATTCCTTTGCAGACAGAGTTTCTCCATCTACCACTATTCCTTTTAAGCCTTTAGGCTGTTTGTCTTCGAACTGTTCCTGAACACTTTTCCAAAATTCGGCTTCACTGAACGGCAAAATATCCTTGCCCTTGTTAAAGCCGTCTGAAAACAACGCCTCCATTGTTATAAAAGCAGCATACTCAGGATCAGTAAATGTTTTTTCCTTGAACTTTGTTGTTGATTTTTGATAAGCATCCAGCGTAGTCACATCATTATCTTTATCATAAACCTTAATGACTGCTGGATATTCTGCAGCTGAAGCAGTAATACCAAATGATAAAGCAGTACCTAGTAATATTCCACCAACAATTAACCTTTTTTTCATTTTCATCCTCCTTGTTTGTGCTTATTTTATCATAGCATAGACGTTCCTAAGTGAAAACGGAAAAAACAAATTGGCAGTACTAAGCTTTTCTTATATAATAAATATCAGACTAGGTCGTGTCTGAAAAGTTCTGTGCTAAACGAGTTTTTTAAATTTTTAATGTAAATCAAATGAAAAAACCAGGTTATGTGGTGCTTAAATAAGAATTTTTGATAATAAACATCATCAAACTTACAACAATATTTACCGCTAAACTTTTCAGACACGAGCTGCACAGGAGGAGAAAATGAAAAATAAAAAGTTGGTTACAGCGGCAGTTGGTGCCGCAGTGTTGGTATTAAGTATCTTAGGCTATTGCCTATTTGTTTGGGTTGGGGGAATTATCCGTGAGGACCGCCCTCAATCCAAACGAGAGCTGCCTCGTGCTCCACAGGAAATTGTTTCTACCAGTGAAGATGATTTAACAACATCATTTACTGAACAAGATGATCCAGCAGAGCAGCCAGTGGATCCTGAGAAATACTTTGTAGAAAAGAATGAAATCACTTTATCAGACGGATGGAAAAAAACGATGGCGGAACGCGGTTATTCAGATATTTCTATTCTCTATGTGAATAGCTCTGTGAAAAACAAGTATTTTGCCGTTCTGAAAATGACGTATGATAATTTTCAAGCTGACAACCTGCCCATGGCGCTTGAACCTGATAACCTAGTTGTTCAGCAGGATGGACAGGACTATTATGAGCTGAAAGCACAAAAGGAAAACGAGTATGATCCAGAGGAGGGGTTATTTCTATGCGAAAGCCTTCAGGAACAAGGCTACCCTATCCACACCATAAAACTGAATTTTACTTCCGGCTCATACAACAACCAAACAGAAGACAGTGTCTATCGTCCAATCACCATCAAATATCCTTTAGATATTGAAGCTGTTGGGGCGATTTATGAAAGCATGTTGACATACGACACAATGAGTCAATATGGTCTTGATGTTGCTGAAACACGTCAGGAAGAGTTTTTAACATTGTCTCTGCCGGAAAAATTCAGCTTTGTCAACGATGGTCTTGGCTCCCCTCGTGTATTGAATAACTATACTTACGATACAGGTGTACTATTGACATACAGCGGTAAAATTGACGATTTAAATGAAGATATTCCAGCGTTAAATCAGGAATTACTGAAACAAGCAGGCGCAGCTTATGCTGTGGTCTTAGTAAAAGGAACTCCTGTCGCTTATTATTTTGAAACGACAACTAGTAATCCGGCTTACGAACTCTATCGAATGGACAAATCCTTTTTAACAAGATTGGAAAATGAAGAATTCACACGATCTGAAGAGGATTACTAAAGCTAGATAAATTCTGTTAAATAAAAACCCGTCAATCGTACTACCTATTGCCGGAACCCTTTAGAAGCCAAAGCAACAACGCTTAGCTTCAAGAAACAGGATAAACTATAAGCAGCTGCCTGGAATGAGGTCGAGACAACAGTGTTTAGCTTCGAGAACCAAGGAGGTACTGTTCAACATCAGCTCATCCTTCACTGTGTTTCACAGCAATAAGACGGATTATCCGAAAATTGTCAAGAAACACTACGAGGGAACCGAGTAGCTGTTGATTGATACCTACTTGGAGTTTTTCATATTTTTGAGATAGTTCGGCTTATTTCCGAGAGAGCTACTTTTGGAACGCCGTTTATTCGGATTTTAGAGAAAGAAGAGTTCGGGCATTTGCTTATGTCCCAAACTCATCCTTTGTTTGGATTTAGTGTAAAGAAGAATTTGAGCAGTTATTTATGGGTCCGCCTCTCTTTCCCATAATCACTTAAGAGGAATGTGAAAATTTCTTATGATTTAAGCCTCTTCCAAAGATACACTAAATAGACCAGATAAACCATTGAAGCTTCTATCTGGTCGGTATTATAACTTTTATAACCAAAAACTAGAGGGAAAGGTATTTCGCTGAGTCACCTTTCCCTCTATTCTTAGGATGTTTTTAATTTATTTTGGTAAATCAAACTCTGCTTCTTCACTTGAAAAGTCTTCATCCAGCAGTTTCAACTTGATGCTAAAGTCTTTTTCCCGCCAGATTTTTTCATATTGCTCCTGGTCAAGAACAAATACCTGCAGCAGTTCACCACTTTCTCCCGGCTGAACAATGTCTTTTATACTATTGTAGTCTACCAGCATTCCTTCACTTAGAAGACGTTGAGAGCCGTTATTCACCGTCAACACAGAGGCACTGCTGCCCATATTAATGCCTTTCTTTCCTTGATTATCTAAATCAAATTTAACGGTCAATAGTACAACGCCGTTTTCAAATGAACTAAAGCGCTGTGCTTCTACTTCATTTGGCTCAAAGAAAGTAAATTGGTAGTCAGAAAGTGTTGCTTTGAATCCTTTAATATCTTTTGTTTCATTTATATTTTTCTTTTCTTTATCCAGTGTTTTTGTCCCCATGTTATCTATACTGGCTTTATCCTGTAGAAAGGCTGCATTATCCCCTGCTGTTTTTTCACCAGATGACGTAACTGACAGCTGGATTTTCTGGTCTTCACCCACGGCGTCTTCAGCTTTAAAGGTATCCGGCGCTGTATAGCCTCGTGGAACCTGCATCGTTACAATTCCCAACTTGTTTATTTCTTCAAGTGCCTCTTTACTAAAGAGATAATTGGCTGTTTTAGTAACTGTCTCTCCTGCTGGCAGTTCACCGTCTTCTCGAACAGTGAAGCTGATGATATTGTCAGAATCATCTTTCACAACAGACTTATTATTTGTGTACGCCTTTGTTGCTCCTGTAAAGGTTAAGTCTGGAGTTGACGGATAGTATAGTGTCTTATCACTATTATTTGTAATTGTAAATGTCGCTAGTAATATACCGCCTTCTTCTGTTTCATCGCCAAAAGGAATCTTAAAATTAGAATCAAAATTTGTCAGCTTATTCAAAGCATATTCGTCAATCGAAATTTCCAAATCTCCTTCTGAAACAACTACTGGGTCAGTTTGACGATACAGCTCTTCTGATTTCTCTGCACCCATATAGTCAGCCATTGCCTCAGACCGTTCTTCCAGACTTGGAACAGCACCTGATTTTTTCTCAGACTTAGCTGTGGTTTCTTCAGTAGATTCCTCTGTAGATTCTTCTGTTGACTCCTTAGATACTTCCTCTGTTGATGCCTCTGTTGAAGAATTTTTTGTTTCTTTTTTTGAATTATCGCAGGCAGTCAAAACTGCTGTAGAAAGCAATAACACCCAAATAACTTTTTTCATCTTTCCGCTCCTTTGTCATTTAATAAAAATACAGCAACCTTTTTACTCAACCTGTACTCCCTTTGACCAAAGTATAGCATAGGCGAGTCAGCGAAAGGTTTCAGTTTTTTACTTAAAGACAGCGAAACTTGATAGCAGACAGCGAATTTCTTTTGTAACTCTTACTAAAAGAAACAAAAATAAAACAAAGGCGGTTTTTTTGCTTATTTTACATATTTTTCGGTCCGTGCATCAGAGATTACACCCTTATAATCTAAGCCATAGCCAAAATCATACAGGTTGCCTGCTGTATCCTTATATACCTCCAAGTCATGTGCAACATCTTCCTGCTGTTTTTCTACCGTGTCCATATCTGCTGGGAACTGCATTGGTAAAAGCCCTTTTGGCTCCTGCTTTCCTAAAATAATGTCGAAATAGGCCTGATCGCTCACAGAAAAGCCAGTTACGATGGCATCAGCGTCTTTTTCAAATTCACTCACCACTACTGGATTTTTAGCTTTCAGAACAACAATAACCGGTACTTTTTTCCCTGTATCTTTTTCAATTTGTTCACTCTGCTTTTTCGCATTTTTAAAGGCTTCCAAATCATAGCTATTGCTGATGACTGCGGTCTGTCCATAATAACTGCGGTTCTCCTTTTCACCATTTTCCAAAACATCTCCGCTAATAGATGTTTTGCGGACATTCTTACCATCCGCTTTATAAGTGCCGTACTGCAGAGACAGCGGATAGAAAACATCGTCTTTTAGACCGGCACTACTAAAGGGACTGCCATTATCCGGACTACTCATTCCAATAACAATCATATCTACATTTTTCAAATCCGGTGCTTTAAAGCCTGTTACCTTTTCTCCTTCTTTAATTGGTTCATCCGTCAGAACTTCTTTGAAGTATTCTTTCGCTGCGTCCACATTCATTGTAGGCTCAGCTGTATCCTGTGCGTCTGCAAAAACGGTTTTAAACTCATGATGGATTGAGCTTGGGAGATAGACTACTTTCTCCTGATAATCTTTTTCTACATTTGCTTTTTTAATGGTCTCATCACTGTTTTTCAGCATAACAATTGAATCCAGCTGTGCCTGATAACCGTCTGTTCTTTTTTCTTCACTGCCGACGATTTCAGCAGAAGAAGCTAAGGACAGATACGGATTTTCAAAAATTCCCGGCAGCATCATCATCTTGACCAGACGAGCCCCAGACTGCTGGAAGCGTTCTTCAGCCGATATATCTACGTCGCCCTTTTCATAAGCTGCATCCCATAGGTCATAAGCATCGAGAACTGGCTGAATTGCATTGTTCCCGCCAAACATATCCACACCAGTCAGCAGTACTTCATAGTGCCGCTGAGCGACTGTCTCATCCTCCACTCCCCAGGCTGTACCAATACCCAAAACATTATCAGGATCAGAAACCGCTGAAGTGACCGTCCAGTCTGTACAAATAATCCCTTCATACTTATTATCTTTACGCAAAATATCAATTTTATCCTTATCATATGCAGAACCTTTATTCACTCCAAATAATGGATTGCCGTCTTTATCAATTGCTACAGAATAAGAACTCATCACAGACGCTGCCTGTTCCGTCTTACCATCCAGCTTCATGGCGCCATCTAAAAATGGGATTAGATGCTCTTCAAAATTACCGCCCGGATAAACCGCATATTTACCGCTATTCATATGCGATTCCCGACCGCCTTCGCCCATACCATCTCCTGGGAAATGCTTCACCATAGCGTTAATTGAATCTGCTCCCCAGCCAATATCCGCTCCATCAGAATCATAGGAAGATTGCGAGCCGTCTACATAGGCTTTTGCCATATCTGTCGCCAGTGCCGTATCCTCGCCAAAGGTGCCGTCAGCCCGCAGCCATCTCGGGTCTGTCGCCAGCTCAATCTGTGGACCCAAGGCCGTAGCAATTCCCATCGCCCGATACTCCTCAGAAGCAGCCTTAGAGAATTTCAACATAGTATCAGGATCAAAGGTCGCAGCCAAGCCTAAATTAGAGGGCCATCTGGAGATATCTTCTCCCTCTGCATTATACGAGGCATCTGAACCAGCCGTGCTCCGCGGATCTGAGCTAAAGTTGACTGGAATAAATTTCTTTCCCTCTTCTGTACTCAGTTGCTCTACATACGCCTGCATCTCATTGTTCCAATTAACTGCAGCTTCAACATCATTTCCGCCGGCATTCAGAACATTTCTTAGATTATCTTCGTTCAGATATTTCTTTTGATCGTCGGTTAACCCCTGCTCTGGTTCCCGCTCATGACTACTAAACAGCATTAAACCGGCTATTTCCTCTTTAGTCAGTTCCTTTGCCAAAGAAGCCGCCCGGGTATCAATATCTTTACGCCAATCCTCCCAATCATCCAGCTTACCGTTGCCGTTCATATCCTTAAATGCATAAGTATAATCCCCATCTTCCTCCTCAATCAGCTGAACACCACCATCCTTTAAGTAGCCTAAAACAGCTCCATTATTCGGATTCTTAACGAGTATATAGGTCACATTTCCTTCTGTTTTTTCTTCTGTTGTGTACTTTTGCGGAGTAGTTCCTTCTAATTTTTCTTCTTTAACAGCGTTGCTGTCACAGGCTGCCAATAATACAGATAACGATACCAAAGAAATAAACTTTCCTGCTTTTCTCATAAAAAAACCTCCACTCTTCTCATTAGTCATTCCTATTTATAAAATTGAAAGAAATCTTTTCATCTATCGGTCCCCGTCCCCCTTGTTTATTTTTTTCTTCCAATCATTACAAACACATTTTATGGATTTCGGCTTCCAACTGATTTTCATCATAAAAAAAGACCTGAACGAATCAAAAAAGGCATGCTTTCAAGCACGTTTTTTAATTCATACAGGTTTAGCTTGTTCGTAAACAATCACTATCCAAATGAAAACTATTCCATTTAACACACTGTCTATTGTAGGAGATAGACTTCAAAATGTCAACGCTTTCTTTTTTGACGTAATAAGCCTCTCTTGATTCTTTTAGAAGAAATTAGACATGAAAAAATAGGCATCCAGTAGTCATCCTTTCATTTTCGTTCGTTGGTTATCACTTCAATCTATGGAGAGCGGCTTTTTAGTTATGATACTCTTTCAGTTGTGCTGATCTATCACACCTTTGGACTTAATTTTATAGATTATATCATCATTGGAAACGACAGAATGTTTTTCCAATTCAACGAAAGAAGGAAGTGATTTTTTGAATGCAAACCAGTTAAAATTTCTTATGATGGGCTTAATGGTCCTCGACCACATCTCATTTTTTGTTTCAGACACGACAGCCACTATTTTCCATATTATTACTCGCTGTGTAGGGGTATTCTTTGCTTATATGGTAGTAGAAGGCTTTTTTTACACACGCAGTCGGCAGAACTATTTGATGCGACTGGGCGCAGCCGCCGGAATGATGGCCGCAGGCAGCAGCTTACTGAATCTATGGCTGGCAGATCCAGCCGTTCAGGTCCACAACAATATCTTTCTAACCTTAACAGCAGGTCTGCTAATGCTGCTGTTGTTCAGCTGGAGCAGTAGTCAAAAACAGCTTGGACTCAAACTAATGGGATTTGCTGGAGCTTTAGCTTTGCTGGCGGCAGGTGCTTTATTTACTGAGGGGGGAATGGTAATTTTACCGTTTATGGCGATTACTTACTTCACTAGAGAAAAAGTTTTACTGAGAGATGCCTGCTACCTAGCCTTTTCCCTACTACTACTCATTACCAGCTTCCAATGGATGGGGGACTGGTCAAATACGCTGCTTATGTTGGGTGTCAATTCTGATTTTGCGTTTATTTCAGTAGTGCCTTTCCTTCATCTTTATAACGGACAAAAAGGACAGACATCCCCAATGACTAAGTACGCCTTTTACCTGTTCTATCCCTTACATCTTTGGGTGATTGCCATTGCTTCAAAGCTTGTGCTGATAAACAGCTGAGTTGTAATAGTCTGGAAATCAAACTAGCCTTCTTTAATCACTGAGCTTCTCCTTATGTCATGCTTTAAGCGTTCTATTAGTTTTCATGTAAAAGCGGCAAAGTTTGCTGTAAAAATATTCATCCGACAACAAATAAACACCTATGAACAACATTCGTTAATCATGTTGTTCCATAGGTGTTTATCAAGTTTTTAACGGATTTCAATGCGTCTAGGGCATAACTAAATTCCTAAACTTTTAGTATACTTAAATCCAAATAATCAGGCTTCCTTCACACTTTTCAAAATATAGTAGCCTTTATCTTTACTGACAATCTCTACATTGCCAAAAACCTCTGACATTTTCTTCTGAGCGCTGGGTGCTCCTTGTTTCTTTTGAATGACAACAGTTAATGTACCACCTGTCGCCAATAAAGGCTCTGCTCCGCTTAATATTTCATGGACAACTTGCTTTCCAGCCCGAATCGGCGGATTGCTGACAATCGCTGCATAGCTTGTCTCATGAAGCGTCTCATAAATATTAGATGGATGAATGTCTATCTGTTCAATGTGGTTTTTCGCGGCATTTTCCACAGCTAAAGCCACCGCCCGCTGGTTCACATCAATCATTTCCACTGTTCTGCCAGAAGCATGTGCTAAAGCAAGACCAATTGGTCCATACCCACAGCCTACATCCAAAATACGTCCTTCACTTGGTAATTCTTTCCAGTCAAAGACATCAATCAACACGCGGGAACCGTAATCCACTCCTTTACGTGAAAACACTCCGCTGTCCGTCATAAAATGAAAGTTTTTACCTGCCAATTCAAAATCCCATTCTTCAATATCATGAGCGATATCCGGATTTTCTGTATAATAATGATTCGTCATTCGTTTGTCCTCTATCTTTGATTACTTATTATTTCTATTCGAAAGCTGCTGCCAGCAAAACATTGTAGCTCACTCTCATTTATATCTGAGAAAATGCCAGCTGTTCCTACTTAGCTATCCAACAGTTTACCTTTTATCTCCCGAACAATCAAGGCAGCTAAAAACTCATAGCCGGATTCAGAAAAATGCAGTCCGTCATCCTGGAAAAATTCCTCCGTACCTGGGTAAACACTCAGGGCATGATACATATCTACTGTAGGAACAGCAAACTGTTCGCCAATCTCTTTTCCTTTCGCTACAAAGCGGCGCACGGTTTCATCTTGACGACTAGGCTGACGAGCTGATACAACAAATGGAGCTGTAAATAGAATAACCTTTTCTCTGCCAATTTTCTCAATCATCTCTGTTAGGTTCTCGCCATATTTATCAACATCAATTGGATAATTATCTGAACAATCGTTGGCACCGAAAAAGATGGTAACGTAATCAGGCTCCTTAGCCAACACATCTTTTTCAAGCCGCTTCACTCCACCACTTGAGGTATCTCCTGGAATCCCTGCATTTGAAATCATGATATTTTCAAATCCCTGCGCTGCGAGAGCTGCTTTCACTAAATTCGTTAATATTGGAGAAGCTGCTTCCCCCAGATAACCGGCTGTAATGCTGTCGCCAAATAACACAAGCTTTGTCATGCCTATCCCCTCTTTCACAATTAATAGCTGTATTCTGATTTTATCATACCACTTGCTAAAAACTTTTGCCTAAAGAAACATTTCTTTCCATTATCACTGTATAGATAGCTGTTAATTGTGTTAAAATAGGCAAAGAAAACATGTCACTGTTGGTGGAGGGGCAAATGGACGAAAGAATGAATTACTATCGCATTCCTCGTGAGGAATGGCTGGGGTTTTACCACAAAGGGGAAGCGCCGTTAACTGAAGATGAGCTGGAAAATATCAAAGGGTTCAATGATCAGATTTCTTTGCAGGATGTAGAAGATATTTACGTCCCGTTAACTCATCTGATTCATTTGCATATGAAGGAATTCGAATCCCTGACACTAAGCAAAGGACTGTTTCTGCATAGATATGTACCTGTACCGCCCTTTATCATTGGGATTGCCGGAAGCGTTGCAGTGGGGAAAAGTACGACTGCCCGGCTGCTGCAGACGATTTTGTCCCGGATATTTAAACGTCGAAATGTTCAGCTGATTACAACTGACGGCTTTTTATATCCTAACAAAGTTTTGGAAGAACGAGGCATTATGAACCGTAAAGGCTTTCCGGAAAGCTATGACATGGAGAAGCTCATCAGCTTTTTGAATCTTGTTAAAAACGGTGAAGATGAAATCCGTGTGCCTGTTTATTCCCATAGCGTGTATGACATCATCGATGATGAATACGAAATAATCAATCAGCCGGATATTCTGATTGTGGAAGGGATTAATACTTTACAACTGCCGGCAAATGAACAGATTTATGTCAGTGATTTCTTTGATTTCTCTGTTTTTGTAGACGCCGAACCAAAGCTGATCGAACAATGGTATTTAGAACGTTTTGGGGCTTTGCTCGATACCGCCTTTCTGGATCCAAGTAACTATTATTATCAATACGCAATCGGTGATCGGGAAGAAGCTTTTGAGATGGCCAGAAATGTCTGGAAAAATGTGAATTTGAAGAATTTAGAGGAATACATCTTGCCTACTAGAGGCCGAGCTGATATCATACTCCATAAAAAAGAAAAACATATCATTGATGAAATCTATTTAAGAAAATTCTGATTTTCATTTTCGCTGTTTTCGAACAGGCTGAACCACTGTTGCTTTTAGAGAGAATCAAGGCCTAACACCATTCTGGTTATCGGCTTTTCCTAAGATTTGTTGTTCACTGAAGATTTGCTTCTGCGAATTCGCAGCTACAGGCAGCTTCAGCCAATCTAATCGTTTCTCTTTATATAAAAATAATTCTATAGATAGGGGTAATAAATGTGACGAACGTTTCCGAAATGACAAACGTTGAAAAAATCATCGTGTTGGACTATGGCAGCCAATACAATCAGCTGATCACCCGCCGTATCCGTGAGTTCGGTGTGTTTTCAGAGTTATTGAGCCACCGCATTACTGCTGCAGAAGTGAAAGAAATCGCACCTAAGGGCATCATCTTATCTGGTGGTCCCAACAGTGTGTATGATGACCAAGCTTTCCGCATCGATCCTGAGATTCTCGAATTAGGTATTCCAATTCTAGGTATCTGCTACGGGATGCAGCTTTTGACTTATTGTCTAGACGGAAAAGTTGAACCAGCCAAAAACCGTGAATACGGAAAAGCTGAACTGGAAGTAACAGCAGCCGATGCGGCTTTATTCAAAGGCTTGCCTTCACCGCAAACTGTCTGGATGAGCCATGGAGATTTAGTCACCGAGCTTCCTAAAGGCTTCGAGCTTGTTGCTACAAGTAAAGACTGTCCCATTGCTTCTATTCAAAATAAAGAACGCAACTTTTATGGCGTACAATTCCACCCGGAAGTTCGCCATTCTGAATACGGTAATGATCTGCTCCGTCATTTCGCCTTTGATGTCTGCAACTGTATTGGCGACTGGTCGATGGAAAACTTCATTGATATGGAAATCGCAAAGGTGCGTGAGCAGGTAGGCGACCGTAAAGTTCTGCTGGCACTGTCCGGCGGAGTGGATTCCAGCGTTGTCGGCGTACTGCTGCAAAAAGCCATTGGCGACCAATTGACGTGTATCTTTGTCGATCATGGATTGCTTCGCAAAGGTGAAGGCGATCAGGTGATGGATATGCTTGGCGGAAAATTTGGCTTAAACATTATCCGTGTGAACGCTCAAAAACGTTTCCTTGATAAATTAGCCGGTGTTTCTGATCCGGAAGAAAAACGTAAAATCATTGGTAATGAGTTCGTCTATGTCTTCGATGATGAAGCAACCAAGCTGGAAGGCATTGACTTCCTTGCACAAGGAACGCTTTATACAGACGTGATTGAAAGCGGTACTGAAACTGCGCAGACAATCAAATCCCACCACAACGTAGGTGGTCTGCCGGAAGACATGCAGTTCAAATTAATCGAACCATTAAATACCCTGTTCAAGGATGAAGTTCGTGCCTTGGGTACAGAGCTAGGCATGCCTGACCATATCGTTTGGCGGCAGCCATTCCCTGGACCTGGTCTAGGCATCCGCGTACTTGGTGAAATCACTGAAGAAAAACTGGAAATCGTTCGCGAATCAGATGCCATTCTTAGAGAAGAAATCGCTAATGCTGGCCTAGACCGTGATATCTGGCAATACTTCACTGTGCTGCCCGGCATCCGCAGTGTAGGTGTAATGGGTGATGGACGGACATATGACTATACAGTGGGCATCCGTGCAGTAACCTCAATCGACGGCATGACTGCCGACTTCGCCCGTATCCCATGGGAAGTCCTGCAGAAAATCAGCGTACGTATTGTGAACGAAGTGGCTCATGTCAATCGTATCGTGTACGATATTACGAGTAAGCCGCCAGCAACTGTGGAGTGGGAATAAAGAGCCAACATAATATGAATAGGGAATACCGATAAATCAACGTTTTTCAACTTATGAAATGCTTGATTTTCATTAAAAATGATATGGTTCCCTACCATTTTCCCTACCAAAATAAAACCCTGCTAAGATGATCCTTGGCAGGGAATTTTTGTATATTAATTTTTTAATGGCATAATCCTCTATACTATGTTCGGGTTAATTTTATACCTTCCAATAATTCAACAGTGCCTCCTCGTTCAGTTTCATCAACTCTATACTTAGGGGCTACAAAGTTATCTTGCCAGAATACGCACAATTCGTTATTCGCATTTTTAATTTCAACTGCATTAGGATATTTCTCTCTTTGATTATTTATGTTAGTAAACTTATTTCTCCCTAAAATTGCATCACTAGCAATAGCTATTAAGATTTCATCTGATAATTCTTTTTTATTCAGCTTAATATATATTCTATTCCCTCCAATTGCTGAGAGCTCTTTTGCTTCTTGAATATAGTTTGGTATATCATGATCTAGATGTGCATACTTCCGAAATCTAATTTTTCTTGCTAATAGCTTTGCACAATATTTAACATAAGGATATACTCGATTTTTATATTCACTAAATATTATTTTCTTTTCAATGAAAATCATTTCTCTAATTAAGTAAATAACTGGTATATTGATTATCCAAACTAATGGTTCTAAACCGAATGATAACCAAAAATTCAACGTAAAAACATCATTAATATTCTTAATAAACTGAGAAAAAGAACTAAAGATCATAAACAAAGAGATTGTTATTAAGAAAAAATTGAAGAATTTAGCCACTATTTTTGTATCTTCTTTTTGATTTCCAATTGCTATTAAGACAGAAAGTATTGTCAAAACAAACACTAATATCATTTCCCAAACAACAGAAAAAGTATAAGATGAATTTATAAACAATGGAATTGCAGCAAGACCAAATAATTCTGCTTTCTTTTCATGAAATAGTTGTTTGAAATTTAATTTTTTTAAATAAGCAACTATAGGATATACAGAGAAAAACAGTATGATTAGATAATCTTTTATATACCAGAGTGAAATTTCTAAATTTTCTTTATATGCAAAATAGTAGACTATACATAAATAAAGGAAATTGAAGCCTATAATCACAATAGAAATGGGATTTAGAAGAAATTTAAATGTATATTTAACAACATCCATTAAAGAATCTAAAATACCATTTTTTCTCCTAAATACAATACTTAAAAAAATCAAGATTAATATCCAGTATAAAATCGCTTGTTCTCTTGTACTCAATTTGAACTCCCCCTATAACATAGTCTACACAATTCTATCACAGATTTTATCTATCATTACTTACACACTAAAATTATATATTCATTTTCCAAATCAGAATAACATTTTTTGCTTAATAATACGTCAAGCTACTAATCTAATCAATTCCAATGAGAATCAAAACAAATGACGAGTAGTCCTACTTTTAATAGTATCGTGGCTGAGAATAATCTTTTTATCTTGCTCTAATATTTTCAATACACAAGAGATATCCAGCAAAATCGCCCCATCGCTTCCTGTCTTCTGATGACCCTAGTTTTCTCTTCCAACTAGTATCTAATTCTAGTTGTTCACCTAACTTATGAAATGCCTTTAAATTAATCATAAAGGTATCGTGATAGCTAGTCCTTAAATTATCTTTCTCATTTTTCTCTTCACGAGAAAAATAATTCCAATTAATTCGTATATTCGCATAAATTAAAGCAGAATCTACGACTTCTTTCCATAATTCGTTTAAATAATCATCCTTGCATTCCAGCATTTTAAAAATCAAATTGTATATTTCCAATGATTCTTCAAAAGACATAGAGTTATTTTTTTGTAAATAGCTGTCATAATCTAACACGAAATCTTCTCCTTAGTAAATAAAAACTAACGTTTCAATCTTCATCAAAGATGTTATTAATTAATTTGTCAAAAATATTCCGTCTTTCCCCATTTGATTTATTGCTAAAATCAATTGTTTCAATCCACATAACTAGATTCTCTTCAGTCTTTATATCCAAGTTATCATTAAAAATAAAATATCCAACTAAATATAAAATATAATCCATTCTGTCAACAAATTCTTCTAAGTCATTGTTTTGTATAAAAGATAATGCTCTATCTAAACCGCCTAAAGATAATTCAATAACTTTTTTTAAATCGTCAACAGTTAGTTTAGTTATCTGAGATTCCTTAGTATCTGACGGAATGGGTGCGTAGTTATTACTATGTTGCCCATTTTTTTTAACTTTTTCAAATGCAGGATTTAAAGAAGCAACTGGATAAGAGACATTTGTTGTAAACGGTGAAAATAATTCATCATATCCAAATGTTTGAATTTTTTCCTTAAAGGGAGCAACATAGTCCGAGTAAATATCAAAATCGTGGAGTTTTAACTTTGAAAAACTCATTTGTAAAGCCGAAACTCTACTTCCAGCGTTGTTTAGCACTTCAAACCACTCAATTTGTTCATCCTCTGTCAAATTATCAGCAATATTAATTGTATAATTATAACTCATCATTTTGCTTCTAACTTGCGTTAAAATAGGGAAAAGCTCTTGTACAAGATCTTTTTCTTGGAGATGATGCAGTAAAACTCCATCATCTTCATTTAAAACTACTCCAACAGGAACATGGTAATCTTTTATACTACCGTCTACTATCTTGAATTTCGCAGCCGATACGTCTAGAAATATATTTCTAAAATCTTCATGATTTGTATATGCTTTATAATTTGTAGACAAACGCTGTTGTCCGTCAACTACAGATTGATGATCTGCTTCAATTTGATTTGAATCAATAAGCTCCCTATTAATAAAAGAGACTTGAGGAACCGCATTTATCCCCGTACTCATCTGATTAATAGATATTGGTGCAACTGGTGCTTTTCCGAATAGTTGATAATTTAATAATGCCATTGATTTTTGTACATTCCAACTCAAATCTCTTTGATATAAAGGTAATGTAATTTTATTTCTTTTAATATATTTACACATGTCTAAAATACTTAACTGATGGCTTTTTTTTGTCGGGTTAAATCCAACAGCAGCTACTATTTTTTTATTAATCCTAACCATGACGAAAAACCTCTTTTCTATTTTTCTCTTTACAAATACCATAATAACAAATATCAACATCTTTGTATACATAAAAAAAGTAGCTGCTAAAAGTAGCTGCTACTTCTCTAGGGCATTAATATCTAAACTATTTTTTTTCGTTGCATTCTAGTTTCCCAATACTCGTTGCTGTCTTTTTAAGGTAATAGTTCATCATCTGTGAGAATCGTATCTAGTTTCCAAATTTTGAATCCTTGTTCAGCATAGCTTTTTTCAGCGCTTAGAAAAAGACATTCTATAACTGGTGAACGACTATCGCCAGAATAAATTGCTGCAAATAAGTTATTCTCTTTTTCAATCACATGAACAGTATTATCACCATTATTAATCCAAAAGATGTCATTAACTTTGGGTTTGTTCGTATCTAGAATCATTGAATCACCTCCTTAAATTTTTGTTCTACCTTAAGTGTAAATAATGCTAGTTTCCAACGTAATGTGATTACTAGAAAATTCCATTGAGCTCTTTTTACACCTCGTAATGGTCTAATTGCAAGGAACCAAATAAGAATGAATAGAAGCAGTCCAAAATGAATAGCTTGAATAGCATTTGAAGGTGCTGGTTGAATTTGAGATGAGTAGAATAAAAAATTAATAAATTGAATTAACTTAATAGTTAGATAAGCATTAAGAGCTAATAAAAACCTTTTTTGAGATTTACACCCATCATAGGAACCATTTAATAAAGAAATAAGTCGTTTCATTTTTATCACTACTTTCTTTTTGTTTGTGTATTCACTTTTTTGGAGGCCGAGACAAAAGTGTTTAGCTCCGAGAAATATGACGGATTATCCGAAAATAGTTTTTCATATTTTTGAGATAGTTCGGCTTATTTCCGAGAGAGCTACTTTTGGAACGCCGTTTATTCGGATTTTAGAGAAAGAAGAGTTCAGGCATTTACTTATGTCCCAAACTCATTAGCAACGGTACGCCGTTGCTAATCGGTTCATGTTTTACATTATTTCATATCGAATGTCTTTCTAAGCTCTGCAAATTAAACAATAGATTTTACGATCAAATTCAGTCCATTCTTTTGTGTGTAATTACTTTGTGTACATACGTTGCATTTGTGCTACGAAGAAATATCAATTCTGTTTTATTGTTATCTAAAAATCCAATTTCTTTTGTAGAACGACATATATGTTGTTCCGTTTTTTGTTAGTATTTCACTTGTCGATAGATAATAAAATGCAACAAAAGAGTACCCGAAACGTAGTGAAGGGCAAGACCGAAGAAAAGCTCGCAGAGTTTTTTGTAGTGTCGCAGTAAGGGGGATGGTCTTTCCTTGTGTACCTCGATTTTGCAACATGAAGTACCTGCATTTAAAAATCATTGATATAATGCCATTCACAGCGAGCATCGCTGCGGCGATTTTTAGGTACAGTAGGGTCAGTAGGTACAGTAGCCAGGCTGTAAGCCGCATGGCTACGTTAAATCGCTGTACCTAATATTGCAAAAATGAATGATCTTCTGCTGTACACTGTACCTCGACGGTTTTACAACAAAATAGCACAGCGCTATTCGAGGTGTACCTAAAAAATTGGTGTGCAGTTGTTGCAATATTGGTACACAAAATCAGGGGAATGATTTTTAGGGCGAGAACGCAGTGACGCCCAGATCGGGCACAAGGCGGTAGCGTAACGCAGTGAAGCTTTTATATAATACGTCCTGAAGGTGATATAGGTTTCGCACCGAAACCTGTTATAAAAAAGCTGGCTGCAAGCCTATTGAATTGTGTAGTTGGTGTACAAAATGGGAATGGGCTGAGCCGAGTCGGACACTGGAAAGGTTACTAAACAAGTAACCGAGGCAAGCGGGGTTCCCTGCTCATTTTGAAGCCTAGTATCTCATGGCTTTATTGGGCGAAAACGCAGTGATACCAATGAATTAGCCGAAATTTAGAGGCCCAAATGAAGGAATGACGGTAAAAATCAGGAGATGAATTTGTCTTATGACAAAGTTTTAATAAAAAAAGAAAAGATGGTTGCTTCTTTAATGATCGTACTCTGATTCACGAGGGAATAGGTTAGTCTAGTATTAAAAAAAGAACCAATCAAAAAGATTGGCTTTTGTGTATTTTTCACTAAATTCAGATAAAAATCTCGTGTAATTATTTTTGCTATTTTCAATCAACACATGCTACATCTGCGATAAATTTGTTTCTAAATCAGTTTACTTTTTTCAGTATCAGTTTTGAGGACTGTATTCCTTACATATGTTTCTTTTATTTGGTTGTTTTTCAAAAAAATCATTGTAAGAATTTTTAATTAGGTGGTTCCTTTTGGTTCCCTAATTTGGCTAAAAGTTCCCTAGTTTTTTGTCATTTTTGAGTATTTTAAGTTTGTTATCTGTGGGTAACTTATTAACGATTTGATCTTTTATGCTTATCTTATCGTTATTGTATTTTGCTCTCACGCTTAATTTAATGATAAAGGTTCCCTAGTTTGTCCTGATAAATTTGTAACTAGGGAACTTTTTTGTAAAAATAGGAACCACTAAATCTTTTTATATCAAGCCTAATAGACTCTTGTTCCCTTAGTTCCTTTATTTAACCCAGTAAATAATAAAAAATAACATGCTCTTTTCGTTAATGTTATGTTATTAGTTATTCATAACATGTGGATAAGAGAGCAAATTTATTTAAATGGAGTTTGAAAAAAATAGGAACCTTTATATTTAAAGAAAAAAATAATAACATAACAAAATATTGGACACAAGATTGTTGTCATATAGGCATTTATCTAACATTTCGTCTATTTGAACTTCACGAGATTTTATATTATGACGGATGATTATGGGCAACAATAATTTGAGCGGCGTTATCTCTTATTGCTTCTCGAAAGATGTCTCTGGGGTGTGCAATACTTTGATTTAACGTTCCAATAAATAGGGTTCTTTGTCTAATAATTTGATTCTTAGTGTTTAATGTTAGAAGAATAAAATGCTCTTGCTCTAAATCACATGTCTCTTGAATTAAGTGTTGAGCAAGCCCATACGAGCTTGTTATCTTCTCCTTTTTCACACCAAATTGTAAAATACGCTTTGATAGTTCAAAACTTGCTTTGAATTGGAATTCCATAGTCGTTGGAAATTTAGAAAGTCCATTTCTTAAATCTGTTAAACCATCTATACTGTCTAGCAACTTGGCAGCTTCAGAAGGTTTTAAATTGAATGAAAGTTCAATTAGCTCTTGGGTACTTAGTTCATTGAAATTTGTTGTCCTTATTCGATTATTAAACGTATTAGAGATCATTAATTGCTTTGTACAAGTATTTTCTGCAGTTCTTGTCATACTTAATCATTCCTTTTCTATTTATTCATTTCTTCTTTTGGCAAGCTCAGCTTGCACCTATATCTTATAAGATATAGACTCGCTTTATTTTTAACATCTAATAAAAATACGACAATTTATGTTATTTTTCTGTTAAAATGATATTGTATGCATTAATGGATTGAATAAATATGAAAAATAGTGATCTTTGGTCCATAAAGTTCGATCCTATTATCAAATCCATACCAACCCCCTGTTCTTATAGAAATATTCATAGCATTAAGAATAAAAAAACTGATTTAAACAAAGCAATTGAAAATACACAAATATAGTGAGGTTAGATAATGTCTAGATCAATTGAAGTGAAAAAAGTATTAAAGTGTAAAATATCTGAATCTAATTTATATTCTTATTTTATAGATTTTGATTTAGATTCTGAAGGAAATCTAGGTCAAAGACTTGCAGAATTTGTACATTTACTCACTCAAGAAATACCAAATTTCGCATTGGGATTCCATGAGGGAGACAGTATCCCTCAAGAAAAACTTTTAGATACTTTAATCGACGCAGCTAACTCTATCTATAAAATAGATTGCTATCAAGAAGTTTCACAGATTTATGAAACTGGTGAATGTCTAGAAGATGATATATCCGATAAGTATCTTAGACGTGGAGAATTTGGAGAACTAATTTTACATTCGGTATTAAAATACTATTTTGAAACATTTCCATTAATAGCAAAAATATATTTTAAAGATTCATACGGACATGCTGTGCACGGTTTTGATTCTATTCATATTCAACCAAAAACTAATACGCTCTGGTTAGGTGAATCAAAATTGTATACGGATGGAAAAAGAGGTGTGGATGCATTAGTAGAAGACTTATATGAGCATTTTAATATAGATTACTTTCATAGTGAATTTAATGTAATATCAAAAAGATTGAAAGACTCAAAAGCTATTATAGACAGCCACGGTCATGATACCGAATACTGGGTCTCACTATTAAATCAGTATACAAGCATATCGGAAAAACTGGATAATATAACTATCCCACTATTTTGTGCATATGAAACAGATTTTTTTGATAGCTTTGAGAATGATTTTGATACCTTTGAAACAAAGTACATGGAAGAAATTAGTATGTTACATGAACGATTTCTAAATAAAAGCTCCCGCCACCCTTGGAGCAAAAAAATGAATATTGTAGTGATACTAATGCCATTGGAGAGCAAAAAAAAATTAGTATCAATGTTACACAAAAAACTTAAAACCATACAAAGCTTAGGTGTAGAAAGGATTTGATTATATGGATTGGAATAAAGTAGACATTTACTCTGTAAAAGAATTAAGTTTTGAAGATAGTTTTTCTCTAGCTAAATTTACATCTAACTTGTCTTTGAATAACAAAAAGGACATAGCAAGAAAAATTATAATTCATATATTAGAGATTTGGGAAAACATCGATTCTTCCACCAAAGAAATATGGATGGACATTGTAGAGTCAGCCGGATTTTATCCATATCTGACTAGTAACTCAACTCTGGATACGACTTCTGAAATTAGAAAAGCTTTCCATTCTTCAAATTATTTAGATAATGTAGTATTTCATAAGGAACAAAAACATCTTTCTACTTTAATTGAGAAAAAAGAAAACATTGTAGTAAGCGCTCCCACCAGTTTTGGAAAAAGTTTATTAATACAAGAAATTGTTGCTAGCAGGAAATTTAAAAATATCCTCATTATTCAACCCACTCTGGCATTAATTAATGAAACAAGAATAAAACTTAAACCCTATCAAGAGTACAATATAGTTGTAAATACTTCACAGAAAATGGAAGACAAAAATATATTTATTTTGACAGCCGAACGTGTTTTAGAATATCCTAACTTCCCTATAGTGGATTATTGCATTTTAGACGAATTTTATAAAGTTAGTTCCTCGCGAGATGATGAACGATCTGATGTTTTAAATATAGCGCTTAAAAAAATACTGGATAACAATAACACTATTTTCTATTTTTTAGGTCCAAATATAGATGAAATATCTCACGGCTTCGAAAATCACTACAATGCCCAATTTATAAAAACTGATTACACTCTAGTAGATACTAAAGTGGAAATGATAAATATAGATTTTCAAAGCGATAAACCAAGATCAATGGAAAAAGAAAGGAAACTCAAACTTTTCAAAATGCTCTCAGAAAAAGAAAAGGAACAATCTATAGTATATCTTTCATCTCCAGACAGAGCGCTAAAAGTGGCTAAAGAATACTTAGAGTATTTAAACACTAATAATCTTTTAGCAAAAGAACAGCACTTACCTATTAGTGAATGGATACAAGAAAACATAAACTCTAATTGGAGTTTTAATAAACTAATCCAGCAAAAAATCGGTGTTCATTCTGGAACAATACCAAAACATTTGACCCATTCAATAATAGATTACTTTAATAGAGGTTTATTACAGGTACTATTTTGTACATCTACAATTATTGAAGGAGTAAATACAAGTGCAAAAAACGTCTTTATTTTTGATGAAAAGAAGGGGCCAAATAAAATAGACTACTTTGATTTCTCAAATATTCGTGGAAGAGCAGGCAGACTATTAGAGCACTTTACAGGCTATGTATATGTCTTCCATCCGATTCCGGAAAAAGAGAAAATAGAGTTAGATATTCCTTTCTTTGATCAAGAAAAAATTTCTGATGAAATATTAATCAACTTTGAAAAAAAAGAAGTTAAAAGTGAACATATTTCTAGATTTGAAGAATTAATGAATTATGATGATGATTTACTCAAAGTGATCAAAAAGAATGCTGTGTCTGTATCTGGTCAAAAGAAGATAATCGAGAATATTAAAATAACTTTGAAAGAAAAACCAGAATTAGTATTATGGAGTGGCATTCCAAAATACGAAGCACTAGCTTATATTCTTAACATTTGTTGGGACAATTTGTTAAAAGACACTGAAACTACAAGACCTATGACTAGAAATAAACTTCCTGTAGTAGCTTATAATAGCCTAATAAGTAAATCCACATCAGAATCTTTAAATAATGAGTTCAAATATTTAAAAGATAATAATCCCAAATGGACTAATCAAAGAGTTTTAGATCAGGCTGTCACTAACTATTTTCGTGAGCAAAGACATTGGATTTCTTATAAAGTACCGAAATGGATAGGCGTTGTAGATAGTCTACAAAAAGAAGTGTGCAAACAAATGGGAATAATTAACGTTGGTGATTATACTTATGCTGCTTCTCAACTAGAAAATGAAGGAATGGATAGTACTTTATCTATCTTACTAGACATGGGGATACCTTCTAGTGCTATTAACAAATTGAAGTATGCGGTGGATGGAATTACAGACTTCAGGGATTTAGTAAAGCACGTAAAGAGAATAGCTGATTCTAATCAATATTCTTTAATAGAGTATGAAAAAAACAAAATATATGACCTTTAAAGGATGTATATGTAATGAGCTAAAAAGGAGGATAATTTATGAAAAAGCAATTAGATATCTATTCGATGGAAATGAATGAATCTACAGGAAAAATTGATGTTCAATTCTCAAAAGGCCAAAAAATCTATTCTTATAACAAATTTTCTCTAGATTTCATTGATAATAATACACAAGAGAAATTGGAATTATACAGTTTTTTACTGAATGAAACTACAGGTAACATAGATTTAAAATTTTCTAAAGATGGAGACATAATTTCCTACAGCAAATCCTCTATTTCTATTTTCAAAAATGGTTCAACTAATACTGAATCTAAAAATAATTTTGGAAACACTAATGATAGTAATAATATAATTCAGAATCTCAGTTCTAATGAAAACATTCCCGTTTACACTTACGAAAAAAAGTGTTACAGATGCAAAAAACAAACCCCTATTTTCACATATTGTTTATTTGAATCTGGAGATAGTTTACTTTTCCCTTGGGATAAGAATAGATTATTCAAAGAACAGAGTTTAGAACTTTTAAAATATCATATGCAAGATTCTACAATAGAATTCTACCCCATTAATTTATTAGGAGATATCAAACACTTGGATAAAAAAATGATGAATCTGTTTTCAACTGTAAAAAATGAATATAGTAACACAAGAAAAGAAGTATATTGTATGAATGTATGTCAGCATTGTGGGGCTAAACAAGGAGAATACTTTGTGTACAGAGATATGAATGAATTTATTTCACATATGACTGAGTTAGAGATAGAGTGTTATATTTAATTCAAACTACTATTCAATAATAACTATTAAAAAAAGGAGATTAAATATGATCTTAAAAGAACGAAGTTCAGAATTACTATCACGACTTCAAAATGAGTATCTAGCAAGAGGTATTGAAGCTAATATGACTAAAAACATTCCGAAAAAACTATATAGATACTCAGGAGTGACACCATATTTGCTGGAAAATTTAGAAAAAAATCAGGTCACAGCAGTTTCTCCAAGCCATTTTAATGATAGTTTTGATTCACTAATGATTACTAACACAAAAGACACTATTATAGAACAGTATAATGAGAGAGTTTTATTAGCTCGAAAAGTTAATCAAGTATGGCCTATGTCGAAAAACAATTTTATTGAAGCTATGGAAAATCAAATAGAAATATACAAAACTTTTGCGCAAAAAGAATTGATGATCTGTTGTTTTACTGAAAATGCTGATAGTAGCTATATGTGGGGTCATTATGGAAATAATGCTGGTGTCTGCCTCGAATATTCTACTAAAATGAGGTCTTTCGATTTTATTTATCCTGTCACCTACAGTACAACTCCAATTAGCGTGACAGAACTAGTAGACCCTGTAACCGACGAAAATATTGAAATTGCAGTTTTATTGTCTGCTCTTTATAAGGATAATGAGTGGTCTCCAGAAAAAGAATGGCGTATTATTCTACCTAATTTGAAACCAAATTCACATAAAAAAGAAGATGGTTTTATGCTAGTTATAGTTAACACTCCAAATGAAATCACTTTAGGAACAAAATTTTTTAACGATATATTTGACGGCCAAACTATAAATGAAAATAAATATAAATTGTTGCGTATAGCTAAAAAACATGAAATACGAGTTTCAACATTGAGATACATAAATATACGAGAACCAAACAAAACAATAGTTAATACATCTGATTTAATTAGTACATTTGATAAATTTAAAAATAAACAATTATCCTCATATCAACTTGAAGAAATTATCGAACGAATTTTTAGAAATTAATATCTTGAAAAGTAACAACACGATATCTTGAAACCTTTATGATGGATTTCAAGATATCATAACTAATATTTTTTCACACAATTACCAATCAAAATTTTAAAAAAAAAAGTCCCTGTTTTACGGATTTAAAGACTTTATTTATAGCGAATTTTTCTATCATCCAGTTTCTTATTTAAAATTAACAACTGCTCAAAATAAGCATCTGTCCGATTGATTAGCAATTTATCTGTACTTTTACTATGCTGCTTAATAAAGTTTGCAATCTGATGCAACTCGCCTGCTCTCGCTTCTATCGCACTTGATTCCGCAATGAGTCTTTCTTTAGTCCCCTCTAACTCCTTGTTTCTATGAACCAAGAATTTATTTTGACCTATTAAGCTATAGTAGTTTTTGATCACAACTCTATTTACAAGTTCATTTACATATTCAGTAATATCTGTGATCCCTGCACCATTAATTTTTTCATCTTCATAATTACTTATTAAATAGCCTTTTAAGGACACAGTTATTTCTTTCTTCCATTCATCATTCACAAAAAAATCGATTGGCTCTTCTTGAATCTTTTTATACGTATCAGAAAGTGCAAAGGTTCGTACTGCTTCAACTGCTGCATGATTATATAATGTTAAAGGACGTCCTTTACCACCAGTTTTTTCATTTTTCGTTTTCGGCTTACCAACAAATCCAATCTCTTTGTCAAAATCAACTTCTGAAATAGCACGTAAAAAAGAGGCCTTCGATATCTTTTTACCATTTTCAGACAGCTCTTCTATTGCTTCATTTGTCGTATACCACGTTTGTTTTAGTTCTTCAATTATCCTTCTTTGCTGTTCATCCATTAAATTTCACCTCCGAAATTAAATAAGCTTGCTATACCAGTCATTGTATCATTTTTTTAGGTCTGATAAGAAAAAATACATCATAGATAATTAAGTTAAGAAGTAAATGCGCACCTATTTCTATGATAGCAACTGCTAGCTACAAAAAAGCAGTGTTAAAAATCAGCTAGCGATTTTTAACCTAAAGGAAATTCGATGTATAAGAAAAATATGGTTTCAAAAACAGATCTTGAAAAATTGGGATTTAAAACAAATCAATCCGTGACAATTATTCGACAAGCAAAATTAGGATGGTAAACGCAGGGTATCCATACTATAATAATAAAAGGGTCGGGGTTGTACCTCGGCATATAGTTGAAGAAATTATCGGTATTCCTCTTGAATTGGAGGAATAACCATGGCGAAAACAAAATATCCTTGCGTGTATCAAGATGCTAAAGGGCGTTTTTCGTATCTAATTGAACTTGGGTCAGACAAAGTCACTGGCAAACGAATTCAGAAAAAAGGAACAAAAGACCAGTTAGGGAAACGGTTTACCTCAGCAAAAGCAGCACATCAAGAAGTCATGCGTATTAAAAGTGAATATCTCAAAAGTAATGGTTTTGCCAACTATGATTTAACCTATGAAAAATTTATGGAGCAATCTTACATTCCTCATTATCAATCATCTGTACAGCGAAGTACCTGGTCTTCACGAGAATGTGGTTTAAAACAAATCACTAGTCATTTTGCTGATAAGAAATTGCGAGAAATCACTGTACTAGACTGCGAGAACTATCACATCTGGCTTTTAACCCAAAGTGGCTATTCTCAGGCATACAGTTCATTAATGTATGGTATGTTTCGTAAATCGCTTAATTATGCTGTTACTTTGCAGTTCTTGAATGAAAATATTTCTATGAGAACTAAAGCAATCCCCAAAGGAAAGTCAGTTGTTGCCTATTGGACAACAAGTTCTATCTGTTGTCTATAAGAATGATTTTTATGAGCATATGTGTTTTGTGATGATTTGGCTGTACTATATGACCGGTGTTCGCGTCAGTGAAGGTTTAGCTTTAAACTGGAATGATGTTGACTTGAAGAGAAAGAAGTTGAGGGTTCACCATACTTTGGACATGAAGAACCAAAGCGATTTTATTCGTAAACCTTACACTAAAACGGAGAGCGGTATGCGTATCATTTCGTTAGATGACGATACTGTTTCAATGCTGACAGAATGGAAAAAAGTCCAGAAAAATCATGGTGTTGAACAATTTATTTTGAGTTATACAGATTTACCTTTATATCGTTCAACTGTTCAACGCATTATTGAGCGTTATGCTAAACTTGCAAAAGTTCATCCTATTCAAGGAAAAGGATTACGTCATTCACATGTCAGCTATCTAATCAATGAATTTAATGCAGATATCCTTGTTGTATCCCAACGTTTAGGACATTCGTCACCAGAAATTACATTGAAACACTACGCGCATCTCTGGAGTCGTAACGATGAGGGAATTGCTGAACAAATGACGGGAAACATCCAATTTACTTTTGCAAAGGAATCAAAAATACCTAATTTTAGTGGAAAACAGGCAGTAAAAAACCCTACCATTTCCCTACTAAAACGGAAAATTATAAGGATAAATGTTGTTATAGCAACGTTTATGTAACGTGATTTACGTCGAGTGGGAATAAATAATAAAACCGTGAAACCTTTGATATCAGAGGTTTTCACGGTTATTTTTTTATTTGTGCAACCATTTTGCAACCAATAAGGAATCGCCATAGCCAATAATTATTTCATTTAAAATATCTAAAATAGGTCGAAAATTTTCAAAATCAATTTCTTCATAATGTTTCAAAACGTATTTTGAAAATATTTCTTTTCCGTAACAGCTATTACTATCCCCATCTTTAGAAAATTTTTTCCCGCCTTCTTCATGTGCCAAAGTTTTATTATCAAACAAATCTTCTATCTCGGTTTCTATAGAATTTTTTAGTAAATGATTTGTCACTAAAAATAAATTTTCGGTAACTCTTAACGATAAATTATCCTCTAAAAACTTTATTCTATCTTTCTTAACTTGTGCATTTTCTTTACTATATACGTAATTTATAAACGATTTCAATGGTTTTTCTTTTTTACTTGATATCTCGTTATCAAAAATAAAGATAGTTGGGCTAGCTGGTCTACTACCAAAAGAATTGAAACATTTCAAATAGTTGGGATATAGTTTATTATTTTTTTCTGAAAAAAAATTGTACAAATTTTTCATTGAATCCGCACCATCAATCGGTAAATTAAAAAAATATTTATACCTAGAGATATCTTTACCATTTTTTTGTTTACTCTTTCTAAAGAAAAACACTTTGAATTTAAATTCATTATTCTTTTTTTCAACAAGATTTGGATAATCTTTATATAAACTTTTCAGTGCCGCTTTTATATATCTTATATCAGTTTTTCCTTCTGTAACAATTGTAGGTATTACATTACCATAAAAATATTTATAATAAAGAAATTTTTGATATTCTTTTTCTCTTGCATTTAACATCTGTAACATGACATGATGATTTTTTTCTTTTCGTTTTGTAGGCAATAAGTACTTTTGATACTCAATGTTATTATCATCAAGAGAAAGATCATATTCTAATTTATTATTCCATTTGTCTAGCTGGTTTATAAATGCAAACCGACCTTCTAATTGATTAATATTACCTGAGACGTTATTTATCATAAATTCCCCATTTTTATAAAGGCTATAAGCCATTGCTCTAGTATTTTTGTAATATTCTCTAGGGACATTAATTTTTTTATTTACAATTAAGCCAGTAACTTCTTGACGGGAGCAATTAAATTGTAATCTTGTTTTTTCATTATTTATTTTAAATCCTGCACGTTCTATTTCTTCATTCAGTTTCTTTAAAAATACTGTTTCTTGACCTAAAAAAATTTTATTATTTGTTGAAAATGTTAAGTCATCAGCATATCTTGAGTAATCTAATTTAAATTGCTTAGCAAGTTTTAAGATTCTAAAATCCATTATCTTACATATCAAATTGGTAATTATCGGTGAGCTTGGTGCTCCTTGTGGCAACACACCTTGATAACATGTAAGTTGTGCAATAATCAATGCAACCTCTTTTGGAACCTTAAAAGTATTGTCTTTTTCAAAAAAACCTTTTACTCTACCAAAATGAAAACTACTAAAAAAGTCTTCTAAATCCACATTCAACAAAAATCTTTTATTTCTATGAATTCTAGCGTTTGTTATAATGCTTTTCTTTTTCTCAAAAGCATGCGAGATGTTAGATTTTGCATTATTTTCTCTCCATGCTTTCTTTTGAGTTGTCCATAATAATTTAACCAACCTCTTCTGCACAAACTTTAGTTCATCATTAGGTGCATGTATTATTCTTATGCCACCATTTCTTTTTTTTATTTCAAACGTTTGATAAGAGTTCTCAGTACCTTTCTTATCCTTGTTATATAACAAATAAGTCATATTTTTTTTGGGAATGTTCAATAATTTAAAAAAGTCATCTCGATTTTTGATATCAGAAAAAGCGCTCATAAATACCTCCCTAAAAAACGTGTGGCAACTCATTAGGCGAAATCAGCGTAGAAAATTTCTATATGCTGAAAAGTTATCAGGCAGCTATACCTCCCAACAATTTAATCAAAACTTGCGAAACACAAGTACAAAATCTAGCCACACGCATCTTCATTTTACCATAAATACAACTATTTTTTACCCTTAAAATAAAAAAAGCTTATCTCATTATTTATCTGAGATAAGCCATATAGCAGAAAATTAAGATTTTTGTACTGTTTTTTCTACATTTTTACTTTTCCTTTTCCCTCTAAATTTATAACCTTTTCTTCCAAAGTATCCATACTCAGTATGAAATTCATATAGAACGCATTAAATATTCTAGCCTGCGCATGAAACTCTCTCACGATTTTTTCTTATTCAAAGGAATTGCTTGATTATCAAAGAAATTATGTATTTGTTTGAGTGGTTCTTTCCATGAAGCTAATTGTTCTAAATAATCTTTTAGCTCGTGAATATCCTGTTGAGTAATTTCTTTGATTGGTTGGTTATTTTTGGTTATTGTTTTTTTCATTATTTATACCTCCAAATTTTTTATGCGATTTTTGCATAGAAGTGAACATGCGAAAATCGCATACTATAAAATTGTCCTGAGGTGATTTTATGTATTATCAAATTCGCAACTTACGTGAGGACAATGACTTAAGCCAAGAACAGGTAGCCAAGCTTTTAAATGTCAGTCAAACAACTTACTCTCGATATGAAACAGGAGATTTGGAAATCCCTATTCCATCTTTAATAGCATTAGCTACCTTTTATTCTACCAGCATTGATTATCTCGTAGAATTAACAAAGTACAAACAAACTTATCCAAACAAAAAGAAGTAGATCAGAACAATACCATTAGTTAGG
Source organism: Enterococcus sp. LJL51 (assembly GCF_049894025.1). Taxonomy (GTDB): domain Bacteria; phylum Bacillota; class Bacilli; order Lactobacillales; family Enterococcaceae; genus Enterococcus_L. The sequence goes on from NZ_JBNEQE010000007.1 coordinate 144,587, forward strand.
TACTATTCTGATCTACTATTATTCTATTTTAAAACTTTCATATTATCTGCTTTGAAAGATAACGCAATGATCTTCCAAATACTTCGATTATTTTGCCCAATAGTTCTTATTCTTTAGTCGACTATTCACTGTTTAACACCACTATAGCAACCTAAGAATAAAGTAAAGAATATCCTGTCCCAAAGTTCCTTAGCAACATAAGGCTGATTTTTAGCAAATATAGCTGTGCCTCCAAAAATGATTAGATAAATGTTTTTACTAAACATTTTAATCGTTTTACACTTCTATATAGTGAAATAAGCAAACACATCGAATTTAATAATAAAAAAATTAAAAAGGAGAACTATCTAGTGAGCAATTTGAATGTATCAGGTTCTATTGCTGGAACAGTTTCGTCAAGATTTAGCCAAGCAGCTAGTGCCTTAAATAGTATGTCACAGCCAGGACCAGCTGCTAATAGAACAAAGGTCTCCGGTCAGAGCAGCGCACAAAACGTTATAAGCCGGATGAGTGGTGTTGGTGGACAGATTTCAAATGCGTTAACCAGGGATGGAAACAACATTCATTCCGTTGCGAGTGAGTTTGCTGCTATTGATCAGCAGCTAGGTAAAGGATTTAATGGCTTAAGTATTCTTGCAGGACCAGGGAGAAGGTGAGAGATTGACCATGAATGAAGGTCAAATTAATCGACAGCTTTCTCAGGTTTCGGAAGATCAGGAAGTAAATCGGAAGCAGCGGTGGCAGCTTGAGGAACTGGAAGAGGACTGTCAGCGCTTATCAAGCCAACACCAGGAATATCTTGCTGATGTTCTTCAGTTTAATGAAGAGGAAGATATACGGCAGTATTTTAGTTTGGAAGAGGATGAAGTAACCGCTGCTCATAAAAAGAATTTCTTTGAACTGGAGGAGCAGAAAGACGCACTTTATAAGGAATCAAAGCAGCTGCTCGTTGCTGAGGAGGAATTGCTTCAGGCGAGAAAAGATCAGTTGTTCGAGAATACGAAGGAAAAGGAGAAGGTAGATGGGACTTAGTTTTTTTGTTGGTGAAATTCAGGAACAAACCAATGTCGCCGTGACCCTGGCAAACGAATATATTCAGGATGCCGGTCTGCTAAAAGATGCAATGAATGCCTATTTAAATGCACCCTTGTCCGGCAAAACCTATGATTCTGCGAGACGCTATTTTATGGCCGTCTATCCGCCGCTTTCTAATGCCTTAATCCTGGCAGCGGAGTCACTAAGTGAAGCCCACCAAAAATATCCGGCAAAGTTTCAGGAAATCGTCGGTGGCGGGGATATCGAAGAAGACCGGCTGCGTGACCAGATTCAACAAGGACAGAGCTTATTGCGCTCGTATGCAAATGTAATGGATAAGCTGGAGGAACAGAACTTGTACCTAGAACGGTGCTATATGAGTGTTCAGGGAAGCATTGCTAAACTAGAAGAACGACTGCAGAAGCTGTATACTTTTGATAGTGTATCTGCCGGTATATTTACTGAAGCCGAGGCAAACATTGAGAATCTGGAACGAGCGATTGCGGCGCTGAACAAAGGCGGTGCCTGGAATCCAGCTTCAGGAACCTTTGATGTGACCAGACTTGATATGACCTGGGTAAAACCGATTCAAGAGAAGTGGCAAGAGCGGGAACAGGCAATTCAGGAAAAGCTGATGAAAAATCTGCTGGACTACGAATTACGACCAACGCAAGGACCCAACGGGACAGTGATTTACGAGGTCTATGTAAATGGAGAATTAGATCCGGAAGCAACGCTGCAATACAAAACCTATCTTTCCTTGAAGAAGCGGCAAGAGCTGTTAGAAAATCCGTTGACGCTGGAAGAAAAGCTGTTACTAGCTACACTCTTTGTCGGAATAACCTTCTTTATTGGCGGTTCTCTTGTTACAATAACAGGAGTGACAGGTATTGTAGATGGTGTACCTATCCTGTCCTTGAATACTGGCGGAAGCGTTATGATGGCTCAAGCAATAGTGAATAAAGAAGCTCTTGCTAAAGTTGCAGAAGGGTTTCTTATTACCAGTGCTGGTGTTGTATCAATTATGGCTAGTGGTAATATGTTAGGAGAAAATGGCCCTCGATTTGAAAGTAAAACAACATGGCAAAAGGGAAGACCGAAAGAATTGATGCTGAAAACTCACGCCCAGGAGAATGGCCTGGTGATGTTCACTATCATGAACCTAATAATACAAAATGGAGATACGACGTTGATTCTGGAAAATTTATAGATCCTGATAGTAAGTTGCTGGCACCTCTAAGAATTCAAAAATTGTTGAAAAAACCAGAAATAATTAAAGCAATTGAAAAAGCACTTAAATATTTAGGAGAGTGAAAACAATGTTAACAAATAAATGTTGGGAAGAAGAATTCGCACAAAATAATGAAAATATTACTGAACATGAACTAACTTTCAATATAGATGATTTTAACCGCTGTATTAACATGGAAATATATGATATGCATGATTGCTTGACGCTTTCAAATAGAGGTATTGAAATATCGGCAAAGCAATTTGATGCTATTTTGAAGGAATATCCTTTAGGAAGAGTAGGATATGAAGTTTATAATAATGAATTTAGAGTAATTGATTTTGTCAGCCAGAATTTGTCTATTAGGGCACAATGGCAATTCGGTAGGATGTATGTTCAATATTTAAATTCTCGCTTAACTTTAATTAAAGACAGAAAAATATATTATATCTTATCCATTAATGATGACATTTTGACAATTAGATTCCATCAAGAATGGGAAGAAGAAATACATTACTTTAGCAATATAGATATCAATGATCGTTCAGAACCAATCGCGATTATTACAAGTAGTGAACTTCCAATTAATTTTTTAAGACTAAATTAAACCTCTGAATTCGATTGCTCTTTTGTAAGAAGACTAGCAATTCCCTTTTAGAATCTAGAAAATAACCAAACATGTTAAAATGTAGGTATACAAGTAATATAGTTATGGTGAACTATGATGCAATAACGCCAGGCTAATTTACACCTGACTTTATCCTCTCGTTGATAACATTCAAATAAAATCATACTCATTTCAAACAAACGAAATATCTGCCTACTTTCAGTATCGTTCAACGTATCTCTGAAGATGCTGCTCTTGGAACACCATTTGTTTAGTTTTAGGGGATTAAGCCATACTAATGACGCATCCCCTTATTTTCTATACAATAGCCATTATGTTAAAAACGACTACTGATGAACCTCTTCTTTTCACCTTCACAACTCCCCGGATTCTAAAAGATTCAGCCTTATTCCCTCTTTATTTGTTACATTAATCATTTTAATTGTCTTTTTAGCTGCTACGCTGCCTATATCACACTTAAATATTTCAGGAAGCTCTTTTTCAAAGAGTAGCCGTTCAGTTTTAGATAAACTAACGGTTTTCTCTTTAGCAGCAGCAGCTATAATTTTTATTTTCTCAATACTAGTAGGAGGGAAACAACCGCCGTTTACAATAATTTCTTCTTTAGCCCATTTTCGTAAATATTCGGCTAACTCATTTTCAATCATGTATGAGATACTTTGATTAATTTTCGAAACGCTTTGATTCGTACCCAATCTGCTCTCATCTATTTCAAATCCGTCAACCCCATATACAAAATAATAAAAGCCTGCATTTGATTTATTTAATTCTGATGGTTGAGAACCAAGTGCTCGGGAAGAGGTCTTTGTTTGATGAACATATATCCTATCTCTCCAATCTGGGGCTGTTCCAACATAATAATTTCCAGTTCTTTTATATTTCAGTACATAAAGATTCCAGGCCATTCTTCTTCCTCTTTTCTATACATTTTATTTTCTAGCTTTATTATCTATTTTATCATTCATCAAATATTAAAATAGCTATTTTTTAACTCACGCTATTCAAGCATAGATTTCAGGCTATCCTCAAAGATAGGAAAAACAATCTATTCTTGCTTAAACAAGTCCTTTTACACTAATTAAGCAATAAATAGCTACTGTTTTAAAATCCTATTCCATTGGCTTCTTCCAAATTTCTAAATTTCCCAAACTGAAAAAAACTTGACTCTTCCTTTAGGGAAGCATTTATAATTACACTTGTATCATAGAAGGAGAGGAGAGTTTATGAATAAATTAATTAAGATTAGGGATGTATCAAGCAAATATGATATTACCGCCCGTACGCTGCGCTATTACGAGGACATGGGTCTGCTGCGAAGTATCCGCAGTGAAGACGTTACTTACAGAATGTATGATGAGGATGCGGTCAGACGGATTGAGCAAATCCTTATTTTACGCAAACTGAATATTAGCATAAAAGATATTCAGCGTATTTTCAGTGCTTCCGGGTCAGATGTCGTTCTTGATGTATTAGGGAAGAAAGTTGAAAACATTGACGATGAAGTTTCCCTGCTGCATGAATTGAAAAATATTGTCTTAGATTTTATCCAAGAAATAGAAAGAATGAATTTTACAGATAACGCAGATATCAAACAGCTATATAACAAGGCAAAGGAAATTGAAACACAATTTGTAAGCGTTGATTATATTGGAAAGCCCTCCAATGTCAGTCGCCTGATTGAGATAACCGATCAGCTGGACAAGAAGGTTCCAGATGTCATGGTGGTCAGAGTTCCCGGCTTTAGAGCAATTACATCTGGTGAACAAACATGGATGGACATTTTTAAAGAGGGCGGCTACATGTGGCAGCTGTGGCGGCATTATGATAAGTTCAAAACAGTCATTTTTGACTGTTTGGATTTTACCTTACCGAAAGAAGACAAAGCAGAGATGGTTTGTGCGATTAAAGATGAGGTAACCGCAGAAGATGTACAGCCTTTTAACATTATCGATTTTCCAGGGGGCTTATATGCGATGGCTGTCAGCATTGATGAAGACAATGAAAGTATCGAAAAAGTACAAAATAAAATTTACAAATGGCTGGAAAACACTAATTTTATACTAGATGAAAGTCGTGATTTCATGTTTAATATGCCCTATTTGGACGAAGAAAATCAGTACAATAATGATATTGAAAAAGGTCTCGGCTATAAGCAGATGCAGCGGTATGTTCCGATTAAGCTAAAAGAAGAATAATTAATTTTTTCACAATAAGAATAAAGGACCAATAACAAGGAAGCTGCTTTCCTAGATTATTGGTCTTTTTAGAAGGTTTTTTTTTAATATTTACATACATACAGTTTGTATGTTAAAATAAAAATTGAAAAATAACCCTTTAAAAGGAGAGAAAAATGATGACAACTAGTTGTTACCCCGTATTAATGAGTCAGGATATCCAGAAGGGAGCTGCCTTTTTTATGCAAGTATTTGGCTTCCAAGAAACCTTTACAAGTGATTGGTACATTAGTTTGAAAAATGATGACGATTTTGAGCTGGCGTTAATCGATAGCCAGCACGACACGATTCCAGACCAATATAAAGCTGTCAGCCAAGGAATCATCCTTAATTTCGAAGTGGACAATGTTGATCAGCTTTATACTGAAATAGTGACAAAACAAAAAGCGCCGATTCTAATGGAGCTTCAAGATGAAGACTACGGGCAGCGGCATTTCTTAATAGAAAGTCCTGATAAGCTGTTAATCGATGTGATTCAGGTTATACCTCCTAGTGATGACTATCTAGAAAAATATGTAGAAACAGAGTAGGACAAAGCTGTTTCAATCAAATACCCCAGATACTAGAGCAAGCTCCGGTATCTGGGGTTATTACTATTGCTTTTCGCTTCTGACCAACAATAATCTTTATATCCACGAAAATTTAATGTCTAATTTACTCATTCAAAGCTCGACTACTACACAGCTGTTTTATCTATTCCCCCGTAGTTTACCAATCATAGGCTAAGATATTCTTCTAGTCCTTTTCTATCAATAACGTACACTGAGTTTTGTTTCTCAATTAATCCCTGCTCCCTAAACTGCTTTAAGGTATGGAGTAAGTGCCGGTAGCTCACGCCAAGATACTCTGCAATTTCTGTATGCTTTTCCTTGTAGACATCATCAACCGAGACTTCCAATAGCAGCTCAGCTAATCGATATTTTAGTTCATAGGTCTGATTTGCGGCAAAGTGATCCATCCTCAGGAGCAGTTTTTCCCCCATGTATTTGCTGATTTTCCTTAGAAAAGAATTTCTGTTAAGCAGAACCGTTCGGGCATATCGAATAGGTATAGCCAGACAAACTGTCGAACCGATGGAAACCACGTCTTTCGTCATCGTCTCCGCCTCTAATAGCGTTAAATCTCCGATAATATCTCCTGCTTTAACAAACTGAATAAGAACAGCTTTCCCGTTTTCTTCATTCTTGAGAATCTTGGCTTTTCCCTGAAGAATATAAAATAGAAAATCCAGTTCTTCTCCTTCTTTGTGAATATATTGATTACTGCTGAACTCTGTAATATAGCTTTCTGCTAAATCTTTCTCAGAAAACAAATCAGCATTGGCTGCCAGTTTCTTCTTTGACGAAAGTTGATAGGCGGTTTTTATCATAAAATTTCTCCTTCAAAATATGCTATATCTCATACTCCTTCTTTGGAATTGTATCACATAATAAGAAGCGTAAATAAGAAAGGAGTGTTTTAAATGAAAATGAATATCCAGAATTTTTTGCTCTCTTTAGTTTTTTATATGATTAGCGCCCTTGGTATTAGCTTGACTATTAAAGCAGATATCGGTGTCAGCAGCTTCAATTCTTTCAACGTAGCTTTTTCCACTTTCACGTCTATAAAAGTTGGGACTGTCACTACCTTAATCAACTGTTTGTTTTTAGTTATTTGCTGGCTGCTTGACAGAAAGCGGACAATCAAGAGTTATTTGGTGATGTTGGTTGCTTTAATCAGCTTCGGTAATGTCATTAATCTCTTCTTATATCATCTGTTGGCGCCGATTATGGTCACCTCTTATCTCAGTGGCATTCTGCTATTTATCGCAGGAACAATCATTGCCGGATTTGGAACCGGCCAAGTGCTGGCCTTGGGATTTTTGAAATTCCCTATCGAAAATTTCTGTGCCTTGCTTTCAGCTAGAACCGACCGCAGCTTTCAATTTTACCGCTATCTAATAGACTGCGTTTGTATTCTTCTTTCCCTACTTCTCTCCATAACCTATCACTTGCCTATTTTTGTTCGTGAAGGAACACTGATTAGCCTCTTTTTATTGTCTTTTGTTATTTCCTGGTCGAAGGAGCTACGCCTTACTCAGTCCGGAGATACAGTAAAAAAGAACATGGGATCCTGAACTTAAGGATTTCATGTTCTTTTTTTACTAGAGCTTTGCTGTTTAGAAATGCTGCTATTTCAGCTTCTTTTTATAGACAACTACTGATCCAAAAGCAAATACCAGCCAAACCGTCCCAGAAAAAATCAAACCTGTCAGGGTCGCTGAATCAAGTGTGTTGCCGCTCAGTAGCTCTCTTAATCCATCAATGACTGCTGTGAACGGATTATATTTGGCAAAAATCTGCAGCCCGCTTTTCATGCTTTCTATCGGTGCAAATGCTGAACTGACGAATACGAAGGCCATCAATATATAGCTATAGACGCTGGCGGTCTCTACGCTTTTAGCTAGCAGTCCGAAAAATACCGCCACCCAAGTCATGGCAAAATTAAAGACTAAAAGCAGTAGGAATGCCAGCATAAAATGAAGCAGCGAGGTTTCCATCCGATAGCCAAATAGCAGCGCAGCTATGCCTACAAAAAACATAGAAACAAAATTATACAGAACAGAGGTATACACATGCCCTCCAAGTATTGAGCTTTTCGCAATCGGCATTGAATGAAACCGCTCAAAGATTCCCTTAGTCACATCCTGTGTCAGACGATAAGCTGTGTAGCCAGAACCTGTAATGATTGTCAAAATTAAGATACCCGGCACCACATAATCGATATAGCTTTTGTTCCCCATATCCATCGCACTGCCGTAAATGTAGACAGATGCCAGCATAATCATAACTGGCATCAAAACAACCGTAATCAGCGTATCAATACTTTTCATTGTGTGTTTTAATACTCGTCCTGTCATCGTCATTGTATCCTGCACTGTATGCATTTAAGCCGCCCCCTTTTCCACAATTTTCAGAAAGACATCTTCTAGTCTGCTTTCAATTTTTGAAAATGCCCGCAGCTCTAACCCGGCTGTTTCCAGCATTCCAAGAACTAAAGCAAATTCTTTAGCACTCCCATTTGTCAAAACTTGAATATTCAGCTCTTCCACATTCTCACGTATGGAATAAGCAGCCAACAGCACCACTGCTTTCTCGTAGTCGTTCTTTGTGTAAAAACCTAGTTCCACACCGTTTTCTTCCACTGTATCCTTTAGTTCCTTTGGCGTTCCTTCTGCTATCAGACGGCCTTCCTTCAAAATTCCTACTCTATCCGCTAGCTGTTCTGCCTCTTCAATATATTGTGTCGTTAGGAAAATCGTTACACCTGCTTCCTTCAGCTTACGAATTAACCCCCAAACCTCTAGACGGCTTTTCGGGTCAAGTCCTGTTGTAGGCTCATCTAAAAAAATGATTTGCGGATTACCAATTAGACTCATGGCAATATCCAGTCTTCTTTTCATCCCACCGGAAAATGAAGCAACCAGCTGATCCTTAGCATCAAGCAGCCGAAATTGTTCAAGCAGAGCTAGGGCTGCTTCTTTGGCATCCTTAAGATGACGCAGCCGTCCAATCATTACTAAATTTTCCTGTGCAGTAAACAGTTCATCCACTGCGGTAAACTGACCGGTCAAACTTATAGCCTCTTCTACGCTGCGGGGTTCCTGCTCTACATCAAATCCTGCAACGTATGCTTCACCAGCATCCTTATGAGAGAGCGTTGTTAAAATCTTAATAACCGTTGTTTTACCGGCACCATTCATTCCAAGCAAAGAATAGACCTCTCCTTTTCCCACTTGAAAGTTAAGGTTTTTAAGCACTGTTTGTGTTCCAAAGCTTTTAGATAAATCTTTTACGTCAATCACAGGGGCACTCATGCTTTCCACTCCATTCTTCTTGTGCTTCTTATTTACCTCGTATGTGTATCTCTAAATTTCTGAACCTTTTTATTCAGCTTTATTTTTCTTTCATCCACCCAGGTAGTGGACACTTCTCTCACGATATCACTGGCAAATTCACCTACATCATCACCTGTCACTGCAAAAACATTCTGTCCGTTTTCAGCACTGTCTTCAAAAATTACCAGCAAATCATACATGGCCGCCAGCATCTTATGCCCAGTAAAATCAGAGAACTCCCACATATATTTTTGGATTTCTTTAAAGACAAAGCGATAATCCTCAGGAAGGGCCTCGATTCGATGCTCAAACTCCTTATATTCAGCTTTTTCATGACGCCAGTTTTTTGTTACCTCTAAAAGCTCTTTCCATTTACCCATGATGCTTCGCTCCCATCTCATCTTTAATTATTGCCATTTTTTCTGAAACAAATGTCCAGCGCTGCCAAAACGCCTCTAGTTCCCTCTCGCCTTTTTCATTCAGCGAATAAAACTTTCGAGCGGGTCCCTTTTCCGAAGGCTTCTTTTCAATAGCTACCAGCTGATTTTTTTCTAAACGAAGAAGAATAGTATAGACGGTTCCTTCAACGATATCTGTAAAACCAAGATCATTTAACGTCTTAGTGATTTCATAACCGTATGTCTCCTTTCGGCTAATGATTTCCAGAACCAGTCCTTCAAGAATTCCCTTCAGCATCTCTGTCAATTTATTCATTTCACTCACCTACTTCGTAATACTAAGTACAGGTATATAGTAATACTTAGTACCCACCTCTGTCAACTACTTTGTTTCACTTAGTAGTAAATATTTTTTCTATATAACAAAAAAAGAGCTGAAGCCCTTTGTACTTAGAGAGTTTCTGCTCTGGGAATTATTTATTTTTGTCCACTTTTTCATTATCCTTTTAATTTGTACATTAGCTTGCTGCTTAACCCCATACTTTAAGTACTCTGACAGACAGTTTTTTTGCGGTACGTTCAAAAACAGGATTAAAGGTTTTTAAATAAAAAAGTTCCTTATTGACGCCGAAGGAATCCTCCGCCAGAATAAAGAGAGGAGCCACCGTATTACATCGTTACTTTTTGTAAATCTAATAAAAAATAGTGGACAGAACTATGAAAAAAATCATAAAAAACGGCCATCAAAATAAATGATTCCATTTTTTATTTTAGCTAAATTACTTATTACAGGAGGGCAAGATTAAATCAAGCAAACGAACATTTTCAATCGCGGTTATCTGTACTGCCGGTTTTGTAGCTCTGCTGCTATTTTTCATATCAAATCGGCAAAACAATCGTATCGAGTCTAATGCTGAAACACAGACAATTTCAGGGACAGTCGCTGTGTCAGCTGATTCCAATAGCATACTTGTTGAAGGAGATTTAGTGACCCTGCAAATTTCTGATTCCGAATATCCCTTTGAAGAGCTAAACCTCGTTGAAGGCGACACAGTAGAAGTCACTTTTTCCGGTGCTATTCAAGAGACCTATCCATCAACCATCAACGGGAAAATCAGCTCTATTAAAAAGCTTTAGCTCAGCCGGCGTTCCACATCAGTCAAAAGCAGGCCGCTGTTTCCATGCGTTTAACTAAGACTGTTAGAATGAGCTTAGTAAGTTTTAGTTCGATATTTTATCAAGAAACAGTCAAGCGCCGTCATATTAGCAAAGGCGCTTGACTGTTTTTTTCATAGTCTATAATATTTTGTGTTATTCAGAAATCAACCAACACCTTTTTTAGTAATTGAAGCAGCTCGAAAATGACTATTTTCTATACTCATCACATAGACAAAAAGTCTGATATTCAATATAATTAGAAAGGATAAAAAAATGTTTGAATTTTCATTTATATCTAATAGAGGAGAAAAATATGAAAAACTGCCGACTTATTTTGAGCATTATAGGAGGATTATTCATTATGACAAGCTTGGGTGGTTGTGAAGTTAAAAATAAAGAGGAAGTAGAACAAGGTTTTGAGAATGTCTTAGCAATGTATCCTACTAAGAATTTAATGGATTTTTACGATATGGAGGGCTATCGAGACGAGGAGTTTGAAGAGGAGGACAAAGGAACTTGGGTTCTTATTTCTACAATGGGAGTTAGCCACACAGAAACTTCACCCCTTATTAGTGAAGGGATGGTTCTTCGATTAAACAGAAATACTCAAACAGCAGAAGGGTTCTATTTTGAGCGAGAAATAGAAACACCCGAAGTTATTGAACAAACCTACCCCGTAACTTACGATGAACAAGGCTTTCATTTAACTGAAGAAGTGACTGATTCAGCTTTAAAAGAGAAGATATTAAATTTTAAATTTTTTGTTCAATATGGAAAATTTGATAAGTTGAACGAATACAAAAATCTACGGAAAATGTATAATCCAGAGGTTCCAATGTATGAATTGGAGTATCAGCTAACCAATCAAGACACTAATGTAAAGCAATTGAGAGAACGCTACAATATCCCTACTGAGCAGGCACCAACTCTAGTCTTAAGCGGTCGTGGTACGTTAGAAGGTTCCTCAATTAGTTCGAAGGAATTAACATTTCAGTTTGAAAAAAATCCACCTATCTTTTTTAGAGATTCCATTGATTATCAACCTTCAAATGAGGAGGATAACCAATGAGTGATTACAAACTAAAAGATAAAGGAATCAATTCAGGAACCGAAAAAACGAGTGCAATTTCTACTATCTCTTATGAGGTAGAAAATGCCTTATATAATGGGTTAACTATAAATAATATTAATGACCAAATACTAGATTTAAAGAACTCCGGCAAATTCCCTCCAAATCTACAGCTAGTTGACGCTTTTTACGATAAAAACACCAGTCTTAGCGGTGTAGCATTTAAGGATAACAACACTGGGAAGGTAACCGTTGGTTTTGCTGGAACCAATTTGGACAATGGCTGGGGAGAGAAAATGCAGGATTTTATAGCGGATGGTTCGATTGCTGTAAACGGAGATACTGCCCGTTCGGCTTACTTTAAAGAAGGGAACGCCTTTCTGAATAATTTAAAACAGAATTATACTGTTGATACCGTGACTGGTCATTCGAAGGGTGGACGGGATGGTGCTGTTTTAGGGATGTCTCATCAAATTCCTAATATCGTATTATACAATGCGGCTCCTCTTAGCAATAAACTAGGAAAAGGGATAGGTATGCTCTTTGATCAATCAGGATTTCTAAATCGAATATTCAGTGAAGCTGAAATGGCCTATATTATTCATAAGTATAAAGGGCGTCTTGTCTATTTTATTTCTGAAGATGATCCATTAAATAAATACGCTAGTATGTTCGGCAGTCTTTATCCCGGTGAGAAATTTAAGCTTTACAACGGAAAAGGGCATGATATGACTGGTTTTCTGTCTAAAGAAGAACAAGCCTTTATCCGTGCTTATCTACCATTAGTCGATGAAAACGGCAAAAAAATATCCAGTGTAGAAATAGCCAAAACAATGACCAAAATGAGGATGAAAGAACTGAATAGCTTGAGGAATAAATTAACCAAGAGTGGTGGCGGGCTTTCCTCGACTGAAAGTATCTTTTTAGATGCTGCAGAAGCTCTAGCAATAACAGAAGGAATGAAACAAACCATTCAAGCTGAACTTTTAGAGTTAAAAACTATGTACAACAACGCAATAGAGGACGCCCAGCAATTATGGGCGGATACCTTAGCTAATGCAAGTACTGTCGGTGCAACGCTGACAGAAGCAGAAGAATTAAGTGCTCTGCAAAGTGGTGGTGCCACAAAAGAAAGTATTGTGACAGAGCCTGTGGCAGAATATGAGCGAGCTCTTGCTAAAGCTGCAGAAATTGAGCAGCATTATGATCAGCTGATTGACTCCATTAAAGCCTCAATTACTGAACAGTTGGCAGCTGACCATGGATTGGCAAGTCAGATAGGAAGTGCGTAATGGAAAATGAGAACTACAATAAAAAAATACAACAACTGGAAGACGATTACGAAAGAGAAAAAAGATGTTTTGAGGAAGAATTAGAACAAACTACTCTGGAAAAACATCGTTTCAACTCCCTCCTCGAAGAAACAGTTGAACGACTCCGTTCAACATTTTCAAGGCAGGAAGACCACGATTCACTGGATTTAAGGCATGCCTATCATATGGTAGAACAGGCACAAGAAGAAGGAGTAAATTTAGTGAATAATCTTACTTATAAAATAGAATGTGTTTTAGAAGAAACTGAACAACAGTACAAAAAGCAAGTAACTATTTATGAAGAAGAGCGAATTATCTCAAAGAAAGAAGAAGATTTAAATGATTGACAGTTTAAAAGATGAACTAAAGGATATTCGAAAAAACTTGGAAAAATCGCTGATTCGTTCGTTTACTGCTAGTCATAGCAGACACGTTTCCGACACAAGGAAACAACGAATGAAGCAAGCTGAAGAGACAATAATTACTGCTCTAAAAAGTAACTCCTCAAATTATCTAAGCAGTTTAACAACAGCGGCCAAAGGAAAATGGGTGACGCAAGCAAAAAAATCCTTTAAAGAGACAACAAAACAATTTGAACAATTTTAATATATTTTCAAAAACAACTGCGAGAACCGAGTAGGTACTTTTTAACATCAGCTCGTCCCTCACTGTGTTTCGCAGCAATAAGCCGAATAATCCAAAAATTGTCAAGAAACACTACGGGAAACCGAGTAGCTGTTGATTGATACCTACCTGTAGCTTCTCCTATTTTTGAGATTATTCGGCTCATTTTCGAGGGGTTGCTTTTTGAAGACCGCTTATTCGGTTTTAGGGATGCCCGAAGTCTGGGATTTTATTTATGTCCCAGACTCAATCTTCTACATTCTAATCTTTTCTGACAATATTTTCATCACTCTTATCTTGTTAGTAACCATCAACCATCTATTGCTGTTTGGCTGCTATGGCTATAAAGTTACTTACGACTCTTTTTTTTAAATGTACAAAGAATATTCCACTTTAACTGATGATGGTCGTTAAACGCTTCTTTTGTCAACTTATCAATCGTCAAAATTTGTCTTTTCAAGCGCTGGGCATCTATCACACTATAGGCAGATAAATCGATTAGATCAACGTAGCTGGTCTTCCCATATAGATAGGACAATCGAGCGATTAATGCTTGATTGGGATAACCCAACAACACAATATCCGCAGAAATAAATCTTTCTTTCATTTCCTCATAAGAAGCAAGCAACAGTTTAAATTCCTGATTTTCAGTCATTACTTGTACAAGCTTGTCATACAAAATTTTAACGACATCAAAGGATTGCTGCGGCCGATCGGTAACCAGCAATACAGTGGTTGTTTTTTGCATTATTCTCCCTCCAAATCTTATACCTATCAACTATCCTAAGTCTAAACCTTAAACCCAACTTTAAGTCAAGAGCAACGGAAGCATTTTACACAAATAATTTCAAAAAATTTTTTCATCCCCTTCCCTTGACCCTCCCCTTACAGGAGGATATATATTGGTTTTGAAGGGAGGAGTTACAATGAATCATTGCATAGTAGTCAAGGATTTGAGCAAAACAATCAAAAACAAAACAATAATCAATCAGCTAACATTTTCAGTCGAAAAAGGACAGGTATTTGGTCTGCTGGGTCCTAATGGTGCTGGAAAGACAACGACTATTGAATGTCTTTTAGGTATCAAGCAGTTTGACGACGGTGAGGTAACACTCTTAGGAACCACGCCTGGTAAAAAGCGAAAGGAGATATTCCAAAAAATCGGTGTCCAGCTTCAGTCTTCCAGCTATCAGCCGGCTATCAGAGTAGCTGAGCTTTGCGAAGAAATATCTGTCCTCTATAGACAGCCCAGAGATTATCGGGAGCTATTAGAACTGTTCCACCTTTCACAATATGAAAAACAACCGGTCAATAAGCTGTCCGGTGGTGAGAAACAAAAACTGTCCATTATTTTGGCACTGATTCCCAATCCCGAAATTATTTTTCTGGATGAATTAACAACCGGCTTGGATACTGAGGCCCGCAGAGAAGTTTGGACAATCTTAAAACAGCTGAAGGCTGCGGGCCTGACAATGTTCTTAACAACCCATTATATGGAAGAAGCCGAAGCTTTATGTGACTATCTCTACTTAATAAACAAAGGTAAAAAAGTAGTAGAAGGAACGGTAGAAGCAATTATTCAGGCAGCATCAGCGGAGCATTTAGAAGAAGCCTATTTAAAGCATATGGAGGGAATCAGCTATGCATAAATTTCTGACTTTAGTTAAAATCGAAGGAAAGCAGGCTCTACGTTCCTTCGATGGCCTCCTCTTTGGGGTGGGCATGCCTCTAGGTGTATTAGTCTTAATCGCAACAATCGCTGGAAATCAGCAGGTTGCTCAAGGCAGCTACACGTTTTTGGACAGCAGTTTCAGCTCCTTACTTGCAGTTGGGATTTGTGCGACTGCATTTATGGGTATTCCATTGACAATTTGTGATTATCGCGATAAAAAGATATTGAAGCATTACCGCGTCACACCAATCAGTCCCCTGCTCATTTTGGCAGCACAATTTTTTATCGGCATGCTCACAGCCTTGCTTTCAGCCGGAACAATCATTTTAGTTAGTACTGCTTTTTTGGGCTACCAGATGAACGGCAGTTGGCTGCAGCTAATCGGCGCTTACTTTCTGGTAATGGTGTCGATGTATAGTATCGGTATGTTGATTGCCAGCCTTTGCCCAACATTAAAAATTGCTAATGTAGTCTGCAGCTTTGTTTATTTTCCAATGCTGTTTCTATCAGGGGCAATGATTCCTTTTGAGCTATTTCCCAAAGCACTGCAACAGGTAGCCAGTGTTTTACCTTTGACTCAGGGGATTAAACTGCTGAAGTCAGTGACTATCAATGAACCTGTTGGGAATCCGCTGTTGATTGTTCTATTGATGCTGGGTATTACACTGCTGTGCGGCAGTTTAGCTGTCAGAATATTCCGCTGGGAGTAGCTTCTGATAAAGCAATAGATGTTATGCTGAGGCAGGAAATTTCTGCTTCAGTTATTCTGAAAGGGTGAGTCCAATGAGTACAGATTGTAAAGAAGAAGAAAAATTATACAGAATCGGAATTTTTTCAAAAATGAATCATGTGACAATCAAGGCTTTGCGTCATTATGATGATGTCGGCCTTCTAAAGCCCCAATACATCGATCCGGAAAACGGCTACCGCTATTATAGTTCCAGCCAGCTGCCGACTCTCCATCAGCTTCTGGCTTTACGTAAGATTGGCTATACTCTTGAAGAAATCAAACAGGTGCAAAATGGCGTGGACGAAGCCACGCTGCTGCAAAGAAAAAAGCAGCAAATTATGAAAGAAATTGCGGAACGAACAACCATGTTGGCACAGCTGGAAGGCTATCTTCTCTCAAAAGATGCTGTTCAGCACTATCATGTGGTGATAAAGAGCCTGCCGAAAGTAATTGTGGCTTCCATGAGAACAATACTGCCTACATATAATGCAGTTTTCTCCTATGTACCAGCAATGGGTGCTGAAATGGAGCGCCTCAACTGTGAATGCGCTGAACCTGAGTATTGTTTCAACGTGTATCACGATCATGAATACCGTGAAGAAAACATCGATGTTGAAATTTGTCAGTCCGTTACTGAAATGGGAACCGATAGTGAGCTTATTACCTTTAAAGAGCTTCCAGAGGTTGAAACAGCTGTATGCGTTCTGCATAAGGGTTCTTATGCTGGACTGCCCCAAGCCTATGCCGCATTGGTCCATTTTATTGAAGTTAATAACTATCAACTGATGGAATCTCCCCGTGAAAATTATATTGACGGCATCTGGAACAAAGATAGCGAAGAAGACTGGCTGACTGAAATTCAGTTCCCTGTTCAGAAAGCATAGAAGAAACAGCTGGAACAGAAGGGGAAGTGAAAAAACGAAATATTTTAGACTCTGCCTCAAAGTATATTGGCAGGAAAAAACTGAAGAAACCTTTGAGGCTTGGAACAAAAAGCAGAAAATTGCTGGCTTTTGTTCCAAGTTTTTTGGAGAAGAAAAAAAACAGTCGGAATAGGCTGACTGCTGTCCAAAAAGGGCTTTGGAAAGAGTAGGTGAATGTCATTCATATATCTAGCTAAAAATCAGTCGTTTAGCAGTCCTTTTTTTCTAGTACAAAAATACTGCGATTAGATAATTTCTCCTTCTTTCTTAAAAATAATCTATGGTTTTCTTTTTATCTCTCAGCAGCTCCTATATAATAAAAGGTAACAAATTGTGTTAGGAGTCTATTATGGAAAAAAAGATTTACGCATCATTTAATTCAGAAACGATTAGAGTTTACCAAGCCTATAATCATAAAATTGCCGCAGAGGCTACTTCGTTAGGTCATTTCGGTCCTTCTTTTAAGCTGGAGCGCATGACCTGGATTAAGCCTTCCTTCCTATGGATGATGTATCGTTCCGGCTGGGCATCAAAAGAAGGGCAAGAACGAGTGCTGGCAATCGACATAACAATTGACGGTTTCAGAGAGCTGTTGAAGCATGTTGTTCTTTCAACTTACGATGAACAGTTGTATCCAAGCTATGAGAGCTGGCAGAAAAAAGTGAAAAGCTCTGAAGTACGCTGCCAATGGGATCCCGACAAAGACCTTCATTTGGAAAAAATGGAACGAAAAGCAATCCAGCTCGGTCTAAGAGGGAAAATGGTAGAAAAATATGTCCGGCACTGGACAACGAACATCACCGATATCACCGAGGAAGTTCACCAGATGAAAAATCAAATTGATGCCGGCAGCTTTGATATGACCGCTCTTCCTAAAGAAAATGAGTTTCCTTTATCAGTAGAGGAAAAAAGAATCTTAGGTATTCAAGAAACAAGTCATTAACCAACCAAGAGGTGTAAACCTTCTGTTAAGAAGCAGCCGAAAAAGACAACTTGAGGTGATTCTATGCAAATCAATCGTTTACTGGAAATTATTTTGATTCTGCTCTACCGGAAAAAAACAACCGCAAAAGAAATGGCGGAACGTTTCAGCGTATCGGTTCGAACAATCTACAGAGATGTTGACACTTTAAGTGTCTCTGGCATTCCTGTTTATTCAGTCAAGGGGAAAAACGGCGGAATTTTTCTAGAGGATTCTTTCACTTTAGATCAGGCACTTTTAGGAAATGAAGAAAAGGATGACCTTTTTTTGGCATTAAACCTGCTTAAATCACTGGGAATTCTTGAGACGGATGAATTAATGCGCAAATTCGAATCCGCCTTTGATTTGACGGATTGGCTGGAGCTCACTCTACCTGCCACGCTGCCCCATAACAACAACACCTTTTCTCAATTGAAAAAAGCCATTTTGCTGGTAAGAAAAATCACGTTTATCTTTTATAGCCGCTATGGGCAGACCATGCTGATTACTGCGGAACCACTGAAAATTATTTTTAGAAGTCAAACCTGGTTTCTTCTAGGCTATGTACCTGAAAAAAAGGAGCATCAGCTTTTTCGAATCGACTGTATAAAAAGCATCACCATACTAGATGAATACTTTCATCCTAAATTACCCGAAAGTATCGATAATCTTTTTGACAAGTTTAAAGTGACTCTTCAATTCAGCAAGCGTATCGCCTATAACCAATATGACCGTTTTTTTTATGATGAGGTAAGTGTCAATCCAGATAACAGCTATAATATTACGTTTGAATTTACAGAGCTGGACGAACTCTATAGCTTTTTACTGCCGTTCGGCCGCAATGTCAAAATTATCGAACCTCTCTGGGTTAAAGAAAAAATTTGTGCACATGCAAAATATTTTTTAGAAAACAATTTATAATATGACATGGTATGGCACTTCTCCATGTTAGAATAAAAAAAACGAGAGGAGTGTACCTATGATTATTGAAAAAATCACAAAACCTGAACAAAAAATTGTTTCTTTCACGCAAAAAGGACTGGTTGTTACAGAGCTGCCAACTATTATTGGTCCAACCTTTATGAAGCTAGGTAAGTATATTAGCGAACAAGGGGCCAATATACTTAGCAACCCTTTTGTTTCCTTTAAAAATATGGATGATGATGGAAAAATTGATGAGTCTCAGATGGAAATGGAAATCGGCTTTCCTGTAGATCAGCTGCTTCCGGAAAAAGACGGCATCGTTTCATATGTACTGCCTTCCTACAAAGCATTGTCTGTACATTATGTGGGTAAATATGACGATATGGTTCCCATCTATGATGCCTTGCTTAATCAGATCAAGGAAAACGGAGATAACTTCATGCACTATTGTTATGAATATTATCTTAGTGACGAAGAAATAGACGAATCAAAACAGGAAACCATCATAGAGCTTCCTTATTATTAAAAATAATTCTATAAAACCTGAATATTTTGTGTTGGCGGAACATCTGCCAACACCTTTTTGAGTGTTAACACCTACTGACTGGGAAAATAAAATTGCCTAAAAACAGAAGGAAGTAAGAGTATCGCCCATATTCTCCGCCGTTTTATAAGTAAATCGAAAATCAGCAGCTGTATGTTTGTTTCTCTAATTAGCGATTGTAATTAAAAATGAAAAAATACCTCTTGACTCGTACCTTAGGGAACAGTTGATAATTAAGACAGAAGTTAATTATGAATATAAATCATGAACTAAAAGGAGAGACTAAAAATGGCTAGACCAACTACAAAAAACGATCTTATCACTGCGGGAGAAACAAACTTTAATGAGCTGACGACCTTACTAGATTCACTATCAGCTGAACAGCAAACAGCAGATTTCTCTTTTGACGTAAGTAAGGAAAAGGGCGAGCATTGGAATAGAGACAGAAACGTTCACGATGTGCTAATTCACCTATATGAATGGCATCAGTTACTATTAGACTGGGTAGAATCAAATATGGCTGGAGAGCATAAACAGTTTCTTAAAGAAGGCTACAATTGGCGGTCATACGGTGCGATGAATGTGGAATTTATGGAACAAAACAAAGACAGTTCTTACGCTGAAGCCTTGGCCCTTCTCAAAGCTAGTCACGCAAAAGTCATGAAGCTGGCAGAGGGATTTTCAAACGATGAATTATTTTCTAAAGGCGTATTCGCATGGGTTGGCGGCTCTACTCTAGGCAGCTACTTTGTCTCTACAACCTCAAGTCACTATGAATGGGCTCTTAAGAAAATAAAGAAATTCAAAAAATCTATTTCCTGAGGTGTCTATTAAAGGGGGTAATCAAAAGTGTTTTGCTTCAAGAACCAGGGAGGTACTGTTTAACATCAGCTCATGCCTCACTGTGTTTCTCAGAAATAAGCCGGACTATATGAAAATGGAGCCATTTTCATATAGTCCGGCTTATTGCCAAAGCTACAGCTTTGGGACCGCTATTTATTCGGTTTTTAGGAGTAGAAAGCGTTGAAGACTTATTTATAGCTAAAACTGATAGCTAAAGCGCTCTACCCATTTTCGATTTGGAAGATATTAGCCGAGTACGTCCTTCTGTTCTTACAAGGGTAGACAGTTCCTTCAACGCATCTTTCCCAGCCCATTGTTGACCTTTATCCGTCTGCTTTGTAAGAATCTCTGCAGTTTCAATACTCCATTCCTTCGCTTGTTCATTGGTTTTCCCCAGCTCTCTCAATGCCCAGGATACAGCCTTTTTGACCAGCAGGCGTTCATCTGCTGAATACTTTTTAATCAGTGTTAGATAGTCTTGAATTTCTTCATTCGTCAGACTGACATGAACAGATGTACTGGCAATTAGCGTAAATGCTGCCCGCTTATAATACAACTCTTCTTTATCAATCCAGCTTCTAATCCAACTATCGTAATCTGCGCGTGCAATCAGCACTGTTTTACAAAATAAATCACACAAGTCCCACGACTGAATTCCTGACATAAATGTCTCGATTTCCTTTTCAGTATAGTCAGCCGGCTGCAGAGCCAAAACAGCTAGTATTTTGCATTCATGATATCCAGTAGCCCATAAGGCTAAAATAAACGTTTTATCCTTAGGCAGTTTTTTAGCAAATTTTCTCAAATCTGCTGTCCCCACACCCAATGTTTCCTTTTCTGGAATCCCCAGTTTAACAACATTGTTCTTATACTTTTCCGAGGCGTGTTCCTTCAAATAGGTCAGGACATCTTCGATTGCTGTCCCCTTTTTATCAGTCAACTGCTTCCCCTCTTTCAGTTAAATTATTTTCTTTCACTTTACTATAGAAAATCCGGAAAAGAAACCACTATTTACTGCTTTCCTTTTTCAGCATATGCTTTGAAAAAAGTAGTCCCATGATACATAAAACCACTAAAAGGATAATTAAAAACAAGGTATTCTTCAGCGGCAGAGACTGCCCATTTAATAATCTGCGGAGAGCTTCAATCACATGGGTAAACGGGTTCAGCAGGACCAGCCAGCGAATTCCGTCAGAAATATTCTCTAACGGAAGCAGGGCCGTACTCGCAAAAAACAGCGGCAGCACAATCATATTCATCACGGTTTCATAGATGATTTCATTTGGCAGCTTCAGACTGATGCTGTAGGCAACATTTGCCATGAAAAAACCAGTTAAAAAGAGAATCAGGATTGCTAAAAGTCCCCCTGATACTGATAGCTGAAACCGAACTGACAACCCCAGACTAATAATCATCAACAAGAAAATTTCAATAAATGATAAAACAACCGCTTCAAGATTCTGTGCACTGATGATACTCGTCCTAGATACAGGTGCTCTTAACAGCCGCTGAAAACTACCTTCGTTTTTAGTCATGTAATTCATCATTCCACTGCTGCTGCAGGCGCCAAGCATCACTAAAATCATGATTCCCGGCAAAATAAAAGAGGTGTATGCTACTCTGTCCGCTCCTGAGACTACCGTGCTATACAACAGCAGCCAGATTAAGGGCTGAATAATCGTAACAAAAACGGTAACCCGGTAATGATAGCGCCATTTCATGTTGCGCCAAAGCAAACTTTTTAGACTCATTTTTCCAGCTCCTTTTCTGAAAGAATCTCAATAAATATCTCCTCCAATGAAGGCCGTTTTAACTGAATACCACTAAATGCCAGCTTTTTCTTAAGTAATAATTCTGTAATCAGCTGAATATTTTCAGATTCTACCCGTAGCTGTTTTCTTTCTTGCTTTGCAGCTTTTAGGTTTTCTTGAAGCAACACTGCGTAGGCCTGTTGTTGTTCCTGTGCTGTGTCAAAAGTCAACTGGATCACACGCTGCTGCAGATACTCCGTTAGCTCCTGCCGACTGCCTGCAATCACTTTTCGACCCTTATCCATGATAAAAATACGATCACTCAAGACCTCGGCTTCCTCCAAGTAATGCGTTGTCAAAAAGACCGTGGTTTTTAAGACCGTGTTGATTTTACGGATACAGCCCCAAAGTGCCTTGCGGGAAAAGACATCCAGGCCTACAGTCGGTTCGTCTAAAAAAATTACTTTTGGCGATGAAACCAGACTCATCGCAATATCCAGCCGCCTTTTTACACCCCCTGAATAGCTTATAATCGGATGTTCCGTGTACCCCTCCAGCTCAAAGATTTCAATCAGCTCAGCTATCCTTTTTTCAGCAGCTGCCTTTTCTACTTGGTAAAGCTTGCTTTGAAGCTGCATATTTTCTTTCAGTGTCAAAAACGTATCAATAGAAATCTGCTGACCTACACAGGCAATCTGTCGTCGAATGGCAAAAACGTTTCTTTCGGTCAACTCTTCACCACCTATGCGGATTAAACCAGCAGTTGGCTGACAGACCGTAGTCAGACAATCAATCAGAGTAGATTTTCCCGCACCATTTTTACCAAGCAAAGTGAATATCTCTCCTTCATTGACTTGTAAATCCAGATGATTAAGCGCAGTCACACCTGTCTTATATCGTTTTGTGACTCCCTTTACTTCAATCATCTTCTTGCTCCTCCCAAACAACAGGCATCAGAATCTCTGTGATATATCCTGCCGGATTTCCTTTAAACAATGCACCCGGACCTTTAATGTAGACCTCTCGGCAAGCCCCTGTTACAGTCAAATCATTTTTCTGAATATAAACGGATAGCTGTTTATAGGCGGCAGCCAGCGTATCGTAACTTCCTTTATGAATTAGGCTAAGTGCCCGCATCTGAGGAAATGTTTTTATGCCCACATCCGCTGCTGCCGGTTGTTCTGCAGTTGGTACACAGAGCTCAACCTCGCCGATTTTTGTTTTAGGATCTGTTTTGTAGATACAAAAGAAAGGAGCTCCTGTATTTCTCCCTCTGATTGCTTTAAAAATTGACGGCATCAGCTTTCCAGCTGAACGCACATCTCCCTGATAGCTTCTGTAAGCAACTCTTACAGGTTCAATATTCTTTATACTAATTTGCTCACTCATTGCTAAGCTCCTTTCTTCTGATAGGCAGCCAAAGCTCGCAGCTTTGACTACTGTGCATCTCCTGTTGAGAAGGATAAACCTCCACATCTGTTTTCAGCTCATATTCATACGCTGACACCGGCAGCCATTCTTGATAAAACCTTCTGTACAGCTGCTGTACTGCCTCTGGCATGCTTCCCTGACCTTTTAGCAGCAGCCAGCGCTGAGCCGGTAAGACTAGTTCTTCTAATCCATCCGGGCAGTCAGCTTCAAGCTGCTTGAAAACACCTATATAGTAATGAGCAGGCTGTGCTTTTTCAGCTACTGCTATACCGAAGATTGGACTTTGATTTTGTTTGCGGTATTCTACAAGCTGCTGCTCTAGCTCGCTCCCCATAAAATTCTGCCAAATAAAGGGAACTTCGTGAAAATTCCTCTCAATATCAGAACTTAACGGATACTTCTTACCTACAAAGAAAAGTGTAGGTTTTTCCTCCAAACGATACTGAAACTGTTCTCCGCCAGAAACACTAAGCGATAGCCGCAATCTTGGATAGATAGTCAGTTCTTCCTTTCTATGTACTACTTCAGAAGGCGGGAAACCATGAATAGACTGAAAGGCCCGGTTAAATGCTGTCGGCGAATGATATCCATATTCTTTGGATACAGTCAAAATCTTTTTCCCTTCCAGCAAATCAAAAACTGCCCGGCTCATCTTTCTGCGTCGAATATATTCGGATAAAGGAATGCCGACAATATAAGAAAACATTTTTTGAAACGAAGCAAACGTACAGCCGGAAATTCTAGCAATTTTCTGCGAATTTATCTCTCCTTTCAACTGTTTCTCAATATAAGATAGGACTTGATCAAAATGTTCCATCATTCCTAAACACCTCCTTGATTTCAAGTCTAGCATGAATAAAATTTATAGACCTCTCAATAAATAAACATGTTTTGCGAGCTTCTATCAAAATGCCCGGCGGTTAGCTATTCTCCGTTAAACACCCGCTTATTTCAACACTGAAATAAACTTTCTGTTTCTTTTTATTTAGTATAG
The DNA here is from genome assembly GCF_049894025.1 of Enterococcus sp. LJL51. Classification (GTDB taxonomy): domain Bacteria; phylum Bacillota; class Bacilli; order Lactobacillales; family Enterococcaceae; genus Enterococcus_L. The sequence goes on from NZ_JBNEQE010000007.1 coordinate 168,927, forward strand.
AATAAAGAAAAAGAAACATTAAAGGAGCTGTCATGTACATACAAACACAACGCTGCCTAGTCCGACCTTTTGAAGAAAAGGATATTGATAACTTTATGCTTTATCGAAATAATCTGGATTGGATGATTCATCAGGGCTTCAAAGGACTGAGCAAAATAGAATACCAAGCATTTCTGCTAACGAAACCCGACTTTGCAAAAGGTGCGCAATTTGCAGTAAGCAATCGAAAAACGAATGAGTTGATTGGCGATATTTACTTAAAACAAGAAGATAGTACCTTCTGGCTGGGCTACACTATCACACCTGCTCAAGCCCGGAAAGGCTATGCTAGTGAAGTAGTCAGTGCTGTACTCGCTTCCCTCAGCACACATGGCTGCCGACAAATCAAAGCCGGGGTTCTTCCGGAAAATCAAGCCTCCATCCGCTTACTGGAAAAGCTCGGTTTTACCTATTCTGAAACTGATGACTATGGGGAGAAAGTCTATATAGAGGCGATAGACATCGCTGAATACAAAGAATAATCTGTGTCTACAATATAGATGGGAACGGTTGCGGCTTTATCTTTTTTTTACAGACAAGATACATAAAATTCCTAAAAAAACAGCCGAGTTGGCTGTTCTGAGAAAATAATCAATAGGTATTTTAAGGTTTGTATTAATTGTATGCTTATAAAAAAGCACTGCATCCTCTTCATTTTACCTATAATTAAATCAAAAATTACGAGGTGAGAATAAATGACTAACGATTGGTCGGAAATGAATAAAACTATGCAGGTACAACTGAAAAAAGAAGCTACATTTGATGATGGCATAAAGACGCTGCTGGAACTGCGGAAATCTGTGATGGAGGTACTCTATCAACTGAAGGAAGAACTGACTTTGGAGGATTTTAAGGCCATTCCTTTTATCAACGCCAAAGGATACCATAACAAAACCATCGCTTATTCCATATGGCACATTTTCAGAATTGAAGATATTGTTACCCACTCTCTTATAAAAGGTGAAGATCAGATTTTCTTTACAGGGAATTACCAGGAACGGATTGGCGCATCTATTATTACTACTGGAAATGAACTTGTAAAACAGCAGATTGCTGACTTCTCTGATACATTGGATATAGAAGAGCTTTATCACTATGCCGCTGCTGTAAAAGACAGTACAGATGCTATGCTGAAAAAACTGTCATATTCCGATTTAAAGCGAAAAATGACTGAAGAAAGTAAGCTGCTCCTTAAAGCATTACACGTAGTAAGTGACAACGAGAATGCCTGCTGGCTTATTGACTACTGGTGTAAAAAAGACATCAAAGGACTTATCCAAATGCCCTTTTCACGTCACTGGATCATGCATACTGCTGCCAGTCTGCGTATTAAAAACAAGTTATATAAATAACTTCCGAAAAAAATAGTGTCTGCTCCTGTCTCCATTACGATTAACAGCCGGCAACAAGCGGCTGCGTTTATATGCTTTCCTCTATGCCTAATAAGCTCCATACTTTAAAAACAGCCAATCCGGCTGTTTTTTGTTATTAAGAGGGAATTTTCCAATAAAAAGCTGATTACTTTTTATCCATTCAATTTTTTCAAAAAAACATTCCTAAAACCCCTTGTTATTTCCTCTATTCAGTTATATTATTATCAAACTGAAAAAGTTTTATTAGAAAACATCCATTTTCAAAAAAATGTGTAGACATTTTCTGAAAAATGAGTAATATAGGCTAAAGTATTTGATTCTCGTTGCTGTCCAACTAATCAAAGGGGTTATTTTTATGAAAGAACTAACAACTGGAAAACCGTTAAAACTCATCTTTCTTTTTACAATACCATTACTGATTGGAAACATCTTCCAACAGTTTTATAATATGGCTGACATGATAATTGTCGGGCAGACTTTAGGCAAAAATGCTTTGGCTGCTGTTGGTGCAACCGGCAGTATTACTTTTCTAATTATCGGATTTGCTCAAGGATTGACTTCAGGACTCTCAATCATAACCGCCCAGCGTTTTGGTGCTCGGGATTATCAAGGAGTCAAACGCAGCTTTGCTACCAGCATTTTGATTAGCAGTATCATCACAGTGATTCTTACTATTCTTAGTCTTATTTTTGTTCGGCCGCTGCTTTTACTGATGCAGACTCCTGTAGAGATTCTTGATGATGCACAAACCTTCATCTCAATCATTCTTATCGGAATTTTTGCTGCGATGGCGTTTAACTTATTGTCCAATGTCATTCGTGCCTTGGGAGACAGCCGAACACCACTAGTCTTTCTGATTGTCGCCAGTATTGTCAACGTTGTATTGGATTTGGTTTTAATCATCAACTTTCATATGGGGGTAGCTGGAGCTGGGGTGGCTACTGTTACCGCACAGGTCGTTGCCAGCATTCTTTGTGTATTTTACATTCAAAAGAAAATTCCCAATCTTCAAATACGGAGGAAGGATTTCTCTTTTGAGCGGTCTGAAATTAGAGATCATTTAAACGCCGCCCTGCCGATGGCTTTTCAAACCTCCATCATTGCAATTGGCGCTATCATTCTGCAGGGAGCTCTCAATAGCTTAGGAACAGATGTCGTTGCTGCTCAGGCTGCCTCAGGTAAAATTGATCAGTTTGCGATTCAGCCGATGATGTCCTTCGGCATCACCATGGCAACCTTTACCGCCCAAAACTATGGTGCCAAAAAATACGGACGGATTTTGCAAGGAGTTAAAAGTGCCTTATTCTTAAGTATCGGCTTTAGTATTCTTGCCGGCAGTATTGTGATTCTTTTCGGCAAACCGCTGGTTACTCTATTTGTCAGCTCTAGTGAGACTCAGGTTTTAAATCTGGCACAAGTCTATTTCAATATTAACGGCAGTCTCTACTGGGTGCTCGCTATACTGCTGGTTGTCCGCTATACACTGCAAGGACTGGGGCAAACGGTGATTCCAACACTTGCAGGTATTATGGAGTTGTTTATGCGTTCCTTTGCTGCAATCTTCCTAACTGCTTTATTTGGATTCACAGGAGCAGCTGCAGCGTCTCCTCTTGCATGGATTGGCTCTACAGTCGTTTTAGTTGCTTCCTATATCAAAGCGGTCAAGCGCCTCAGAAAGCTGGATGAAGAAACGACCCTTGAACAACCACTAAATCAAAAAGTCATCGCTAAACCGTAAAAAAAAGAGCTGTATCAAACGAATTGTTTGGTACAGCTCTTTAATGTTGAGATAACAATTCTTATTCATACGATGCTGGGGATGAGTGACCACAGACCTAGCTTCTTCCTAAATAAACCGCTCGCTTTTGCTTAATTCTTCTCTTCTTAATTATTTAATCAGTCCATGAGAGAGCCAAGCTACACGAAAATTATATTCCTTCAGCAGCCGTTCTGATTCCCAATCATTCAACAGAAAGCTGCTCAACAAATCCATTACCAGCTCCATTGAAAAGAATAAAAAGGAGATTTTTTCTTCTCCGCTGTTCATGTGTAGATTATTTTTATCTAGTAAAGAAAACCAAGCTCGAATCATCGGCGACTCTTCCATGTCGATGGTTTCCATCGAATAACTTGTTTTGGAGCCCAACACCAGCAGCTTAATTCCCCGCCAATAATCAGAATTGCGGTTCATTTCTGCGACACGCTTTAGATACCGCTCAATCCCGTAAAAAAGCCTTTGCTGATTTTCCATAATACAATTCATAATATCTCTATGAATAATCTCAGAAAAATAACTTTGCAGGTATAAATAGAGATCATCTAAATCTTCGAAATATTTATAAAAAGCACCGCGAGAGATTCCTAACCGCTTGATAAGCTCTGCAACCTTCACTTGATTTAAACTCCGATCTTCAAATTCCTGAAGAACAACTGAGATAATTTCTTCTTTTCTATGTTGATTCAGATTTTCAAATGTTGGATTCGGCATCGGCTTTCTCTCCCTTCTTTTTCATTAAGAATAGCATAAAAGCGATACTCTGTCACAATAGAATAAATAAAAGCAGAGCCGCTCTTTTCCTGTTTTTAAGAGCGGCTCTGCTATGGCTATTTCATCATTCTGATCTTAGTGCTTCAACAGGGTCTTTCTTAGCTGCCCATCTCGCTGGAAGTGCTCCCCCCAGTAATGTCAGCACAACACTGATTGTAATCAGCAGCAGTGCATGCACCGGGTTTAGCTGTGCAACATTAGTTAAGCCTGTCATGTCTTCTAATATAATGTTTGTCGGCAGCGTCAGCAGATAGGCAATCAAGATCCCCAGCAAGCCTGAGCACAAACCAATAATCAGCGTTTCCGCATTAAACACCCGGGTAATATCTTTCTTTCTGGCTCCTAAGGCACGCAGAACGCCAATTTCTTTCGTTCTTTCCAAAACAGAAATATAGGTAATAATCCCCACCATGATTAGAGAAACAACTAATGATATTGAGGCAAAAGCAATAAGTACGATAGTAATACCGTCCATAATCCCACCGGTCATATCTGTCATGGTTTGAGCCAGGTCAGTGTATACGATTTTATCTGCATTATCTTTGCCGTCATTGTATTTGTCCAAATATTTAACAATCTCATCCTTTGCTTCAAAGTTCGTCGGATAGATAAACACCATTTGGGGCATACTGTCTCCGCCTAGATAAGCTAACGTGGATTGTTTTGTTGTATCATCCAATTTTTCCATTGTCATTACATTGACATCTGAATCCTTTTGATCTTTCACAATTGCAGAATCCTTTTCTGCATCGATAATTTCTTCTACCAGCTGATCGCTGTACGCAATTCCGCTGCTTAGAATAGCAACTTGTGTATCTTCTTTTTGACGAAGAATTCCACTAATTTTCAATGTTCTTGTAGAATTTTTGTACATATCTTCGTAATCATTTTTTGGTACATAGTTGCCAAAGTCAGTTTTAGAATAGTAGTCATTGTTTCCAACTAGCTTCAGTTCAGTCCCAACGATATCATTAAAATCAATTCCTTCTTTATCTGTAATATCAAAGCCGAGATTTTTTAGAATCGTTTCATCTACACGGTTTTTATTATCAATGACCAAAATAATGTCATCGGTATTTTCAGGATAGCTCCCAGCCATCACATCATAATTCTTTTTCAAATATCCATTTATTGATCCGCCCGTCGTTACTGGATAAGAAGACAGGCCCGCATTACTCATGCTTGATAATCCGCCCATGCCGCCTCCGCTGGTCTCATCTGCATTAAAATTAACTAGTTGAGCAGAGCCGTCGACCTCCCTAACAAGGTTCATTCCGACAACACGTGTGTAGCCAATACTGCTGGCTAGTTCACTGTCAATACCACCTAGATAATCAATATAGTCATCTGTGATATTATTTGTATGACGAATACTTGATTCAGCAGGGTTATACAGCACTACCTCATCCGTTTTAGCATATTCCTTTTTGCTAGTCGGGGAATTGCTCTGCATTTCCTTCATCGCGTCTTCATCCATATTCATTGCCTGTTTGGAAATCGTAATTGGATATTCCGATAGTGCATCATTCTGGAAGGAGTCAATCTGTTTCTGGAACCCGTTGGAAAGACTCAGAATCAGCGCAATTCCAATAATCCCTATACTAGCAGCGAACGCTGTCAGACCAGTCCGCCACTTTTTCGTAGCGATATTTTTTCCGGAAAGCTTCAAAGCTGTCCAAAAGCTCATGCTCGTTTTCTTCAGCTGATAGTTATTATCCTGCTCATATTCTTCATAAGGATTTGAATCATCAACTACATGACCATCTCTAAAATTAATAATCCGATCTGCATATTCCTCCGCCAGCTCTGGGTTATGCGTAACCATAATAACCAGCTTATCGTCCGCAATCTCTTTAATCAGATCCATTATTTGCGTACTTGTTTCAGTATCCAACGCACCTGTCGGCTCATCTGCCAGAATAATATCCGGATCGTTTGCCAGTGCCCGGGCAATCGCTACCCGCTGCATTTGTCCTCCTGACAACTGATTTGGTTTCTTGTGGGTATGCTCTTTCAGTCCAACCTTCTCCAACACTTCCATTGCCCGCTGTTTCTTTTCAGAAGATGAAACACCACTAAGCGTCATCCCCATCTCAACATTATCTAAAATACTTAAATGAGTAATTAGATTATAGCTTTGAAAAATAAAACCAACACTATTATTTCGGTAAGCATCCCATTCACCCTGTTTAAAGTTTTTTGTTGATTTACCATTGATAACCAAATCGCCACTATCATATTGATCCAGTCCGCCGATAATATTCAACAGGGTTGTTTTACCCGAGCCACTCTGACCTAGAATCGCTACAAATTCATTTTCCCGAAAATTGATACTAACACCATTTAAAGCGACCTGGGTAAACTCTCCAGTAGTATAACTCTTCTTTATATTTTTTACCTGAAGCATAACTCTCTCTCCTTTATTCACTCTGTTGCTCCATATTGTCTAAAACAGTTAGAACAACAGATTTCTTTCTATCTCTGTCAGACTACCATCGGATTATGTACTGAGTATGAACAAATGAGCTGTATAAAAACATATAACGCTTTCATTATTTTCTTATAAAAAAGTTAATATTTTTGACCACTGTTTTCGACAAATCCAGCTGCTAGAGTAAGACATCATTTATTTTTTCCATTTCAACAAGATTTTAGTTTATGATATAGTGAAACAGAAGAACGGAGGAATGACATGATTACAGTTCTGATTGCAGAAGATGATAAAAATATACGCACGCTGATGGCAGCTACACTTGTTCAGGATGGTTATCAGATAATGGAAGCAGCCAATGGGAAAGATGCCTTGGCTATTCTGGAAGAACACGCTGTAGATTTACTTGTAGCTGATGTCATGATGCCTGTTTTAGATGGTTATCAGCTGGTTGCAGCTATTCGGAAAGAAAACGAACGGCTGCCGATTATTCTGGTAACCGCTAAGGGAACACCAGAAGATAAAAAGAATGGATTTTTAGCTGGTATCGATGATTACCTAGTGAAGCCAATTGATTTTGACGAGCTGCTGCTGCGGATAAAAGCCTTGCTTCGCAGAGCTCAAATTAACTTGGAAGGGCGCCTATCTGTAGGCAATACCCTCCTTGATAAAAACAGTCTCTCAGTTTATCATGACGACAACTGTACTGAACTACCAAAAAAAGAGTTCTTACTTCTTTATAAGCTGCTGTCTTTTCCAAATCAAATATTCACTCGAGAACAGCTGTTGAACGATATTTGGGGCGCAGACTCTTTGACAGACGAGCGAACTGTCGATGTTCATATCAAGCGGCTTAGAGAGAAATTCGCCGACTCCGCTGATTTTTCCCTCATTACTATTCGGGGATTAGGCTATAAAGGAGCTGCACATGAATCGAAATAGACGCTCCATGTACGTTCATTTTTCTCTAGTTATTGCATTGATTCTTCTCGTATCGGCAATTATCTCAGGCATCTTTCTAGTTATTCTCATGCACTTTGGAATTGTGGAGTCATTATTCGGTTATCCGTTAATCCGACTGATAATCACCTTGTTATCATGTACAGTAATCGGCACATTAATTGCTACCTTCTTCAGTAAACGGATATTACGCCCATTGAATAAAGTGGTTGAAGGAACCCGGCAAATAGCTGATGGAAACTTTGATATACAGATTGATCCTACTGGAATGAATAATGACTTAGAAGATTTAATTCAGAATTTTAATCTTATGGCCAGAGAGCTGCAGAATGTTGAACTCGTCCATAAAAGCTTTATCAATGATTTTTCTCATGAAATGAAAACACCCTTGGTCTCGATTAACGGCTTTGCCAAACAGCTGCAAAATCCGGCTCTTACAGAAGCTGAGCGCACCAAATATCTACAGATTATTACGGAAGAAACAGCTCGTTTAAGTGCCTTGTCAGCGAATATTCTGCTTTTGTCCAAGGTGGAAAATCAGGAAAGTATTACCTTGAAAAAAACACGCTATTCATTAGACGAACAGCTAAGACACGCCTTGATTCTCCTTCAAAAGGAGTGGGAAGCAAAAAATCTGACTATGAGCTTAAATTTAAATCCCGTTTTGATTTATGGTGATTCCGACCTACTGATTCAGGTTTGGCTTAATATAATCAGCAACGCTATTCGCTTCACCGATAATGAAGGAACTATTCAAATCAACTGCTACCGTTTAGGGAACGAAGTCAAAGTAAATATTAAAGACAGCGGAGCAGGTATGTCGGATAAAGTTCGGCGAAGAATTTTTAATAAATTTTATCAAGGCGACAGCTCCCACCAGTCACATGGCAACGGACTTGGACTGGCGATTGCTAAAAGAATCATTACCCTCCACGATGGAAAGATTATCGTGAAATCAAAGCTTGGTGAAGGCTCAACCTTTATCATCATTTTGCCTCAAAAGAAAACCGAATAAATCACTTTTTTGTGCCGATAGCAGACGAATAAGGATGGGATAGAAGTGCTAAACGTTGAGAACCAAGTAGGTACTCGGAGCTGAACACTTTGGCACTGACCCCCAAGAATGAGAATATAAAAAAGAGGCACCTCCGTTGAATTTATTTTATATAATAAATTTAGCGGAGGTGCTTTTGATGAAGAAAAAAATGGCGTATTCTCTTGAAGTCAAAGAGA
>NZ_JBNEQE010000008.1:0-36901 GCF_049894025.1 Enterococcus sp. LJL51
TCTTGATTCCTCCTTTTGGATTGGTTCGCCAAATTAATTCTAAAGGATTTCAAGGTGTCTTTTCTATTGTTTTGGAAAATAAAAAAGATATTGGTGGAATTCCACCAACATCAAAAAGTATAGAGCCTAAAAAAGAGATAAAGGAACGCAATCTGACGTTCCTTTATCTCTTTTTAAATTAAAAATTTATCCTATAAAATCTGATTCAAGTCCCTCTTTTATTTTGAAGAACAGCTAATGCTGTTTAGCAATGCTATAAAATTGTTCTTTGAAGTATATGCATCTATAATTTGTGAAGTTTATTCTATGAGTGTCCGCTGGAATAAAGAATCAGCTGTATAACTACGACAAGTGTATTCATACCACAGTGGGCAATGATGGAGGTCCAGATTTTCCCAGTCACTTTATAGAGAATGGCAAAGAAAAGCCCCAGAACGAAATAAACAAAAAAGTTTCCGTCAAAATGAATAATGGAAAAAAGTGCTGAGCTGAGAATTGCTCCCAACCAAAAACCAGTCTTTTCATAATAGAAGAGATCAATTAATGAACGTCGGAAAACAAATTCTTCCATAATTGGTCCCCCAATAATTGTCGCAAAAACAAATAAGCTGTTGTTCAAAATAATTGAGATAATATTTTTAGTATTTTCTGAATTAGGAGCTGTATTTGTAATGGTCGTTTGAAGGCTAACAACAATTCCCTGAAGAAAGAGAGCCAGAAAGATGCCGCTAACTCCGAGAAGCAGAACGAATACTGGAGAGTGAAGCCGCCCCTTTTTTTCCACCATTGTTTTTTCTTTATCTTTTAGATATAAGCCAATCATTAAACCTGCACCTAAAATATAGGCTAGTGTGGAGGCTAAGACCACGACATCCTGCGAAGCTGATGCAAAGAGCAATGGTGAGACAAAGACAGCCAGGTAAATCAAAATCATTGTCATACTTGTTTTTTTAGCAGCCATAAAATCCTCTTTTCTTTTCAAGTGAGTAGTTCAAACTATCCTATAGAAAACTGAAAACCTATCTATTTTTTGTGGCGGAATCCTAATAAAAGGAAAATAAAAATTGAAAAAAACAAGGCTTCCCACAAGGTAGTTGTCCAGTCGAATTGCTTATCTACACCAAAAAAAAGATTTCCGGCATTTGCGATGAAAAGATAAACAAATGTAAGAATAATAGTCTGAGCAATGCGCTGTTTCATATTCGCTTTCCTCCTTTTTTTATTTTCCACTAATTCTATTTTAGCATGAAGTGCGCTAAATACTGGAATGAAATGGTCAATGGATTTGGGAGATAATCCAAAGTAAGATAAAAATCTTATTTTTCATACAAAAGACTTGCAAAGCAAATCAGAAATGAGTATTATAAATAGTGTGAGTTAGCACTCTCTTTGCAAGAGTGCTAAAAATCAAAAAATTTATCATGGAGGGATTTATTGTGTTAAAACCATTAGGCGATCGCATCATTCTTGAAGTCGCACAGGAAGAGGAAAAAACAGTAGGAGGTATTGTTTTAGCTTCAGCTGCAAAAGAAAAGCCACAGACTGGTAAAGTTATCGCGGTGGGAGAAGGCCGTGTATTAGATAACGGTACAAAAGTTCCTGCGGAAGTAAAAGAAGGCGATACAGTTATGTTTGAAAAGTATTCCGGAACAGAAGTTAAATATGAAGGAACAGAATATTTAATTGTTTCAGGAAAAGATATCATCGCAGTTGTAGAATAAACCTCTAATAATTTTTATAGTATTAAGGTAAATCTGAGCTATTAAGTATTAGAATTCTCAGGTAAATCCTAATAAAACAGAATGAACAATAAAATAAATAAGGTGGGAAATAACATGGCAAAAGAAATTAAATTTGCAGAAGATGCCCGCGCAGCAATGCTTCGTGGTGTGGATATTTTAGCTGATACAGTAAAAGTAACATTAGGTCCAAAAGGTCGTAATGTCGTTTTAGAAAAATCTTATGGTTCACCGCTAATCACCAATGATGGTGTAACAATCGCAAAAGAGATTGAATTAGAAGATCATTTTGAAAATATGGGTGCTAAATTAGTTTCTGAGGTTGCCTCTAAAACTAATGATATTGCAGGAGATGGTACAACAACTGCGACTGTTTTAACACAGGCAATTGTTCGTGAAGGGCTGAAAAACGTCACTGCTGGAGCAAATCCTTTAGGCATCCGCCGGGGAATTGAATTGGCTACAAAAACAGCGGTTGAAGAACTGCATAATATTTCTGCTGTTGTAGACTCAAAAGAAGCAATTGCACAAGTAGCAGCTGTTTCTTCTGGTTCAGAAAAAGTTGGTCAGCTGATTGCAGATGCAATGGAAAAAGTCGGTAATGATGGTGTTATCACTATTGAAGAGTCGAAAGGAATCGAAACAGAGCTGGATGTTGTAGAAGGCATGCAGTTTGACCGCGGCTATCTGTCTCAATACATGGTGACAGACAATGATAAAATGGAAGCTGTTTTAGAAAATCCGTATATTTTGATTACTGACAAGAAAATTTCAAATATCCAAGATATTCTGCCTTTATTAGAGCAAATTCTACAACAATCTCGTCCGCTGCTGATTATTGCTGATGATGTAGATGGTGAAGCGTTACCTACACTAGTATTAAATAAAATCCGCGGAACCTTCAATGTGGTTGCAGTGAAAGCGCCAGGCTTCGGTGACCGCCGCAAAGCAATGCTTGAAGATATTGCTGTTTTAACAGGTGGAACAGTGATTACTGAAGATCTTGGTTTAGAGTTAAAAGATACAACTATTGAAAACCTTGGTAATGCAAGTAAAGTAGTTGTTGATAAAGACAATACAACAATCGTTGAGGGAGCCGGCGGCAAAGAAGCGATTGATGCTCGTGTTCAACTAATCAAAAATCAAATTGTTGATACAACTTCTGACTTCGACCGTGAAAAACTACAGGAACGTCTGGCAAAATTAGCTGGCGGTGTTGCGGTAGTTAAAGTCGGTGCGGCTACAGAAACAGAACTTAAAGAATTGAAGCTGCGTATCGAAGATGCCTTAAACGCAACTCGTGCGGCTGTTGAAGAAGGAATGGTTTCCGGCGGTGGTACAGCGTTGGTAAATGTTATTGGTAAAGTAACAGAAGTAGACGCAGAAGGCGATGTAGCAACAGGTGTGAAAATCGTGGTTCGTGCATTAGAAGAACCAATTCGCCAAATTGCTGAAAATGCCGGTTATGAAGGTTCAGTCATCGTTGATAAACTGAAAAATGTTGATTTAGGTATTGGTTTTAATGCAGCCAATGGTGAGTGGGTAAACATGCTTGATGCAGGAATTGTTGACCCAACAAAAGTAACTCGTTCAGCCTTGCAGAATGCAGCCTCTGTAGCAGCATTGTTGCTGACAACAGAAGCAGTAGTTGCAGATAAACCAGAACCAGCTGGCGCAGCTGTTCCCCCAATGGATCCATCAATGGGTATGGGCGGCATGATGTAAGTAACCTCTAAGAACCTTGATTTTTCAAGGTTCTTTTTTTATTTTCTATTGTTTTTTACTGCTTATAGGGCTAAAAAGGGCAAAACTTTTCTAAAAAAATATAGGTTGTTTAGTTTGTTTAATAATCATAAATGAATCCCATATTTTAACAACGAGTCTTCTCCAAATACAAAGTATTCCTCATAGGAAAAGTAAAGTAATTCAATTTGGATAGAAGGACGACACAGATTTATCGCAGCATTAAAAATAGAAATAAAATCAAAAAAATGACAAAAAATACAGGGACATATGAAAATATAAATCTTCTCATCTTGTTTCCTATAGCTCGTTCATCAGCATCATTAAACAGCAAACAAAAAGGGAAAGACCAGAATTTTCCATTGGATAATTTTAGAAAATATCCAATCAATAATAAAATTCCAGAAATTGTAACACCTGCAAAGGCTATATCTAGGGCAAGCGGTAAATCACTTAGATTCATAATAAGTATCTCTCTTTTTTTGATTATATTCTACAAGGATAAAAGCAGAACAGCAACAAAAATCAGAAAGGCTGAATGACGTAGGAAGCTTGCAAAACGACTTTTTTACTTTCACATACGGATATATGATATAGAAATAAATTTTTCAACGAATAAAATTAGCAATAATGATGTATAGATTAGTAGAGCGGGACCCAAAAATCACTACTCGCAAAGAACAATTTCTCTTGAAGAATTTCTCCTGTAGTTTTAAGTAAGTTTTTTTATTTTTGACAAAGAAACAATATGAACTTGTACTTTTCATGAAGAATATTTAAGAAGGGGGAAGTTCAAATGTTTGAACAACTAATAAATATGAATTGCTTTTCAGTAAATAAAAAACTTGCTAAAGAAGCAGCGGAATTACTGGAAAGGTTGTACGGCTGTGAAATTAACTGTACTGAGATAGATGAGAGTGTGCCCTTTGCACACCATGCACGAGGCTGTACAATTGTCGCAGCAAAAATCTGTGAAAATGTGGTCATTTATCAAAATGTTACAATTGGTTCGAATATGAAATACAGTAAAGCTGTAAAGAAGTGGGAGAACGTGGGAAACCCAATCATTGCTAAAAATGTAATTATAGCAGACGGTGCCAAGATTCTGGGACCAGTAGTAATTGGTGAAAATTCAGCTATAGGAGCTGGAGCGATTATTACAAAAAATATTCCTGCAGACAGTGTTGCATTTGGTGTTAATCAGCATAAGCCCAAAGATCCTAATTATGATTTGCTGTTCAATCGGGATATGATTGATCCAGAAATAATCATTGAGGAAAAACATCGGCTAATCTCAGCTTTTGAAAAGAACAATTAAGAAACTTCAGAAGTTTGGATACGGTCATTAGCTCCAGAGACAGTTCAGCAACGGGTTTCCTCAACACGTAACAGCTGATATACTATCAAGAAAAGGGGGAAAGAGTTACTATGGAAAAAGAATGGCTGTATAGGAGTATTGATTCGGCGGACATAAAAGAAGCGATTGAACTGTATATCGAAGTTTTTTCAGCTGAACCTTGGAACGATCAGCTTACGTTTCAGCAGATTGCGGATTATATTAAAAGCTTACAGGGGATGAATACTTTTAAAGGCTTTATTTTACGAAATGAAGCAACCGGCAAATTGACAGGAGTAGCTTTAGGCTTTGTGAGACCTTGGTATCAAGGATTGGAATATCATATGGATGCATTTTACATTTCCAATGAGCTTCAAAGAAAAGGCATAGGGAGCTGTTTTATGACTAAAATAAAGCAGTCCCTTGCGGAAGAAAATATACCTGATATTATTCTAGATACAGAACGAGGATATCCTGCAGAAGGATTCTATTTGAAGAATGGCTTCAATGCTTTAGCAGCCTCTGTTTTATTAAGTGCAAGCACTCAAGAAGTATAGTCAAATAATTTACGCCAATACAAATAAGGAACTATTATGAACTCATTCCAATCTCTTTGGTTGGTTTGCTTGATAATAGTTTCTTTTTTATTCTACAGAAAGTTTATTGTTTAAGGGACATATTGACTGAGTGAAGGGCTTGATTAACAATCGGCAAGGATGCCGGACCTATGCCATGGAAGCTTAACAGTTCTTTTTTAGTTAGAGCTGCCAGCTTTGGGAATGAATCAATTTTTTTGTGAAGTAAAGCTCGCCGGGCTGGTTTTGATAATTTTTCTAAGAATTCCTGATAAGTCACTGGAAACACCTCCATTTTCTATAGCTAATATAACATATTTAAGAGATTAATCACGACGGTAAAGTTTACCAGCTTAAAAAAGGAGTACTGAACAGTAAGTCATTGACTTCAATTATCCACTAGCCTAAAATTATAACCATTAAGTAGCTTTATCCTATAAATGATGAAATGATAGACGGCATACTATTTTAAGCAGAAAGAGAGGCAAAATTTATGGAGAGATATATTGCGCTTTTACGTGGAATAAATGTAGGTGGTAAGAATAAGATATCCATGCCGTTATTGAAAGCAGCCTTTGAAAAAATCGGTTTTTTAGATATGGTAACCTACATCAACAGCGGGAACATTGTTTTTTCTAGTGATATTCAAGATAAAAGTGAGCTGATAAGAAAATGTGAGGCTGCAATAGTGGATGAATTCGCACTAAATATTCCTGTTACCGTAGTATCGGCAAAGGATTTAGCGACAACGCTAAGTAATGCGCCAGAATGGTGGAATATAGAAAAAGAATCAATTCATTATGCGATTTTCGTTATTTCTCCAGTTACTGTGGAAGAAGTGTTTGCTGAGGTTGGAGAGGTAAAACCGGAGTATGAACAAATTAGTCATCATGGCAATGTTATCTTCTGGTCAGCTCCACGAAAAACCTTTAACAAAGCACGCTGGTCCAAAATTGCCAGCTCGTCTGTAAATAATAGCGTCACAATTAGAAACGCCAATACAGTAAATAAACTACTTCAATTAACTAGTAAGTGAGAGTTATTATGAGACAGCGGCTGCTGTCTTTTTTTTATTCTAGTTTTAATTAGTTGCAAGAATATAAATACTCTGTCTTGTTCTATCATGGTTGCTATCAAATGAAATACAAAAAAATAAGTAATTAAAGTTTTTAGAAATATTTTTGTAATGTGTTTGACACAAAAGTAATGTTATGTAATAATTGATTGGAAGGATATAAAGAACATGGAGGAGTGGAAAATGGAAAGAAAGCTGTTTTGTGAAATTTCACCTCTGACCTATAAAATTTCAGTCTATAAAAATATAGTCAAACGGCATGTTCAAGACTACTGGAAAAAAGAACGCTTTTCTTCTGAAAAAAGAGAGGAAAAATTACCTGTATGCGTGTATAGGCATCGCTCTTTGATTCGAAGAAAGCTTGGCAATGTTGATTTAGAGCTTCAAAATAACAAGGCAGTGAATCTGGCAATTTCCACGCAAAAGGTCTCTGGTATTCTAATAAAGCCAGGTGAGACTTTTTCTTTTTGGCATCTAGTTGGGATGTGTACAGAAAAAGAAGGTTATTTAGAAGGACTAATGATTGGAAAAAATACCACTGTGAGCGGCATTGGCGGGGGAATGTGTCAATTTACTAATCTGATTCACTGGATTATTCTCCATACGCCCTTTGAAATTGTTGAGCATCATCATCATGACAACATTGATTTATTTCCAGATTATGGCCGTGTGATACCTTTTGGAACCGGGACATCTATTGTTTATAACTATTTTGACTATCGGTTTAGAAATACGACTAATCAAATATATCAATTAATCGTCTACACAGATGATATATATCTTAACGGTGAATTATATGCGGAAAATGAACAAGCCTACAGTTATCATATTAAAGGCGAAAATGAGTATTTTAGCAAATCACAAGGGGTTGTTTACAGGAATGGAGAAATCATCCGAACTGTAATTGATAGAAGAACCGGGAATCAGGTGAAAAGGGAACTGATAAAGAAGAACCGTGCGAAGGTCCTGTATGATACCACTCATCTAACAATAGTAGAAGAATAGCAGATTAGACTATAGTAATTTTTTCTTCTAATCACCCAATAATTGAGCTAGTTGAAATGACTATGGCTGTTGTAATAAGGAGTTAAAAAATAAGACCACCAGGGTCTTATTTTTTATTTTGGGAGCCGCTCATCAAGGAATTACGGGAAATAATGAACGAATGTAGGGAATTAGCAGCTGCTGCTGGATTAGGAGCAACAGTAACAGATGTACAGGATAAAATACATAAAAAAGATACTTCCATTGCCGTCCCCTTTGACCGTTATAGAAATAAATGAAAATGAAAGATAACAGCCCTGAATAGCTGTTTTGCAGGATAACAGCACTGCCTGCCAAACATTTAATCAGTGGATAATTGCGTAATATATACAATGAAGCAATTAAAAGCACACCAATCCATCCGCCGTAATCTGTTCGGAGAAACTCAGCAGCAAAAATTCCGCTAAACAGAACACCAGCGGAAATGAATACATTTAAAGGTGTTCGTTCTTCAAATTTTTTCAAGCCAATCAAGACGACTAAGCCGATAAGCAATGTAAAAAAAACGTTTTGTTTTTCCAGTGTAAAATAGGATTGGCGAAAGGCCATATCATAAGGAACTTCTGATAAAATAGCAAATAGTAGTAAACGGGAAAAATATTTTTTCACATTAGAGGTATGTACAAAACCTTCTACTAACAAAAAGCAAAACAAAGGAAACGAGAGTCTTCCTAAAAATAGAAAGATGTCAAAAAGCTGATTTATAAAGGTGAAAAAACTCTGCTGCTCACTGGGAAGCTGTTGAATGAGCGCAGGTGAAAGGTATAAAAGCTTTGCAGTATGGTCCATCAACATCGTTAGAATAGCAATCCACTTTAACGTACTGCCTGAAAAGTACCCTTTGTTTTCCATAAATAAACTCCTTTAGCTAAAAATGCTTCTTTTATTCTACCATAATTATTCTAAAGAATTTGAAATTTCGGACTAAGGATTATGTTATACTATTTTGGAGTGTATTTGAAAAAGTAAGCGGCGAATGGTTATATAGACTATTGTTAAAAGATAAGTGAAGCTAGTTTTTCTTCAGGAATAGCTAGCGAAACAGCGAATTTTCGTTCTTGATTGCCATAATCATTTCTGAAAAATTCGAATGCCGCTCTACTGGAAAGCGGGGGAAAAAATGAAGATTGTATTTTGTGATATCGATGGTACTTTTCAAGATATTGGCGGAGATGTACCTAAAATAAATTTTGATAGTATTGATGCGCTGCAGGAGCAGGGAGATTACTTCGTCTTTATAAGCGGACGAGGCTATGAACAGCTGCAGGAGATATTGGAAAAGATAACAAATGACTGTGATGTGATTTTTAGTAATGGTGCTGGTTATCGTTTGAAGGGTGAGCAACCGGTCTATCGGGCATGGCTCTCTCTTGAGAATTGTCGAAAATCTGCTGCTTTACTTGAAAAGCGGGATGTTTTCTATTTTATTCATACAGATAAAGGGATTATTATGAAACCCTATGAACAATATTTAGAACACTTTAAAGCATTGAGAGAAAAATTGAAGCCGATGGGCGAAGTTGGCGATAAGATTATGGATTTTAAAGAAAATTTCTTTGCGACACAATGTGAATTTGTGGAAAATCCCATAGAGCATTTGACGCAGCACCCTGAACTAAAGGCTTTGAAAATCGAAATAATGGAAGCGAGCGACGGGGAGATGGATTACCTGCGTGACACGCTGAATGATGATGAGACCTATGTCTTTTCTTCTTATGTTCAATGTCTGGAAATCGTCAATCCGATAAGCAGTAAAGGGCACGCGATCCAGCATTTTATGACCAATTTTCCTGATGCGGTCAGTTATGGTATTGGCGATGGCGAAAATGATTTAGCGATGCTTGAAGTAGTTGATGTGCCAGTTGCTGTGGCGAATGCAAAGGAGCTTGTTAAAAAGCAGGCTCAGGTAATTGCTGCTGACTGCTCAGAAGGCGGTGTGGGACAATTTATTTTTCAGCACCTAATACCTTCTGATAAGGCAAGCAAGTGGGGCTATTGAGCGTAAAAATCTAAAAAAAGAGAAAGCACCTGGAATCTTTATTACCAGAGTGCTTTCTCTTTTTTAGGCTAATGTCTTTTTATGCTTGCGGATTTTCTTGATTGCCCAGTCATAATGGCTGCTTGTAGAGGAGATTAGATATGCACCTAATGACGTGGTGTTTGTCCATTTATAATATTTTTTAGTAAAGAGCTCTTCATTGGTATGATGCTCTATGATTTCCAGCATTCTATCCGAGCTCTTATCAAGTAGCGCTTTTGCTTCAGAAAGAGGCGTTTGCTGATAGGCTTCCCAAATCTTCTGATTTAGCTCAGGAGTTGTTTTAAATGTATATCCAGGAGCTGGAATAGCAGGTTTTTCACCATCCATTCCTTCAGTATACCAGCGTTCCATCATGTTGTGCCATTCGTGAAGATGAATCAGAACATCTCGGATGTTCTTGTCCCGGTCTTCAAAGCTAAAAGATTGTTCCTGCTGTTCAGGAGTCATTGTGTCAACTACGATGCGCAGCTTCTGATACTCTTCTTTGCTTTGTGTAAGTAAACTGTCCTTTGTTGTTGGTCTTGCCATGATGGATACCCCTTTCTGTTTGATGATTCAAGTGTTATTTTGCGTATTTCTTAATTACCTGACATAGTAGTTCTGTTGTGTTCTTACCGCCTTTTTCGTCGTAGTAAGCGGCAAAACGTTCATCTGTCAGGTACATATCTGCCAAGCCTTTATGGGCTTCTGGTGAATAATTTGGCCAGCTGAAGCTTAGCCATTTTTTATGACTGTCATAAATAGTTTTGGCAGTATCAGATTCCAAGTCCTGAGTCTGCTGCAGTTCTTTTAACGCATTCAGCATGTTTTCTTCAATTTGAGTCATTTCTTTGAAAGTGCTCTCACTCATATTTTCCCATTTTTTATTGGAAGCTTCAACTTTTTTTTCGCCATATTTTTCTCTGATTTCTTGACCGTATAGCTGTTCATTTTCAGCTAATTTTTGTTGTTTAAATGCGTTGAATTTTTCTGTATCCTGCATATGAATCTCTCCTTTATGATAACGCAGTGTTTTTTCTACTGTCAGAAGCAGCAAGTCAATCTGTTCTCTTTTCTTGACGAGCTCATGGTAATGCTGTTCTAAAGCGGCTTCGAAGTTAAAATCTGTCTGATCTAAGCTTTTTCTAATATCCTCCAGCTTCATGTTCAGCGAACGGTAAAAAAGTATCTGCTGCAGCCGGTCGACTTCCTGACGACCGTAGATTCGATAACCCGATGAATTAACCCGCGCAGGTTTTAATAGCTTGATTTCATCATAATATCGTAGTGTACGTGTACTGACGCCAGATAGCTGTGCCAGCTTTTTTATCGTGTATTCCATTGTTATCCCTCCTGACACTCTTATCATAAACCTTTACGCTACGTGAAGGTCAAGTCTTTATTGTAAGAAAAGACGAAAAATAGGAAAACTTGTCATTTTTATAAGAAAAGGAGTAAACTTAAAGGTAAAGAAAAATTATTTCTATATATCCTTCAAAGAATCTATACACGAATAATAACTTTTAGCTAAAGTGTAGGAAAGTAAATAAATTTTTGATAGGATTTATAAGTAAGGGAGATGTGTGTGATGAAACTAGTTGAGACGCCGATTAACAGTAATTTGGATCTGAACAGTCTGTATCCGAATATCACAGGATATCTGTTTGGAAAGAAAGCAGTAAAGCATTTTAAATTGTATTCTTTAGATTATACGCAGATTATTTATGCAGATGTATTTGATAAAATCAATGTGGTTATGGTTAACCCAAAGAAGAAGATAAATAAACGGGAAATTGATTTTGTCATCAAGCGTCTGCTTCAAAGTACCCGGGAAGAAGTAACTGTTCATCTTGGAATTCAAAATGAGATGAAGAAAAAGGGGATTCTTTTTTCAGAACCGAGAAAAGATATTATTGTCGTTCAAAAGAAAATAGAAGAGTAAGAGTGATTGGAAAGGCACTAAAAAACTACTGCTTGCTTTTTCTATCATTACCAGTGATATCTGAATATACAGGAATATGGGGTAGATAGCGGCAGGCTAACATAATGAGCGGAGCCTCATTTATTTGATTTTTAGAGCAAGAAGGGTTTAGATGTTTTGCTGTGCGCCAACCCTTTTTTAGTTATTGAAAAGATTATAAAATTTTATGGTTGTAAATTCAGTAATATAAAAAAGGTAGCGGAGGAGAGATTTAAATATTGTCTAGCTTCACAAGAAAGCCCGTTTCAATAAAAAGGCGAGTCAGTTTCATGATGAACAGCATCATGAAACTGACTCGCCTTTTTTTAGGGCTAAATGATTTCGTCAAGCCTTTCTAATTAAGCAGCTGCTTTTTTTGAAAAGGAGAATTTCAATCCACCGCGTTCCTTTTTCGTCATCATTGCTAGAAGGAAAAAGACTGAAGCAAAGACGGCTAAAACAAAAATGTTAAATTGAAATTCCTTCAAGAAACTGCTATCAAGGGAAGTACTGCTTCCGATAAGTTCATTAGTGCGGACAAACCAATAGGTTGGTGTAAATGAGGCAACTTTATTGACAATGTCAGGTAGTATTTCGGATGGAACGAACACTCCGCCAATAAAAGAGCTGCCTAGAATAAAGATGTTATTTACTGCACCTACAAGCTCAGAGCTTTTTATCAATCCAGTGATAAAAATACTAAATGCAATGATTGCCAGTAAAAAGACTAGCGAGTTGGTAATAAAATAAGTAGTATAGGCTGTGAAGCCAACACCTGTATAAACCATTGCATAGGCGATGAATAATGCCCAGCAGATGACTGCAAACAACAGACTGCTTGTTAAAAGCTGACGGGAAAGCTTCTTTAGCGAGAGTGGTGAACAGCTGTTGCGGCGGCGAATTTCATCTCTGTTGAAGGCAAGATTAACAATCGAAATCCCGCTAAAGACAGTCATAAACAAGCCGTAAGCTAGCACACTGAATACACCACCAGTTGCTTTATTTTTTTCCAGCCGGTCATAGCTCTTATCAAATTCAATCGTTCCTTTTTCTGCTATATTTTCTTTCGTTAATCGATTGATTTCAACAGTATCCTTTTCTGGAAAAGCAGTTGAATAAAAGCGATAAGTAGACAGATAATGATTAATGATATTGTCTACATACATTTGATTGAAGCTGCCTGGTTTAACCTGAACTTCCAGCATATTGTCTGCTGTTTCATCTGCTTGAAGAGAGAGTCCAAAGTCTTTAGGGATAGTCAGGACATAGTTTAGTTCTTCAAAGTAGAGGGCATCGTCGATTTCTTCTTGAGTTCCTTTGAAATTAACAACCTCCATGGTAGCTTTTAGGTAAGCAATCAAATCTTTAGATTCTTGTGAATCATCATTATTGAAAATAGCAATTTTAGATTCAGTTGCTTCAAAGGCGGAATCAGTAGTTTTTAGATTGCCGGCATACATGAAGGAGATGCCGATACTAATGATAAAGCCTAAGAGAATGGAGACTTTATTTTCCCTTAATATATAATAAAATGTTTTAAACACTGACATATTGTGCTCTCCTTTCATAGATGAAGCTTAGTAAAACAAAAATCACGGTAATAATCCCCAAACAAATCAGATTGATGTAGAAGCTGTCGATATTTTCATAGTAGTAAAGCTTGTAGAGTCCTTCGCTGACCAAATTCACGGGGTTAATACGCCCTAGTAAAGGAACATATCGACTAATAAGGTATTTAACATCGGGAACCATCATTCCAGCTAAAAAGCTGCAGATAATCTGGAAAGAAACACCCAGCGATGTTTTTTGCTCCAGCGGCAGTTTGATAACATTCCCCAAAAACATCCCCATTGATATTGCCGTAACAGCCGCTAGTGTACAGGTTAAAAGTATTAATTGCCAGCGGGTGCCGAAATCTACGGCAAAGCCAAAATGATAGATAGCAAGAATCAAATACAGTTCAATAATGAAGACTGTGAATGCCGCTGCTAGATTAGCCAGCACAATAATCATTTTATTTTGAGGAGCCATACTTAAACGAATCCCGTTAGCTGATTGATTGGCTTGTTCATCATTAGTATTTTCTATTCCCCAGAAAAAGCCGAACATGCAGCTCATTCCTACTAGTGTAAAGAAGAAAAAGCTTTTAGTACTATTGTTGCCAGTGGACTTTTTAGACAACTCAATGTAATTTTGCTGCTTACCGATATCGTTAGCTAAGCTAGTCGCTAAAAGAGCGGGATTTTCCTGCTGAATATCCGATAAAGTTTTCTTCGCCTGATTAAATTGGTCAAGGAAAACACTTAGCAAGCTTTGTCGAATGCCTTTCTGATTTAATGTCAGAGTGATGTCCTTATCTGTCAGAATATAATAGCCATAGATATCCCCTTTATTCATTTGTTTCTCAGCCTTTTCCTCAGAGAGGTTAACCGGCTTAAACATTTTTGTTCCATCGTTTTCAATTTCTTTCAGTGTTTGAAGAAATAGCTCACTCTGATGCTCATCGTTAACTGTTTTCTGAACAATCCCAACTGGTACTTTCTCAAAGTTCACATTGGCATCAAGATTGCTGAAGGCCGCTGTAAAGAAGATACCCATACAGATGGGAAAACCGAAGGTCCAAAACATCAAAGGTTTATTTTTTAAAACTACTTTTAATCGATAAATATATAAATGCCAAAACATCGCTTTTCCTCCTTCTATTTATCCCGCAGCTCACGGCCGGTTATTTCCAAAAAGACATCATTCAAGGTTGGTTGCTGCGTGTGGAAGTTCCCAAAAGCAACTTGTTCCTCATCAAGGATGGCAAGGATATTCGTTAAAACAGCTTTGATTTCTTCCGTATTAATGGTTGCGAACATGTCATTGTATTTTATGTCGGTTACTTTAGGCAGATTCAAGATTCTTTGCTGGACTGCTTCCGGGAAATCAGGAATTTCAATGATAATTTTTTCGTTCATATGAATCATAGCTTTCAGCTGTTCTTTTGTTCCCTGGGCAATCACCTGTCCTTTTTCAATAATGACGATATTGTCGCAAAGCTGTTCTACTTCCTCCATATAATGTGTTGTGTAAATAATAGTTGCACCTTGGCGATTCAATTCTTTGATACTGTCCAGAATCTTATTCCGGCTTTGCGGATCCACGGCAACTGTAGGTTCATCCAGGAAAATCAATTCAGGCTTATGAGCAATTCCGCAGGCAATATTCAACCGGCGTTTTAAGCCGCCGCTTAGTTTTTTGGGAAAGAATTTCGTAAAATCTTCCAAGCCGACTAGTTGAATAACATCCTCTACATTTTTTTTCCGTTCCTGTTTATTCGTAATATATAAGCCGCAGTAATAATCAATATTTTCAGCTACAGTAAGTTCTTCGAATACTGCAACCTCTTGAGGAACAACGCCAATTCTTTTTTTGATGTCGTATTGATCCGGTGCCATTTCTTTTCCGAATATTTTTATCTCACCCTTATCATAGGTGAGCAGGGAAAGCATGCAGTTGATTGCCGTTGATTTACCGCTTCCGTTGGGACCCAGCAAGCCTAGGATTTCTCCTTCCTTTACCTGAAGGTTAAAGTGATTCAATGCTACCAGTTTTCCGTATCGTTTAATTAAATCGTTAATTTCAATAATCATGTTCTCATTCTCCCTTTTTCAATTTATAATGTAACTATACAGGAATGATTATTGATTAGTTAGTGACTATCTTCATAAGTTGATGTGACATTTGTCACAATCTTGTGAAGACTGACTATCAGGTTAAAGAGACAGGAGAAAATTATGGAAAGATTTACAATAAATAACTTTATGGAAAAGAGTCTTCTTCTTTTGCTTAGTGCACTGCTTCTATTCAATGAGGCATATCAAACGGAGTGGATTATCTTTATTTTGCTGACGATGCTTTTCAGTATATTCATCTGGGTGGTTCAGGAGCCCAAATTATCGATACTTTTTGTTCTAGTTATGCTGCTGGTTTCATACTGGTGGAAAGAATATGTTTTTTTTGTTCCTTTTTTTTTCTATGATGGAGGCTTTGATGAAAATCATTCAGTTCTCATAATCAACAGTGGTCTGCTATTTGTGTTTCTACTATATAATGAGCAGTATGAACTGCCGATAAAGTTTTATGTCATCCTATTATGCAGCTTGGCATTTTATCTAGCTTATCGTTATGTGGGAACTGAGCGTCTGAAAGAGCACAGCCGCTCAATTGAGGACGAACTATTTGCACATCAATATACCTTACAGCAGCAGAATGAGAAACAGCAGGAACGGCAGGAGGCTGTGATTTCTTTAGAAGTATCTAATGAAAGAAATCGTATTGCCAGAGATATTCATGATAATGTGGGGCATTTGCTATCCAGCAGTCTGCTGCAGCTTGGTGCGGTCCAGACCATCAATCAATCAGAAAGCTTAGAAAAGCCCTTGGAGCAGTTAAAAGAAACAATAGCCGAAGGTATGGATAATATTCGGTCAAGTGTCCATAACCTTCATGATGAATCATTAAGTTTATCTATAGCCATGCAGAAAATCATCAATAATTTTCAGTTCTGTAAGGTTGAACTGACTGGAGAATTTCCAGAATACTTGGATAAGGAATGCAAGCTTGCATGTATTATGATTGTTAAGGAAGCACTTTCTAACGTAATGAAGCATAGTAATGCAGATAAAGTAACAATAGTATTTAAACAGCATCCTGGTTTTTACAAACTAATGATTTCAGATAATGGTTCTAAAGTGACAAGAGGGAAAAGCTTAGATCGAGGCATTGGATTAATCAGTATGGAGGAACGGCTGGCGAAGCTTGGCGGTCGTTTGAATCATCATCAGACCAATGAAGGCTTTAGTTTGATTGCTGTATTTCCCAAAAACAAAGGAGAGAACATATGATACGATTGGTAGTGGTAGATGATGATTACTTAGTAACAACTTCGTTGAAAACAATTATCGAGGTAGGTCAGGAGATTGAGGTGGTCGGCATCGGTCATTCGTCGTCGGAAGCAGTTCAGCTGTACCAAGAATTTAGTCCGGATATTTTACTGACAGATATTCGGATGGGCGAGAGTACAGGACTGGATGCAGCAAAGGCGATTTTATCAGAGACTCCGGAGGCAAAAATTTTACTTTTGACAACTTTTTCGGATGATGAATATATAGTTGAAGCATTGAAAATTGGCGTGAAAGGCTATTTGCTGAAACAAGACATGGAAGCCATTGTTCCTTCAATAAAAGCAGTGAATAATGGTCAGTCGGTTTTTGGTCACACAATCATTGGAAAGCTGCCAAATCTGCTTCAAACTGAGAAAAGTGAAAAAGTATGTCCGTTTGAACTGACAGAGAGGGAATTGACGACAGTAGCATTGATTGCTGAAGGCATGAACAATAAAGAAATTGCTCAGGAACTGTTTCTTAGCGAGGGTACTGTGCGGAACTACATCAGTTCACTGTTGGAGAAGCTGGAGCTGAGAGATCGGACGCAATTGGCAATTTTTTATTATAAACACCTAAAATGAAGTATAAAAAATAGGGAAATAAGTAGATTTGACAGTAGTTCATTCAAAATCGTTGGGTTTTCTGCTGTTTTTTTGATAAAATAGAGAAATGAAAGGAAAGATGAAAATTGAAAGAACTCTTTCTGAAATATAAAGAAGTCATTGCCTATCTGTTTTTTGGCGTGGCAACGACTTTAGTAAATATTGGCGTATACTTCATCTGTACAGATGTTTTATCGCTGGACTATAGAGTGAGTAACGGCATCAGCTGGTTTTTGTCTGTCTTGTTTGCTTTTTACACAAATAAGTATTTTGTTTTTCAGAGCAAAGGAGAAGGACAGAAGTCTTTTTGGAAGGAAATGCTGCTTTTCTACTGGTACCGAATCCTGTCATTTGCTATTGACATGGCAGTTATGATTCTGCTGGTGGAGGTATTGAAGGCGCCGGATTTATTCGCAAAGCTGGTGACACAAGTAATCGTTGTAGTTTTAAATTATTTTTTCAGCAAATTTTTTATCTTCAAGAAAAAGTCTTCGTAGCAGAAAGTCTGCGGAGATAAAAACAAAAGGATCGAGGTTGCACAATGGAAAAAATTTATCAAGACGACAGTTTGACACTTCACACGGATCTTTATCAAATTAATATGATGAAAACCTACTGGGAGCTAGGTAGAGCAGATTTGCATGCTGTGTTTGAATGTTATTTCAGAGATATGCCTTTCAGTAATGGCTATGCGATTTTTGCTGGTTTGGAAAGGCTGGTTAATTATTTGGAGAATCTGACTTTCTCTGAAACTGATATTACTTATCTAAGAGATGTAGAACACTATCCGGAAGCGTTTTTGGACTATCTTAAGACATTTAAATTCAGCTGTACTGTTCGTTCTGCTCTTGAAGGGGAAATTGTTTTTAATAACGAGCCGCTAATTCAGATTGAAGGACCGTTGGCACAATGCCAGTTAGTCGAAACGGCACTTTTAAATATGGTGAATTTTCAAACATTGATTGCTACTAAAGCAGCCAAAATTAAATCAGTGATTGGCGATGATCCGCTGATGGAGTTCGGTACACGTCGGGCGCAAGAGCTGGATGCAGCCATTTGGGGTACTAGAGCAGCTTATATTGGCGGAGCAGGAGCGACAAGCAACGTTCGCGCCGGAAAGATTTTTGGTATTCCAGTTAGCGGCACTCATGCGCATTCATTGGTTCAGTCTTATGGCAATGATTATGCTGCATTTAAGGCTTACGCGCAGACGCATAAAGACTGTGTATTCCTGGTTGATACGTATGATACATTGAAATCGGGAGTACCGAATGCGATTCGCGTAGCAAATGAGATGGGAGATAAAATCAATTTTCTCGGTGTTAGAATCGACAGCGGCGATATGGCGTATATATCTAAAAAGGTTAGAGAACAGCTGGATGAAGCAGGGTATACTGATGCAAAAGTCTATGCTTCCAATGATTTGGATGAAAATACAATTCTCAGCTTAAAAATGCAGAAAGCCAAAATTGATGTTTGGGGTGTTGGTACAAAACTGATTACAGCCTATAATCAGCCGGCATTAGGCGCAGTATTTAAACTAGTTTCAATTGAAGATGAAAACGGCGTTATGCAAGATACAATTAAACTGTCCAGTAATGCAGAAAAGGTTACAACTCCTGGGAAGAAACAGGTTTGGCGGATTACTAGAAAATCCGACAAGAAATCAGAAGGTGACTATGTGACACTTTGGGAGGAAGATCCGAGGAAAGAAGAAGAAATCTTCATGTTCCATCCTGTTCATACCTTCATCAATAAAACGGTTCGTAATTTTGATGCTCGTCCTGTCCTACAAGAAATTTTTGTGGAGGGTAAACGGGTCTATGAGCTTCCAACCCTTGAGGAAATCAAAAATTACGCCAAAGAAAATCTTGATTCTTTATGGGAAGAATATAAGCGTGATTTAAATCCGCAAAAATATCCGGTTGATTTATCAACAGAGTGTTGGAATCATAAAATGCGTCTTTTAGAAAAAGTCAGAAAAGATGTCAGCAAGTTTAATGACGGCAGTAGTTTGTAATCAAGTGATGTTAGAGAAATGGAATTAAACGGATTCATAGAAACGATAGAGATTTCTAAAAATCGTTGAAAAAATTGGAGTTCACCGCAAAATTGTCTACATTTAGTATATGATGGAGGGATTTTTTATGAAGGCACTGCAGCAGGAAATTATTAAAGAATTAGGTGTTAAATCAAGAATTGACCCGCAGGAAGAAATTCGTAGAAGCATTGATTTCATGAAGGCTTATCTTTATAAGCATCCCTTTTTAAAAACACTGGTTTTGGGCATCAGCGGCGGCCAGGATTCAAGCTTGGCAGGACGACTGGCTCAACTGACTATGGAAGAGATGCGCAGTGAGACTAAGGATGAACGCTATCAATTTGTCGCGGTTCGTTTGCCTTATGGTACACAAGTAGATGAAGCCGATGCACAGAAAGCATTAACCTTTATTCAGCCGGATGTTTCGTTAAGAGTGGATGTTCGTCCTGCGGTTGACGCTTGTGTGGCAGCACTTGAAGCATCAGGAGAAAAAATCAGTGACTTCAATAAAGGCAACATGAAGGCTCGGCAGCGAATGATTGTTCAGTATGCAGTTGCAGGAGAACGTCAGGGTGCGGTGATTGGAACGGACCATGCAGCAGAAAGCATCACAGGCTTCTTTACCAAATTTGGAGATGGAGGTGCCGATATACTACCTCTATACCGCTTAAATAAACGTCAAGGCAAACAACTGCTTCAAGCATTGGGAGCAGACGAGACCCTTTATTTGAAAGTTCCTACTGCTGATTTGGAGGATGATAAACCGCTGATTGCTGATGAAGCTGCATTAGGGGTCAGCTATGATGCGATAGATGACTATCTGGAAGGAAAAGAAATATCTGAACAGGCAGTTGAAAAAATAGAGGGCTGGTATCTAAAAACACAGCATAAACGTCATTTGCCGATTACCGTATTTGATGATTTTTGGAAATAGAGTGAAAGAGGTCGAGACAAAAGTGTTTAGCTCCGAGAAATAAGACGAATTATCCGAAAATAGCTTTTCATATTTTTGAGATAGTTCGGCTTATTTCCGAGAGAGCTACTTTTGGAACGCCGTTTATTCGGATTTTAGAGAAAAAATTCAAATAGTTGCTTAAGCGAAATGGTTTAACTGATGAACTTTAAGCTTTGCAGTTGTTGTAGAAACAGCTCTAAGATAGAATAAAAGCTAGTATGAGAATCTAATAGTTTCCCGGAACAATTATTTGTGTTATTTAAAATAAATTGTTAGAATCGGAGTATAGATGTCGAAGTGTTTCTTCTTTTTTCTCGATGTAGCAGGACTGATAAAATCAAGCTGTATGTTTGGTAGAAATACTTTAGGAGAATTGTCTAGAGACTTGAACTTCGACAGTCAAATCAGGAGGTATAGCAGATGGACGGTAGTAAAATTGATGGAAAACCTGTGACGGAAGAAATGCTCCTAGCAAACGGCTACAGAAAATATATGGGCGAAGGCATTGATATTTATTATAGTAAAGATATTTGTGCTCATATAGGAAACTGTGTACGGGGGAATCCCGAAGTGTTTGAAGTAGGTAGACGTCCTTGGATTATTGCCGATAACGGCTCGGTTGAAAATGATATTCAAGTAATTAATACCTGCCCAAGCGGTGCCTTAAAGTATATCAGAAAGGACGGAAAATAAATCATGGAAATTAAAGAAGAAAGCGGACGTTTTGCTCTTTATAATGATGAAAATCAGGAAATTGGAGAGATGACCTGGTCTGACGCTGGAGCTGAAATGATGATTATTGATCATACCTTTGTTGAACCAGAATATAGAGGACAGCATTTGGCAGAAAAATTGGTACTGAATGGCGTAGAAAAAGCTCGGCGGGAAGGGAAAAAGATTATTCCTCTATGCCCGTTTGCTAAAAAAGAATTTGATACAAAGCCTGAGTACGGAGATGTATTAAGAAAATAAAAATTATAGAAAATGAACTAAAATTAGTCTTTGGGGTAATAATCCTTCTAAAAAAAGAAAGCAAGCTTGATTTTGATGCAACTATTGAAATCAGACTTGTTTTTTCTTTTATCCTCTGGCCTTTCTTCATATCTCTCCCGAAGTTTCGTAAACTTAATACCGCGAGTGATAAGTAGTATACTTAAAGCACAACTTCTTATTTTAGAAAAGAAGGGTGAAAAAAAGTTGAAAAATCGAATTGATTTCAAAGATAAAAAGAAATTTACAGCTAGTAATTATTTTCAAAATATGCTAAAGTGTAATAGATGTAATTTGTGAATAAGGAGTATGAATAGATGTATAATTTTATTTTGACTGTTGTCATTGTTCTTTCAGTGATTATGGTAATCTCAATTTTGATGCAGCCAAGCAAACAAAATAGTGCAGCAAGTGCTTTTACCGGCGGAGCGGATAAGCTTTTTGGTAAGCAGAAAGCTCGTGGCTTTGAAGCTGTGATGCAGCGTGCAACAACTGTTATTGGTGCTACATGGATGATTTTACTATTTGTATTATCGTTTCTTTCATCTAAGTAATCAGAAAGAAATAGTTGATTTGTATAATAGGATATAAGCAAAAGCTATTGGTTTTGTTTTACCTGTGTACTATCGGTAAATTATGCTAGTTGATTTTTTAAGTCTGGACGTATTCATCATGAGTATTCGTTCAGACTTTTTTTGATGCCCAAATATACAAATTCTGTTGAATAAACGAACTGCTACCTACAGTTTCTCTGCTTTTGATGAAGTGGTAGGTATAGGTCTTTTATAGTCAGCAAAATTGTGTTTTTACAATTTATATAAATAACCGCTTTGCTTCTAAGAGGCTTTCTGATAAGAATATGATAAAATGAGATTGAGGTGAAACAAATGGAGAAAAAAATAAATCTGCCTAAACCTCTTTTTATTAAAAAAGGAGCAAAAGCAGTTCTTTTATTTCATGCCTATTCCGGCAGCAGCAATGATGTTCGGATGTTGTGCCGTTATTTAGAAAATAAAAATTATACCGTATACAGTCCGATGTTTTCAGGTCATGGAACTTTAAATCCGGAAGACATACTGGATCAATCTGTAGAAAAATGGCAGCAGGATGCTCTTCAGGCAGTTGCTTTTTTGAAAGATCAAGGGTATGGTCAGATAGCAGTGTTGGGCTTATCGATGGGCGGCTTATTTGCGGTCAACCTTTTAACGCAGGAAGAGGAAGCTGTCATCGGCGGCGGTTGTTTTTGTTCCCCTATATTTCCTGTTAAGACGCGTGTACCAGAAAACTTTATTCTCTATGCCGAAAACGTGATAAAGCTATCTGGAGAATCAGAAGAAGCCGTCGAAAAAAGAATGACTGATATACGGTCTCGGTCCGTTGAACAGCTACGGCAGATAGAAAATTATGCTGAAAAAACAGCAAAAGCATTAGATAAAATAGATACGCCAGTTTTTATTGCTCAAGCTGGTCAAGACGAAATGATTGATCCAAAAGGTGCATTTCAAACGGCAGCGGCTTTGACTGACACAAAAATTACATTTAACTGGTATCCAAACAGCGGACATGTTTTGACTGTAGGACCGGAACATAAAGAACTAGAACAGGATGTGGCAAACTATTTAGAGACCCTATCTTGGGATGAGGAGAAAGAATGACAAAACAAACAATTAAGGAAACGATTCTTGCTTATTTGAAGGATCAAAAGAAAAAGAGCTTTTCAATGGAGGAACTGGCTGAAGGATTGCAGCTGCAGAAAAGTGCTGATTTTAAGTTCTTGATTCAAACAGCAGCAGCTTTAGAACGGGAAAATTTGATTGAATTTACTAAAAAAGGAAAAATTAAGCTGGTTGAAAAAGGGATTTCTGTAGAAGGTGTATTTCGAGGGAACGAGCGGGGATTTGGCTTTGTGACAATCGATCCAGAGGAACCGGATATTTATATTGCTAAAGAGCATACCAACTATGCGATGGATGGTGACACAGTGCTAATTGATATTATTCAGCCGGCTGACCCATTTTCAGAACGTGG
Organism: Enterococcus sp. LJL51; assembly: GCF_049894025.1. GTDB lineage: Bacteria > Bacillota > Bacilli > Lactobacillales > Enterococcaceae > Enterococcus_L. Next base: position 23,040 of record NZ_JBNEQE010000008.1, read on the forward strand.
AGCAGAAGGAGCAGTCCTGGAAATTAAAGAACGGGCAGTTAGTCAAATTGTTGGTGAATTTTTTGCTTATAGCGAAGAAGAAACAGCGGAAAGTGATTTGTACGGCTATGTTCTACCGAAGGATAAAAAAATATCTGGATTAACTGTATACATAGCTGCTGAAGGCATTCGTCCAGTAGCTGGAAGTATTGTAATTGCAGAAGTAACGCACTATCCTGAAAAAGAATACGCAAAAAGCTTGGAAGGAATTGTCAAAAAGGTAGTTGGTCATAAGAACGACCCGGGAATGGATATTATGTCAATTATTGTTGCACATGGCATACCGACTTCATTTTCTGATGATGTTATCACCCAGGCTGATCAGGTTCCGGATACAATAAACGAACAGGATTTAACCGGCCGCAGGGATTTACGGGATCAGGTAATCGTGACAATTGACGGGGAAGATGCAAAGGATTTGGATGATGCAGTTACTGTTCAAAAACTAAAAAATGGGAACTATTTTTTAGGGGTTCATATTGCGGATGTTTCTCACTATGTAACTGAAGGCAGTCCAATGGATAGTGAAGCCTATGAGCGGGGAACCAGCGTATATTTGACAGACCGGGTAATTCCGATGCTGCCGCAGCGCTTATCCAACGGTATCTGTTCACTGAACCCCAAGGTACCTCGGCTGACATTAAGCTGTCAGATGGAAATATCTTCTGATGGACTCGTTGTTTCTCATGAGATTTTTCCGAGTGTGATTCAGACGGCGGAGCGAATGACCTATACAGCGGTTAATGAGATTCTTGAAGAACAGAATGAAGAAACCATCCTCCGCTATGAGCCGTTAGTACCGATGTTTAATGAGATGGCCGAACTGCATAGTATTTTAGAAAAGATGAGAGAACGTCGGGGGGCTATTTCATTTGAAGACCATGAAGCGAAGGTGCTGGTCAACGAAGATGGACAGCCGCAGGATATTATTTTACGCCAACGTGGTTTGGGAGAACGTCTAATTGAATCCTTTATGCTGGCTGCTAATGAAACTGTAGCCCGTCATTACACAGAAAAGAAGCTGCCGTTTGTTTATCGAATCCATGAACAGCCTAAAGAAGAAAAAATGCAGCGGTTCTTTGATTTTGCTGCCATGCTAGGTATTTTGGTAAAAGGAACCAAAGCAGACATTACACCAAAGGATCTCCAGCGGGTACTTGAACAAATAGAAGGTAAACCAGAAGAAATCGTAATTAATACCATGTTGCTTAGAAGTATGCAGCAGGCACGCTATTCTGAAGACAATTTTGGGCATTATGGTTTAGCGGCAGAATACTATACTCATTTCACTTCCCCAATTCGGCGCTATCCCGATTTAATTGTACATCGTTTGATACGAAGCTACAGTGAGGATTTGTCTGAAGCAAATCAAGGAAGATGGAGTGAACAGCTACCGGATATCGCAGACCACAGCTCAAAAATGGAACGACGGGCAGTGGAAGCAGAGCGTGAAGTTGATAGTATGAAGAAAGCCGAATTCATGGCGGATAAGATTGGCGAGGAGTATGATGGAGTTATCAGCTCAGTGACTAAGTTCGGTATTTTTGTTGAACTAGCAAATACAATTGAAGGCTTAGTACACATTAACAATTTGAAGCAGGATTATTTTCATTTCATCGAAAATCATTTAGCGCTGGTTGGAGAACGGACAGGCTTAACCCTTAAAATCGGTCAGAAAGTCCGTATCCGAGTAGAAAAATCCGACCCTGAAACGAGAGAAATTGATTTTGAGTTAATTGATTCAGAAGAAATTGAACGTTTGGAGATTAAAGGTTCGAAAGGCGGCAACCGTAAAAGCCGAAGAAGAAAAGACAGCGGCCGGCAAAAGCTGAATAATAAACAAAAGAAAGAGTCTAATTCTTCAAAGCCTGCTAATAAGGAAAAGCAAGCTAAGAAAAAAGGTGGTAAAAAACCTTTTTATAAGGAAGTTGCTAAAAAGAAAAAGACAAAAAATAAACATAAAAAGAAAAAATAAAATCGGAGGAGTTTGTGATGCCAAAAGGGGAAGGACAATTAATTGCCCAAAATAAAAAGGCAAGGCATGATTATACGATTATTGATACGATCGAAGCAGGGATTGTACTTCAGGGGACTGAAATCAAAGCAATCCGCAATGCTAGAATCAATTTGAAGGACGGTTTTGCCCGAATTCGCAATGGAGAAATATTTTTGTACAATGTTCATATCAGTCCTTATGAGCAGGGAAATATTTTTAATCATGATCCGCTGCGTACAAGAAAACTGTTGATGCACAAAAGACAAATCAAAAAGCTGGTCGGTGAGACGAAGAATACGGGAGTAACGCTTGTTCCGTTGAAGGTCTATATTAAGGATGGGTTTGCCAAAGTTTTGATTGGACTTGCTAAAGGTAAGAAACAATATGATAAGCGGGAAGACTTGAAACGAAAAGAAGTCGACCGTCAAATCAACCGGACATTAAAAAATCTGTCTCGTTAACCAACTGAAGAGAACGAGCTGTAAATTTTGTTGTTAATTAGCCAAGTAGCAATTATTTTGCTTGGAAAAATTATCAGGACAACCAATAGTTTTTCATAGGATTTTCATAAGGATAAAGAAAAGTGAAATGCTGAAAATGGTTTTTAATTTGTTATATATTCTTTTTCGCATATTTAAGTTCTTTTCTTTATCTTCCGCGTAAAATTTGTTAGAGTGAAAGAAAACTGATGGCTTCCATCGTTTTTGATAAAAAACAATTGCAGCTTTTTTCCACTGTTTAAGCAGAATTATGAAAGGAAAATGACATGTTTTTTTAGTCACATTAGAAAAAATGTCGAATTTTCATGAAAAACTTTTGAAATTCGGTATCGATGGTGGTATTATACGTTGTGGTTGAAAATAACTTTAAGAAAATATCAAGCAGTTGAGCAGAAAAGAGGTGAAAAAAATGGAAGAGAAAACACCGCTCTTCAATATCGGTCCGATATGGTTTGATGCGACTATCTGTACGATGGTTTTGCTGACTAGTGTGATCGTTTTTGCCGTTGTTTATTTTTGCACAAGAAATTTGCAGATGAAACCGAAAGGAAAACAGAATGTAATTGAGTGGATTATTGATTTTGTTCGCGGAATTATTACTGACAATATGCCTAGTAAAGAAGTTACGAATTTTCATTTATTATCTTTCACTCTGTTCTTATTCATATTAGTTGCAAATACTATTGGCTTAGTCACGAAGATTGCAGTTGGCGAACATTCCTACTGGAAGAGTCCAACCGCTGATCCAATGGTGACATTGACGCTGGCATTAATCATGATTGTTCTGACCCATGTATTCAGTATCAGCCGTTTTGGATTTAAAGGGTACTTTAAAAATAGTTTCCTGAAGCCTGTGGCCTTTTTGATGCCAATCAAGTTTATGGAAGAGTTTACGAATCTGCTTACACTGGCTTTGCGTTTATACGGAAATATCTACGCTGGTGAAGTTCTGTTGGGACTAATTGCAAGTCTTGTCTCAGGAGTAGGTTTATGGGTTATTCCACTGGCGATTCCGCTGGAAATGATCTGGGTGGCCTTCTCATTATTTATCGGTGGGATTCAAGCTTTCATTTTTGTGACTTTATCTATGGTTTACATGGCTCATAAAGTTGAAGTGGAAGAATAATTAACAATAATCTATTATCAAAGTTCTTAGGAGGAATAAAAAATGGACGGATTGAATTATATCGCAGCAGCGATCGCAGTATTTGGAGCAGCAATTGGAGCAGCTTATGGTAACGGAAAGGTTATTTCTAAAACGATTGAATCAATGACACGCCAGCCTGAAATGTCTGGTCAATTAAGAACAACGATGTTTATCGGGGTAGCCTTGATTGAAGCGGTTCCTATTCTAGGTGTAGTTATTGCATTATTGTTGGTGCTGAGATAATTTACTTTGGAAGCAGGACGTTGTTGGGCAAACCGATCGTCACTGCTTTCTTCTGTATAGTTATGTAAATAGCCGAAGTTAAGACAACACAGATAAGATTTGGATGAACTTTTAAAGTATCTGAGAGGGATGTTATTCACTCAGGTCGACTTAAATAAGAATGAAAGAATGCTTTTGTGTCTGTCTTTAGAGAGAATGCAGGAAAGGACGGCGAAACTTCATGCTTAAGAACCTGGTTTTAGGGGAGGCAGCACCCAGTACAACACTGGGAACAATCATCGTAGTGACCGGCGCCTTTTTGATTTTGATGCTCTTAATCAAAAAATTTGCGTGGGGTGCCATCACAGATGTACTGAAACAACGTGAAGATAAAATCGCAAATGATTTAGATTCCGCTGAGCAGTCACGTCTATCAGCGGCGCAAATGGAAAAAGAACGCCAGCAAAAACTGCTTGCTTCAAAATCAGAAGCAGCGGAAATCATAAAGGATGCCAAAGATAGCGGAGAAGAAAACCGCAAGAAAGCTTTAGCTGAAACGACTGAAGAGGTAACCCGGCTGAAGGAAAAAGCAGTCAGTGATATCGCTCAGGAACATGATAAAGCAATGGCAGCAGTGAAAGAGGATGTGGCAGCCTTGTCCATCCAGATTGCAGGGAAAATCCTTAATAAGGAATTAACAACAGAGGCGCATGAGTCGCTGATTGATTCTTATATTGATGGATTAGGTAAAATTGATGAAACTAGATAAATATATGGTTGGTAAACGCTACGGCAAAGCTTTGTTTGAGCTGGCGCTGGAGAAGCAGGAAGCCGCTGATGTTTATCAACAGCTGTTAAAGCTGCGGGAGGTCTATCATCTGGTTCCGGGGATTGGCGATATTCTAAGCGATGCTCGATTGGAGCCATATGAAAAAGATGAAATTATGGATCAATTGATTAAAGGCTTTTCAGGTACGGTGGAAAATTTTCTCCATGTAGTACATAGCTACAGCCGGATGAGTGAAATGCTGTTAATGATTGATGAATATGAAAGAAGATATGACGATCTGCAAAGTTTGGTCTTGGGCACGGTTGTGACCGCTGTGCCGCTGACGAAAGAGCAGCATCAGCAGATTGAAGCAAAAGCAGCAGGATTGTTGGGATACGAAAAAGCCAATTTTATTAACCTGATTGAACCTAAAATTTTAGGCGGGGCAGTAATTGAAGCAAATCACAAGGTGATTGACGGAAGTATCAAAAAACAGTTGAAGAATATAGAAGAACGATTGTTGAGATAGACTTTAGTAGAATAAAGAGGTGACGCAAATGTCCATCAAAGCAGAAGAAATCAGTGCTTTAATTAAAGAACAAATCGAGCATTATCAGCAGGAACTAGCTGTTGAGGAAGTGGGAACTGTAACCTATGTAGGGGATGGGATCGCCCGCGCCCATGGTCTGGAAAATGCAATGAGCGGAGAGCTGTTGGAATTCTCCAACGGCGCTTACGGAATGGCGCAGAATTTGGAATCAAACGATGTTGGTATTATTATTTTAGGTGATTTTGAATCCATCCGTGAAGGGGACAAAATCAAGCGTACAGGAAAAATAATGGAAGTGCCTGTAGGAGAAGCTTTGATCGGCCGTGTTGTAAACCCGCTGGGACAACCCGTTGACGGTCTTGGTGAAATTAAAACAGATAAAAAACGTCCCGTTGAGGCTGCTGCGCCAGGCGTTATGCAGCGTAAATCAGTAAATGAGCCGATGCAGACAGGTCTGAAAGCGATTGATGCATTAGTACCAATTGGAAGAGGACAGCGTGAATTGATTATTGGTGACCGTAAAACGGGTAAAACATCAATCGCAATCGACACAATTATCAACCAAAAGGGTCAAGATGTTATCTGTATCTATGTTGCTATCGGGCAAAAAGAATCAACTGTTCGGACACAGGTAGAAACACTACGTAAATTAGGTGCATTGGACTATACAATCGTTGTAACTGCAAGTGCTTCTCAACCGGCGCCAATGCTTTACATTGCTCCTTATGCTGGAGCGGCAATGGGTGAAGAATTTATGTACAACGGAAAACATGTACTGATCATTTACGATGACTTGTCCAAACAAGCGGTAGCTTACCGGGAACTTTCATTGCTTTTACGTAGACCGCCAGGTCGGGAAGCATATCCCGGCGATGTTTTCTATCTGCATTCTCGTCTGTTGGAAAGAGCAGCTAAGCTAAGTGATGAAATGGGCGGCGGTTCAATGACAGCTTTGCCGTTTGTTGAAACACAAGCTGGTGATATTTCTGCTTATATTCCAACAAACGTGATTTCCATCACAGATGGTCAAATTTTCCTTGAAAATGATTTATTCTACTCAGGAATCCGTCCGGCGGTAGACGCTGGGTTGTCAGTATCACGTGTTGGGGGCTCTGCCCAAATTAAAGCTATGAAGAAGGTTGCCGGAACACTTCGTCTGGACTTGGCAAGTTATCGGGAACTGGAAGCATTTACTCAGTTTGGCTCTGATTTGGATGCAGCCACACAGGCAAAACTAAACCGCGGACGACGTACAGTTGAAATACTAAAACAAAAACTGCACATGCCGCTGCCGGTAGAAAAACAAGTAGTCATTTTATTTGCACTGACTCGAGGACTGCTGGATAGCATCAGTGTTGACCGCATTCTCGATTTTGAAGAAGAACTGTTTGACTATATTGAAGGCAAGCATGCTGATATTTTTGAAACGATTCGGACTACGAAGGATTTGCCGGATGAAGAAATGTTGAAAACAGTAATTGATGAATTTAAAGAAGTATTTAATGCATCGGCTATTTCAGAGAAATCTGCTGTTGATGACTTGAAGGAAAAAATGTCTAAAGCTTAGAGAGGTGAATGGAAATGGGTGCTTCATTGAATGAAATAAAGCAGCGAATTGCTTCAACTAAAAAGACGAGTCAGATTACGAAAGCAATGCAGATGGTATCTGCAGCGAAACTGACAAAGTCAGAAGCTGCTTCAAAGAATTTTCAGGAATACGCGGCGAAAATCCGTTCGATTGTAACTCACCTTGTTGCCTCTCAGCTGAATGATCTGGAAGAACTAAGTGATGATCCCAGCTATCCTGAGTTGAATGAATTTCATGCGATGCTGGCCAGCAGACCTGTGAAGCGAACAGGATACATTGTGATAACTTCAGATAAAGGCTTGGTTGGCGGCTACAACAGCTCCATTTTGAAGCAAACGATGACTATGCTGCAGGATGATCATGACAATCAAGACGAGTATGTGTTAATTGCAATCGGAGGAGTAGGAGCAGACTTTTTTAAAACGAGAGGCTTTAATATTGCCTACGAGTTAAGAGGTCTGACTGATCAGCCTTCTTTTGACGAAGTACGGAAAATCGTTTCTGCAGCAACATCAATGTATGACAGTGAAGTCTTTGACGAATTATATGTTTGTTACAACCACCATATCAATTCATTGACAAGCCAGTTTCGAGTAGAAAAAATGCTGCCGATTTCTGATTTGGATCCGGATGAAGATGCTTCTTATGAACAGGAGTATATTTTAGAGCCTTCAAAAGAAGCCATCTTGGATCATTTACTGCCTCAATATGCGGATAGTCTGATTTACGGAGCGATTATTGATGCGAAAACTGCTGAACATGCAGCAGGGATGACAGCAATGAAGACTGCGACCGACAACGCTCAGACCATTATTGGAGATTTAACGATTTCTTATAACCGTGCTCGTCAGGGAGCGATTACGCAGGAAATCACAGAGATTGTAGCTGGAGCTGCTGCGTTAGAATAAATCCAGTTTTGTATTCAATGATTGAAGATAGACTGTGAAACTTAGTAAGACTGGAGGAAGAAACATGAGTTCAGGTAAAATTATTGAAGTAATCGGCCCAGTTGTTGATGTTGAGTTTTCTTTAGATCAGCCGCTGCCTGATATAAATAATGCATTAGTCGTGTATAAAAATGGCGAAAACAAACAGAAAGTTGTGCTTGAAGTAGCCTTGGAGCTTGGGGATGGAGTTATTCGCTCTATCGCAATGGAATCAACAGATGGTCTCCAAAGAGGAATGGAAGTTATTGATACAGGAAAACCCATTTCCGTACCGGTTGGGAAAGAAACCTTGGGACGGGTTTTCAACGTTTTAGGAGATACGATTGATTTGGAAGCACCGTTTCCAGAGGATGCTGCACGCAGCGGTATCCATAAAAAAGCACCAACCTTTGATGAGTTAAGCACGAGCACTGAAATTCTTGAAACAGGAATTAAGGTTATCGATTTACTTGCTCCTTACTTAAAAGGCGGGAAAGTTGGCCTATTTGGGGGTGCTGGTGTTGGTAAAACGGTTTTAATTCAAGAACTTATTCATAATATCGCTCAGGAGCATGGCGGAATTTCCGTATTTACTGGTGTTGGAGAACGTACCCGTGAAGGGAACGACCTTTATTATGAAATGAAGGACTCTGGTGTTATTGAAAAAACAGCTATGGTGTTTGGTCAGATGAATGAGCCGCCAGGCGCCCGTATGCGTGTTGCATTAACAGGATTGACAATTGCAGAGTATTTCCGTGATGTTGAAGGACAGGACGTTCTGTTATTTATTGATAATATTTTCCGCTTTACTCAAGCAGGTTCGGAAGTATCCGCTTTGCTTGGACGTATGCCTTCTGCCGTGGGCTATCAGCCGACCTTAGCAACAGAAATGGGTCAGCTGCAGGAACGGATTACATCCACTAAGAAAGGGTCTATTACATCTATTCAGGCAATCTATGTACCAGCCGATGACTACACTGACCCGGCACCAGCAACTGCTTTCGCCCATTTGGATGCAACAACCAATTTGGAACGTCGTTTGACTGAACAGGGAATTTATCCCGCGGTTGATCCGCTGGCTTCTTCGTCAAGTGCTTTGGCTCCTGAGATTGTTGGAGAAGAGCATTACGAAGTTGCTACTGAGGTACAGCACGTACTCCAGCGTTACCGTGAACTGCAGGACATCATTGCTATACTCGGTATGGATGAGCTTTCCGACAAAGAGAAGGTTCTGGTCGGCAGAGCACGCCGGATTCAGTTCTTCCTTTCTCAGAACTTCCACGTGGCAGAACAGTTTACTGGTCAGCCCGGTTCCTATGTGCCTGTTTCTGAAACTGTAAAAGGTTTTAAAGATATTCTTGAAGGAAAATATGATGATTTACCTGAAGAAGCGTTTAGAAGTGTTGGACGAATCGAAGAGGTCATCGAAAAATCGAAAACATTGAACTACTAGGAGGTCTGCATAATGGAAGAGGCATTAACTGTTAATGTAATGACCCCGGACGGTCTGGTTTACGATCACCGTGCAACGATTGTTGTTGCCAGAACAACAGACGGTGAAATCGGAATCTTGCCGAAGCATGCACCGATTATCGTCCCTCTGGCGATTGACGAGGTTCGGGTGAAGCGGACAGATGCAGACACCCATGTGGATTGGATTGCGGTGAACGGCGGAATTATGGAGGTACGTGATAACGTAGTTTCGATTATTGCCGATAGTGCAGAAAGAGAACGGGACATTGACGTATCCAGAGCCGAACGTGCAAAACTGCGCGCAGAGAAAATGATTCAGGAAGCAAAAGAAAAAGACAACATTGATGAACTGAAACGTGCGAATGTAGCGCTTCACCGAGCAATCAACCGCATCAATGTGTCGAAACATCACTAATTAGTAAAATGCGGTAAACCGGGTGATAAAGAGTGATTTAGACTCTGCATGTACTTCTCTTTTCAACAGCTTAATAAGCTGTTGAAAAGGAGGGCAGTCACCCGGTTTTTATTTGTACATAGAAAAATTAAGTTTTCAGCAAAAATTGATAGTAAGAATCTTAAGAATTGCTGAATCGAGTGTTTTTTGATTTAAAATAAAATACGCGAAACTATAAAATAAACACTATTTTTATAAATTTTGTTTGTTTTGTGATAAACTATTAGATAAATCCTGCGAATTGCTTTATTGCCAAACTATTTATGCAGCATAAGCGAGTGAGATTAAACAGCTTTTATTTTTGTAGGATTTGAATTTTAAGTAAGTTTTTATTCTCTCTGAATGTTTATTTTTAGAAGGAATAATAAAAGGAGTTAAACATGGAGTTTTACGGAGTAGATGCATTGATTCGAATTATTTCCCATGTACTATTTATCTATCTGAGTTTTTGGACAGTGCAGGCGGTCAGAATCGATCAGTTTTTCAAGCAGCAGCATGTCCGGCAGATAAGGGTGTTATTAATCTTATTTTCAGTTGTAATAGGCTATACTGCGAGCTCTTTTTTTCTGGAATTCATCGCGTTATGCCGTAATATTTTTATGTCATTCTTATCTTGAATAAGTAAAATAAGAAGAAAATGTACAAATTTGCAAAGAATAGTGTTATAATGAGGAAGATTTTGGGTAGGAAGAACCTATTCTTATTTTTGGAGGGAACGAAATGGAACAGATCGTTGTTCATGGCGGTAACCAATTAAAAGGTAATGTAAAAATCGAAGGGGCAAAAAATGCAGTTTTGCCTATTCTTGCAGCAACACTCTTAGCAGAAGAAGGAACCACTAAAATTAAAAATGTGCCGATTCTTTCAGATGTTTTTACAATGAATAAGGTAATTGAACACTTAAACGTAGACATAAACTTTAACCAAGAACAAAACGAAGTATATATTGATGCGACAAAACCGCTGGGAATTGAAGCAGACTATGAATTTGTTGGACAAATGAGAGCTTCTATTGTTGTGATGGGGCCATTATTAGCCCGCAATGGTCATGCTAAAGTAGCTATGCCGGGCGGATGTGCAATCGGCAAGCGGCCGATAGACCTTCATCTAAAAGGATTTCAGGCATTAGGTGCTAAGATTGTTCAGAAAAATGGTTATATCGAAGCTTTTGCTGATGAATTAAAAGGAAATACAATTTATCTTGATTTTCCTAGTGTAGGTGCTACACAAAACATTATGATGGCTGCTGTCCGTGCAAAAGGCACAACAGTTATTGAAAATGTGGCAAGAGAACCTGAAATCGTTGATTTAGCTAACGTATTGAATAAAATGGGCGCACATGTTTATGGCGCCGGAACTGAAATGATGCGTATTGAAGGTGTAGACAAGCTGCACGGCGTAGAACACTCTGTTGTTCAGGACCGTATCGAAGCAGGTACTTTCATGGTTGCAGCAGCAATGACTGAAGGTAATGTTATGATTGAAGAAGCAATTATTGAGCATAATCGTCCGTTGATTTCTAAATTGACTGAAATGGGTGCAATTGTTCGTGAAGAAGAAGACGGCATCCGAGTTATCGGTCCGAAAGAAATAAAACCGACAGACATCAAAACATTGCCTCATCCAGGCTTCCCGACAGATATGCAGGCACAAGTAACTGCTATGCAGGTGTTGGCAAAAGGATCGAGCGTAGTGACTGAGACTGTCTTTGAAAATCGCTTCCAGCATTTGGAAGAAATGATGCATATGAATGCAGATGTACAGATTGACGGCAACGTGGCAATCATCAATGGCGGTAGAAAGCTTCAAGGAGCTGCCGTCAATGCAACCGATTTGAGAGCGGCGGCAGCGTTAATTCTTTTGGGATTACGTGCTGACGGAATTACCCGCGTTTCTCATCTGGAGTATTTAGACAGAGGATATTATGAATTCCACAAAAAGCTTCAAAAGCTTGGTGCAAAAGTGGAACGAGTGAATGGAGAGACTGCTGAAGTCAAAGAAGCATCAGTAGTTCGTTAAAAAGGAGTAGTTATTTATGAGTTCGACACGTTATATCATAGTCACTTTATTGAAAATACTAGTGGTGATTTCACTTGTCGTCATTCTATTTGTTACCGGCACGATGATTGGTTACGGTATTGTGGGCGGCGGCGATCCGAAAGATGTTTTTAATAAGGAAGTATGGACTCATATCTTTGATTTTCTGAAATAATTCAAAGCCGGGAAAGAGGCAACTCTTTCCCGGCTTTTTAGTTTTTATTTGTTTGAAGCTTTAGAAACGGATGCCCTTTTTAAAGGGAAATACACAAAGAAAAAATGGTTTCTATGTTATAATTAAAGGAGTCTATTAAAGAATAGTCTGCGACTTATAAAGTATTAAAATTTAAGCTGTGAGTAATAGGATGCTCGGAGTATTGCTTATAGAAAAATACCTTATTTTTTATAAAGAAATCCTATAACACAGCATTTGATTCTAAATTTTTTTCTAAATCTTCTGAAAATCGAAGAAGAATATGATAGAAGGCATTAGAATTAAACTACATATATAAACACTAAAGGGAGAGAGTATTGATGAAATCGATTGTAACTGCGATAGGCGATCACGCACTTGATGGGAAGGAACCAATGATCATTCTTTTCGGAGAAGGAGCTACAGAGAATCTTAGAGAGTATTCTGTAATCCAGAAATTTGAAGAACAGCAGGAGCTGGCAATAAAAAAAGGAAATCAACTGAAAATTGATGAGCTTGTTTATACTGTTGAGCATGTGGGCTCTTTTGCCAATGCAAACCTCAACAGCATATCACACGTAACACTAATTTTTGACAGCGTTCCTGCGGAAGATGCAGTGGTAAACGGCATCTATCTATCGCCAAATAAATTTCCGGAAATCAATGTAGGTTCCATCATTGAATACATGAGCTGAAGGGAGTGGTTGAATGTCAAATGATCAAAAAGAAAAATCAGAAAGCCGCTTATCTTGGTTTTGGCGCTGGTTTTTAAATAATCAGGTTGTTACGGCATTACTGATTGTACTACTAGTTCTATTAATTATTTTTGTTTTCACCAAGGTATCTCATTTATTTACGCCAGTCTGGCAGTTTATTGGTGTAGTAGGGCTGCCGATTATTATGGCGGGAATCTTCTATTATTTGTTGAATCCTATTGTAGATTTTCTTGAAAAGAAAAAAGTTCCGAGAGCTTGGAGTATTATTGGCTTATTTGTAATTGTAGTTGCATTAATCGTTTGGGGAATCGTTGTGATTGTGCCTGAGATTCGCAGTCAGATACTTAGCTTTGGCAATAATTTTCCTAAGTATGTTGAAACAATAGATAGTAAAACACAGGAAATTCTCAGTGATCCGTTGTTTGGGCAGCTGCGGGAACCTCTGGAAGATATGGGCGAGCGTTTGACTAGCTCTTTGGGAGAAATTATTAAGAACTTATCCACATCCACTGTTCAAGGTCTGGGCAGCTTCTTTGGGGCAGTAGCATCGATTGTTGTAGCTGTGATAACGATGCCGTTTATCCTGTTCTACTTGTTAAAAGATGGAAAAAGACTAGCACCGTTCTATATCAAGTTTTTACCGAATAAAATGCGTCAGCCAACATTGCAGGTTTTATCTGAAATGAATGCACAGGTGTCTTCTTATATCAGAGGACAGCTGACTGTAGCCTTTGCAGTAGCTGTAATGTTCATTATTGGTTTTTCTATTATCGGACTAGATTATTCTGTTACTTTAGGCATTATCGCCGGTTTCTTGAATTTGATTCCTTATCTAGGGTCATTTCTGGCAATGGTTCCTGCTGTTTTTCTAGGAATTGTCGGCGGACCGGTCCTCTTAATTCAGGTATTGATTGTCTTTATTATTGAGCAAACCATTGAAGGACGTGTCGTATCACCTCTAGTACTGGGAAGTCAGCTGGATGTTCATCCGGTGACGATTTTGCTGGTGTTGTTAACTTCCGGAAAATTATTTGGAATCGCTGGTGTAATACTGGGGATTCCTATCTACGCCGCTGCAAAAGTAGTGATTACAAATATTTTTGAATGGTATAAAGAGGTTTCTACTTTATATTACGATGAAGATGACGAAAAAGTTGATAATGAAACATAAAAAAGTGGGGGGGGGGGGGGGGGGGGGGGGAGGGGGGGGGGGGGGGGGGGGGGGTTGTTGTGTGTGGCGTTTCCCGCGCCG
>NZ_JBNEQE010000009.1:0-121778 GCF_049894025.1 Enterococcus sp. LJL51
TCTCTTTTATATTAAGGTAAAGAGAACAAAAAAGTGGGTAGTAAACCGGAAAAAAGTGCTGCAGCGGCTGTCATTTCGACAGCCGCTGCAGCACTTAATTGCTTTTTTAGAAGCTTTTACCTAAGTCTTCTGCTTTTTTCAAGGCTTCATTCATTAGTTCTTCGGAACGTTCTGGTGCATAATCGATTCCTTCGATAAACAGCTGTTGAACATCTTCAATACCGATAAAGTTAAGAATACCTTTTACGTATTGTGAAGAGAAATCGTTTCCGCCGTATACACCGCCGTTAGACTGGATATGAAGTACGCTTTTTCCTTCAGCAAGGCCTTTAGGACCTTCTTCTGTATATTTGAATGTTTTGCCTGCAACGTTAATTGTATCAATCCATGCTTTTAGACGGGTTGGTACATTCAAGTTCCAAAGTGCATTAGCAATAACAACTTTATCTGAATTGATAAACTGTTCTGTTAAATCGTTAAAGCGAGAAATTTTCTCCTGTTGTGAAGCATTCAAGCTAGTAAATTCAGAACCGGCTCTTAAGGCATTCCATCCAGATAATAGCTCTTCATCAATTTCTGGAACAGTGTCTGCATAGACATCCAGAATTTCGATTTGATCATCAGCGTTAACTGATTTATAACTTTCTAAAAATGAGTCCAAAGCCCGCACTGAGCGTGATTCTTCCTTAGTAAGTGGGTGTGCCTTAACAACTAATAATTTTGACATGTGTGTTTTCTCCTTTTCATTGTGATTCCACTACTGATAATTTGGTGCAGCAGAAATAGTTTTATGATTATTTTAGGATGCATCCGAAAACTTAAATAAAATTCAATTTATTCAGACAAAATCCATTATTAAACATTATCATTTTACTAATAAAAAGTAAGGGAAGCAATATATTTGCTTATAAGAAAATTTTTGGTAATGATTTCTAAACAGTTGGAAGAAGTGAAAGGTTTGATATTGCTGAAAAATCAAGCTATGATAGTAAAAAGAAAGAGTATGCTGCATGAATAACGACAATCCTAGAATTAGCTGAACTATATATTAGAAAGGAGAGACCTGTATGGAAGTGGAAAAAATAAATCATCCTCTGTATATCATTATGGGTCCAAGCGGATCAGGAAAAACAAAAATAACTGAGCTGGCCTTTCCCAAAGAAAGTAAAATTGTTTCCTATACCACTAGAAAAAAGCGTAAAGGAGAGCAGGAGGGACTGGATTATTATTTTGTCGATAGGGAGCAGTTTGAAGAACTAATAAATACAGGTAAGCTGATTGAATATGATGAGTATGACGGACATTATTATGGAATTGGGGTAGAAGAGATTGTTAGGAAAACTCGTAGTCGTAGTGCCTACAATGCCTTGACCATCAAAGGCTTTCGGACTCTGGCTGCCCGTTTTGGCAATCAGGTAGTTCCAATTTTTTTAGATGTCAGCAGGGAAAATAGTCAAAAACGCCTAAAACTGCGTAAAGACGACAAGCTTTCTCAAGAGAAACGACTGGCAATATTTGAGCAGGATCAGCAGATTAAAGAGCAGCTGCAGCAGTATAAAAATCTCCACGTAATTGATGGAAATCAGCCGCTGGAAAAAGTGGTTGAAGAGCTGAAGCGGATCATTGAATAATGGGTTTTAAGGAATGACTATGGTGTGGGACAAATTAAGAAATTTCTGCTTATACATTACAAGGGACGAACGGATATTTATCAGTACTTGTTTGGTTCTCAAAGTATACCTCTTCTGTTTCAATTTGATTCCTTCATAAAATCAATAAAACTGAGGAAATAAAGCAAAACAAGTGAGGAAAATCTTACTATACTTGTTTTGTTTTATTTTGTATAATTTACATTAAATATCATTTGTTATTTTAAAATAAAATATTTTTTATGAAAAAATCATGTATTTAATACATAAAACAAATAATTGGTCTAGTTGCTTGGAAAGTCTGAATCGTCGGGCTTAATTAGTTGCTCAATTCAGGACAAGTGATACAATAGTAGTGAATTGTTAGTGTGATAGGGAGGAAAATGTATGGGGACTTTTCAATTAGCAGAGGACGCCTCTTTGAATACAATTGCATTCAAAATCAATAGTAATCATGAAATGGTCAGCTTCTATAAAGATGTATTAGGGTTTACCCTGAAAAATGAAGAAAATGGACTGTCAATATTTGATATCAATAAAGATAAAAAACAGCAACTGATTTTAGAGGAAACAGATGCAATGGATCTTTCAGAAAAAGCTGAAGCTTCACTCGTGCACTATTCTGTTCAGATGGGTTCTGAATCAGAGTTTACCGCAGCCCTCCAACATTTTTCCAGCCAGGATATTTCCACAGAAGAACTCTCAAAAAATAAAAAGTTAAACGGCGTTCGTTTGGTTGATCCAGAAAAAAATGAAATTGAATTTCTTTATCCAAACAAAGCGCACGATGGCCAGAATGGTGAAACTGTTGGTAGTGGACTTGTAAAAATTTCGTTGAATACTGCAAATAAAGAGCAGAGTCAAACCTTTTATGAGAATATCTTCGGTATGAAAAAGCTTGCTGAAGACTTGCTGACGTTTAACAATCAGAAGGTTGTTTTTCAGCTGGTAGAAGAAAAGGATTATGACAATTTAGGCTGGAGTTTTTTTGTCGTTGATTTGAAAACTTCGGAAGAAATTGAGCGGCTTAGTGAACACTTGAAAACAATGAAACAGGACTTTTTTGTGGATAATAAACGGTCGATTCTGACTGTTTTTGACGTAAATGGTATCGAATGGTGGTTTGTCCGCGAATAAGCTGGATATGGAGAATAAGATGATGTATGAACAGACAAAAAACTGTATTAACAGTTTCCTGAAAGAGGGCGTATTTCCAGGTGTTTCCTACAGCTTTATACGCAATGGCAGTATAGAGTCTCAAACACTTGGATTTGCACGGCTCCTTCCTGAAAAAGAAAAGCTAACAACAGATCATCTGTTTGATGTTGCCTCCTTAACAAAGGTGATTTGTACCACAACTGTTATTTTGCAGTTGCTAGAGGAAAAGCTTATTGCACTGGATCAGCCGCTTAAAATGTATTACCCGGTATTTACGGATGACAAGATAACGATTCGACACTTGCTTACACATACTAGTGATATTCATACGTACATAAAAAATCGGGATTCATTATCGCAAAAAGAGCTAATCGAGGCCTACAATAACGTGGAATCTGGGAGTAAGCTTGGGAAAGAAGTAAAGTATACAGATGTAGGAACTATTCTGCTAGGCTTGATGCTGGAACATTTACTAAAAAAAACTGCCGTGGAGTTATTTGAGGAGCGAGTACTTAGACCACTGCAAATGACAAGCAGCTGTTTTCTTCCTGCGGCTTCTGTAAAAACCGTAGCTACAGAAGATCATCCTGTCAGAGGAATAATTCAAGGAGCGACGCATGATCCCAAAGCCTTTGTATTGTCAGAGCATGCGGGAAATGCCGGCTTGTTTACAAATTTATCAGATTTGCTGAGTTTTGCTGAAATGTACTTAAATGATGGTAGCTATAACGGAAAAACGTTTTTGAAAAAAGAAACGATTCAAGGATTGTTAAAAGACTATACACTTGCAGCTACAGGTGAGCGTTCTTTGGGCTGGGATTTGAAAGAAGGATTGAACGGCGAGCGTTTTCTTTTTCATACAGGTTACACTGGAACATTTTTATTATTAGATATTTTGCACAAAGAGGCTTTTCTTTTTTTATCTAACCGGGTTCATCCTGCAGACAACCGTCAGGCTTATATTGAAAAAAGAGATGAGCTGCTGCAGATTTATCTGGAAGAAAAAGCGAGAATGAGTTAAAATTAGCAGATAATGACTATACATTAACTATTAGAAAAGTTGCGGAGGAGTAAGTGATCATGAATCAACCTTTATTTCTAAAACCTGTTTTTCAAGAGAAGATTTGGGGCGGCAATCGTCTTCATACAGTGTTTGGCTTTGATTTACCTAACGACAAAATTGGTGAAGACTGGGCAATCAGTGCACATCCTCATGGCGTTGGCACGGTTATCAATGGCGAGTTCGCCGGTAAAAAACTGGATGAACTATGGCAGGAACATCGTGAACTCTTTGGAAATGCTTCTGGAGATGTTTTTCCTTTACTAATTAAGATTTTGGATGCAGAAGATGATTTATCTGTTCAGGTTCATCCAGATGATGCGTATGGTTTAAAACATGAAGGAGAACTAGGAAAAACTGAATGCTGGTATATCATTGATGCCGAGCCGGGAGCTTCAATTATTTATGGACATCATGCAAAGACCAGAGAAGAATTAGCTGAGATGATTCATGAAGGAAAATGGGATGACCTCTTAAAGAAGGTTCCTGTTAAAAAAGGTGATTTTTTCTATGTACCAAGCGGTACGATTCATGCAATTGGTAAAGGGATTATGATTCTGGAAACACAGCAGAGCAGCGATACAACTTATAGAGTATATGATTATGACAGAAAAGATGATAAGGGACAGCCCAGAGAGCTTCACTTGGAACAGTCAATCGATGTGACCACTGTACCGGCGAAAGAGCCTGCACTGCAGATTCAACAGCAAAACCAAGGGCAGTCAAGTCTAGTGACTTACTTGAAAACCGAGTTCTTTAATGTCTACGAATGGCTGGTTAAAGGATCATTAAAGCTGAAAAAGGGTGCACCTTATACTTTGGCAACTGTCATTAACGGTGAGGGCAGATTAGTTATTGAACAGGCTAATCCTGAGCAGAATACAACGTATGAGTTGAAGATGGGAGACAGCTTCATTCTTCCTGACGGTGTCGAAAGATGGCGTGTTGAAGGCGAGCTGACAATCATTGCTTCTGAGCCAGGCGTATAAAATCTGATTAGAAAAAAATAAAGAGTTCCCGTAGTTAGTAAAAACTGCGGGACTCTTTTTAAATAGACAGAATCGCACATTATACAAAGATAAGTAAGCTGGCAGAAGCGTAGAGAGGAAGGCTGAAATGATAAGTGAGAGAAAGTAGTGCGCCAGCTTCGATTTGTTTTAGATTATGTCACTCGTGTTACAAAGAAAATAAGCTAGTTCATCATGCTTCAGACCAATAAAATAGGCAGTGACTTCCTTTGTTATAGCTCTCTTTCCCGCAAAATAACAGAGCTCGGCCCAGAAGTCTTGATGGAGATTTTTACACCATTGGTTCAACAGGTGAATCGGCAAAGAGCTGTTAATTCTCCATTCGTTTATTAAAGTATTGATAAAAACAGCGAAGGGGATATAGTTATGTCCTCTCGCTGTTTCGTTTATTTTTTATGATTACTAGTAGCCTCATGAGTAAAGTAAATCCCTACGATGCCAAGTCGGTTGTTCGTTAAGCGGTTTGTATTCCCGCATCTTTTCCATACTTTCTTTCAAGGGCAGTATTAATGAGACGTAAACCAAGATTCTCATTTCTGGAAAGGATAGGTCCGTGAAAATATGAACCGTAGACATTTTTGTAGATAACTCCTTCGGAACCATCTTCGGCATTGTTTCCTTTGCCTTCAACAACCTTTCCTAAAGGGCGTTCCCCTTCCCCTAAGAATGTCCGTCCATTATGATTTTCAAATCCATAGTAAGTTTCGTTAAACTCCTCGTTATGAATAGTGATATCACCGATATATCGGTTGTTATCCTGACTAAGCGTGTAGTGATCCAAAGCACTGATGCCTTTGATTTTTTCACCATCTGCGCCAATGTAATAATGTCCCAGCAGCTGATAGCCGCCGCAGATAGCCAACATAACGCCATCATCTTCAATATAGCTGGTTAGCGTGTCTTTTTTTGTTTGAATATCCTGCGAAACAATAACCTGCTCAAAATCCTGCCCGCCGCCAAAAAAGACTAAATCATATTTTTCAGGATCAAACGGTTCATAAATACTGACTATCTCAGAAGTAAAGGCAATGCCGTTTTTCTCAGCAAGATATTTCAGCATCAGCATATTACCATTGTCGCCATACGTATTCAGCAGGTTACCGTAAAGGTGACAGACATGAAGTTCTTTAGACACTGTTCATTCCTCCTTGAATATAGCCTTGGACAGCAAGTGCTTTTCTAAGCTGCAGCACAGCTGTGTAAGTGGCTAAAATATACACATTTTCAGTTGGCAGTTCTTTAATAGCAGTAATGACTTTTTCCAAATCAGGAATCTCAGTAAGCTTTTCCTCAGGAATGCCAGCTACCTTTAAGCGCAGCGCCATATCTGTATGACGGTCACCGCCGGCAATCACTGCTGGAATATCCATCTCTGCAAAGGCTTCGTGATTTCCGTCCCAAATCCAGCTGACATCTATTCCGTCTGCGTAATTTGCATTTAACAAAGAAACCAAGGAGAAGGGATAGGGAGCTAAGCCAATCATATCAACAACCTGATTCAAGCCCACCGGATTTTTAACAAGTACCAGTGTACAGCGTTTATCACCAATTTGAATCACTTCCTGACGTCCAAACACTTTTTCATCGTAGCTTAATCCTGCTTTGATTTTTTCTTTATCCACACCATAATGTTCAGCCACTGCAGCAGCGGCTAAAGCGTTGTACACGTTATACATGCCGCCGACAGCTATGTCATAGGTTCCGCCGTCAATAACAAATTCAGCTGAGACATTGTCCATATGTATCATATCGGTTAGCTGAACGTCCAACTCTGGTCTATGGAAGTCACAGTTTGGACAGTAATAATTGCCTAAATTCGCGTAAGTAATCATTTTATAGTGTAAAATGTGATGACAATTAGGACATAATACGCCATCGGTATTGTAATGTGCCAGCTGTTCTTTATCAGGCAGATGGTTAAAGCCGTAGTATTTTCTTGGATTTACGGTATCCACTGAATTGAAGATTGGTGAATCACCATTGCAGAGAATCGTCGCTTCCGGTGAAGTTGCTGCTCCTTCAACAATCATTCGGTAAGTTGTATAGATTTCTCCATAGCGATCCATCTGATCACGGAAAATGTTGGTAAACAAAAACAATTTTGGTTTAATGTATTTCGTCACTTTACTTAGACTGGCTTCATCAATTTCCAGAACTGCAAATTTTTTCTGTCCTTTTTTAGCATTGGCAGAAAGAAACGTAGAAACAATTCCCTGAGCCATATTTGCTCCGGTAGGGTTTGTCAAAACATGATCAAACTCCTGTTTTAAAATATTAACGGTTAAGGCGGTTGTTAGAGTTTTTCCGTTGGTTCCAGTTACCACGACAATTTCGTAGTCTTTTGCCAATGTATCTAAAATATTAGGATCTATTTTTAATGCCAGTTGTCCCGGATAGCTGCTTCCGCCTTTAAAAAAAGTTTTTAATACCCATTGCGATGTTTTGCCGGCAGCAATCGCCACTTGACTTCTTAATCCCATAAAGTACCCTCCAATAGCTTTTTTCCATTTTTTCACGCTATATAAACCCTGTTCAAAACCCGTTATGTATACTACTGGAATTTATATATTGAAACTCCACCTATAATACCATAATTAAAAAAAAATATTAATTGATTTTTCTCAATCTTCATTGAATCGCAAGAAATCCCAAAAAACAACTATCTGCTGTTTTTTGGGATTTCTTTACTAAGATGGTTAAAATTCAAAATTGATTAACCAATAATGATTTTTTCTGAAGGGTATTCGTAGCCAAGATCTCGTGTTTCTTTGGGAATGAAAATCATTAATGTGTACAGCATGCCAATTCTGCCGATAAACATTAAGAGTGAAATCATGATTTTTCCGGTAATGCTTAAATCATCTGTAATGCCTAAAGATAAACCTGTTGTCCCAAAGGCAGAGGCAACTTCTACAATAATCGCAATCAAGGAATGCTCCTCCGTTGCAGAAAGAATAACCACAGAAAAGAAGCACATCAGAAGAGAAAGCATAAAAACAACAACTGATTTCTTTACATCATCATCATCAATTCGCCGGCCGAAGATGTTAACATTGTCTTCACTTTTAATAAATGAGTATAGATACAGACCAATGATAGCAACGGTTGTAGTCCTTATACCGCCGCCGACAGAACTTGGGCTGCAGCCAATAAACATTAGCATAGAAAAGACAATCAGTGTAGTTATTTGAAAATCCTGAAGCGGATTAATCTGAAGTCCGGCATTTCTGGTTGTCATGGAATAAAACATAGACGTAATCCAGCGGTTAGTCTCACTCATATCTGTAAATAAATGATTTCTTTCAAGCAGATAAATCAAAATAGTCCCGCCAATGAACAGGATAATGAAGGCTAGCATAGCTATCTTACTGAAAAGGGAAAAACGAAAAGGCAAGCAGCGTTTGGTTTTCTTAAAGAGCAGCCACTCGCGAAATTCCATTAAAACAGGAAAGCCAATTCCCCCGATAAAGATTAAGAACATAATGATGATCAGAAATAGATAATCATTGGCAAAAGGAACAATCGAATTACCAGTAATATCAAAGCCAGAGTTAGTAACTGCCGAGATTGACTGATAAAAGCCATAGAAAATTGCATCCTTCCAGTTTGTGTAGTAGCCGGAAATATAGAAATAAATGGAAAAGAACACACCAAACAGCAGCTGGAACCATAATAATATGGAAAAAGTAATCCGAATCAGCCGGACAATACCGCTTAGCTTTGGCTGATTCATGTCAGTCATAATGAGCTGACGCTGCTTTAAAGTAATTCTTCGTTTAGACAAAATAATGAAGGCAGTGGAGATCATCATAATACCAAGACCACCTACCTGAAAAAGAATTTCCAGTAAGATAATACCTTGATCATTAAAAATGGTATGAATATCAAAGGTGGTTAAACCTGTAACACTCACTGTACTGACAGCCATGAAAAGCATATCCAGAAAGGAAGCAGAAGAACCTGGGATTCTAAAAAATGGTAGATAAAATAAAATCAGTGAGATAGCTGTCATCAAAATGTAATAGCTGACAATAATTTGAATAGATGAGAAATGGTCACTGATGAAATGACGAAATTTTCTTTGGGAACGCCAAAGAAAGCGACTGTTGAACATAATACGCCTCCTGCAAGTAATTAAGTAAAGTATAGCAGAAAAAGCAGGTTAGGGAACAGAAAAATTACGGAATCGAACATAACATTATATTGTCATCTGCAGGAAAAAGAAAAGCGCATTGCTAAGTGCTGTCTGAAAACGGAGGCAAAGGAAAACTTATTTTATTTGGAAAAAGACAGGCAATTTTGCGAAAATACTGCTTTTTTGTTCAAAATATAGTAAAATACGAAAGGAATGAAATGAAAGGTGACAGTGAGTAATGGCACAATTATTTTTTAAATACGGCGCAATGAATAGCGGAAAAACAATTGAAATTTTAAAAGTAGCACATAATTATGAAGAACAAGACAAACCGGTTGTTATCATGACCAGTGGTTTGGATACACGAGATGGTGTGGGAAATGTCTCCAGTAGAATTGGGTTGAAGCGCAAAGCCCTGCCTATTTTTGAAGAGACAAATGTCTATGATTTGGTTAAAAGTCTGGATGCTCGACCTTACTGTGTATTGGTAGATGAATCTCAATTTTTAAGCAAACATCACGTGATTGAATTTGCTAAAGTCGTGGATGATTTGGAAATACCAGTGATGGCGTTTGGGTTAAAAAATGATTTTCGTAATGAGCTGTTTGAAGGCTCAAAATATCTGCTTCTTTATGCGGATAAAATCGAGGAGCTAAAAACAATCTGCTGGTTCTGTCATAAAAAAGCAATCATGAACTTACATTATATAGATGGGAAACCAGTGTATGAAGGTGATCAGGTGCAGATTGGCGGAAATGAAGCCTATTATCCAGTTTGTCGGAAACACTATTTCCACCCTGAAAAAAGAAAAGATCTATAGCGAAGCATATAATGGATTTGCAGCTTCATAGGTTAGTAAACAGAGTGATAGGCAAGTTAAGAGCCAAATCTAAACAAATGAAATAGACCGATAGCGTTAAAAATCGGAAAACGTGGAAAAACAATTGAAAAAATGATTATTTCAGTGTAAGTAAACGCGGCAAAAAGCTGAGCTGCACTGATTATCTAGAGAAGGAGAAATGCACATGTACGATCAGTTACAGGCGATCGAGGATCGTTATGAAGAATTAGGGGAGCTCTTGAGCGATCCGGAAGTAGTTACGGATACGAAACGTTTTATGCAGCTTTCAAAGGAAGAAGCAGGAAGCAGGGAAACAGTAGAAAACTATCGCCGCTATAAAAAAGTTGTTGAAGGAATTAAGGAAGCCGAAGAACTGCTTGGCGAAAATCTTGATGCTGAAATGGCTGAAATGGCGAAGGAAGAGCTTTCTGAGCTGAAGAAGGAAAAAGAGGTTCTTGAAGAGCGAATCAAAATTTTATTATTACCTAAAGATCCGAATGATGATAAAAATATTATTATGGAAATTAGAGGAGCTGCCGGTGGTGATGAAGCAGCGCTTTTTGCTGGTGATTTGTTCAATATGTATCAGAAATACGCAGAAAGTCAGGGTTGGAAGGCTGAAGTCTTAGAAGCAAATGTTACTGGTATCGGCGGTTACAAAGAAGTGATTATGATGATTACCGGCGAAAATGTATTTTCAAAACTGAAATATGAGAGTGGTGCTCATCGTGTACAGCGTGTGCCTTCAACAGAATCTCAAGGCCGTATCCATACATCAACAGCTACAGTTGTCGTAATGCCGGAAGCGGAAGAAGTAGAGATCGACATTGCAGATAAAGATATTCGAACAGATATTTATCATGCCAGCGGTGCCGGCGGTCAGCACGTCAATAAGACAGCATCCGCTGTTCGTTTAACACACATTCCAACAGGAGTAGTAGTTGCGATGCAGGATGAACGGTCGCAGCTGAAAAACCGGGATAAGGCAATGAAGGTTCTGCGTGCCAGAGTTTATGACATCATCCAGCAGGAAGCACAAAGCGAATATGATGCAACTAGAAAATCTGCAGTGGGAACAGGGGATCGTTCGGAACGGATTCGTACCTATAATTTCCCGCAGAATCGGGTAACAGATCACCGGATAGGTTTGACAATTCAGAAGCTGGATCAGATTTTGGCTGGGAAGCTGGATGAGATTGTAGATGCGCTGGTCTTGTACGATCAAACTTCTAAATTAGAAGAGATGCAAAATGGCTAAAACTTATTTTGAAGTCCTGAAACGGGCTTCTTCTTTTTTAAAAGAGCTGGGAAAGGACGATTATGCTCCATACTATCTTCTATTTGAACGAAAAGGCTGGAATAAAACGGATTGGCTGCTTCATATGAAGGATGAGATTCCTGATGTGGAAGAAGCACAGATTCATGCAGATTTGAATAGCCTGCAGCAGGATTATCCGCCCCAGTATTTGCTAGGCTATAGTGAATTTTATGGGCATCGTTTTGTGGTCAGTGAAGATACGCTTATCCCGCGTCCTGAAACAGAAGAGCTGGTGGAATATTGTCTCAATGAGAATTTGCAGAATAAGCTAACCGTTGTGGATGTAGGGACGGGGACAGGAGCAATTGCAATCAGCCTGAAGCTGGCACGTCCTGATTGGCAGATTACTGCGGTGGACCTTTCGAAAGAAGCGCTGGCAGTTGCGGCACAAAATAGTGAAGCACTGGCAGCTTCGATAGAGCTGGTTTTAGGGGATGGACTTGCTCCAGTTCTGAATAAGGAGATAGATATTCTTATTTCCAATCCGCCGTATATTAGTTTAACAGAATGGCAGCTGATGGATCAAAGTGTGAAAAAGTATGAGCCGAAGCAGGCCTTGTTTGCAGAAGATGATGGATTGGCAATATACAAGCAGCTTGTGAAGGAGGCAGCGAACTGCCTTAAACCAGCAGGCAAGATTTATTTCGAAATTGGTTTTCAGCAAGGGGCGGCAGTGAAGGCTCTTATTCAGGAAAAATTTCCAAATAAACAGGTTCGTGTCGAGAAGGATCTTTCAGGAAATGACCGGATGGTGATTGCTGAATAGAAACAATTGAAAAAGTAAGGAAGATGGAAAATGGAAACCAGATGTTTTACAAAAAATGATATAGACGAAGCTGCAGTGTATCTGAAGCAGGGCGAACTGGTAGCTTTTCCCACGGAAACGGTTTATGGCTTGGGCGCAAACGCACTCTCTGAAGCTTCAGTAAAGCAGGTGTATCAGGTGAAAGGACGTCCCAGCGACAATCCGCTGATTGTCCATGTAAGCGGATTGGAAATGCTGCTGTGCTATATTGATCAGCTGCCGGAAACAGCTGAAAAGCTGATACACCATTTCTGGCCGGGACCGCTGACATTGATTTTGCCGTTAAAGACCGGCAGCTTTTCTTCCTCTGTCACAGGAGGCTTAGACACCGTCGCATTTCGGATGCCTAATCATTCGCTGACCCTAAAGCTGATTGAAGCTGCAGGCATACCAATTGTTGGTCCAAGTGCAAACACTTCAGGAAAACCAAGTCCGACAACAGCTGCACACGTATATCACGATTTGAACGGAAAAATTTCTGCTATTTTGGATGGCGGACCTACTCAGATTGGTGTAGAATCAACGGTTTTAGACTTAACGGATAGCTCAGGAACCCCACTTATTTTACGGCCAGGTGCTGTGACGAAAGAAGCGCTGGAACAAGTTGTGGGGCAGGTATCAGTGGATAAGCATTTGCTCACCGAGAACGAAGCACCTAAAGCCCCAGGAATGAAGTATAAGCATTACTCTCCTAGTACCCCGGTTTGGATTGTTCAAAATGATGAGCAAAGCTGGCGGGCAGCCGCAGATTGGGCGGAAAAAAATCAGAAAAAGCTAGGTATCTTTGCCAGTAAAAAAATACTTGAATTGCTAAACGATAAAAAGATAGTCGGTTATTCTTTTGGTGAAGAGGGTGTAGAGCCGGCAACGAAATACTTGTTTTCAGGACTACGTTCCTTAGATGAAAAAGAGCTGGATTTGATTTTTGTGCCTGCTTTTCCAGAAATAGGACTGGGGACTGCATATATGAATCGTCTGAAAAAAGCAGCGGATCAAAATTTTTTCAAAATCTGATGGCTTTTTTAGGTAGAGGGGAATTAAGTATGATACAATCGAAACAAGAAATCGAATGAGGTGTTGTCTAAAATGAATTATCAAGAGTATGATCCAGAGGTTTGGGAAGCTATTGGAAAAGAGAAAGAGCGTCAAGAGAATAATTTGGAGCTAATTGCATCGGAAAATGTGGTTTCTGAAGGCGTTATGGCTGCACAGGGAAGTATTTTAACCAACAAATATGCAGAAGGCTATCCGGGAAAACGTTATTATGGCGGCTGTGAATTTGTTGATGTAGTTGAAACGCTGGCGATTGAACGAGCAAAAAAACTGTTCGGCTCTGCCTTTGCCAATGTGCAGGCACATTCTGGGTCACAGGCAAATACAGCGGCTTATCTATCTTTGGTTGAACCAGGAGATACAATCATGGGGATGGATTTATCAGCAGGGGGACATTTAACCCATGGCTCACCGGTTAACTTTAGCGGAAAAACGTATAATTTTGTCAGCTACGGTGTTGATCCGGTGACGGAAGTCATTGATTATAATGTTGTACGTATTCTGGCACGTGAACATCAGCCAAAATTAATTGTTGCTGGAGCTAGTGCGTATTCCAGAACAATCGATTTTGAAAAATTCCGTGAAATCGCTGATGAAATCGGCGCAAAATTAATGGTGGATATGGCACATATTGCCGGACTGGTTGCAGCTGGACTGCATCCTAATCCAGTTCCTTTTGCCGATATTACAACCTCTACAACCCATAAAACACTGCGGGGACCTAGAGGCGGTCTAATTTTGACAAATGACGAGGAATTAGCTAAAAAAATCAACAGCAATATTTTTCCTGGTATTCAGGGTGGTCCGTTAGAACATGTAATCGCTGGTAAAGCAGTGGCATTTAAAGAAGCACTTGATCCTGATTTTAAATATTATAGTGAACAAGTAATTGAAAATGCCAAAGCAATGACTAAAGTTTTCAACCAGTCACCTGAAGCCCGCTTGATTAGCGGTGCGACGGATAATCATCTGCTGCTGATTGATGTCACTGGTTTTGGACTAAATGGTAAAGAAGCAGAGAAAATTTTGGATACAGTGAATATTACAGTGAATAAGAATTCCATTCCTTTTGAACAGCTTAGCCCGTTTAAGACAAGTGGAATCCGAGTAGGGACACCTGCGATTACTACTAGAGGCTTCAAAGAAGAAGATTCTATCGAGGTGGCAAAACTGATTATCAAAGCTTTGAAGAATCATACAGATGAAGCTGCCATGACTGAAGTCAAGGACGCTGTGAAAGAGCTGACAGAAAAATATCCGTTATATAAAAAGTAAACGAACGATTTATTTGATTTGAAATGTTATAGGTTCTGTATCAAAATATGTTGTCAGGACTGAAAATTGAATGAAATCTTAGCACTTGAAACAAAAGCAGAAAATATCTGACTTTGTTTCAAGTTTTTTTGAGAAAGGAACTTCAAAGGCTTTCCTGTGAAGCCATGGGATATTGGTAAAAAGCTTCCTTTTAGCATTGTAAAAAAACAGTTTAAATAAGATTTTATCACTGGTGTTGCAGAAATATAGTCAGAATAATCTGAAAACACCAACCTGCTGAAAATGGAAAAGGAGAATTTTTAGAATGGCTCTAAAATCAAGCTTTTTACTATACTAATCAAAGTTTTTGCTGGTTCGTTTAGTTTTCTCAGATAAAGAATCAAACGTTATTGTAGAAAAGCATTTCTGAAAAGATGTTTTTGCGTTATACTCTTTCATGTGGTAATCCTTTTTATTGGTCTTGGATAAGTCATCCAAGAGTAGTATAAAGGACTTTTTTGTCTATGGATAGTTATGCTTCAGAACCAAGAACGGGCAGTGTCAAAAGCAAATAAGGAATTACAAGCTGCTTTTCAAGTAAGTTACAGCTTGTTTGACTTCATTTAGGAAGGAAATCGGCCAGGGCTTTCCGCCGAGTTGCTTCCGGCTCACTACCTATTCTATTGGTCTGAAGCATGCTTAGCCATTTATTTTTCTTTGCAACACCACTGAGATTTTATATGTAAATAAATATTTAACAAGCACATATTTCTGATTAGCACATTAGAGAAAACAACAGCGCTCAAAAGTTTGAACGCTGTTTTTGGTTTGTTAAAAGAGCTTGTGTATTCATAACTTTAAAGCAGTTATCCTATTGCTGCGTATAAATTATAAATATTAATGAGCAAGACTAGTAGAACGATGAGGCTATAAAGCTTTTTCACTTGAACCTCTGTCATTCGACTGCTTAGCAAACCACCCAGCCAGCCTCCCAACAAGGCTGCTGGAATTACAGCCCATAAAATTGACAGGTCGTAGGAATAGAAGCCTACACTTAGTCCAACACTGGAAAGCTTTGCAATTTGAGAAAAGAAAATTGTAACGATGGAATACACAGTTGCCATTTTGATATCCATGCCAAAAAAGAAAATAAGAGCAGCTACATTGATTGGTCCGCCGCCGATTCCCAAAAAAGTAGAAAGAATCCCCAGAAAAAGTCCGATGATTAAATAAAGCCACTTACTGGAAAGCGCTAGTTTTTTTTGCCCCCATTGATTATAAAAAAGAACAATGAGTAATGTAAGAATCATTAAGACATTCTGAATGATTTGAACCTGATTGTCTGATTTGAAAAACTCGAGCAGCCGATTTAACAGACTGTCACCGAGAACACCTCCCAATAAGGAACCCATAGAGATTGCCAGCGCTCGGCTAAAATCAATTTGAATTCCATCCTTAAGCTGTTTATAGGTTGAAGAAATGGACATGGTAAAAACAGCGGTACTGGAGTAAAAAGCAATCGCGCTTAACGAATGGAGTCCAATAAAATCCAGCACGGGCTTGATGATTACACCGCCGCCCATACCAGAAATAGCACCAACTGTATTAGATAGAACAATCGTAATAAAGTAGATAAGTAAAGTTTTCATATAATTAGCCTTTCATTTTTTTTATAAGAACTTTTTCAAAGAAACACGAGCTAAAATCAAAAAGTTAATAAATCTTATCAAACACTACTTTCTATTCATGGAAAACAGATATTGCTTTAGCTGCTGTTGACTGGATTAATAAATCCATATCTAATCCATTTAGTTTAGTTTTAGGCAACTTAGAATGCTAGAGGTACAGGAAATAAAATTTGTAGTTACTTATCCAGTATATCATGAAAACTTCCCAGTATTTATTAGAAGGTTGATGAGGACAAAGTTGAGGTGGAAATGGGCGTTTGTTGATTGGAAGTAAATTTTATCTAATTCAAATCAATCAGATGTATCACTAAGTGAATGAAAATTTAACATGAATTGTTTAAAAGAAGTAGTGAAGGCTCAAACTAGGACTAGAGCGTGTCCAAAAACACTAGCGGGGAATAGAGCTTCGAGGGTGTGCTGGACTTGTCGGCAGAAAAAACCTTTATGAGCTAAATCAGTGTTTTTTTCTTGATTGTGACAATTATCCTTGAGCATTCGGATATCACATTACTTTTCAGACACGTCCTCATTTTGATAAATAACAACATAACTTGTAAGATAACTCGTTCAGTAAACTAGTCTTGTTGCTTTTTTACTAATCTAGAAAGCGCGGATTAATGGCAGTTTATGACAGAAGATTGAGCCTGAAAAGAATGATGGTTCATTTGATAAAAATAATGAGTCTGCGCTAGTAATTACAGATTTTAAAGCATGTTGTGTTATGCACTTAGCTGGGAAAATCCGAAGAAATATGTAGATGATTTTTAACTTGATTTCAGCAGAAGAATTTGAAACAATTATGCCGCTTATAAAGGCGTTGAGTAAGGGTTTATTTTAGCTGGTGTCTACTAAAATAACAGAATAGAGTCAATTGAGCTTTCTAAATAAGAAGAAGATAAAGCTAAGAAATAATTCTTGAGTGATTGACTAGTCAACCGCTCTTTTTTGTTTTACAATAGTAGAAGAAAATGAATAGTTAGGAGACAGAACATGGGAAAATTTCAAGTAATTGATCATCCATTAATTCAGCACAAATTAACAATCATCAGAGACAAAGACTGCGGAACTAAAGTTTTTCGTGAGGTAGTTAATGAAATTGCAATGCTGATGGCTTATGAGGTTTCCAGAGATATGCCTTTAGAGGATGTTGTGATTGAAACACCAATGGGTGAAACAACACAAAAGACATTATCAGGTAAGAAGGTAGCGATTGTTCCGATTTTAAGAGCAGGTATTGGCATGGTTGATGGGATTCTTGAACTAATTCCAGCAGCTAAGGTTGGACATGTCGGCTTATACCGTGACCACGAAACGTTGGAGCCGGTAGAATACTTTGTGAAAATGCCGGAAGATATTGATGCCCGTCAATTATTCGTAGTAGACCCTATGCTGGCTACTGGTGGATCAGCTATCATGGCAATTGATTCGTTGAAGGAGCGCGGCGGCAGTAATATTAAATTTGTCTGTCTGGTTGCAGCGCCAGAAGGTGTGAAAGCATTGCAGGACGCACATCCAGATATTGATATCTATACTGCTGCATTGGACGAGAAGCTGAATGAAGATGGCTATATCGTTCCAGGACTAGGTGATGCGGGCGACCGTTTGTTTGGTACAAAATAAGTAGAACTGTCTTAAATAAGACGAGAAAAAGCGTGAGGCTTCTATATTTGACTTTAGTACAAAAAAGTTTGGGCTGTAGTTTTTATAGCTCAAGCTTTTTTATTGGGAAAGAATCAGTGAATGATTTTGCAAGACCAGTAAAAAGTGAAGGAACAGTTCGTATAAATCCATTGCTTAAGTGGGGAATAGAAAATGATGTCAGTAGATGACTATTAATGGTTTGCTTGGCAGTATCTCTTTACAATTCAAAAAAAGAGATTTATAATAGTTTCGTCATTGAACGCCAGCTTAGCTCAGTTGGTAGAGCAGCGCACTCGTAACGCGCAGGTCACAGGTTCGATCCCTGCAGCTGGCATAGTTGAAATCCTTGATAAACAAGGGTTTTTTGTTTGCTTAAAAAATGTTAAAAAAGGTAGTTGCCTAAAAATTACTACTTACTAAAAAGAAGTGAAAAATTGTACTTTTAAAAAATGTTATTTAATTTGTTACTCATTGATTTCTGTGCGTTTAAGTACAGGATTTGGTTAGTATTGGTATTCATTTTATAAGATTGAACATGATTATAAAACGAATGCTATTAGGGAAATCAAACTTTATTTGTCCGGTGCGGGTGAAAAATATACTCTCGAAAGAGTGTTGGGGTGGCTAGAATTTGTAAAGATATTACCGCAAGAAAAAGTTGCTGAGTTGAGGAATAAAATTAGTGCTTTAGAAACGATTACACCTCGTAAACGTTACAATCAAAAATCTGTAGATAATAGAAGAAAACAGAAATTAGGAGTATTGTAAAGAGCCTAGAAAACTAAGTATTTTTGTTATAAGCAGATATTCGAATTTATTGTAAAGCAAATAGACGTCTTTTGGAATGTTTGATATACTTTTAGAAAAAAGTATAGGATGATGGTTTTATGAGTGAGGTCAACAGTAGCTTTAGTGTTGCTAGTAGTATTTCTGCAAGATTAAGTCAAGTAGCCAGTGGATTTTCATCAGTGCACAGTGTGACAAGTTTAGCTAGTCGTACGACTGTGACAGGAAATACAAATGCAAAAAAAAGTATTTCGGATTTATACGATAGAGGGATACGCATTTCTAATGCATTAGCAAAAGATGGAAATAATATCAATTCTGTTGCGAAGGAATTTAGTAAAATTGACCAAAATTTACAAAAAGGATTTGAACAAACATCTTTTTTTGATTTGGGTGGTTTTTAATGAAAAGTCAAGAAGATCAGGAATTACAAATTAAGAAAAGCCTTTTAATGATTGATGAAGAAAGAGAACAATTACAGAAACAAAAAAGGAAATTAGAGGAGTATGATGAAGCACTATTTTATATAGATCAAGACGAGCAAAGATTTTACGAACAGTTAATAGAAAGTCATGAGAACTCGCATGATAGGAATGATTTCGAAGTATATAAGGAAGAAAACTATCGATTAGGAATGAAAGACAAGGAAAATTTATTATCAGCATTTGAGGAATTGGAACAAAAATCAAAGGATTTAATAGTAAAAGAAGAGGAACTATTTCATAAGAAAAAAACTCTATTTAGTGAAAAGGAAATGGAGGATAGATATGGATATTAATTTCTTTGTTGGTGAAGTAGAAGCTCAATCGAATGCTGCTAGACAGATGGCGGATGAGTATATTAGATTTTCAGGTCAATTAAAAGATAGTGCAACATCATTTTTTAATGCTCCATTATCTGGTAAAACGTATGATTCAGCAAAACAATATTTTTTAACTGTATATCCACCTCTGGCGAATGGATTTATTTTGGCTTGTGAAGCCTTTATTGAGGCACATCAAAGATTGCCGAAAGAATTTCAAAGTAGCGTAGATACTTGTGATGTAATTGAAGAAGAATTAAAGAATCAAATCAATCAAGGTCAATTATTACTTCGCTCTATGGCTATCATATTGGATAAAGAAGAAACAAATTTTCATTTAGAAAAACGGTATATGAATGTCCAAAATTCTATAAGAAGAATTGAAGAAAAATTAGAACGATTATATAGCTTCAATAGTAGTTCGCCAAACATCTTTTCTGATTATGAATCAAAGCTGGCTAATTTAGATAATTGGTTATCTGAAATTGAAAATGGTAAAGCGTGGAACCCAAGTTCTGGAGTCTTCGAAATATCAAGGTTAAATTTGTCTTTAGTGAAACCGCTTCATGCGTCATGGCAAGAAAGAGAAGATAAGATAAAAAATGGAAACATGACAATTAAAGAAAGTAAAAATATCTTTGGTGGTAAAGTATTTGAAGTGTATAAAAATGGTGTATTAGATGAAGAGGCTACCAAAATTTATAATGATTTACTAAAAAAGGAAATGTTGACTTTACTTCGTCAAGAAGTTGAAAATGATAAGTTCACGCAATGGGTTACATTAATTGGACAAGTAATATCACTAACTAATGGAACTCGTGCCATTGTAAGAGAAATTATCGGCATGGTAGGAGATAAACTATTGGTATCCGTGGATAATGGCAATGTAGGAGTTTTGTCTTTATCAAACAATATGGTAGTCGAAACGGCTGGATCAACTGCAATAGCTGGTAGTTTAGAGGCGTTACTTAAAAGTTATGCTAATAATATTATGTATTCAAAAACTCCACAATGGGAAGAAAAGGACAGGGTTCCTTTAGATAATGAAACTATTTTAGGTGATAAGAGTTTCAAAGTAAACAAAAGTAAAGGAAGAATAAAAGGCGCAGTTGTCTATGAAAAAGATGGTAAGTTTTATCATAGGGATACTTTTCATAGAGGTGAAGGCTCGCATATAGAGGTTTATGATAAAAGAGGTAATCATTTAGGAGAAGCTAACCATCAAACAGGCGAACTAATTCCGGGCACTCAAGATAAAACAAAAAAATTACCTAGATAAAGGAGATGATAGTATTGAAAATTCTAAAGAAAGAAATAGAAAATAATGATGTTTATGCATTAGCTGTTACAAAAAAATATATAGTAATAAATAGCAATTATAAAGGATTGACTGTTTTTGATAAAAATTTTTCATTTGTAACAGAAATAGATGTGGATGAAGAACTTGTAATCTATCAAATGTATGCCTCTACTTTAAATGACTATGTAATTATTCAAGATTTAGAGAATGAAACATTGTATAGTGTAGAAGTTAAGAACAAGAAAATAGTAAAAATGCAATGTACTACTTTTTTTATGCAGAATTATTATGTTGATGGAAGCCGTTTTCGACTGATGGATGGAGAAAAAAATTATTTTTTCACCTATGATAATCTTCTATTTACAGTGGAAGAACATTCAGTTAATGGTTTAACATACCTTACTAATAATCAAGAAGAAATAATTTATCGTGATTATGAAAAAATTATTTATGATGATGGAAAAATGAAAAAAGAACTGTTGTATAATAGTAAAGGTTATTTTTATAGTATTAAAGATAAAAAAATAATTAAGTATGATGAAGAAGAACTATACTTGTGGGAAAATGATGAATGGATTCTGTTGTATGAAGCCGAAAGTTCTTATAGTATTAGACAATGTATATTGGAAAATGAAAGGTGCTATTTTTTAATTAATAATAAAGGAAATAGAGATGAGAGTGAATTAGCTTGTCTATTTTTGGAAATTTAGGCTAAAAATATGAAGAAAATAATGTTAAATGATTTTGTAAAATGCTTAGATGAAAAACTTAATTATGTTGTAGAGGAAGGAATTAGTACCGAAATTAGAATTTGGTTGAGGGATATTGAAAATGTACTAGATTTTTCAATAAAACTGGAAGGTACAACATATGTAGTAACTATAAACACTCAAAAGAAAGATGAAGTCTCTATTGAAAGAGTATTTTATGAATTTGTTCATATAATGGAGTATCGATTTATGACTTTTTATTGCAGAGAAAAAACACCTGAATATATCAATTTTAGAATGATTTCAGCTACTGAAAACGCCAACGCAATGAGTTTACTCTTAAAATTTTCAACAAAAGAATCAAGCAAATAAATATATCTATTAAGTAGGATATGCTATTCGAATATTTTGATGTTATATTATAAGAGTTTGATTTTGAGAATGCTAGTCTAAAATTTGTCTAAAATGAGTGTTTATCATGAGATAATAAATAAAATAGAGAAAAAATGTACCGGTTTAATAACATATATACGTGTGAAAAAGATTTTAAGTCACTCTTAACGCGCAGGTCACAGGTTCGATCCCTGCAGCTGGCATAGTTGACCCCCTTTATTTAGCAGAGGGTTTTGGCTTGTCTAAGTGAAGCCTTACAGATTTTCTACAAAGTACAAAAACTATTTTGGAATATATGAAACGAAATATCCGATTTTAGTATAAAACTGGAAAATAATTAAGATTCTTACTTATTTCAAGGTAAATTGGTATACTTTTAAGAATGGATATGGTAAGATGATTCTTGTAGTATGCTTCTGGTTAAACTAAAAGGCTTTATCCTTATCTATTCTTAGAATAATTCCTCTTATTTTTATCGTGAAAATATTGCAAATATATTGTGCTACAGCACTAGGAGGATTTTATTTATGAATACAGGAACAGTTAAATGGTTTAACGCAGACAAAGGTTTTGGATTTATTACAGCAGAAGACGGAACAGACGTTTTCGCTCACTTCTCAGCTATCCAAGGAGAAGGTTTCAAATCTCTTGACGAGGGTCAAGCAGTTACTTTTGATATTGAAGATGGTCAACGTGGCCCTCAAGCTGTAAATATCGTAAAAAATTAGTCTATCAAAAAGACAGTCTTCAAAAGACTGTCTTTTTTTATAAGGAGGGCAATCATGGCAGAGCCGACTCAAAAAAAAGCCTATGGAAAAAAGCAAAAAGAGGATTCTGAAATCAAGAAGCTTTTTGATATAGGACAGTCTGTATCATTTATTTACAAAAGTGAGATTCGTACAGGTGTTATTGCAAAGAAATTAGAATATGCCGCTGTGGTAGAAATCGATGCTGTATCCGGTTCTTCTGCTACGGAAGATCGAACGGTTGTTAATTACAATGATATGTATCAGCGATGAGGTTGAAACCAGAACGTTAGGATTCTTATAAGCTTGTCTAGGATTCTCCCTGCGTTGTAATCTTAAAAGCATGCAAAGACTGGAATGCCGTTTGTTCAGAATAATTAAAAAGAAAGAGTTTGGACAGTTATTTTTATGTTCAAAACTCTTTTTTTTGCTTATTTCTCAGATTCTATGATAGATTTCTGCACTTTTCCCAATTCCTAATGACTAATCCCATTGATGTTGGTTTTTAGATACTATATAATCAATGATATATGTGATTTAGGGGGAGTATTGATGAAAAAACTTGTAGTGGGCGGATTTATCCTATTAAGCATCTTAATGACAGGCTGTACAAGAAACAATGATGAAAAAAGTTCTACAGGAGTAGGGACGAGCCAACGCGAAAAAAGAGAAAAAAGAAGCAAAGCTGAAGGAACAGAGGAAGAGACTGTTTATCGAACAGAAAATGGAACCTTTACGTTGAAATTGAGCGATGGCTGGGAAGCATTGGAGCCTGATGAACTTTCAGATGATGCCGATTTGAGTTTTGAAAACTACGACGCAGATATTTATTATATGGTTTTAAGTGAGCATAAGGATGATTTTGAAGGCTTTGAAGAATATAAGGATTTAATTGTACCAGATATGCTTGAAGACACTTATGATGTGGAAGAAAGCGACATTGAGTATAATGGTTTTAAAGGGACCAGATATACGTTTGGCTTAACTTCAGATGGAATAAAGACTGCCTGGATCTATGATGTTTTGGAAGGGGAAACCTACTATATCCAAAATATTGGCTGGACGATTAACAGTAAAAAGGAAAAGAATAACAAGAATCTGACTCAGTTGATGGAGTCACTAACCTTTGTTAAGTAGCAGGCATCATTTTTGAAGGATTTTTTTGATAACGACAATAAGTAGTTTTCCGTTAATAGTGCCAGTAGGAAAAAAGAATTGAATGAAATCGTAGAGCTTGGAGCAAAAAGGCAAGAAATTGCTGGTTTTGTTTCAAGCTCTTTTTTTTGCGAATGGAAAAAGTTTGAATGATTAGGATGACTGTATAGGTTTTCTGTCAAATCCTATAAGAAAGAACCTAATAAATATAAAACCGGGAATCCTGGTTGATTTCCGGTTTTTTTGTATTGGAAAAATGCATGATAAAAAGGAACTGGGAAATTAATGGGAGACTTTTAACAGAGAAATGAAAGTTAAGAATGAAAATAATCAGCTACTATGAGGCTAGGCAGATTGGAATAGAGAACCATAGCAGATATGAAAAAACAAGCTGAAAGACACTTTCTAATCAGCTTTACATTGAGAGGCTGTTGATTGTCTATATTTTAAGACAAATGAACAGCGAAAAAAGAATGGAAAGAGAGGTGGAATGCAATGAGCACAATCACTACAATTGAGGATTTTTGGGATAGAGTAAACGAGTTAAGGATAGAACGTGAACTGAACTGGAGGGAATTGGTTGGCGGCAATGCATCTCTGGCGGCCGAAAAAAGATTCAATCCTACGTTAACGCGTATCTTTCAAATGCAGGAAAAGCTGGAAGTCAATTTATTCAATCTGGCTTCGGAAAATCAGCCGGAGATTGAAGAGCAGTTTAAAAAGAATCCCGAGACGCCAAAGAAAATGACAGCCATTTATGATTTAACGCGCACCGAAGACTGGATGAATGATGAGCAGATTGTAAAAAAAGTTCAGGAGCTGGCTAAGGATATCTTGTAGACAAAAGTTTATAGCTTTAGTTTTGTTTAAATAAATTTTTAAAGAGTCAGTTATTTATATAATGAAAGTTTTTTGGGAGTTCTTTGAAAGTTATGAAGAGACATAATCAGCTATTATTGGTTTATCGGAAATGTAAAAGAAACTACTGCAGTAGAAAAAAACTAGTTTTTTCATTACATTTTCAGTCTAAACATTGAAGACTAAAAAAGCTATGCGGACTGTCTGGAAAATGATAAATCAA
Organism: Enterococcus sp. LJL51; assembly: GCF_049894025.1. GTDB lineage: Bacteria > Bacillota > Bacilli > Lactobacillales > Enterococcaceae > Enterococcus_L. The sequence continues at coordinate 24,604 of NZ_JBNEQE010000009.1, forward strand.
AAATATGATTGAAGAAAAATCTTTAATAAATTAAATACTTAATAAAGCTATAAGAACAAAAAATAACCGCTGATAAAATTAAATTTTAATAATAAATGAAAAGCAGTAAGGATTTTTTGTGAGTATAGAAAAATTAAGTAGGGAGTTTCAATAAAGAAATTTTCTTCTTTCTATTTTCTGTGACAGTTAAACAATGCGCTGCTGTTGAAGCAGATAATCATTTAATTACTAAGGAGAGAATAATTATGGAAAAAGCAATTCAAGGTAAAAATGTTAAGTTAATGTTTCGTCTATTAAAGGAACGTCCATTTAAAAAAGCTGGTTTGTTGGCTTTGGAAATGAGCCATACGTATAATCGTGAAACAAGTGTCGAAACTCAGGCAACTAAAGACGGTAGCGTAGCAACTGGCGGCAGCGTTGTCTCTAACATTGAAATGGAATTTTTGAAAACCAATACAGAGGTATTCAGCATGCTGGAATATGCATATGAAAATGGAGAAGAAATTGAAGTTTGGAGAGTCTTCTTTGACAATCCTGTAGAAGGTGTGGAACGTAAATATAAAGCACAGTATGGAACTGGAATTTTAGGAAACTTTCCTGACGCAGCAGAAGCTGAATCTAATGCTTCTGTATCAACAACATTAAATCTTAATGGTTTATTAGTTAATGGAGAAGCAACTGTGGATGCTGAAAATGATGAGCTTGCGAAAGCCTTCTTCTTTGATACGATTGCTGATGCTAAAGGGGAAGAACCAACAGCTATCTATACTCCTCAAACAACAGTAACACCCTAAGCCTCCCCAAAATCTGACGGTTTCAGCTATTGGAGATGATTCAGCACTCTTGGAATGGTCGGGTGACAAAGGGGATGTAGTATTGAAAAGAAACGTTACAATACTAAGTGATTTTAAAGGGAAAGTAGCTGGCAGCGTTGTAGAGAATCCAAATATTGCAAAAAATAGTATAAATCCTAGCTTACAGATGCCTTCCAGTGCTATTTTTAATGATTTAAGTAGTGCTGCGTATTCGTGGATAGGCAAATTGGATAATACTCAGTTTTCACCTCAAACAGAAGCAAATAAATACATTTCGCAAGTCTTGCTTTCTTGGAATGTTATAGAAATTGTAGAAAGACAATATCCTACTATTTTTCAGGGAGTTTCTACAGTTGCGGAAAAAGTTGACATTCTTAAAGGTACCAGTCAACAAATATCTTTAAATGCATATGGATACGCCAGCGGTGCAGCAGGTAACAGCTTAAAGCTGAGTGTCTTTGTTGACAACAATGCTTGGGCTTCTGGGGTTGCCGAGAATACAATTAACAGCATTAAACAACTTAGACTGAGTTGGAATACTAAGTCATTAATTTCACGTATTATTTCCGATGATGGCTATATTTATGCTTTAACTTATGCGCCAGCTTCAGATGGAACAACACCGAGTATTGTGACTATTGACTATGCAAGTATTGAGATTGTTTTGCCAGTTTCAACTACTATTGGAGACGTATCATCACCGTGTAAACTAGAAAGCTTATCTAGTGACACTGATTATACAGCTAAGGTTATAAACAAGAGTGGTGAAAGTAACGAAAGTACTTTTACAACAGGGAAGAAAGAACCTGTAGAAGTAATAGTATCAATGGACCTAAAAAATAAAATTGCAGGTAGTGTTATAGAGAATCCGAATAGAATGACAAGAACCGCATATACAAATTTATTAAGTCCTCAAGCTATCACAATTGAAAATGATCAAAATCAGTATAATGGAATAATGAACCTTGATAATAATCTGTATAGCCAGTCCACAAATGTGAACGGCAATATTTTTCAAGTTATGTTCTCATGGAATGTTGTTGAAAACATAGAAAAACAATATCCTACTATTTTTCAGAAGGCTGCTACAGTAGCTGAAAAAGTAGCCAAGCTGAAAAGTTTGACCAAGTCAATAAATATTAAAGTTCACGGATTTGCTTCAGGTGCAGGTGAAAAGCCTAACCGTATGATATTAGCTAGGTGGGGCGGAATCTATTCATGGGTAACTGGGCAAGCTTCAGATGCTACTACAGTTGCATTGTTACAGGGAAATTTAACATCAGATGCACAGATAAATTCATCAATAACAGATGATGGTTATGTTTATGTGATGGCATACGCTCCTGCCAGTGACGGTAAGACAGCCAGCATAATCAACATTGATTATGCAAGTTTAGAATGTACATTATCTATGTAAGAGCAGGGCAGTTATTGCCCCTCTTACATTTTAGGAGGAAAAAACATGGTTAATAAAGTAAAAAAAGCAGTAGTAACAATTGATGGGAAGAAATATCCATTGATTTTTGGATTTAAATTTCTGAATGAAATCAATGCACTGCCAAAAGATAACGAGCAGATGGATAGTCTGACACTACTAATCGGCGGACTAATTGATGGAGATCCTAATGCATTGAAGCAAATGCTTGTAGCGAGTCTAAGTACATATGATGAGCTGGAAGAGCGGGAGATTATCAATTATTTGGAAACTTCAGCTGAGGTGGAGGAATTATTTGAAAATTTTATCGAGTACTTAACGTCGGCTCCATTGTTGAAAAAACGAACAATGAAAATCAAATCCGGAATCGAGCAGATGATGAAGACGGTGGAAAGCAAAGTTCAAATGGACTTGGAGCAAGCTATGATGAAATAGTTCTTACCTGTTTTCGTTATTTTCCGACGATTCAGCTGAAAGAGATTGAGTGTATGACTCCGTGGGAGTATACATTGAGAATGAAGGCGTATCTATTAAATGAAAACGAAAAGGAACGTCGTGTGTTTCAAGGGGCGTTTGCCAATCGCTTATTTAAGGCTGAGAAAAAAGGAAAATACTTATTTAGAGATGTTAAGAGTATTTATGATTATGAAAAGAATGAAGAAAAGATACTTGCAGATATGAATAAGAATGAAAAGACAAATAGTAAAAAAGACGACCTTTATGAGATGCAAAGCCGGCTAGAGCGGGCAAAAGCAATTGTTAAGGGCAGAAAGGAGGGAAAAGATGAAGGAAAGAAATACAGTAACAACAGTTTTGCAGACGAGAGATAAGAACTTTTCAGCAACTTTTCAGCGGGCTGTTACTCTTTTAGGCAGATACAGAGATGGTGCCTCAGCAGCACAAAGAGCCACCGTGATGCTGGATCAGACTATGCGGAGTACAGCAGCAACTATTGATATGGTTGGTTCGGCAAGCAGGTCAGCTGCTGTTCAGTTAGGTGTTTTTGCAGAACAAATGAATCAAATGGATAACGCTGCTCTATTTAATCAGACGTTGAATCAGTCTGTAGTTTTTTTAGAAGCAATGAATCAAAAGCTTGGTGAGTCCAGTAATCAGATGGATATTGTAAGTCAAAGTACAGCTTTGGCGACTGCTGGACTTCAAGAATTTATCGCTCAAAGCTATTTGATGGGCGAGATTGGAACCGTCTTCTCTACGGTTAGTACGCAAATAGCTCACTTAACCACTACTGGTATCAACGGTCTCCTTAACTTCCAATCTGTTTTAGCCTCTGGATTTCCAACAATAGAATTATTTTCTAACATCTGGGTTAATGTTGACGGAGATTTTCAGCGAATTTTGTCAGGACTTCAATTGACTGGTGAAAGATTTATTTTATCTTTGAGTCAAATGTTTCAACAGGCTGCCAGCCAGTTTGATTTGATGATTGGCGGAATGGAGCAGTCGGCAGAATCTTCCAGCAGTTTTTGGGATATTTTAAAAGGAATAGATGATTTTCTTGGCAGTTCATTTAGTGAAGCGATATTAGATGTAGCGGGGAATTTTCTTGAACTTAACGGTGATGTGATGGGAAGTGAAGGTGTAATTTCTCAGTATGCTGAAGTCATTCGAAGTTCATTTTCAAGTATATTAGATTTGAATAGTTCTTTAGGGTCTTCACTTAGTTCAGCAATAACAAGTTTCACTCAACCCATAACCGAAGCTGGTGGAGTTCTATCTTTTTTTAAAGAACAAGTTTCAGCGGGATTTTCTGCGGTTAAAAATAGCATTAGCAACACGGTGGCATCAGCTAGAGGAGCTTTGATGAACCTTGGCCTATCTATTAACCAAGCGGGCGGTATCGTACCATTTTTTAGTCAACAAGTTGTGGCAGGATTTTCTACAGTTAAAAATAATATTGGCAATATGGTGGTATCAGCCAGAGGGGCTCTAATGAATCTTGGGGTGTCGATTGGTCAAGCTGGAGGGATTCTACCTTATTTTTCTCAATTAGTAGTTAGTGCTACATCAACAGCAGGAAGTGCATTTACATCGCTTGGTGCATTGATAATAAGCAATCCTTTAATCGTTGGAATAGCTTTAATCATTGCAGCTGTTGCAGGATTTGCAGCTGCATGGCAGTCGAACTTCATGAATATCAAGGGTTTTGTTTCATCAGCTTTTGGAGCAATCAAAAACTCTCTCACAAGTATGGGTGATATGTTTAAAGGAATAATGCCCTTTTTAAGTAGTGTTGGAGATGCATTTAAAACATTGGGAGTTATTCTAGCTGGCGGAGTATTAATTGCCATTGCAGCTGTTGTAGATATGTTTAGAGGCATTGTTTTTGGAGGAATATCAGTCATCAATACTGCTCAGGCAGTCGGAAGTGCCATCACTGGTATTTGGGCTAAAATTAATGGTGATGATAAGGCGGCGGATGAAGCTTTCAGCGATATGAAAATGAATTTGACTGAGATAAAAGAAGGTTTTGATAATCTCAAAGATAACTCAGCTATTGCAGGAGTTATCGGAAGTACAAGTGAATTAACGAATAATACCAAAGAGTTGAAAGAAGAGACAGTAGCAACAGCAGAACAAATCGCAGCACTTGGTGAAGCTTATCGGGAAACCTTTGATGAGGCGGGAAATCGAATTGATAATCTGGCGTTGAAGTATTCAGAGGTTGGACAAGCCGCGATTACTGCCTTTTCTGGAGAGGGCTTGGAACAGTCCACTAAAAGATTTGAGGCAGCTGAAGAAATCATGGGCCGTCATGGAGAGAAGCTTAAAGAAATTAAAACCCAGGTTGGTGAAAAGCTGACTCAAGCCGAACAGCTAACGGGTGAAGAGCAGGCAGCTGCTCAGAGCGAAGCTTATTCCATGATGATTGAACAAGCGAGCTTTGGATCTAGTGAAATGCTGACTGTCATGCAGGCAAACAAAGAAATGCTGGTTGCAGAAAAAACATTGGAGGGACAAGCTCTTTCTGATGAACAAAGGCGAGCCCTTCAGGATCAGAACAACGCAATTCGTGAAGGCTTGATGGAACAGCAGCAGTTGATTGTTGAAGCTTCAGCAGCAAAATTAGAAAATGGTAAACAGTTAAGTGATGCTGAATTAAAGGCAACTATGAGTGCGAATCAGGCACTTTATCAAAATAGAAAAGAGCAGCTGGAAGCAAATGAAACGGAGATTGCTAGTTTGAAAGCCGAATATGCAGCGACAGAAGATGAAGTTCAGAAGGCGAATTTCCAACAGCAAATCGATGCTTTAGGGATGCATAATGAGCAGCTACGATTACAGCAGGAACAGGCAGGCTTGGATACTCTATCACTGCTTCAGCAAAATGAACAAATGAAGGCTGAAACAATTGCCCAGGGACTGAATGGAGTGGGTGTAACAACTGACGAAGCATTGACTGGGTTGGTTCAGAAATATGCGGATTCAGGTGTAGGTATTGACCAGCAAATGCAGCTTCTGGCAGGAATTCTTCATCAACGGGGACTGGATGCAGGCGATAGCTTGCTTACAGCATTACAAACCAACGATTTTGGAGCTGTTGCAGCCGGACTTAGCGATTCAGCAGTAAATGGATTGGCTGGTCTTCCAGAAGGCATGTTTGTTAATGGAGCCGCAGGTAAAGATGCTTTTATTCAAGCATTAGAGTCTGGTTCGATAGACGCTAGTCAAATAGGTTCACATTTGATAGGAGCGATGAATACATCAGTTGCAAATGAAAAAAGCAATGTTGAAGTAACTGCAAAAAATGTTGCTACTGGTGGTTCTGATGCTATTAAGCAACAGAATAGTCAGTTTAATACGGCTGGTAAACAAAATATAGATGCTTACAATAATGGAATTAGCGCTTATGGAGTGAATGTGAGCAATACTGCTTTGGCTGTTGCTCAAAGAGCTAAAGCAAGCGCAGAAACTGTTGATTTTTCTTCTGTAGGTATACAGATGGCCAACGGTATTGCCTCTGGAATCAATGCCGGAGCAAGTGGAGCGATTGGAGCAATGGTTAATTTGGTGAATCAAATTAATGCAGAGGCGCGCAAAGTTGCTCAAATCAAATCGCCTTCTCGTTTATTCCGGGATACAGTGGGACGCTTTATTGCTCAAGGTGTAGCAGTTGGGATTGAAGAGGATACAGAAGTGGCGGTAGCTAGTGCAAAAAATATGATTGCAGAAGTTCAAAATGCTGTTTCGGGCAGCACTGCATCAGCTCCAAAAGCTGAGCTGAAGGTTGAACATGATGTGCAGAACAGCATGGTTGGTCAGCTTCAGGAAATGGTTAGTACGATAAAAAATATGAATGTTGTCTTGGAAAGCGGCGCTTTGGTAGGCGGTATTGGCGGCTCAATGGATGGCTTTTTAGGCAATAGAACGGGCTATGTAGGGAGGTACCGCTAATGGGAATAGAGATAAAAGAATATATTGAGGTCGGTCGATTCAACAGCAAAACAGCTGGATACTATGTCCTTGAACATGATGCACCCAGTCCGGATGAACAGGAAATTATTGAAAGTATTCCATTTATGCAAGGGGTCTATGATTTCTCAATGCTGCTGGGAGAACGGGTTTTCGAAAATAGAACAGTGACAGTTAAATTATTCCGACCTCTGGCTCAATACGATGAGAGAAAACGGCTGGAGCAAGAAGCGAAAGAACAGCTGCTGCTAAATGGTATAGTACCAATTTATGATACTTGGCTTGATGGCTGTCATTGGCTGGGAAAATGTGAGAGTGTACGGGCGGATGATGATCAGGAAAGCAATTCATTAATTTTAACAGTTGTTTTTGACTGTTATCCGTTTGCATTAAAGGATGCTTCTGGTTATACAGATGAATTTGATGTGGATTACTTTACAGATGGAGTAGATCAATGGACAGGTTTCTTTGTCAATGGTACACGAAAAGTATTGCTCATAAGCGAGGGTGCGAATGCAACAAGTCCGATAATGACGGCCACTGAGACTCTTTTGCTGATAACAGAAGAAGATGAAAGGCTACCCATCAAAAAAGGACAGAATCAGGATCTTTTTTTCAAATTGAAAAGAGGAGCAAACCTTCTTACACTTGTTGGAAATGGTCATGTTAGCTTTTCATTTGAAACCGAGGTGATGGTGTAATGTATCGAGTAACATTATACGAGCATGCTGGTGACCAACGGGGAACAGTGATTCATGAACCGGCAAACTTTGGTAATAAAATAAATAACGGTGATTTGGAATTATCAATAGAAGGCTTGGGAATTAGCACCTTTGAGTTCTCTATAAATCTTAACAACCCAGCTTACCGAAAGGCAGAACCCATCGTAAATTTGGTTACCGTGACAGATCAATCCGGTCAAATTTTTAAAGGACGGATAGCTCAAATTACCAATACTATGGATGGGACTGGCAGCTTTGTTGAAAAAATACTTTGCGAAGACCAAAAAGCCTATCTTTATGACAGCACACAACGATATGTAAAGCCTAAAATTAGATCAGTAAAAGAATTTCTGGAACTATTACTGGCAGAGCACAATCGTCAAGTAGAGGAGTATAAACGAATTTATGTTGGAACAGTCACTGTGGAGGACGAAGAAGGTACCTACCGCGCTATTGGCTATGATGCAACTGCTGAAGTGATTAAAAACAAACTTCTGGATCAATTAGGCGGCTATCTAATTCTTAGAGAATCAAATGGGAAACTCCTGCTTGATTATTTAAAGGAATACGGGGAAGTGTCTCAAACACCGCTGCAAATCGCCAGAAACTTGAAAAGTGCCAGCCGAGATATTGATATTTCTGAGCTGGCAACAAGAGTAGTTCCTTTGGGGCAGGATATCGATAATTCGGAAAATACTGCGAATATTTCAGATGGTATTAGAGAAAAAACAACGATTGAAAGTGTTAATAATGGGAAAAATTATCTTGAAGATCAGACACTTGTTAGCAAATTTGGTGTTATTCAAAAAACAATTGAATTTCCCAATATAACAAATAAGGCTTTATTAAAGCAGCGTGGTCAGGAATATCTGAAAAATCAGCGGCTAATGCTGGTTACCTGGACCGCTGAGGTAATAGAGTTGGGGTTACTGGATCAACGCTACGAAATTATCCAGTTGGGAAACTCTTATTCAGTAGCAAATCAATTCTTGTATGAACAAGAGGTTCTGCAAGTGATTGAAAAAAAGATTGATATTCTGAATCCTCAAAAAATTGTTCTGACAATCGGCAGCGGGAAAAAAACATTTTCTCAATACCAGCTGGAATACAGAGGGCTGAGAGAGACTGTTGAAACAGTGAAGAGTACGGCAAATGCGAATAATGCAGATGTCAGCACCCTGAAAGCGCAGACTTTGCAGTTGAGTGAAGAGACTGCTGTGCTGCCGATGTATGGTGAAAAACTCGCTGAACAAGAACAGGAGCTCATTATTCAAAAATCCAGAAATGAATCTTTTGAAGAACTATTAAGCAGTCAGCAGCAAAAATTGGAAAAACAGGATGAAACAATCAACGAGCTATTGACTATAGTAAAAGAACTACAGGAAAGCAGGTGAAAGTAAATGCCGGAACAAAAATTTTATGATACACAGCCGACAGGAGAAAACCATGAAGTTGATTATCGGGACCCTACAGATGTAGAGGAAGTTGAAGAGGCAATAAAATTTGGTGTAGTAGATGAACTCACTCAAAAATTTGCTTTATGGATTCGTACCAAGATGTGGAGACGTCATGTTCGAGAAGCTTTGGCACGGATGATTGAATATACGAATGTTCTTTACAACAAAATAAAAGATATTTCTGAAAATACGCAAAAGAGGCAGGCAGCTGTAGAAAAACGGCAGACAGATTTAGAAGCACGTATGAAAGAAGTTATAGGAAATGCAACGGTTGACAGTGAAGTCATCCATGCAAGAAGTAGTGAGAAATATGGAGATTTTGCTGTTTTAGATGATCGTTTGGAACATATTGAACAGCTGCTTATTCAGTTTGTCCCAGCAGGGTTTGATGTGACTATAATGCATAATTCTGGTCTTCAGCCGAATATCAATGTTCGTTCCTGGACACATGGAATAGGAGTTATGCCTCTTGGAACCGAATCAGCAGGCTTATTTGGCGGATCTGCCAGTCAGTCAGTTGCCTGTCAAGTCAGTCATGTTGATGGCAATACAAGTATTGTATCTCTTCCTGTTGAGTATACGACAGACAGTGAGATTATAAAAATTGAAGATGATAAGTTTTTATTGATTGATGAAATAACATATCGTTCAATTCTATTTGAACTATATTAGGAGGAGAAAAAATGGAATTAAAGAATATATACAGAGGTATGGAAAATGGGGCAGAAGCGATAGAGAGTAATTTTTCAACTATAGAATCATCTGTTGCAGAAATGGATTCAAAAAGTTTTGGGTATTTTACAGCAAAAAGTACACCTAATGATAAACTGGTAGTAGAATTACCTTGGGAGAAGGTCAAGTCAAGTGAAGATATCTATCTCTCAGATAATAAGGTTATTGTAACTAAAGCAGGATTTTATCATCTTGCTGGTCAGATATCTCTTTATAATCAAACAGATGATGAATGGAAATCACTGCATTTTGAAATTAGTAATAACGGGAGTATTTCTAATACAATCGAGGTACTACGGACATATCCAAAAAATTCTTCTGTTTCTCCAATAGCATTAGTGGAATTGCAATCAGGTGCTCAAATCAGAGCTGTCAAGAATGGTGCTTCCACATCAGGAAGCATTATTAGATCTGCTATGACAATTGTCAAAATTGCATAGAAAAACATTTAATTTTTTCTAGAAATTAGAATATTCAATTGACATATTTTCAGAAAAATAATTTCTTTTAGAAAAATGAAACAGAGCAAGTGGTGTGAACCATAAGCTCTGTTTTTTTAAACCTATGTTAAGAACAACTCCTGGTACAAAAATTACCCATAGTTCATGAGCTGCTTATAGAAATACATTGAAAAATGGATAATGACTACATAGGGAATTAAAGTTTTTTCCAAATCCTTCAGTCCGTACTTTCTTTTATGCGGCAGGGAAGATATAATAAAGAGCGTATGATTCAAGGAAAAGGGATGACAGATGAACAAAAATAAACAGTTAAATATAGATAATCGTATAGACTACGGCGTAATTTTACCAGTTTTTCTCCTATCATTAATAGGAATGCTTTCATTGTATTCAGCGTTATACAATGACCCAAACCGACCGGATATTTTCCCAATGCTGATGCGGCAGGGACTTTGGTATTTAATCGGAATCATTAGCGTGGTGGTTATCATGCATTTTAGTTCGAAGCTGCTGTGGAAGCTGACCCCAGTCTTTTATGGAATCGGGTTGATTATGATGGGGCTGCTGCTTAAGTTTTATGATCCTTATTTGGAGGTTCAAACTGGATCAAAAAACTGGATAAGTATCGGTGGAACCACTTTCCAGCCTTCTGAGTTAATGAAAATTGCCTTTGTTTTGATGCTGGCCTACGTTGTGACAATGCATAATGCTCGTTTTAAGGAACGAACCTTAAAAACAGATGGCTGGTTGATTGCAAAATTATCGATGGTTACACTTCCGGTTGTTGCTTTGATCTTGCTGCAGAAGGACTTCGGAACCATGCTGGTCTTTCTGGCTATTTTTGCCGGTGTCTTTCTAATGTCGGGAATTTCCTGGAAAATTGTGGTGCCCGTCTTTTTAGGAGCCATTCTGATTGGCGCTGGGGTATTGTATCTCATTACGACAGACTCTGGCCGGGACTTTTTAAATAAGTTTGGCGTCAAAGCGTACCAGTTTGAACGGATTGACTTATGGCTGAATCCATTTCATAATGATCCAAGCCGTTCCAACCAGCCAGCGCAGGCAATCACGGCAATTGGCTCTGGTGGTCTGCTGGGAAAAGGATTTAACGTGAGCGATGTCTATGTACCTGTACGGGAATCGGATATGATTTTTGCGATTATCGGTGAGAATTTTGGTTTTATTGGCGGATGCTTTATCATTTTGTTATACTTTATATTGATTTATCGAATGATTCGTGTTTGTTTTGAAACAAATAATGAATTTTATGCGTATATTGCAACAGGAATTATTATGATGCTGCTTTTCCACGTATTTGAGAATATTGGCGCTAATATTGGTCTGCTTCCGTTAACAGGGATTCCGCTGCCGTTTATTAGTCAGGGAGGTTCCTCTATTCTGGGAAATATGATTGGTGTAGGGCTGATTCTTTCAATGAAGTATCAAAAAGAAGTAGTAGTCAGTGAATGATTATTTAGAAAGAAGGGGAATAAAGTATGTACACGTTTTTCTGGTATCCGAAATGTTCAACTTGTAAAAAGGCAAAAGCTTGGCTTGATGCGTCAGGTGTGGATTATGAAATCGTTGATATGATAGAAACACCGCCGACCAAAGAACAGCTGCTTGGCTGGATGGAGGAAAGTCCGCTGCCGGTTCGCAGATTTTTTAATACAAGCGGTGGTCATTATAGAGAACAAGGGCTGAAGGAAATCGTTAATGACTTTTCAAACGAGGAAGCGGCTGAGCGTTTGTCTAAAGACGGCATGCTGAATAAGCGTCCAATCTTTGTTAAAGATGGTCATTTTATTACAAACGGCTTTAAAGAGTCTGAGTATGAAGGAGCAATTAGCAAATGAGTACAGACCGAAAAGTTGTCGATAATTTGTGGATTGAAAAAACCACAGAAGGCTTAAAAGTTGGCTTGACTAATGCTGCGCAGGAGGATTTAGGAAAAATTTCTTTTGTCACGTTGCCAAAGGTTGGGCAAAAGCTATCTGCTGGAGACTCTTTTGTAGAGCTGGAAGCAGAAAAATCGGTTAGTGAATTCTCCAGCCCAATTTCCGGGATGGTTGCAGCTGTGAATGAAGCAGCTGATAAAAATCCTGAGCTGCTGGACAACGAGGATGAAACACAAGCGTGGCTGGCAGTATTTACAGAAGTAGAAGAATAATTCTGATAAAAACGTTGACAGTTGAAGTTGATGTTGCTATAATTTCATCATTAATCAAAAATAATAAAGCATCGAAAAGAAGAGTAAATATTTGAACTGTTTGAAAAGAGAGCCTTGGCAAGCTGAAAAGAGGCAGCAGATTTGGTATGGAAGATGGTCTTAGAGCAGAATAGGCAAGCAGGAGTGAGCTTATTACGGGAGTGCCCGTTACAGCACCACAGTATACGATGATTAAAAATCAAGTACTGAATAAGGCAGTAATCGTGAGATAACTGTAAATTAAGGTGGTAACACGGAAGATATGCTTTCGTCCTTTTTACTGATATGTATTATAATCAGTAGAGGACGGAAGTTTTTTTATTGTTCGGCTGGTCTGAGCAAGGATGCAAATGAATTAAAAACAGAAAGTTGAGTGAGCAGCATGGCTTTGATTGAATTACGTCATGTCAAAAAGGAATTCTCCGGAAAAGCCGGAAAAGTGACAGCAGTAGACGACGTTTCCTTATCAATAGAAAAAGGTGATATTTATGGAATCGTTGGTTATTCCGGTGCAGGAAAAAGTACACTAGTTCGTCTCTTAAATGGGCTTGAGCTGCCAAGTGATGGTCAAGTTGTGATACAGGATCAGGATGTGACCAAACTAAGCGCTGGGGAGCTAAGAGGTTTTAGAAAGAAAATCGGTATGATTTTTCAGCATTTCAATCTGCTGTGGTCCCGTACGATTTTAGAAAATATTATGCTTCCGTTGGAGCTGGTTGGAGTTTCAAAAGAACAGCGCTTAAAACGGGCAGAAGAGCTATTGATTCTAGTTGGACTGGAAGGACGGGGGAATGCCTATCCGAGTCAGCTTTCCGGCGGACAAAAGCAGCGGGTTGGTATTGCCAGGGCACTGGCTAACAATCCGGAGATTCTGTTGTGCGATGAAGCGACAAGTGCATTGGATCCGCAAACAACTGATGAAGTTTTGGATTTACTATTGGAAATTAACAAAGAACTGAACTTAACAATTGTGCTGATTACCCATGAAATGCATGTTATCAGAAAAATCTGTAATAAGGTTGCCGTTATGGAGCTGGGCAAAATTGTTGAGGAAGGCGAAGTGCTTCATGTCTTCCGCCATCCAGAACAGGAAGTAACAAAGAGGTTTGTCCAAAGAGAAATCGATCCGGAAGCGGATTTAGAGGAGCTGTTGGCAGAACTGATTGCCGAAAACCCAGCTGGATTAGTAACCACTTTGCATTTTAAAGGGGATAATGCCAATGAGCCGGTTATTTCTCAGGCGATTCGTCAATTTCCTGTTGACATCAATGTAGTTCACGGCAAAGTGCAGCAGGCTAAAGAAGGAGCTTTCGGTTCGCTGACAGTCATGATTACTGGCGAGAAGGCAGCAGTTGAGGAAGCCTTGGCATTTTTCAAAGAAAAAGAAGTTGGCGTGGAGGTGATTCATCGTGGATAAGAGTTTTGCAGAAACTTATTTTGACTTTAGCAAAGTAAACGGTGAAACCCTGCAGCAGGCATTAATCGACACTGTTTATATGACGGTTATTTCCATGGTCTGTGTATTGGTGATTGGGTTAATTTTAGGATTGCTGCTTTATACGGCGGGACGCAACAATAAAGCCTATGCCAAATTTTTATATACAGCTGTTTCAATTATCAGCAACATTTTCCGTTCCACACCCTTTATGATTTTAATGGTCTTATTAATCCCCTTCACAAAGGTACTTGTAGGAACGATGCTGGGTGCTAAGGCAGCTATTCCGGCGCTAGTATTATCAGCTGCGCCATTTTATGCACGATTAGTAGAAATTGCCTTTCGGGAGGTTGACTCCGGAGTTATTGAAGCTGCTGAGGCAATGGGTGCCAGCTATTGGCAAATTGTCCGCAAGGTGATTATCCCAGAGAGTATTCCAGCACTGATTTCAGGATTAACTGTTACAACTGTTTCAATGATTGGATTTACAGCGATGGCTGGTGCTATCGGTGCCGGCGGTCTAGGCGGACTAGCTTGGCAGGAAGGTTATCAACGGAACAATCTGACCGTTACCTTTGTAGCGACAGTTATTATATTACTTATAGTATTTATTGTTCAGGGATTGGGCGATTTTCTAGCGAAACGAACAGACAAACGATAATAATGGGAGGAATTAAGTATGAAAAAGAAATTAGCAGGTTTAGCAGCAGTCGTTGCCCTAAGCTTTGGCTTAGCGGCATGCGGAGGCAATAATAGCGGGAGTACAGATGGATCTAAGGCAGCAGAGGGTGAAAAAACAGTATTGACAGTTGGTGCATCACCAACTCCTCACGCGGAAATTCTGGAACAGGTAAAACCAATTCTTGAAAAAGAAGGAATTGATTTAGAAATCAAAAAGTTTGATGATTACATTCTGCCGAACAAAGCATTGGCAGATGGCGAAATCGATGCAAACTACTTCCAGCATATTCCTTATTTTAGTCTTCAGGTAAAAGAAAACGGGTATGATTTTGCGAATGCCGGCGGCATTCATATTGAACCAATGGGGCTTTACTCTCAGCGAATTGATGATATTAAAGACCTGAAAGATGGAGCAACAGTGATTACTTCAAATTCAGAATCTGACTGGGGTCGAATCATTACGATTTTACAGGATGCCGATTTAGTAACAGTTAAAGATGGCGTTGATTTAGAAACTGCGACATTTGATGATATTGATAAAAATCCTAAAAATCTGAAATTTGTTCATGATATTAATCCAGAGCTACTGGCTACAACTTACCAAAATGATGAAGCTGACTTAGTAGCAATCAATGCCAACTTTGCCTATAATGCAGGCTTGAATCCAGTGAAGGATTCTGTGTTGTTGGAAGCTGACAACTCACCATATGTTAATATTATTGCAGTCCGTTCAGAAGATAAGGACAACGAAGCAATTAATAAGCTAATTGATGCGCTGCACAGCAAAGAAATTCAAGACTGGATTCTTGATAAATGGGATGGTTCCGTAAAACCAGTTGATAAATAAAGATAAAAGTTAGAAAATGAACCAGAAGTGCATTTTTCAAAGATTTGCATATAGTTAAACTAAGGGAGCGTGGTCCATAACCCGCTTTCAAAAAGAAAACAAGTCTGATTTTGATAAACAATATCAAAATCGGGCTTGTTTTTTTCCTACTACCCTGTTTAAAAGGAACTGTCCGAAGGGCTGGAAAACTATAGGTATCTTCTTCTTCAAAATAGTGTCAGTTTTCAACGAAAAAAATATTTTTTGTATTTCTTTTTACTTTCTTTATGATAGCGGACATACGCTTCATATATTTGTTTTCTCGGTAAATAA
This sequence comes from Enterococcus sp. LJL51, assembly GCF_049894025.1. GTDB lineage: Bacteria > Bacillota > Bacilli > Lactobacillales > Enterococcaceae > Enterococcus_L. The sequence goes on from NZ_JBNEQE010000009.1 coordinate 40,144, forward strand.
TTCATTTGAACTTTGCGCAGATATTTTTTGTAGACTCTTCTTTTTCTCTTTAAGTGGCGCTGCTTTTCATTATGTAAGTGTTCTTCTGTCACCTCTAAATCTACTTCAAAGTGATAAGCAATTTCTTTCAACTGATGGTTCGTCAATCCACCAGATTGCGTTTCTTCTTTTAACCAAGGCTAGATTTCTTATTGATAAAGGGTTTTATTGTTTTTATCTAATCGTTCATAACGAGTGGTCGCTTTGTGTCAAACAAAGCTGAATCTATGGGCATTTGCTTCAATTATTGTGTTTTCAATGAAGGGGGTTTTATTTTCTATCACTTGATTGGTAATCAGTTGACAACGAGATGGAACAAAGGCTTCTACTAAAAGGTGCACAGTTGCCTCATGTCTTCTGAACCGACTAATGGTACGATAGTTGACTTGTTCGTGATTGACTAGTTAGCACATGTGATAACTGTCATCTAAATGAAACAAGTTTCCAAGGCTATAGAGGCAGCACTAACCTGCTGGATTCTAAAAACGATCAGTTTTCTTTTAGAGCTTTGGATAAGAAAATGAAAACGATAGCTATTGATAAAACTTCTTATCAAGTTGTAAATATTCTAAACAAGGCAAGTGATATATAAGAAAAGTCCAGAAAAATTAGCCTTCTCCACAGCAAAGAGATTGCGATTCATTCTCAATTAAGATAAAATGATTGAGAACGAAATTTTGAATAAAAGTTGGAGGGAAATATACATGTCAGTTTTGGAAATTAAAAATTTACACGTATCAATTGATGATAAAGAGATTCTAAAGGGCGTAAATCTGACGATGAAAACAGGTGAGATTCATGCCATCATGGGACCCAACGGAACAGGGAAATCGACATTGTCTGCTGCCATCATGGGCAATCCAAATTATGAAGTAACTCAAGGAGAAATCCTTTTTGACGGTGAAAATATTTTAGAGCTGGAAGTCGATGAACGTGCACGTTTAGGTCTATTTCTAGCTATGCAGTATCCAAGCGAAATCCCAGGGATTACCAATGCGGAATTTATGCGTGCGGCAATTAATGCCAAGCGTGAAGAAGACAATAAAATCTCTGTAATGGAATTTTTGAAAAAGTTAGACAGCAAAATGGATTTGCTGAATATGCCTGAGGAGATGGCTGAACGTTACCTGAACGAAGGCTTTTCCGGCGGAGAAAAGAAAAGAAATGAAATCCTGCAGCTATTGATGCTGGAACCAACCTTTGCAATTTTAGATGAAATCGATTCTGGCTTGGATATTGATGCGTTGAAGGTTGTAGCAAAAGGAATCAACGAAATGCGCGGTGAAAACTTTGGTGCATTGATTATTACGCACTATCAGCGTCTGTTGAACTACATCACACCTGATGTGGTGCATATCATGATGAATGGAAAAGTTGTGAAAACCGGTGATGCCGAGCTGGCAAAACGTCTGGAAGCAGAAGGTTATGCAGGAATCAGCAAAGAATTAGGTATTGAATACAAAGAAGAAGAAGCATAAGGAGGAGGACAAGATAAATGAAAGACACAAATGTAAAAGCTTATCTTGACGACATCAGCGCTTTTTCTGCACAAATGGAAGAACCTTCATGGATGACTGACTTTCGTTTGTCTGCATTAGAAAAAATCGATGGGCTGGAGCTGCCGCTGATTGAACGGGTGAAATTTCACCGTTGGCCGCTGTTCAACGTGACCACTGACACGTATGAACCAGCTTCTGGAAATGTTCCAAGCTTTGGTGAAATGAATGATAACCCAATGGTTGTACAACAGAACTCAGCAACGATTTTTGAACAGCTGTCGACTGAGTTGGCGGACAAAGGAGTTATTTTTACCGATATCTTTACAGCCATGCAGGATTATCCTGAGCTGGTTAAAGAATATTATATGACAAAAGCAGTCTTGATGGATGAAGACAAAATGACTGCGTATCATGCTGCCTTTATGAATAGCGGGCTGTTTTTATACGTACCGAAAAATGTAGTTATTGAAGAACCTCTTGAAGCAATCTTCTTTCAGGATTCCGCCAGTGACCAGGCATTTTTCAAGCATGTGCTGATTGTAGCGGAAGAAAATAGTGAATTCAGCTATTTGGAAAGATTCCAGACAATGGCTGATAAAAATATCAAGGTTTCCGCAAATATTGTGGTTGAAGTCATTGCTAAAGCAGGTGCTAAGGTAAAATACTCCGCAGTCGATCAGCTAGGCGTAAATCTTGCTACCTATATGAACCGTAGAGGGCATATCCTGCGGGATGCCTCTGTTGACTGGGCGTTAGGCGTGATGAATGACGGCGATGTGATTGCTGATTTTGATTCAGATTTAGTTGGGGAAGGTGCTCATTCAGAAGTTAAAGTAGTCGCAATTAGTGCAGGTAAGCAGACCCAAGGGATTGATACTCGAGTAACAAATAAAGCCTCTCACTCTGTTGGTCATATCCTTCAGCACGGTGTTATTCGTGAACGGGGAACACTTACTTTTAACGGAATTGGTCATATTCTTAAGGGAGCTAAAGGGGCAGATGCTCAGCAGGAAAGCCGGGTACTAATGCTTTCTGATAAAGCCAGAGGGGATGCCAATCCAATCCTGTTAATAGATGAAAATGAAGTAACAGCGGGACATGCTGCTAGTGTCGGCCGTGTCGATCCGGAAGAAATGTACTACCTAATGAGTCGGGGGCTGCCGCAGGCTGAAGCTGAACGTCTGGTTATCCGTGGATTCTTAGGTTCAGTTATTACAGCAATCCCTGTGAAGGCTGTTCAAAATGAATTTGTCGAGGTTATTGAAAGGAAGTTGAACGCATGATAAACGTGGAAAATATTCGTCAGCAGTTTCCGATCTTGTTTCAAGAAGTGAACGACGAGCCACTTGTTTATCTGGATAATGCAGCAACCACCCAAAAGCCTCAAGCCGTTCTAGATAAGCTGGCTTATTACTATGAGCATGATAATGCCAATGTTCACAGAGGCGTTCATACGTTGGCAGAACGGGCAACAAAGGAATACGAAGCTGCTCGGGAAAAGGTAAGGAGACTGATTGGCGCCAATGAAACAGCCGAGATTCTCTTCACCAGAGGAACAACAACCAGCTTGAACTGGGTAGCGAAAAGCTATGGTGATTTAGCAGTAGGTGCGGGAGATGAAATCGTGATTTCCTATATGGAGCATCACTCCAATATCATTCCCTGGCAGCAGCTGGCTCAGCGTAAAGGAGCCGTGCTGAAATATATCGATATTACAGCAGATGGTTATCTGGATCTTGAAAATGCAAAAAAGCAAATTACAGATAAAACAAAAATTGTTTCAATCGCCCATGTTTCAAATGTCCTTGGCGTTATTAATCCAATTAGCGAGCTGACAGTACTTGCCCATCAGCATGGTGCAATCATGGTGGTGGATGGCGCACAGGCGGTTCCCCATATGCCAGTCAATGTACAGGAGCTGGATGCTGATTTTTATGCCTTTAGCGGACATAAGATGTGCGGACCGACAGGAATTGGTGTATTATATGGAAAACGCGCACTGTTGGAAAAAATGGAGCCGGTAGAGTTCGGCGGCGAAATGATTGACTTTGTCAATCTACAGGACAGCACCTGGAAAGAGCTGCCGTGGAAATTTGAAGCAGGAACACCTAATATTGCCGGAGCCATTGCATTAGGCGCAGCCGTGGATTATTTGACAGACATCGGTCTGGAAAATATCCATCAGCATGAAGCGGATTTGGTTGCTTATGTCCTGCCCAAGCTGCAGGCCATTGAAGGGCTAACGGTCTATGGTCCGCAGAAGATTGAAGACCATACCGGAGTGATTGCCTTCAATCTTGAAGGACTGCATCCTCATGATGTAGCAACTGCCTTGGATATGGAAGGCGTGGCAGTCCGTGCCGGGCACCACTGTGCTCAGCCTTTGCTGAAATACATTGACGTGCCGGCAACCGCCAGAGCGAGTTTTTATCTTTACAATACAAAAGCAGATGCCGATCGGCTGATCGAAGCAATTCTTGCAACAAAGGAGTTTTTCCAACATGGCCCTATCTAAATTAGAAAATTTGTATCGTCAGGTGATTTTGGATCATTCCAGTCATCCCCATCATCATGGTACATTAGGCGACGCCAGTCAGAAAATTGAGCTGAATAATCCAACCTGTGGTGATGTGATTGAGCTTCAGGTGGCTATTCAGGATGATGTAATCAAGGATATCGCCTTTAACGGCAGCGGCTGCTCTATCAGTACCGCTAGCGCCAGTATGATGACCGATGCAGTGATTGGGAAAACCGTAGCGGAAGCAGAACAACTAGCAGAGGCCTTTTCTCAGCTAGTTCAAGGCAATGAAACAGCAGACGAAGAAAAGCTGGGCGATGCCTCCATGCTGAAAAACGTCAGTAAATTTCCAGCTAGAATCAAATGCGCTACCTTAGCATGGAAGGCACTGGAACAGGCAGTTGAAAACGACGGTCAAGGAACCGCTGGACAGCTGCACTGCTAAGAGTTCACCAATTAGATATAAGAATACACAGATAAGAATTAGAGAGAGAAGCAGAATAGAAGCTTCATAATCCAGAGAATAAAGGGAGCGTGAAACAATGAGCGGCGTACCAGAATTAGAAGATTATAAATTTGGGTTTCACGATGATGTGAAGCCAGTCTTTAGTACAGGAGACGGACTAACAGAGGATGTTGTCCGGGAAATGTCACGAGTAAAGGAAGAGCCGGAATGGATGCTGGATTTCCGTCTGAAATCATTGGCGCAGTTTAATAAAATGCCGATGCAGACCTGGGGAGCCGACTTATCGGACATCGACTTTTCCCAAATTAAATATTACCAGAAACCAAGTGATCGTCCTGCCAGAGATTGGGACGATGTGCCTGATAAAATCAAAGAAACCTTTGAAAAAATCGGGATTCCAGAAGCAGAACGTGCATACTTGGCAGGAGCTTCTGCTCAATACGAATCAGAAGTGGTTTACCACAATATGAAGGAAGAATTCGAAAAGCTGGGGATCATCTTTACTGATACTGACTCAGCCTTAAAGGAATATCCAGAGCTGTTCAAGGAATATTTTGCGAAGCTGGTTCCGCCAACTGACAACAAGCTGGCAGCATTAAACTCAGCTGTCTGGTCTGGTGGTACCTTCATCTATGTACCGAAAGGCGTACGCGTAGATGTGCCGCTGCAAACCTACTTCCGGATTAACGCAGAAAACACGGGTCAGTTTGAACGGACACTAATTATTGTGGACGAAGGCGCCAGCGTGCATTATGTAGAAGGCTGTACCGCACCAACCTATTCAAGTAATAGTCTACATGCGGCTATCGTGGAAATCTATACAAGAAAAGATGCATACTGCCGCTATACAACCATTCAAAACTGGTCAGACAACGTATATAACTTAGTAACGAAACGCGCCAAAGCCTACGAAGGAGCGACCGTTGAATGGATTGACGGCAACCTCGGCGCCAAAACAACAATGAAATACCCAAGTGTTCATTTAGACGGCAAAGGCGCTCGTGGAACGATGCTTTCCATCGCCTTCGCCGGTGAAAACCAAATTCAGGACACAGGTGCAAAAATGATCCACAACGCACCAAACACATCAAGCTCCATCGTATCCAAATCTATTGCCAAAGACGGCGGCGAAGTCAACTACCGCGGACAAGTAACCTTCGGCAAAGATAGTGCTGGATCAATCTCCCATATTGAATGTGATACCATCATCATGGATGATAAATCCAAATCAGATACTATCCCATTCAATGAGATTCATAACAGCCAAGTAGCGCTGGAACATGAAGCCAAGGTATCAAAAATTTCGGAAGAACAGCTTTACTACCTAATGAGCCGCGGCTTGAGTGAAGTTGAAGCGACTGAGATGATTGTCATGGGCTTTGTGGAACCATTTACGAAGGAACTGCCGATGGAATATGCGGTGGAATTGAATCGATTGATTAGTTATGAGATGGAAGGTTCGGTTGGATAATATAATTAAAGATAGGAAGAATGCTGTTATTCTAGTGTTCTTTCTATTTTTTTATAGGAATAATATTATAAGATTAATTAAATAACAAATTTTATTTGTTGATCTGACACATCAATTTTGAATTCGATAGACGAACCTATAAAAATACGCAGAAAAATACTATATGAATTTTTCTTATAGACTTTTTTATGTATAATGATTAATAATAGGAAATATATTTTTAGGATGAGGAGAAGTATAAATTGGCAATTAAAAAAAGTGAAATATATAACCAATTATGGGCTGCGGCAGATAAATTAAGAGGTGGGGTTGAACCTGCTCGCTATAAAAACTATATTTTAACGATGTTATTTGTAAAATATGTTTCTGATAAGTATAAAACTTCTGATGATTGGGAGATTGAAATTCCAGCAGATTCGAGTTTTGACGATATTGTAAAGCACAAGTTTCAAAAAGATATTGGCGAAAAAATCAATACTAGTATTGGTGCAATTGCAGATAAAAACAATCTAAAGGGAATTATTGATATTGCTGATTTTGATAGTGATGAACTTGGAGAAGGAAAAACCCATATTGATAAAGTCTCTGATTTAGTGGCTATTTTTCAAAAACCAGAGCTAGATTTTACCAAAAATCGTGCTGGTGGAGATGATATTTTAGGTGATGCTTATGAATACCTGATGCGTAAGTTTGCTCAAGATTCTGGTAAGAGTAAGGGACAATTTTACACACCAGGTGAGGTATCACGCGTAATGGCAAGAGTTATAGGCTTGGACAAAGCGACTAGCTCAAGTATGACAGTTTACGATCCTGCATGTGGATCTGGTTCACTTCTAATAAGAGCTGCTGATGTAGCTCCAGTTGAAATTACTATTTATGGTCAAGAGTATGATCCGTCTACTGCTGGATTGGCACGCATGAACTTAGTTCTTCATAATAAAGGAGCAGGTGAAATTCAGAGAGGCAATACATTAGCTGATCCTAAATGGAAAGAAAATAATCAGTTAAAAAGGTTTGATTATATTGTTGTAAACCCACCATTTTCTGATAAATCGTGGACGGACGGAACTTTGCCAGATCAATATGGTCGTTATAGTGAAGTTGGTTACGGTGTTCCACCAGAAAAAAATGGTGATTACGCTTGGTTTTTACATGTATTAAAATCTTTGAAATCAAAAGGAAAAGCAGCAATCATTTTACCACATGGAGTACTTTTCCGTGGAAATACAGAAGGGGAAATACGTAAAAGAATTATTGACCATGGCTATATAAAAGGTATCATTGGACTTCCTGCAAATATCTTTTTTGGAACAGGAATACCTGCATGTATTATCATTGTAGACAAAGAGGATGCTGTAGAACGTGAAGGTATTTTTATGATTGATGCTAGTCAAGATTTTGTTAAAGAAGGGAATAAAAACAGACTTCGAGAACAAGATATCGAAAAAATAGTTCGAACTTTTAACACGATGGATCAATCAGACAAAAGATATGCTCGCTTTGTTTTAAATGAAGAGATTAAAGAGGATAATGAGTATAATTTGAATATTCCTCGTTATATAGATAATAGTAATAACGAAGACCTCCAGGACATTGAGGCTCATTTAAAAGGTGGTATTCCTGAAAATGATGTAGACTCATTGAATAATTATTGGGAAGAATATCCAAGCTTGCGACAAGATTTATTTAATCCGCTTCGATCAGGTTACTTACAAGCAAAAATCGAGAAAGAACAGGTTGTAGACGTTATAAATTCTAATGCTGAATTTCTCGAGCATTCTAAACGAATTAAAGATTCTTTTTTGACGTGGAAGTATGAGATTCTTCCTATACTGATGAATTTAACAGTTGAAGATAAGCCAAAAAATGTCATTGAATTCATTAGCCATAAAATCTTACGTTTATTTGAAGAAGATTCTTTAATTAAGGAATACGATGTTTATCAGATAGTGATGGAATACTGGGAAGAAATAATGGAAGATGATATTTATGCCGTTATTTCTGATGGATATGAAGCAGGAAATCAGGTAGTGAATATTACAAGAATAAAAAAAGTAAATGGTGAAGAGGAAGAAGAAGTTATTGGATGGGAAGGATTGATACTTCCAAAAGAACAAATAATGAATACCTATTTTGAAGATAAGTTAAGTGAAATCCAAGATTTAAAACAAGTTTTGGAAAAAAATGAAGCTGAGATTGAAGAATTGCTGGAAAATCATAATAACGAAGACTCTAGTTTATTTGAATTTATTCAAGATGGGAAATTTAACAAAAAAATGATTTCTATCCGTATAAATGAAATCAAATCTGACTATACAAATGCTGAAATTGATGTTTTAAATATCTTGTGGAATCATTTAGATCAAAAAATGAAGAAAAAAGAATATTTGGAATTCTTAGAGAACAATCCACTAGCTAAATCTGCTTTAACTGGGAAAGGAACAGTAACAAAGACTAGTGTTACAGCTCGAATAAAAGAGATAAGAGAATCTGCAGATATAGATGGTCTTTTTAAAGAAGAATTTGAGTTATTAACGGATGTTCAGACTTTGCTTGATACAAAAGAGCAAGTAGCAAAAAAGATCAAAGAAAAAGAATTTGTATTGGATGTTGAAACAAAGAAAAAATATTCTGAGTTGAGTATTGAGGAAATAAAAAAATTATTGGAAGAAAAATGGTTTACTGCTATTTATGAAGCTCTAGATAATATACACTCAGCTGTAAGTTATCAATTATCGGTTCGAGTAAAAGAATTAGTAGAGCGATATGAATCCAAGCTGTCAGAATTAGCACATGAAGTAGATATTTATGAAGAAAAAGTAAAACGTCATCTTGAAAGGATGGGGTTTGAATGGTAAAACCAAATGACTGGAAACTAGTAAGTTTAGAAGAAATAGTAGAATTTAAAGATAACTTAAGAAGACCAATAAAAAAGTCAAGTAGAAATAGTGGCATATATCCTTATTATGGAGCTACAGGAATAATTGGGTATATTGATAATTATATTTTTGAAGGAGAATTTATTCTTTTAGGAGAAGATGGGGCTAATATTGTTACACGTAGCTATCCATTAGTGTATAAAACCAAAGGAAGATTTTGGTTAAATAATCATGCTCATATAATGTCTCCAAATAAAGAGGTAGACATTGATTTTTTGGTTCAACTCTTGGAAAATAAAGACTATTCAGAACTAAATAGTGGGTCTGCTCAACCTAAACTAAATTTGAAAAATGTCAAATCTATTGAGATATTGCTCCCATCAATAGAAGAACAGAAAAAAATTGCGATAATTCTTTATGATATAGATCAATTAATTAGCTTTCTATCTGTTTTAATTGAAAAAAAACGACTTATAAAAAAAGGGGTCTCCAACAAATTATTAACTGGAAAAAAACGAGTAAGAGGCTATCGTGAAGATTGGATGGAAAAGACTTTAAAAGATGTTTGTGAGGTTAAGGACGGAACACATCAGACTCCTAAGTATGTTAAACAAGGTATTCCTTTTTATAGTGTAGAGAATATTAGTAATGATGATTTTTTTCATACTAAAAATATTTCACTAGCAGAACACAAAATTCTAACAGAGAAGTATAAAATTGAAAAAGGCGACATACTTATGACTAGAATTGGTTCAATAGGTGTTTGTAAATATGTTGATTGGGAAGTAAATGCAAGTTTTTATGTTAGTTTAGCTCTAATAAAATGTAATGAACTCATAGATGCCCAATTTTTAACGCAACTTTCATTTTCAGAAGACTTTCAAAAAGAGGTTGAACAGCATTCACTTCAACATGCTGTCCCTAAAAAAATAAACTTATCAGGAATTCCACTAATTAAGATAAAAATTCCGCAATCTATTCAAGAACAAAAAGCTATAGCTACAATATTATTTGATATGGACGAAGAGATTTTTAAATTAGAAGAAAAACTTGAAAAATACAAAAAAATTAAACAGGGTATGATGGAACAATTGTTAACTGGAAAAATTCGATTAGCTTAAACTTAATCAGGAGGTGGACTAGTTGGTAGATTTAGCAAAAAAGGAGAGAGAAACACAATCTAGAGTATCTAAGTTATTTCAAAATGTTTTAGGTTATAAAAATCTTGGTAATTTAAAAGATCAAGAAAACTCAAATGTAGATGAGATGCTCTTAAGGAGATATTTGCTAGAGCAAAATTATTCTATTGATGCAATACGTTTGGCAGTGAGTTCTATCAAGGATATAACTAGCAATCAAGCAATGGATCTGTTTCAGTTAAATTCATCTGTCTATTCTTTTCTAAGATATGGTGTTTTAGTGAAAGAACCAGGGAAAGAAAAGCAGACTCGTGTATCGTTGATTAATTGGGATAAACCATTGAAAAATCATTTTTATATTGCAGAGGAAGTTTCTGTTTTAAAAGACTATGCTGATTCAAGCAATAAAGAAATACACAAACGTCCGGATATCGTTTTATACATTAACGGAATTGCTATAGCTGTTTTGGAATTAAAAAGAAGTACACGATCAATTAATGAGGGGATTCGGCAAAATATAACAAATCAACGAAAAGATATGATTCAACGATTCTTTGGAACAAATGGATTACTAATGGCGGGTAATGATACTGAAGGGCTGCGCTATGGTGTAATTCAAACACCTGAGAAATATTATTTAAGTTGGAAAGAGGATGCTGAATTAAAAGATTCTTTATCTTTAGAAGTTAAAAGTTTACGAGAGAGCCAAAGCTATGGGTTAGACAAAAGTTTGATTTCAATATGCCATAAAGAACGATTGGTTGAGTTGTTATACAATTTTATTATTTTTGATAAAGGTGCAAAAAAGATTTGTCGGCCTCACCAGTTTTTCGGTAGTTTGTCAGCACGAAATTTTGTTTCAAATCGCAAAGGCGGCATCATTTGGCATACACAAGGTTCTGGGAAAAGTTTAACAATGGTATGGTTAAGTAAATGGATCAAGGAAAATATTTCTGAGAGTCGTATTTTAATTGTCACTGATCGAGACGAATTAGATAGTCAGATTGAAGGGGTTTTTGCTGGAGTTGATGAAAAAATAGTAAGAGTTCGCTCTGGTAGAGAATTAATTCAAAAAATCAACGAACCCTCTCCTGTAATGATGTGCTCTTTAATCCACAAATTTGGGAAAAAAGGAGGAGAGGATAAAAATTATACAAACTTTATTGATGAAATAAAGTCTTCCTTACCTTATGGCTTTAAGCCAAAAGGAAACTTCTTTATATTTGTAGATGAAGCTCACCGAACACAGTCAGGTAAACTCCACGAAGCCATGAAAACCATTATACCTGACGGAACACTTATCGGATTTACAGGTACTCCTTTAATGAAAAAGGATAAAAAGAAGTCAATAGAAGTTTTTGGACCATACATCCATAAATATAAATTTAATGAAGCAGTAGAAGATAAAGTTGTTTTGGATTTGAGGTATGAAGCTCGAGAAGTTGAGCAAAATGTAACGAACCAAAAGAAAATTGATCAATGGTTTGAAAGTAAAACGAAAGGATTAAATGATCGTTCGAAAGCTAGATTAAAATCTCGTTGGGGGACGTTTCAAAAGGTTTTTAGCTCAAAAGACCGGTTAACTAAGATTGTGGAAGATATTGTATTTGATATGCAAATACAACCAAGACTTGTTGATGGCAGGGGGAATGCTTTGCTTGTTGCAGATAGCATCTATCAAGCAACTAGATATTATGAGTTGTTTCAAAGTACCGACTTAAAAGGGAAATGTGCAATAATTACTTCCTATAATCCACAACCAAGTGATGTACGAACTGAATCGCGTGGCGAAGCAATTGAAACTGAAAAAATTGAAAAATATGAAACATATATTAAAATGTTAGCTGGTAAAAAGGTAGAGAAATTTGAGGAAGAAGTGAAAGAAAAATTTCTTGAGTATCCTGACCAAATGAAATTACTCATTGTTGTAGACAAATTATTGACCGGTTTTGATGCACCTCCAGCAACTTATTTGTATATTGATAAAAAGATGCAAGATCACAAGCTTTTTCAAGCCATTTGCCGAGTGAATCGTTTAGATGGAGAAGACAAAGAGTATGGCTATATTATTGATTACAAAGACTTATTCAAATCACTTGAGAAAGCAATGGATGATTACACTTCAGAAGCTTTTTCAGATTACGATGAAGAAGATGTATCAGGTCTTTTAAACAATCGTTTAGATAAGGCGAAAGATCAATTAGAAGAGTCATTAGAAGCTTTGCGAGCTCTATGTGAGCCTGTGGCAATGCCTCAAACAGATATTGAATTTATTCATTATTTTGTAGCTCAAGATACTGCTCAACCAGATATTGAAGAGTTGGAATCTAATTTACCTAAAAGAGAAAATCTATATGATTTTTCTGCTTCTGCTTTAAGATCATTTGCAGAAGTAAAAGGTGATTTAGAAAGTAAATATGGTTACTCAAACGCCGAAGTCACTAATTTGGAGAAAGAAGTGACTCGCTTCGTAAATGCACGTGATATTATTCGACAGGCAAGTGGTGATTATATTGATTTAAAGGCGTATGATCCAGATATGCGGCAATTGATTGATATGTTTTTAGATGCTAAAGAAAGTCGAACATTGATGGAGTTTGAAGAACCTTTAGTCGAATTATTATTGCGTGAAGATACGTCTAAAATTGATCCAATTATCGATCCAATAGATGAAAGTAAACGAGATACTGCTGCGGAAACTATTGAGAATAATGTAAAGAGGGAACTAATAGCTAAAAGAAGTTCAAATCCTAGATATTATGAGAAAATGTCTCAACTGCTAACTGATTTAATTGAAAAGCGAAAGCAGTCGGTTATTGAATATGAAGAATATTTGGCGCAGTTCAAAAAATATGTTCATAAAGCATTTCACCCTGAAGATAGTAAGGATTATCCTGAATCAATTCGAGTAAGTGCGGCAAAGCGTGCTTTTTATGATTTGCTAGATGATGAAGTACTAGCAAATTCTGTTCATAATGCTATTAATTCAGTTCGTCAAGATGGATGGCGAGGTAACAAGATTAAGGAAAGAAAAATTCGTAGAGCGATTGAAGATCTTATAGAAGATCAAGAATTAGTTGATGAGTTGTTTAAACTTACAAAAGAGCAAGGTGAGTATTAATGTATAGTATAACCATTAGTGGAATCGAGATTAAGATTGTAAAAAAAAGAATAAAAAATATGTATATCCGAGTATTTCCGCCTAATGGGATTGTTCAGGTTAGTGCGCCTGTTGACTATGATGATGAAACCATCCGAATGTTTGCTCTTTCAAGAATTGGTTGGATTAAAAGACAAATTCAATCATTTGAAAACCAACCTCGTCAAACAAAACGCAAATATGTTTCAGGGGAAAATATTTATTTATGGGGAAAAAGATATCGTTTAGACGTTATATTTTCGAGTTCAAAAAATGACATGAAAATTGCTGGAGACCGAATTGTCTTGCAGGTGAGGCCTGAAAGTACGATTCAGCAGCGAGAGAATGTAGTAAATGAGTGGTATAGAAAATTACTAAAAGCAGAAATACCTGATATCATAGAGAAATATCAAAAAATTATAGGAGTAACCCCTTCAGAGTGGCATGTTAAGAATATGAGAACTAAGTGGGGGACTTGTAATACAGATAAGAAAAAAATCTGGATTAATTTACAACTTACAAAAAAAACTCGGGAATGTTTGGAATATGTAATAGTTCATGAGCTTGTACACCTGTTGGAAAAAAATCATACTGAAAAATTTACTCAGTATATGAATCAATTCTATCCTGAATGGCGTGTTGCTAAAGAAAAATTAAACTCTGAGGTTTTAGATTATATGGAACCAGTGGATAATGTGGATTAGATTATATTGATGAATATTCGGTTCAAACTAACACCCAAACTAGCACCAATCACGAAAAATTATCAGAATTTCATAGAATCGCCCTAAACTACAAACATTGATCTAACAGCATTTAGAAGCTGTTGAAACTTGTAGAAAACACTATCCCTTTGCTGGAAGGGTCAGTAGGGTAAACTTATAGCAGAAGCTCCGAATGTTGATTTAACAGCATTCGGAGTTTTTTTACCTAAAAATCGTCGAACTCTGAAAAATGGTAAATCTGAATATGTAGCAGAAGATTTGTTAAGAAACGAGCTAAATGTGCTCTTAACTAGAGGAGTAAATGGTTTATATATTTACGCTGTAGATGATGAGCTGCGGAAAGCACTTCTAGAAGCACAAAAGAAATAAACAGAAAAATTATATGTTGGAAAAGGCTAGGATGCATAAGATTTATTCTTAGTCTTTTTTATTTTTTCTATATCTATTAATCTCTTTTTTTAAAATAACTAAAAATGTTATTTTCATAACTATAAGTTTGAAATAGTTAAATAAAAATCTTTATTTTAAGCAAATAAATGCTATAATAAGCCTTTAAATAATTAACTAATTGTTATGAGTAGGAAGTGAGGATTTAAGTATATGGATGAAACTGTTAGTACAGATGGAGGAGCGGTTCTAAAATTTAATAAGGATGTTTTAAATGCACTAAGCAACATAGAGTTTAAGCCGACAAATGGGATTCATACGTCTACTAGTCCAGCAACTGATGAGCTGAAAGAATTGATGTCTTCCTTTCAAGAAATACTCTATACGTATAGAAATTGCTTAGCCGTTGAAGTTAAAAATGTTCAGGCAGTACATATAACTATTGAAACGACGGATAAGCTGTTAAAAGATGGTATAGCTTCTTCTATACAAACATGAGGTGAGAAAATGGATGATAAAAGCTTAGTACATTTGTGTATGAAAGTAGAAGCTGCCGAGTATAATTTTTATTCTTTAAAAAGGAAAACTGATGATATTCCTTATGCTTATGAAGAAAGCCTCCGGGCAATTCAGCGTGAAAAGGATATTTGGGAAAGGGTGCTGTATTATGCCAAGGAAACTAATTCTGGGCGGCAGGTCTTTCAAAAACTAGAAGCCTTGGAGGAGAAACAAAGAGTATTTTCCAAAGCGTTTTCTGATGCTGAGGAAGAAATTCAGAAAGAGCTGACTCATAGAAAGCTGTTATTTGAAGATACCGAGCAGGAGTATGAAGCGTGCTTAAGGGAGATGACAAATGAAAATAATGTATGAGGAATTAAGCGCTGTAAGAATGAGTATTAGTTCTGAACGTCTAAATACAGTTAGCAGTTTTAGTTCTGTCTCAAGTGCGATAGATGGTTTAGATGGTAATCGAAATTTGTTGGGCTCTGCTTGGATTTCCACTGTGAACCACTTAAAAGCTTATCAGGAAATAGATCAAGCGCTGTTTACTATCTATTATGAAATGGAAGATAGCTTGGATAGTTATCTTATGGACTTTTTAGTGGATGTAGGTAAGACAGATGAGCTGCTGGATACGGATGATTTGGCAGAGCTATACAGAGAACTACAAACTGCCCAAAATGATTATTTCAATTTAATGAATGCGTTAGCAGAATCGATGAAGGGAGTTCCTGGCTTAGGTGATTTTTTCAAGGCGCAGAGTATGGAAACGATTAAAGATGAGATAGAGATTTTACAGAAATATCAAGGCTTTGAATCCAGTCATAGTTCACACTATTCTGAATTATCAAGCTTGATGAATGATGTAAATACTGGCTTGGCACAGCTAGGCAATCCAGTAAACTTTCTTAACCCTAAAGAAGGCTACGTAAGTATAGACTATAGCAGACAACAATGGTATAAGAATTTAAAGGGATTTAATGAAGAGAGAACGATTGACCGAGTAGAAGTGGTTCAAAAATTGGATGAAGCTGGAAAAATTAATTATGTCGTTTATAAAAATGGTATTATCGATAATGAATTAACAACGAAGATTAATGAAGAGAGCTTTGTAGACAAGTCACTAGATGTTATTGAAAAGTTTACAGATCTATTGGATGCAACATTAAAAATACTTGGCGGTGGAACCGCAGTCGTTGCGGGGATCATCGGATGATTTGGCGGAGCAGCAGTTGTTGCACTGTCAACCGGTGGTTTTGGTCTTGTTATTGATGGTATCATTGTAGTACAGGGAGCAACCCTTGCTGCTGTTGGAGCTATGTATTTTAATGAGGGCTTAGATAGTTTAGGCAATGAGTCCCAAGAAGTCAAAAACGTTTATGATGGATTTAAGAATGCACCCCAATACCCAGAAGGTTTTAAAGGGAGACAAAATGGAACTAAGATAGTAAAAATGAATGATAAACAACTGTTAGAGCAATTAAGAAAGGTCGAGTCGGGAGAGTGGAAAAAAGTATTCAAGGATGGATTTGATAAATTTGGAAACAGGATATCTATACATTATTTCCAAAGTAAGTCTGGAAAAGTATTTAATGTTAAAGTAAAGACTGGATGGAGCAATCCATAATTTCAGGAAAGAGGGCATATATATGGTTATTTCTTTATCTGCTAGTGAAAAAAGTGAGATGGAACGATTAATTTTAGTTACAGCATTGGGTTTGTTGGAATCACTGAAGAATAATGTACTGACAATCGATGAATGTCAAAATTATTTGTTTAGCCCATATACACAAAGTATATTAGAAGCAAAAAAGATAGATGAAGCAGTTGTTGCTACTATTGAAAAGTGTCTTTTTCTGGAAGATTACGAGGACTTGCTTCCAAATCAGCTAACGGGGTACATTGAGCAATTAAGAGAAGATATTTTAGAATTAATAGAGAATAGAAACACAGTTGCAAATATTTATGAAGTAAAAAAATGGCTGGATAAATAGCGACTGTGAAAAAAATTGAACTGACAATTCTACACAAAAACGAAATAGAACGCTTATTTTAGTATCATTAAATGGGATAATGGACGCACTATAGAAAAGTGTTTTAAATCTAAATAAGCGCCCCGAAGGGCTTAAACTAGGCTCAGTCTATTCTTGGATTGATGAAGGCGGTTCAAGAGATGACGTTATAGACAAAAGTTGAAAAGCAATTTAGAAGGAGGGGATAATATATTCATTATTACAATTATCATCGAATAAAAGAAGAATTGGCTGGCGTAAGTCCAGTTCAATACCAAGATCATGCCAGCCAAATAACTGAGTAATCTAGGAGCAAGCTTTAGGGCGTAGATTACTCCTGTCTCACCTGTGTAAGATAAAATCAGTTTTTAGTAGTAAACAAAGGAACAACATTTGAGGTGCTGAAATATTCCCTTGCAGATTCTTCAGAATATTTAGTTAAGAAATTTTTCTCTAATCCTAAAAGTGACTCTAAAAAAGAGCGATTAATATAATAATCATTTAGGACATCATTCAAAGAAAATAAATGGTTCTTGAAAATTAAATCTAGAAGAGAACGAATTTTTCCAGGTCTGACAACCGCAATATCTTCATCTAAAGGTTCATTTTTTTTGTAACTTTTTTTATTAAGAGTTGCATAGAAGTACCTATTTTCTTCAAAAGATAATAACCCCATTTTATAAGCTCTGTACTCTAAAGCACCAATTGAAACCATATATTTCATTTTTAAATCGATATATGCATCAGGATTGGATTTCTTTTGGATAGTGGTAAAGTCTTTTAAAAATTGTTCTTTTGGAAGTAGAAAGAAAGAGGCAAAATCATTGGCTTCCTTTTCAATTTTTTTATGTTCATCCTTGTTTAGACTATCCATATCAATTTTGTAATGGAGTAGTAAATGACCTAATTCGTGAGCTAAATCAAAATTTCTGCGCACAGCAGATTTCTTTTTGTTTCCAAGGATAATAAAAGGTTTTTCTTGATTTGTCCAAGTACTATAAGCATCTATACTAGGGCCCATATTTTTTTCTAAAATGTATATTCCTGAAAGTTCAAGTTTGTAAAGAAGCTCTGAGTTTGTCTCTACATCTAATTTTTTTCTAGCATTTTCAGCAATATTTTCTAGCTGTAAAAGTTTGTCTCCTGAGCCTTCTGATTTGTTATAAAGCTGAATAGACTCATCTCTTAATTGAGTAATAAAAGTATTTGGTAAGTTCAATTTACTTTCAAATTTATTTAAAAAATAACTAATAAAATCAATGAAAGAAGTTTCCATCTTTGTTTTTTTTCTTGCATCTCGATCTTCAGCACGATAAGCAATACTTTCAACTTTTGAAATGTTGGTTATAAATGGTTCTGAATAAAAAAATTGAGCTTTTACATTAAAAATCTTTTTTAACTTATTAGCAATTTCGAATTTAGGTACAGTATATTGATTTTCATACTGCCAGATTGCTTGTTCACTCACATTTAATTTATCAGCCAGTTCCTTTCTGGAGAGACCATTTAATTCTCTGACACTTTGTAATTTCTCTCCGAAAAACATTGTAATCACATCCTTGCTTAATTATAAAAAAACTAATTACCAGATTCTTCTTTTTCTTCTTCTGGAACTGAATAACCAAATGCATTATTATCAGTCGAGAAAATAGTCTGGTCTGAGACTTTCTCGTTTATGATTGGCTCAACATCCTCAGTTGTAATCTCATAGTCACTTTCTTGAATAAGATAGCTTAAATCCTCAATTAATTCTAAATTCATCGTTTGGCGATTGGGCATGGTTAGTTTAATTGATTCAACAAATTTTGTTTCATCATCAATTTCATAAGTGACGATGTAAAAACGAGAGTATGCTTGAGAGACATTAAGCTGAGTTCCTTCTAAAACAGCTTTTACTTCTTCAGGATCACTTAATTCGAGTTGGATTTGTTCTGGTTGAACAATATAATTCTTATTGGTATCTTTCAAGGCATCTGTATTTATATCTGCTAGGTTGACCAAGTAATTATCTTCTTTTGTTTTCTTTTTCTGATTATCAAAGGATTTTTTTACTCTTCTAGAATTTTTTACAATGACCATGTAATTTTCAGCGTTTTCACTTACCGTAAATTGTAAATACTCCCAAGTGTAACCAGCTTTTTCGATTTTAAACTGAACATGATGATTTTGTCCAATTTTTGAGACCTGATCATCAATATGATTCCCTTTAGTCCAAGCATAGGCGCCGCTAACATTCATTGAGTCCTTTTTTTCTTTTCTTTCTTCAAGGTATTGTAAATAACCTTTTAAAGTACCATCAACAATTGCCTTACTAATTGATTTATCTAGTTTAAATTCATCCATACATAAGCCTCCAATCTATTTGACTCTGTTAGTATACAACAATTTTAAAGTAAAAACATTAATTTCCCTATTTTTTTAAAGTTAGCTATAATTCAATAGATTTTAAAGAGACTGTATTGAATGGGTATTTTTGTGGCTAAACTAAACTAGACAGAAAAAAAGTGTGTGAAAAAAAGAGGATACTTAGAGAGTCTGCTATGCAAAGATATGAACATCCTGTCTTTGCAAAAGAAAATGTGTTTCATGATAAGCGTTGCTCCAACAGGTCTTTCTTTTAAAAAGAGCTCACCGTCCCATTGATGAAAAAGATTGAGAAGAGCTTTTTTGAAGCTCCTCTTTTTTGCTAAAATTTAGTGTGAAATAATATGTTTTATTATATAATAAGCTTAGGAACCTTCCTATCTGTTACAATTACGTGTCTATTTTGGGCAACCTAATTGTAACGGATAGGGAGGTTCTTTTTTGTTCTTGAAAAATCTATATCAAGGGCTGATAATTATAAAATTAGTCCACTTAGGAATAGAGGAGATTTTAAGCCTTAAAGAAAAGGATTGGAATACCATTTTTTCATATGTTTTTTGGCCTTTTTTAACATTAAAGGGATTATAAAATTTTTAGTTAAACAAACTCAATAATAGCTGGGATAGAGCGAGTACTTCACAATTATTTTACAGAATGTATATATTTTTTTGATATTGCCTGAAAATCAAGAGTAAATGATGATATAATCATTTTGAGAATAGTTGTGTATAGTGGATGAGAGGGTTAAAGAAGCAGCTAATCTAGGAGGAAATAAGTTGGATAGTATCTCTTCTCATTCTTTTGAGCTAGTGGGCTATAAGTAACATTACTTGCTTGGAACAGATAAGGAAAATAGAGCCCAGTCACAAACCTTTTACAAGATTTGCAATAAATAGTTAATCTGCTTTTGGGAGGTTTTTCAGTATGAAGAAAATTATGCCTGTTAATTATTTGACGGTAGAAAATTTTGAACGTTATCGACGAATTATGCGTTGTTTTTATCAGCGTCATCGACAGATGCAGGGTTCCTTGTATCGACCAGAAGTCATTGCTATGATGCAGAGCGAGTATTCTAAAGACTATGGTGATTTAGAAGTGGATCAAGATTTAGAAAATTTGGTACTATGGGGGAATTTAGAAAAGCAGCAGGAAATGATTCAACCCCGATCAATTGAAGAATATAGAAATAAAAATTTTCGGTATCAAATTACGGAGACAGGGGTAGTCGTTGAAGAGATGGTATATCAACTAACTCATGTCAAACAGGTAGCAAAAGGAGCACTGGACGAAAACGCTTTCCGTAGATTATTGAAGCTGTTAACAGACTTGGTTAATGAAGCTGATAATCCAGTCGATTTATGGTTGGCTATTCGTTCTGAGTTTGGACAAATTCGTGAAGAAACAGCGAATTACATTCGTTATATTACAAGTCCTGAAGTTGATAGTCGAATGAAGACTGAAGCTTTTCTGGTTTATAAAGATAATTTCGTAAACTATCTGCGGGATTTTATTGTCAGTGTCCAAAATGTTTACTTCCAATTTCAATTAGTGGTCAA
This sequence comes from Enterococcus sp. LJL51, assembly GCF_049894025.1. Classification (GTDB taxonomy): domain Bacteria; phylum Bacillota; class Bacilli; order Lactobacillales; family Enterococcaceae; genus Enterococcus_L. Next base: position 60,839 of record NZ_JBNEQE010000009.1, read on the forward strand.
AAAAATTTCAACAATTGACCAACAAACGTTAATTACAGGCTTGTATTTAAAGGAACAAGAGGTGCCTATTTTAGATGGGAGAACTGAATCAGAAGTAGCAGAGCAGGTATCTGGTGAAATGGCTGCACTATATAGTTGGTTTATTGGTAGTGATCAGCATCCCAGTGAATACGATAACTTGATGGATCAAACGAATCAAATGATTGCCAAAATTACTAACTTAATTTACTATTTTGGTCAGGAAATTCGCCAGTATCAAAGCCGAAAAAAGGATTATCTACATTTAGCGAAGTGGTTTGCTCTAACCGATGATTTAGCAGAGTCCCAGAAAATGTATGCGGGAATTTTTGGCTTAGAGCATTCTCGTCATTTTTATGTCACGGAAGGGACAGATGCAACCAATAACCGTGAGAATAGTTGGGATTTAATGCCAGGTACTCTTTTTCTTAATAAACGTGGCCGCGGAGCTAGGCAGGAACGGAGAGCTTCCAGCTTCAAAATGAATGGAACAGCTCAACTTGAAGAGCAGGAAAAGTATCGTCAACAAGTTTTGAGACAACGTGAACGTATCGAGGGTTATTTTGAAGCTGGGCTGCTGGATTTTTCAAAAATTGATAGTTTGGATGCAGCGTCTCGTCAAATGTTTCTAAAATGGATTAGCGGAGCGATTGCAACACTGGTACCTAACCGGCAGACTGTAGGGGGAAAGCTACGGCAGAGTATTATGACCGAATTAGATTTTGAAGTTATGGTTCAGATTGACTTAAGTAAGCATATTATAGTGGAATGTGAGGATGGTCAACTGACAATGCCTTCTGTGATGATGGAAAGGGTGGAACGATGAAACCGGAAGAATTTGGGTTGGCGGTCAAGCTTTTAGTAGAAAACTTTTGGATTATTCGAGAAGATCAGCCGGAAAATTACAATTTTTTACGTCGCCACCAACAATACATACAGAGAGAGTTTCGGAGCCGCTTCGGATTAAGTATAACGATTCGTCCCCAGTATATTCAGCTGTTGAAACGTCCGTTTGAACTAGAAGCCTGGATGGGAAATAACGAGTTTAGTGCACCTATGGATTTTTCGTTATTTTGCTGCGGTATGGCTTTTGTGGAGGAGTTAGAAGTAGAAGCACCGTTTATGATGGAGGAGTTAATACAAACTATTCAATTGATGGTTCCTGTGGAATTGGTCGTGGATTGGAATAATTATAATCATCGTAAGAGCTTAGTGCGGGCGGTAAAAAAAATGGAACGTTTACGTATGATTAAGAAGATAGAAGGGGATGTTTCAGCTTTTGAACAATCGGAGCAAAATCTGGAAATTCTATTCACCACTACACCGATGGCTCGTGCATTTTTGGCAAGAGCCCCACAGTCTTATACTCAGTATGAGACATTTGATGCGTTCAAAGAAGATTTCGAGCAAAGTCGTAGCAGCTTAGAACGGAATCAGGTAATTTACCAACGCCTGTTAATGACGCCACAAATAAGAAGAACTCCTGAGAATGAGGATATTTTTGCATTGATGCGTAATTTTTATCGGTTTACACAAGATTATGTTGAAATTAATACGCCATTCCATTTCGAACTTTACCGAGATTATGCAGCATTTACATTGGAGCAGCGAGATAACTGGCAGGAGTTGTTCCCTAGTCGTCAAGTAATAGATGAAATACTAATTCAATTGGCTACAATTTTAAGGCAAGACGAATTGGAAGTGACGGCCTATGGAGAAATTCATTTGACAGAAAACCAATGGCATAAGCTTGTAAAAGAGTTGCAGGTTAACTACAGTGATTATTGGTCAAAGGAGTTTAAAGAGTTGTCTTTAAACCAGCTCTCTACTGCATTGCTTGTTCGAGGTTCCTATTGGAAGCTTATTGAGAGTGCTGGAAGTAAAATCATTATTCAAGCTGCTTTTGGTCGATTGGTAGCGGAAATGAGGAAAGAAAATGGCGAATAGATGGATAATCAATCGAGTCGGTTTATTGAATTTTTGGTATTACACGAAAGAAACATTTGAGTTAGCAGATGGCCGAATGCTATTGAGAGGAACCAATGGATCTGGAAAGTCGCTGACTATGCAAAGCCTATTTCCTGTATTATTTGATGGAGATACTAGTGCGTATCGTCTGGATTCTTTTGGCTCTCGAGATCGAAAGATGGAGGATTATCTGTTAGGCGAAAAGGGTGTTTCTGAGCGAAATGAAGGAATTGGTTATTTGTTTTTGGAAGTGAAACGAGAAGCGCGTGAAGAATACCTGACAGTAGGAGTTGGCATGCATGCCAATCGTGGAGGGACTTTAAAGAAGTGGTATTTTTCTATTGAAAATAATCAACGAGTGGATAAGGAGTTTGACCTTTATGAAGAACTTCGACAAGGCGAACTGACGCCCCTTACTAAAGCTAAATTAAAGAATCGCTTAGAAGGAAAAGGCCGAATCTTTGAAACTCAAAGAGAGTATAAATTGTTTGTCAATCAACGGATTTTTGGATTTGATAATCTAGATCAGTTTGATGAACTAATCACGTTGCTTTTGCAGCTGCGTTCACCAAAATTGTCTAAGGATTTTCGTCCATCAGTAATTTATGGTATTTTACGTAACTCTTTGCCGAAGATGAAAGAAGATGAATTATTAACATTATCGAAAACGATTGAACAATTGGATCTTCATCGGGAGCGGTTGGAAGACTTAAGTAACGAGATTAAAGAGCTAGATCGTTTCGCTAAAAACTATCATCGCTGGCATGGTGAGCTGGTATCCCAAGTTGGAGGAAAGTGGCAACAGCTCTTTGGCAAGGTCAAGCGAGTAGAGAGGCAAGTCGCTGATTTTAATCATCAATTAGAAAAAAACAATAGTGCTTTAATGGAAAATCGACAAGTCTACGAAGAAAATGAGCAGCGGTTGGAGGCCTTAACAGCTACGATTACACAGCTAAGCCAACATGAAGGAATGGATTTGGTCAATCATGGATTGGAATTAAAGAAGCGATTAAAGCAAACCGAAAACCGTTTAGAGCGAACTAAAGACCAGTTGTTGAGAAAACAACAGTCCCTTCAGGATCAGTTAACTGATTTGAAGAAACGGGAATTATTGGAGGAGAGTCTCTATCGTGATTTGGAAGAAATTATTCAAGATAATCAGCAATATCTTACCTATCTCCGTTTTGAAGAGCTTGACAGTGTCTACTCTGAAAAGTTACGGCAAACAATTACTGTTGCTGAACGCAAGTATTGGTTGGAACAGACGCATAAAAGACAGACTCATTTCCGTAAAATTCAGCAATTGCTTTTGGAAACGAAGCGATTGCAGGAGCAGTTGGCAGAGTTAGAGCGGATTGTGGGTAATTTGCAGCAGGAGTTCGATGAACTACAGCGCGATCTCCGTCAATGGCAGCAGACACGCGCCGATGAATTGGAAAGGTGGAAGCTAGCCATAGATGATTGGCTAAGTGCAGCTCCTTTTCAACTATCAGCTAAGCAATATAGTGAACTGCTTTATCGTATGGATAGCCTTTTGGAAGAGGAAGAACGTGAAGAAATCGTATTGTCATCCATAACCGTATCTTATCAAGAGGCGTTGAAGCAAGAACGAATAGCCTTAGTACCTTTAGAAGCTCGTCTAAAAGAAAATCAACACCAAATTTTAAATATACAGCAGGAAATTGAGGAGTGGCAGACACAGAAAATACCTGAGCCGCGCCGTAATGAAGATAGAAAAGCCAATCGAAATGCTTGGGCAGAAACAGCTGAACATGTCCTATTTTATCAAGGAGTTGATTTTCAAGCTGGGGTCACAGAAGAGGAAAAAAATAACATTGAGGGCGCTTTATTTTCATCCGGTATTTTAGATAGCGTTATTAGTCAAGAGGAACTGCAATTAGCAGATGATCTGATGATTAAACCGAACCCACAATTAATGGCGTCCACTTTATCTGACGTCTTGACCGTGAACTCAGAGTTATCCCAAAGCTTACAGAATCAGGTAGTGAATGTGTTGGACAGTATCTTCTATAATGAAGCAGACAGTACATTAAATTTGCCAGTTATCAATAAAGACGGCAGCTATCAGATAACGAATTTGAATGGTGAAATGCCCATAGAATACAAGGCTTCCTTTATAGGAATTGCCAGCCAGGAGCGATATCGCCAAGAAAAAATAGAGCAGTTAAAGGAAGCGATTCAGCTGCTGAAAAGTATTAATTTGGAGATAACCGCTCAAATTGTCAAGCAAGAACAACAGATTCAATTGATCGAGTCTGCCTATCAAAAGATGCCAAGAGGAACAGAGGTATATCAAACCTACGTGGAGACTAAAAATCTAGAGCTAATTTTGTTAACTAAAGAAAAGGAAATACGCATAAAGACAACTGAAGCTAATGCTTTACAACAACGCTTTTTAAAATTGAAGACATTAATTATGCAGGAAACAGCTGAGGATCAGCTGAGTCAAAGCTTAAAAACTTACGAGGACGCACTACAATATGCGATGAATTATGAACAGAACCTTCATGATGCTTTCAGTAAGTCAATTCAAATCGAGCAACAGCGGGAAATGCGTCAGGCGATTTCTACTCATGTTGCTAATTTTCAAGAGGAGGAGGCTGATTTATCGTACAATGTAAATGCATTAATCGGAGAGACAACAAAATTGGCGCGTTTAATCAAGGAGAATCAAGCTCAGCAGCAAATCATCAATATTGCTGAACTAACTGCTAAATTAACGAAGGCAACAGAAGAGCAGCTGCGGCTGCAGAAAAAAAATAAGCAGTTGAATAATGAGCAAATTGTTTTAGTAGAAGCTGTCACAAAAATCACTGGAGAGCTGAAGCATGAAGAGGAACACTTTGCTTCATTAATCAAGCAGGAAGAGAAATGGAGAGCCTTATTTGAAGTAGAATTACAAAGAGGGGGCACTCCAAGTAATGAACTGCTAACTCGTGCAAAGGAGCTTGGGAAAGAACTAAATATTAAAGAGCTAAAAAGACTGGAAGATCGTTTTTCCAATAATTTTAGCTTTATAGCAGACCAGCTACAAAGCTACCAGCCTAAATTGATTAGTGTCAGTGGTGTAGATTTGTCATCGGAAGAAGAACAAGAATTAGGGGAGTTTGCCTCTTTTAACAATCATAATGAACCGCAATTTTCAGAGGATGGTCAACGAACAACGACAGTTGATTTACTGGTCCATTTAAAAGAGCAGCGGTTGACATTAAGTGAATTATTAAAAAAAGACGATGAACGACTTTTCAAAAAGATTATTTTGGAATCTGTTGGTAAAGTACTTCGAGTAAGAATTCAGCAGGCACAGCAGTGGGTTGCTCAAATGAATGAATTGCTGCAAGAACAAAAAAATTCCTCTGGTTTATCTTTAAGTATCAGCTGGAAAGGTGTTTCTGCTGCTTCTGAACAAGACCTTAGTACGAATCAACTTGTCAGCTTATTGCAAAAGCCGACGGAGCTTCTTTCAGAACATGATCGAACAGCTATTTCTCGACATTTTCAGGAAAAAGTTCGCTTGGCTCAGGAGCAATTACAAAATGAACCAGATGATCGGAGTACATTATTTCAAGCAATTGCTAAGGTATTGGATTATCGAGATTGGTTTGAATTTGAACTGAAATATAAGCGGGCAAATGAGGGGTATCAGGCTCAACCATTAACAGATCGTCGTTTTAATCAATTCTCCGGCGGGGAAAAAGCTATTGCCATGTACCTGCCGCTATTTGCAGCAACCTACTCTCGCTATGAAGATGCTGGAGATCAATGTCCGCGAATCATTACATTGGATGAAGCCTTTGCGGGGATAGACGATCAAAATATCGCTGAGCTTTTTAAAGCGTGTGAACAGCTAGGATTTAATTATGTGATGAACTCACAGGCGCTATTTGGAGATTATCCTACGGTTTCTAAATTGGCGATTTATGAGTTGCTGCGGCCGCAGAATGTTAATTTTGTTACTACAATCCGTTATTACTGGGATGGGCATAAAAAGCACCTATTAATGGGGGGCGAAAATATTGTCTGAAGCTGAAGCATACATTAAGCAACCAGTCTTTCAAATTTTGGCCAAGGAATTATGGCGGCGGTATTGGCTGAAAGGAACATTTGGTAGTAGTATCGGGCTAAGTTTATTCAGTCAAACAGACACCGAGCCCTTGCGAAGCTTTCTGGGTATTACTGTATTTTCCTGGGATCGAAAGAAGAGAATTCGTGTTGTAGAACTAGATCATGCTTTTGTAGAAAGCAGCTTAAATTTGACATTAGCAGATTTTGTCGTGCTTGTTATGAAGAAGCCTTTGGTTCTAAAAATAGACTATGAAAGATTAGAAAAAGATGCTTTCGAACAGTTTAAAAAAGCTGTAGCTAAGGTTGATTCAACATTCACTTCATTATTAAGTGAGCGTCAGCTGAAAGAATGGTGGAAGAAGCAGCTGCCAAATCTGATTATTTTTGAACAAGTGTCAGTTGGATTACAGTGTTTACCTAAGAAAGAATTTGTCAGACTACCCGTGTTTGCTTATAAAGTCACTGGAAATCCACATGCGTTTGATGAAAACACAGAAGGAGGACAGCTCCTTTTACAAATGCTGGCAGCTCTGTCAAATCAGGAACCAAACAGTTTGACAGAGCTGGAAAAAACGGAACAACGTCATGGCTTGTTAAATGAATTTCACTTGTTGAAAGATGATATTATGAATTATGCTGCAATTAGAGGGCTAGCAGCACAGGATTTTGAAAAAAGAGAAAATCAAATGTGGCGACAGGCGTGTATTGAAGGAATTAGCTGGAATGTTCCTTTAAAAGAAATTCTGAGGACGGCTGTTATACGTCCCTATGTGGGTGAAAAGGTTTTGGTAGTGGAAAATTCTGGTATTTATTCTATTTTGGTGGAACTACTCCCAAAGGTGCCGATTCTTTGCTCCAGTGGGCATTTCACCTTTGCTATTTGGCAGCTATTACGCAAATTGGCAGATACCGGAACAATCATTTATTATAGTGGTGACTTAGATCCAGAAGGGCTAGGAATGGCTCAGAAATTGAAAAATACCTTTGGCTCTCAGTTGCAGTTCCTAGGAATGGAACAGCGGAATTTTCAGATAGCTAAAACCAAAGTAGCGCTTAGTTCCAGTCGTTTAAAGAAGCTGCAAGCTCTTGAAAATTATCAATTAGCTGAGTTAGGAAAGCTAATTGATGAAAGCAAGCAGGTTGCTTATCAAGAGGGCTTCTTACAAGAATTAATAAAGGAAATTGAATGCGAGTTTGTGATTGAAACAGTTGAACAAGACACGTAATACAAGTTAAAGAAGTATCAGATTCACTAATCTTCCAATGGGTTAGTGCTCTAATTTTTCTTTGAAAAGAACGAGATAACATTCTTTTGGTTCTATGTCAAATAGTGTTGGTAGGACAAAAACTGAAAAAGATAGAAGGACTTGGAACGAAAAAAATAGAGATTCTCTAACTTTGTTCCAAGTTTTTTTGAAAAAGGGAGAATAAAGCGAGTGATTTGGGCAGCTAAGCCTATAAATTTATTATGCTTTGCCTCGAGTAATCGCAGAGGCAGGCTCCACAAGGTATATTCGTAGCTGGACAGCTAGCTCTAATATAAGGTATGAATGTTACACATTCATCTATCATCGTACGCATACCATCCCACTAAATGTTCCTACACAAGTGGAACTGGTAATTCCCGATTTGCCTATAAAGCTGCGGAGATATTCGCTTGTTTCTCTTTTTCATATGGTGATGATGTTCTTCAATCAGCTCTGTATGAGCATGAAAGGTTTTTCCACATTCGCGACAAAGAAATCGGGAGCGCTTCAGTTTTAAGAAGGTCAAGCGCTCATTAAACACAGAAGTTGAGCGTTGGTTAGATGATGACCATTCTTAATTATTTGCCCTTGATTTTTTACCCCACATTTCTCACAATGTGTGGGTCGATAGGTAAGGGTTGCTTTGATTACCTGGGCCTGAACACTTTTCATTGATCTATATTCAAGCCAAGCTTCTCCAAAGGAGAGGTGTTTATCTGTTCGTCCAAGTAATTTTCTAGTATTCTTATCTATAGGGAACAACCATTCTGATGATTTGTGGTTTTGGACGATTTCATTTTATCAGTTTGTTGTTCCTTTTTTGTGTTTGAACACTCAAAAAAGTGTTGGCAGATTTTCCACCAATGTAGTGACCCCCAAAAGTTAGACTTTTTGTAGAGTGGATTTTTCCACTCTATTTTTTATGCAGCTCTATATTTTAACGATTTCACAGAAAAACAAATGCTGCTATTTTAGCAATCCAAATTTCGTCTCTCTTGCTCTGCTAAATCTTAAGTTTATATTAAGAGGTATTTCTTTCAAATAGAACTATTCTTGCTTCAAAAAAATCCGTTACTCATTATTTTTTAATCTAAATACGGTATGAAAAAACCGTGTTTATTTGTTGTTTATTTAGTTATTTTAATTTGATGAATTGTTTAATACAAGGCGTTTTCGATATTTTTTTCTGTTCTATTTTGTTTTTTGATAGATCCTCATTTCACTCTGTTTTCTGGCTCTCTTTATTAATTTAAACCATTTTCTAACATTAGAAAAAACTTATTTTTCTTTTTTATTGAATTTATATGAAATTCTAAAATGCATTCATGCAATTTTATCTAAAAGAATGCATATATGCAGAAGTTTTGCATAATGAGAAGAAATCTACATTTGTAATGAGTGAAAGCGACTTTGAAAGCGCTTTATTTTTTGTTAGCATGAGGGTGTACAAAAGAATAAAGGGAGGCTTTCATTTATGGAAAAGGCTATTAACGTTTTTTCAGAAATTGGCAAGCTGAAGCAGGTAATGCTTCACAGACCAGGTAAGGAGTTAGAAAATTTGATGCCTGATCATCTGGAACGTTTGCTTTTTGATGACATTCCATTTTTAGAACAGGCAAGAAAGGAGCATGACTTTTTCGCTGATACACTGCGGTCAAAAGGTGTTGATGTATTATATCTAGAGGATTTAGCAGCAGAGTCGCTGACGTCTGAGGAGATTAAAGACCAGTTCCTGACAGAATATTTGAATGAAGCGAATATTAAGGATGCCAATATTAAGCAGGCAATTAAAGAATATTTCCTGTCGCTTGATTCTAATCGTGAACTGATTGATCAATCGATGGCAGGCTTAAAGAAAAATCAGTTATCAAAAATTCAATCTACTTCATTAACAGGCCTTGTTGATGACCACTACCCATTCTTTATTGACCCGATGCCGAATCTCTACTTTACCAGAGATCCATTCGCAACCATCGGTCATAGTGTTTCCCTAAATAAGATGTATTCAGAAACGAGGCGGAGAGAAACCCTATACGGCAAATACATTTTCAAATATCATCCAATGTTTAAGGATAATCCAGTTGACTTGCTTTACAATCGTGAAGATAGTACACGGATTGAAGGCGGCGACGAGCTGGTTCTATCAAGCAAAGTATTAGCAGTGGGTATTTCACAAAGAACAGATGTGGTTTCCATTGAACGGCTGGCACGTAATATTTTTGAAAGTGAAACAAGCTTTGAGCATGTACTGGCTTTCAATATTGGTGAAGAAAGAAAGTTCATGCATTTGGATACGGTGTTTACAATGGTGGATTATGACAAGTTCACAATTCATCCGGAAATTGAAGGAGATTTAATCGTTTACTCGATTTCAAAGGAAAACGGCGAGATAAAAATCGTTGAGGAAAAAGACACATTGGAACATATTCTATGCCGCTATCTGGATTTGCCGGCTGTTGAACTGATTCGCTGCGGCGGCGGAGATATTACTGCAGCTGCCAGAGAACAGTGGAATGATGGTTCTAACACATTGACAATCGCTCCAGGAGAAGTAGTAGTTTATGACCGTAATGTGATCACCAATAAACGATTAGAAGAAGCTGGCGTGAAGTTGAATTATATCCCAGGTAGCGAGCTGGTTCGCGGTCGTGGCGGTCCACGTTGTATGAGTATGCCGTTTGTCAGAGAAGATATTTAAATTAGGAGGAAAAAAAATGACATCAATTTTTCAAGGAAGAAGCCTATTGGCAGAAAAAGATTTTACAAAAGAAGAGCTGGAATATTTAATTGACTTCTCTATTCATTTGAAAGACTTAAAAAAGAGAAATATTCCTCATAGGTATCTTGAAGGAAAAAATATTGCATTGCTTTTTGAAAAAACATCTACTCGTACAAGAGCAGCTTTTACAACAGCTTCAATAGATTTAGGCGCACATCCAGAATTTCTGGGAGCAAATGATATTCAGCTGGGTAAGAAAGAATCAGTTGAAGATACTGCGAAGGTTTTAGGCAGTATGTTTGATGGTATTGAATTCCGCGGATTCAGTCAGCAGGTCGTTGAAGACTTGGCAAAATATTCAGGAGTTCCTGTATGGAATGGTCTGACAGATGAATGGCATCCAACACAGATGATTGCGGATTTCATGACAATTAAAGAAAACTTCAAAACATTGGATGGAATTACCTTGGTATATGTTGGTGATGGCCGCAACAACATGGCAAACAGTTTGTTGGTTACAGGAGCAATCTTAGGCGTGAATGTTCGCATTTGTGCACCGAAAGAGCTTCATCCAGAAAAATCAGTGGTTGATTATGCAGAAAACTTTGCAGCAAAATCCGGCAGCAAGCTAATGATTACAGATGATGTTGCTGAAGGTGTGAAGGGTGCAAATGTTCTTTATACGGATGTATGGGTTTCAATGGGTGAAGAAGACAAGTTTGAAGAGCGTGTCAGCATGCTGAAGGATTACCAAATCAATATGGATATGGTAAAAGCAACTGGCAATACCGAAGGTGACTTGATTGTACTTCACTGCTTACCTGCATTCCATGATACGAATACAAGCTATGGAAAAATGATTAAAGAGAAATTCGGTATTGATGAAATGGAAATTACAGATGAAGTTTTCCGGAGTAAATATGGCAGACAGTTTGAAGAGGCTGAAAACCGGATGCACTCAATCAAAGCAATCATGGCAGCGACTTTAGGAAATCTGTTCATTCCAAAAGCGTAGGCAGAAAGGAGTACAAAGTGTGACTCAACAGAAAAAACGACTACTCGTAGCTTTGGGTGGTAACGCAATCCTTTCTAAGGACGCTAGCGCCAAAGCCCAACAGGAAGCATTGGAAATGACTTCTAAACACTTGGTTAAGCTGATTCAGTCAGATGTTCAGCTGATTATCTCACATGGGAATGGACCTCAGGTCGGCAATCTGCTGCTGCAACAACAGGCGTCTGACTCTGAAAAAAATCCCGCAATGCCATTAGACACTTGTGTCGCAATGACACAGGGAAGTATTGGCTTCTGGTTACAGAATGCATTAGAAAGAGAAATCAGAAACGCAAATCTGGAAAAAGAAGTTGCAACGATTATTACTCAGGTCATTGTCGATAAAGAAGATGACGCTTTCAAAAATCCAAGCAAACCAATTGGTCCATTCCTTACACATGAACAAGCTCAAGCGATGGAAAAAGAAACTGGAGCTGTTTATAAAGAGGATGCTGGTCGCGGCTGGCGCAAGGTTGTACCTAGTCCAAAACCAATATCCATCCAAGAGCAGTATAGCATAAATACACTGATAAATAATGACATAATTACAATTTGTGCAGGCGGCGGCGGTATTCCAATTGAACGGCAAACGTCGAGAGGAGTTGAGGCTGTTATTGATAAGGATTTTGCTTCTGAAAAATTAGCTGAACTAATTGATGCGGATGTGTTTATCATTTTGACAGGCGTCGATCAAATTGCCTTGAACTATGGGAAGGAAAATGAAAAGTGGCTGAATAAAGTTACCGTGGCTGAAGCAGAACAATATATGAAGGAAGGACACTTTGCTCCAGGAAGCATGCTGCCGAAGGTTGAAGCGGCTGTCCAATATGTGAAAGCGCGGCCAGGAGGCAAAGCAGTCATTACTTCTTTAGAAATGCTTGCAACTATTAATGAAGAGGGCGTGGGGACAGAAATCGTCTTTTGAGTCAATCAATAGACCAGCGTGAAAATAGTTTTTTGGAGTGATTCTTATGGAACAAAATGATCGGTCTTCTAAGATGTTAATAATTAATGAGTATCCTTATTTCTCAGCTTTAGACGAAGAAAATCATGAACTTCTGGTTGAGAATATGTATTGCCGCTCGTATAAAAAAGGTCAGGTTCTTTTTGATGCAGGTGATAGACGAGACAGAATCTTTTTCTTAAACAAAGGACTGGTTCGGATTGAACGATTAGACGACAGTGCTTCATACAATTTCCTGGAGATTATCAGTGAAAAGAAACTATTTCCATTGCTGGGTATGTTTGAATCAGAGAAATACTATTTTTCTGCTGTTGCCGCAACAGATATTGAGGTGTGCTACATTCCATCTAGTATTTTTGAAAAAGTCCTTCAAATGGATATCAGACAAATGCAGCTTTTCACTGTCGATTTAACAATCCTCCTTGAAAAACAGCTAAGAAGAATTCAGTACTGTATTACTTCTAAAGCAAAACAACGCGTGAAAAACACCTTATCTATTTTAGTCGAGGATCTGGGGAGATGGGAGGATGACAAACTGGTCATCCCCTATCCCATCCTGATTAATGATATTTCGAAATACAGCGGCACAACGAGAGAAACAGTTGGTCAAACCATTAGAGAATTAGTTAAGAAAAGAAAAATAACATATGAGTACAAACAATTTGTTTTTCTGGATAAAGACTATTTTACATTGGGAAAATGAGTTGACTGACTCAAATAGAAAGGAAAAGTATGAAAAGAGCTCTAATTCAAGTTTGAGGTTCGAAAGAATGTTTTTCTATAGAGCTCTTTTATATAGGAGCGAACTATGACAAAGAAGAAAGAAAAAAAATCCATTTCATCCTTTAGTATTCTGTTCATCATTCTTATTCTTTTAACCATTGCCTCATGGATTTTTTCCGGACAGTCATTTTCACCGACAATCCCCTCAGGAGGGACGGAAGAGGTTAGCAGTGTTGTGGGAGCAAAGCTTTCAGATTTAGTGATGTCTCCGTTTAACGGATTTAGAGATGCGATTGATATCTGTGTCTTCATTTTAATCTTAGGCGGATTTCTAAACATTATTAACAAAACAGGTGCTTTAGAAGCAGGAATTCAGCATATTGTCCGTAAGCTAAAGGGCAATGAGTTAATCTTGATTCCCATTTTAATGATTCTGTTTTCTATCGGCGGTTCAACTTATGGGATGGCGGAAGAAACGATTCCATTCTATACGCTTCTCGCAGTAACAATGGTCGCCTCGGGCTTTGATACGATTGTTTCAATAGGAACGGTTATGCTGGGAGCTGGCGCAGGGGTAATCGGGTCCACAGTGAATCCATTTGCCACAGGTGTTGCGATGGATGCCCTTAAAAGCGTGGGAATTACACCAAATACAGGAATTGTCTTAGGTATCGGATTTGTTTTATGGCTGGTAACGACGGCTTACTGTATCTATTGTGTGATGAGCTATGCTAAAAAGGTAAAAGCAGATAAGGGCTCCACTATACTGAGTCTGCAGGAACAAGAGGATATGGAAGAATCCTTCGCGAAAACTGGCTCACAGGAGTTGGAGTTTACTGGTAAGCATAAAGCCATTCTATCTGTTTTCGCTTTTTCATTCGCAGTGATGGTTATCTCTCTCATTCCATGGGGGTCATTCGGCATTACGATTTTTGACGGCTGGACTTCCTTCCTAACAGGAGAAAACTTTGGTGACTGGTATTTTGGAGATTTAGCTATGTGGTTCTTCATCATCAGTCTGGTTGTCGCGTTGATTCAGCGTTTCTCTGAAAGGGAAATTATTGCTACCTTTATTGATGGCGTGAAGGATATTTTATCTGTTGTTCTGATTATCGTCGTTGCCAGAGGAGCATCTGTTTTGATGCAGGTTACACATTTGGATCTGTTTATTCTGGATAAATCTGCAGGACTGCTGCAGGGATTGTCTCCAGTGCTGTTTGTAATTGGAGCCTACATTCTGTATCTGTTCCTGTCATTCCTGATTCCTTCTACTTCAGGACTGGCATATGTATCTATTCCGGTAATGGGTGCGTTAGCTCATAATATTGGGCTGAATCCAAACGTAATGATTATGATCTTTACAGCCGGCTGTGGATTAGTTAACTTAATTACACCGACTTCCGGAGTTGTAATGGGCGGACTTGAAATATCCAAGGTGAACTATTCTACCTGGACGAAGTTTATGTTTAAACCGCTCATTGTGATTGGGGTCAGCAACTTACTGATTTTAATTGCGGCAATGCTGCTTCTGTAAATAAGAAAAGCTCCGGGAGTTGGCCAATTGTTAATTTCCGGAGTGATTATGAAGATAAAGCAGGTGAACATTAATATGAGGAAAATTGATCGCCACAAAATTATTAAAAAAATAATTGTTGAAAATGAGATTGAAACACAGGACGAGCTGTTGGATTGTCTTAAAAGCAAGGGCTTTACCTTTACTCAGGCGACTATTTCAAGAGATATGAAGGAATTGAATATTGTAAAATCCTATACAAAGGATGGAAAGAAGAAGTTGACCCTTTTAGCTTTTGAAAAAGGCGATTCAGAATTGGATCAAAAGCTTAAAAAGAGCATGAAGGATTATACAAAATCAATTGAAAAAGTAAAATTCATTGTGATTATTCGCACGTATCCAAATGGCGCTGATATTATTGCCAATTATATGGATGAGATAAAATTTTCAGAGGTTGTTGCTACCGTTGCGGGCTACGATACCCTAATTGTCGTTACTCGCTCAGATGAAGATTCTGATACTTTTTGCTCTAAATTGAATAAGTATCTTAATAAGTAATAGTATAATAATAAGTATAAACATAAAAAAGAGCTTGATTTGTAGTGTTTCCGAACGTTAGATGTGTTTCTAATTTTGGGGAATAGTATGTTTCAAGGCTCTTTTTTATTATGAGAAAGTGCGGGGAGGTACTGCTGCAAATATGGGTACTTTTGAGCTTAGCCAATTAAAATTCGCTTCTTTGTTTATACACATGATTCAGAGGTTTTTAACTAGCAATGGTTGTGAGCACTCAGGTCAGGAGTGTATATTTGTCGTTTTTCAATAAAAATTGAAGGGGTACTAGCCAGTGGCAAGAATATTCAGAGTTCTGTAAGTCTCCAGTAAGTGTTTAGCAAGGTTTGCTTGATAGACTTTAAGTAGAGGATAAGAAAGAAATCCCATGTCAAAGTCAGAGCTATGTAGAACTATAATAGAGGGATTATAAAAAAATGTTGCATCTGGCTAAGAACTGAAAAATTGTTTCTATATAAATAGGAGGAATCATTATGGCTAAGAAAATCAAAAAAATCCTGCTGGCTATCCCAATTTTAATTGCCGCAGCAGTAGCACTACTGGCAATTTATGTATTCTGGATTCAACCAGTAACTACAAGAACTGCAGGCACAGATATTGATATTGCCAGAAGAGTTGAAGCAAATCAGCAGAATGTAGAAAAACTGACCAAGCTTCCTAGATACGATGAAACTGCTGCTGAACCTGTTCAGCTTGACTTTCGCTCAAAGGACCTATCAGATCTTAATCTAGAAGGAAAGCTACTTGAACTGGAGCATGGGATGTTTTCTAATGAAACTATCTGGCCGACTGTCTTGCCTCAGGAGTATAATCCAGATATTGTATTTGAAAATGGAAAAAATCCTGGATTGAGTATTCGAGCTCTTCATGAAGCAGGAATTACAGGTGCAGGTGTGTCAATAGGAATCATCGACCAGACATTGTATACAGAGCATAGTGAGTATAAAAGCAAGTTAAAACATTATGAAGAAATTCATGCACTGTCAAAAATACCTGAAATGCATGGCGCTGCAGTTGCTTCATTAGCAGTGGGAGAAACGACAGGAGTATCGCCAAGTTCAGACCTGTACTTTATTGCTTCTGCATTATCAGATAATCTTGGAACTATGTTATGGGCGCGGGGGCAAGATTCGAAGGGAATCGATTACTCTAGAGGAATTACTTATCGCTATTACGCTGAAGCTATCCAGCGATTTCTTGAACTGAATGAAACTCTTTCTGAGAAAGAAAAAATACGTGTAATTTCTATTTCTCGCGGTTTTAATAAACTAGATGATGGGTACAAAGAGTTTCACGCTGCGGTAAAGAAAGCCAAGGATAAAGGAATCTTTGTAGTGACGGCAACACTTCTAAATGATTATGACGTAGGACTGGCTGGGTTAGGAAAAACAGCAATGGGCGATCCTGATGAGCTTGCTAGCTACTCTGTTGGTTCGTGGATGAAAGAAGACGCGGAAGACTATCAAAACTATCTCTTTGTTCCCATGGATGGACGAACTTATGCAGGAACTAATGGGGCGGTTAACTATCAGTACGATCCTGTTGGGGGCTTGAGCTGGACGATTCCTTATCTAGCTGGTGTATATGCGTTAGCCTGTCAGGTTAATCCAGCTATAACGCCGGAATTGTTTTTAGAGACAGCAGTAGAAACCGCTGATTCACTGATAGTTGATAATAATGGAGCATCTTTTCAAATAAAATATCTGCTCAATCCCACCAAACTGATTGAAAAGCTGAAAGTACAGGATACAATCAGCAGATAGCTCAATTCAATGAGGCTTTACTGGCTGATAAGGATAAATAGTGCGTCACAAGCTGTAGCCTAAAAATCAAGCAGGTATTAATCAATAGCCACGCATAGCAGCCTGTACTTTTCAATACATGAAAGCTTGTAAGGACATTGCAATAGGAGTTTCAAGGGATGAGGCAAACTGATGCCTCATCTCTATTGCTTCTGCATACAGTACTTGAAAAAGAGAATAACGTCTTATTTGATTATTTAGTATAGTTGTTAAGCCTAACTTAGTAATTTTTTGCAGATTAAATAACTAAAATTAAAAAGTATTACAAGCAGTTTCTGCTTTTTTTTATTATTTCTTAAGTAAAACGCATTCATTTTTAAATTTGAAGCAATTGTGTTGACTTCGACTGCTATCTGCGTTAATATCAAACAGCATTAGTTACTAACAGTGTTAGCAATTGATAAATGAAGTAATTATTTTGGAAAGGGAGGAGACCTATGACATTCGCAGAAGAAGCCGAACAAGAGCTTGTTCGTTTGATGCTTCAAAATCGTGATGGTGCATTCAGTAAAATAGAAAAGAGTAATAAGGGTGAAAACATTGTGATCAAATTACTTGACCGTATTGGCGAGCCAACCAGTCCGAAGTTTATTGCTGAATCGCTGAATCTGTCTAGTGCTCGTATTGCAGTTGTCTTGGGCAGCTTAGAAAAGAAGAAACTGATTGTTCGGACGATGGATCCAGAAGACCGCCGTCGAATCAATGTGACGTTGACAGACTGTGGTAAAAAGGCAGCACATGCAGAGAAAAAAGAGATGCGCGATAAAATCATTAAAATATTTTTACAAATGGGAGAAGAAGATACGAAAAAGTTCATTGAGCTGACTGCAAAATTTGTCGAATACTCCCGAAAATTATCTCTGGAAGAGGAAGGTGACCAATAGTGAAGATTTTTAAGCATCTTACAAAATACTGGTATGCCGTCATCGCAGTCGTTGCGCTTTTAGTCGTACAGGCTTATAGTGATTTGAGCTTACCAAACCTAACATCAGAAATTGTTGATGTCGGTATTCAGCAAGGAGGGCTTGAATATTCTACCCCTGAAAAAATTAGAAAAACAACGCTTCAGGGAATCGAGATGTTCATGACCGAAGATGAAAAACAAACAATTGAAGACAACTATACGCTGACAAAGCAAAAGATTGACGGCAAAGAAGTTGAAGTCTACAAATTAAAGCTTCAAGATGGTATGACGAAAGAAAAGCTGGGCAATATTTTTAATCTGCCGATGATGATGCTTGCTTCAACACAAGCGAAGGACTCTTCAGAGGCTGCTGGAGCGAAATCAGTCATTGAAGCGTACACCGCAATCTCCGAGGATGCTGCCAAGGCAAAGACACTTGGTGAAGAGGCAGCTAGTTTAGGTGAACAAGCAAAGGCATCAGGAGAAGCAGCTGCGGCTGCAACAGATCCGGCGACTGCGGCTGCAAGTGCGGCTCAAGCACAAAGCTTAGCAGAACAGGCACAAGCAAAAGGAGCAGACGCACAAAGCTTAGCAGATTCAATCAAGACAGCAACAGACGAAATTCCTGCTAAAGTTGAAGCAGCTCGTCAAGAAACAAAGGACAGTCTTGGTGACTTAGGTGCAGATTCAATGAAAACAGTGGGGATTCAATTAACCTTAGCTGAATACAAAGCCTTGGATATGGACACACAACAGATTCAAACTGATTACATGATTAAGACCGGTTCAAAAATGATTGGCTTAACACTTATTTCAGCAGTTGCTGCGATTATTGTTGGTCTGATTGCTTCATTAGTTGCTGCTTCCGTAGGTCGAAATTTGCGTGTCGGTCAGTATGAACGTACACTGCAGTTTTCAAATACTGAAATGGAAAAATTCTCACCAGCCTCATTAATTACACGTAATACCAATGACATTCAGCAAATGCAGATGGGTATTGTAATGATTATGAGAATGGTCTTGTATGCACCAATTCTAGGGATTGGCGGGATTTATGAAGTGTACAAAACTGGAACTGGTATGGGCTGGATCGTCGGCGTCGCCGTCGTGGCTGTTTTAGTTCTGGTGCTGACTTTATTACTGTTTACTATGCCTAAGTTTAAAGCATTGCAGAATTTAGTTGATAGAGTCAACTTGGTCTCCCGTGAAATTATTACTGGACTACCGGTTATTCGTGCCTTTTCTCGTGAAAAATATGAAGAGAAACGGTTTGATGTTGCCAATACTGATTTGATGAAAACACAATTATTTGTTAACCGTTCTATGTCAATCATGATGCCGGTAATGATGCTGATGATGAATGGTATCTCCGTGCTGATTGTTTGGGTCGGCGGACATAATATGGATAATGGGCAGCTTCAGGTTGGTGACATGATGGCCTTTATCACGTATACAATGATGATTGTTATGGCGTTTATGATGCTGTCAATGGTTTCCATTATTCTACCTCGTGCCAATGTTGCCGCTGGCCGTGTGGAAGAAGTGCTTGAAACAGTTCCAACCATTAAAGATCCGGAAAAACCAAAAGATGATCATGACTTTAAAGGAGAAGTGAAATTTGAAGGCGTTCAGTTCCGTTACGGCGACGCTGATGAAGACGTTCTTCACCATATTAACTTTACGGCTAAGCCTGGTCAGACAACGGCCTTAATTGGCTCAACTGGTTCCGGTAAATCGACAATTGTTAATCTGATTCCACGTCTTTTTGATGTGACAGGCGGACGAATTACCATTGATGGTATTGATATTCGTGAGCTGAGCCTGCATAAGCTGCATGAAATTATGGGCTTTGTTCCCCAAAAAGGCATTCTGTTCTCAGGAGATATCGCCTCCAATATTAAATTCGGTGATGCTGACATTTCAGATGATCAGATGAGAAAAGCTGCTAAAATTGCACAGGCAGAAGAGTTTATTGACTCTAATGAAAAAGGCTACACGCGGGAAATTTCTCAGGGTGGAACGAATGTTTCCGGAGGACAAAAGCAACGTCTTTCAATTGCTCGTGCTTTAGCCAAAAATCCTAAGATCCTGATTTTTGATGATTCATTCTCTGCACTTGATAATAAAACAGATGTGGCATTGCGTAAGGCCTTGTCTGAAAACATTAAAGATGCGACACAAATCATTGTTGCCCAAAAGATTTCTACTATTCTTCATGCAGATAATATTATTGTGCTTGATGAAGGACGGGTTATGGATCAGGGAACGCATGATGAATTAATGAAGAAATCGAAAGTCTATCAGGAAATTGCCCAGTCACAATTAAGCAATGCTGAATTAGGCATCGAAGAAGCTGAGTAAGGAGGAGCAAGAATAATGGCAGAAGAAAAACAAAACCGCCCTCGTCGCGGCGGCGGTCCTGGACAGATTGCTCCAGTAGAAAAAGCAAAGGATTTCAAAGGAACAATAAAGAAACTGGTTTCCTATATTGGCGCCTATAAAATTCCTGTATTCTTTGTAATCATTTTTGCAATCGCCTCAACTGTTTTTAATATCTGGGGTCCAAAAATTTTATCAAAGGCCATCACTGAGCTGTTCAATGGTCTCATTAAGAAATATCAAGGTACTGGCGGTATTGACTTTGAAAAAATCGGCGGTATCCTGCTCTTTATGTTAGGTCTTTACCTCGTTGCAGCCCTTTTTGGAATTATTCAAGGATGGATCATGTCAACGATTTCGCAAAAAATTACGTACCGCATGCGTAAAGAAATTTCTGAAAAAATCGATCGTATGCCAATGAACTACTTTGAAAGCCGGACTACCGGTGAAGTATTGTCGCGGATTACGAATGACGTAGATACACTTGGTCAGTCACTGAACCAGTCAATCACGCAGTTGATTACCTCAACCTTTACTATTATCGGGGTTATCGTAATGATGCTGTCGATTTCTGTGCAGATGACAGGAATTTCTATTCTGATTGTACCTATCTCATTTATCCTGATTATGATTGTTGTGAAAAATTCTCAAAAATACTTTAAGACACAACAGGAATATCTTGGTGTTATCAACGGGAAAGTAGAAGAAACAATCGGCGGCTACAACATTGTACGTTTGTTTAACGATGAAGAAAATTCTTTGAATGAGTTCAAGGAACAAAACGATGTACTGTTTAAATCAGCGTGGAAATCTCAGTTTCTTTCTGGGTTAATGCAGCCGATTATGAACTTCGTCGGTAACTTGGGTTATGTAGCAGTTGCTATTTTTGGCGGAATTATGGCTTATAACGGCTCGATTACAGTAGGGGACATTCAGGCCTTTATCCAATACGTACGTAACCTGACACAGCCAATTGCTCAGCTGGCACAGGTCTCTAATATGCTGCAGTCAATGGCAGCAGCGGCAGAGCGTGTTTTCGAATTCCTTGGTGAGGATGAAGAAGCGCAGTTTGCTGAAAACCCTGTTAAGCTTGAGAAAGCCAAGGGTATGGTTGACTTTGAACATGTTCATTTTGGTTATACTGATGATAAAATCATCATTCATGATTTTACTTCTCATGTGGAACCGGGACAAACTGTTGCGATTGTGGGGCCAACAGGAGCAGGTAAGACAACTATGGTTAAGCTGCTGATGCGCTTTTACGATGTAAACTCCGGAGCGATTAAGATTGATGGTTACAATATTAAGGACTTCAATCGGGCTGACTTACGGAAAAATATCGGGATGGTGTTGCAGGATACTTGGTTATTTAAAGGAACCATTATGGAAAATCTTCGCTATGGTCGCTTAGACGCAACGGATGAAGAAGTGTATGCTGCAGCAAGAGCTGCCCATGTTCATCACTTTATTCAAACATTGCCTGGCGGTTATAATATGGAATTGAATGAAGAATCTTCCAATATTTCTCAAGGGCAAAAGCAGCTGCTGACGATTGCCCGGGCAATTTTAGCTGATAAGCCGATTCTGATTCTTGATGAAGCGACCTCCTCTGTTGATACTCGGACAGAAGGGCTGATTCAAGAAGCGATGAATAACTTGATGGCTGGTCGGACCTCCTTTGTTATTGCCCATCGTCTCTCAACAATTAAAGATGCTGATAAAATTCTTTACATGCAGGATGGGGATATTAAAGAACAAGGAACACATGATGAGCTATTAGCCGAAGGCGGCTACTACGCATCACTTTATAACTCACAGTTTGAAGAATTAGCTGAATAAATATAATGGGTTCATTATTTGAAGATAGGGCGTATGCCCTATCTTTTTTTATATATGCTCAAGTTCCTTTTGAGAATAAGCAAATAAACATGACATACAGAAGGGAAATTCTAGCATAATATTTTTATTATACTTAATGATTATAATAAATGCGCAAAGTATACGTTTTTTTAATGTTTTTTGTATGTAATAAATATTCATATGTTATAATAAATTTTAGATATTGATTAATATATTTGAAAAATAAGGAAGGATGAGCTAAGTGACAAGCGCTTTAGTGAATTATCAATTTAATGACGTAGAGATTGAAAAAAATTTTTGGACAGAATTGAACGTGAATTACGAGCAGATTATTTCTGAAAGTGATAAGAAAGAAAAACTAAAAAATAGTTTGTTAGTAATATGTAGTTTATCTGCAATTGATGAAATACTACAATTGAAAAAAATAGAAGCAGCAAAAGAAGAGGATACCAAAGAAAAAAAATTGAATATTATTGTTGAAAGTTTAACCGAAAAGGAAATTAATTATTGGTTATTATTAATTAATTTCTATGCAAGAAAGCAAAAGTCGATAGCACGAGTTTATAAGGCTGAGATTCAAGGAGATTACATTGCTGCTATTACTCAACTATTAGAAATATTTGAAAAAAGTGAGAAAAAAATTGTAAACATTTTCATAGATTATTTATGGACTCAAAAAGGTTCTGGAGATTTCTATCAGATAAACGGAGACAAAAAAATTCTAGAAAAAATATTTCAGACATTTAATGAAATCAAAGGGCTTGAAAAATTTACAGAAAAAATTAGCAATAAAAATAGGAACCTATTTTATAAAGTACATTCTATATCTATAGTAAACAAGATTATTATTTTGCATATTTATAGACAAAAAGGAGACTTAACAATTCCTGATTTTGATGAAGCAGTTAGAAATAAAGAAGTAGAATCCTTGCTGTTGTCGCTGGATATGAAAAAGAAATTGTTAGAAATAAAAAAAGCAACGCTTACTGATAAGGAAAGGTTAATAGAGTACTTTGAAAACGAGTTTGATGCAAAGATATCCAATATAGAAGAAGAGGTCTTCAATAATTATTGCGAGCATAAAGTACGAGAAGCTTTTTTACAAGGTAAACCTGTAAATAAAAATTTTGAACAAGCTTGTGAAGAATTTTATGTTAATGAAATTACATTTCATAATTCCAGTTTAGTAAATATGCCAGAAATTAGTCTTAAAAATGATTCAAGAAGCATTATAGAGGCTACAAAGGAATTAGATGATAAAGGAATTATTTCTTTTAAAAGTCTTAAAAATATAAAATCTCTTTCAGTCAATATAAATGGACATAAAAGGATTATTCGTCCAACGAGTACTAATGATGGTGATGTTATTTTTTTATATAATGATGGGAAATTTGATAGAAGAATCAAAGAGAAATTTGAAAATGTCTTTCAAAGTTATTTTGGAATTCCTTTGTTAAGAAGAATATCAAACACAGTTTTTGAAACTGGTAAAGCTGAAAAAATTGATTATTTAATGGGGATTTCAAGAGAAGAAGATATAGATAAAGCTGATAAACTAATGTTGGAAGAACTAAAAGCTTTAAAATTTTTATTTTCGGTTTTTAAGACTGAATATTTCTGTAATACTTGTAAGGAAGACTTTTCTGAACTTAATCCTTCAAAAGAATGTTTCTGTGGTTCCAGTGATTATATTACTAAAGAAACTAATGAAATCGAAATAGATAAAAAAAATGTTACTAAATCTGCCATTACGCAATTATGTAGTGCACTTAAGTTTCATGATGAAAAAACTGAGAGTAATATAAAAGTAGGAGAACGGCTCTTCAACTTTAAATTATTAAGACGGGTTGATTCTAATGAATTAATCCAATTATTAATAGTATATTCAAGTTTATCTCGTAAAGAAACTGAATATTTAGTGAAATCATTAACTCCAATAATAATAGTAACTGTGGGAGTTCAGCGTCGTGAAGTAGATAATTTAAAAGAGAAAGGATTGTTTGCACTTAGTTTTGGAGAACTGTTAACTATGAAACAGGAGGCTGAAGCTTCTGTAGAGATAAAAGAGTTACTAAATGATTTCTTTTTACAACAGAAAAAGAGATCTACGATAGCTGCAGACTATGCAATCAAATCTTTGAAGAAGGTATTTATTAATGATCAGAGAGAGGGGTATACAGAAGACGACTTTGAAGATGATGTATTCGCTATACTAAAGGATATGATGCCAAATAGCTTGAAGTGGGGGAAAGAAAAAAAAGGTAAAGCATACCCAGAAGGTATTTTTGCAATTTCAGCACGTGATACCGAAGGAATAAATGCAAGTGAAGCATTTTCTTTTGATTGCAAATTTAACAAAAAAGATGATGGATATAATTTGAATAGCAATGAAAAACGAAAAGCTAAAGATTATGTTGAAAAAATTAATAAGAATAAATATATCCATTCATTTTGCGATTCTAGGTATTTAAGTAAACATATTTTTATTTCAAATAATTTTAAAGAAGGTCAAAAGGTGACTCTAAATGAATACTTTAAAGATAACTTAGAAGATAAAATTCCTACAAGAGTTACTTTCTTAACAGTAGAGTGTCTAATCCACATATTTGATATATACAGGAGTAATTATGAAGAAATTGTAAAAGAACAAGAGCTCTTCTATAGTTGCTTATTAGGGATATTTAATTCAGACATATTAAATATAGAAACGATTGATGAGATATTTGATGATTTAGTTTCTAAATTGATACCAGTAAACAAATCGTTAAATGTGGATAAAATTGTTCTGATGAAAAAGGGAAAAAAATAAATAGAAATAGTGGTATGAACAATATTTCATGTTTGAGGATAGGGCGGTATGCCCTATCTTTTTTTATATACATTATTTATTAATTAAAATGATAATGATTATTTTTTCAAAAAAATATCATAAAATTACAATTTTTGGAATTTATTTCATGTAATAAGTGTGGTACGCTTATCTTAGATAAAAGAAAGGATTGATAAAATGAATATGAAAAAAGTGTTTTTCAGTAGTGCGGCAGCAGTTGCATTATTTACGGTTGGGCTTGGAGTAGCTGGTACAGCAAATGAGACGTATGTTTCTATTCCAAATGAGGATGTAAAGAACAGTGTATTGTCTGTTTTAGAAGCAGGAGATCCCGAAGGCAATGAAATAATTACTCAAGAAGAGGTGTACAATTTTTCTAATTATCACTATTTACCTAAACGACTACTAGAAACGTCGGATGTTTTTGATTCTTTTAGCATTGATGTCAATGAAGTCAAACCAAAAAGCTCAAGCTTAGAAGGAATTGAGTATATTTCAGCTGAAAGTCTTCAAATTAATGCTCCTCTAATTGATGTAACTCCCTTAAAAGAAATGCAAGGCGTGAAGTCTTTATCTTTAGAGGATCAATTTGCTGATTTAGGCTATACTCATGGGATTAAAGACTTGAATGTATTAAAGGGTTGGACAGAATTGAAAGACTTATATTACGTCAGCGGAAATATGAATGGCATAGAGGATGTGAAAGAGAAGCTTCCATTGCTTGATATATCAGCATTAGATGAAATTGCTTCATTGGAATCTATCTGCATTGAAACTGCTGGAAGCTTGCCAACCATCTATCTAAGTGAAGAGAATAATGACTATGAAACCACACTGCCTATTATACTTTCCCATCACTTTGATGGAGAAGAATGGAGCGGATATTCAAATAACCCATCTTTTGACCAAAATTCTGAAATGACGAAGAAATCAGATCGGATGAAATGGGAGAATATTGAGCCAGGCACAGAATATTTGGATATTTGGATTCAAATTCAGCCTCGTGGACACTATTATATTGCCGATTTAAGAATTCCAATTATTTGGGAGTAAAGCTGAAGTCGTGAGAAAAGTGTCAAGCTTAAAGATACAAGTTAGTTAATCTAGGTTTAATGCTTTGTGTTCAATAAGTGCTCTGGGACCTCCAAGTAAAAGGAACACAGCGGTAAAGTCTTGACGCAACTGGCTTATGAGAAAACTAGGATCTTTATCAAAGGCAGTTAAGCTTTATTTGTATAAAATAAGATTATTTTAAATAGCAGCAGGGATTTTGATTGTGCTTAATCAAAATCCCTGCTGCTATTTTCTCTAAAAAAGAAAACCAGTATTTGATGACCATTTTGTCAGGAACAGGCAAGATTTCTGCAAGAGTTTGGTAAGAATTAATTGATAAGCTTTAATTAGCCTAAAAGCTGATATAATCTGCAAATAGTATCAGCGGTGGTTGAGGCTTTAGAAAAAATCATTTTTTCACTTCTTTTCAGCTTGCTTTGTTTTTACTAGTAAAAGAGGTGAGTATGGGAACAGGAGCGGTTAGAGAATGTTTAATGTAGATCATGTAAAAATTTCAACAACGGAATTAAATACTTATTTTCAGCGGCAGTACCCGAAAACAAGTGAGAATCAAGGTAAATATTCAGATCTTTTTGAAGAAAATGAAATCATGGAAACAGATCAGGAAAAGCTTGATTTCCTTAAGACAGCTGGCTATCCAATTGAAAATATAACTATGCAAATTGGTTCTGCTTCAAGGGATAAAATCATGACTCGCATCTTCTTAATTTTATCCAAATTAGATTTGATTTATTTATTAAGGGAGGATATTTGAGGTGACAATTAAAATTGCGATGTTTTCAAAAGCGGACACTGTGCAGGGGCAAGGAGTCGGAAGTGCCTATGAAGATTTAATTCAAATGTGGAAAAAGCTATTTTCCGATGACTTTGATATACATATTAATAAATATTCCAAATCAGATATCTCTCATTATCATACAATTAATCCGCTGTTTTTTCTGGCGACCTTTCAAAAAAAGAAACGAGGTGTTCAGGTTGGGCATGTTCATTTTATTCCTGAAACCCTGGAGGGGAGCTTAAAATTGGTTTGGCCGCTAAAAGTATTGTTTGTACGCTACCTTCTGTGGTTCTATCGCAGAATGGATATTTTAGTCGTAGTCAATCCTGAGTTTATTCAAAAGCTGGAGGTACTGGGATTTAACGGGGATTCAATTAAATACATCCCTAATTTTGTTAATTCAAAAGAGTTTTACAAAATAGTAGACATAGAAGAACGTACAAAAATAAAAGCAGAGCTAGGCTTTACCGCAAAGGATTTCATCATACTTGGTGTGGGACAAATTCAATCCAGAAAAGGAATCGCTGACTTTATAAAGCTTGCTGAGGAAAATCCGACCCTTCAATTTGTTTGGACCGGCGGCTTTTCTTTTGGAAGAATGACGGATGGATATGGTGTCTACAAACAAATTGTAGAAAAACCACCTGCTAATTTATACTTCCCAGGCATTGTTCCTCGTACTGAAATGAACAGTTATTATAATAGCGCAGATCTTTTTTTACTGCCGTCTTATGCAGAATTATTTCCAATGAGTATTTTAGAAGCCTTCAACTGTGGGGTTCCTGTGATGTTAAGAGATTTGGAGCTGTATGCAGGGATTCTCGAGGGCTTCTACATGAAGGCTGCAGATTTTGATGATATGAATCGGCAATTAAAGGATCGAGTAGGCTTAGCCGAAAAAATTCAGATTTATCAGGAGAAATCAATAGAGGCTTCAAAAAAATATTCAGAAGTAAATATCGTCAAAGAATGGATGGAATTTTACAAGTATCTGGTTCGTTAAAATAACTCTATTTTTAAATAATGATAATCATTCTTACTGCGATCTTTTTGTGCTATACTTAGCAAAAGGACTGTTAGAAATGCATTATTTCTTAGTTGCTGTTTGTTAGCTGAACAGCAATGTTTCGCATACGAAGCTTTCTGTAGAAAACAGTCAGAGTCTCAACAGTTGCGATAAGCAGAGAGGATACGAAGAAATAAAATGAAAAAATATCTATTTATTGGGCTGGGAGCTATTTCTTTCGCCTTAGGAACACTGGGGATTTTTCTACCTTTTTTACCAACAACTGTTTTTTATCTTTTGACAGGTTTTTTATGGCTGAGGAGCTCGGAAAAGCTTTACAGCAAATTTATTCAGTCAGAGAAATACCGGAGATATGTGAAAGACCCGATTCTTGATAAGAATATCTCTACACCAAATATGATAAAAATGTTTTTAGTTATTTTTATTGTCTTTTTAATTCCTTGTCTTTTAGTTGATAATCTAATCATGCGAATGACAATGGCAGCAATTTATGTTATCCATGTGATTGGATTGAGCTGGTATCTAAAGGGAAAGAAACAGCGGCTGAATAGTTCTATTGAGATTGGTGATATTAATGATCGATAAACGTCTGTTTTGTTATACAGGATGAGCCAATCAGTAATTTGGATTACGTGAACAAACAGGCAATTTTGAGAACACTGCAGGCTGGAATGAAGAATAAAACCGTGTTGCTGGTTTTACATCGTGCAACAACCTTGGCCATTGCCAACCAACAATATGAGCTGAAGCAGGGCCGGTTGAATCTGATTGAGGAAGAGCTTGGAGCAGAAGGTGTCAGCTTCAAGCAATAAAACCAAACTTATGGAAATTGCTTCGTAATGATGTTATGGTGCCGATGTATAGAACAAAAGAAGCAGGTAATAGTAGGTGGAAATAATGTCTAAACGAATGAAAGCTGAAATAAACTATTCTTAGTTATTACTTATTCAGTAATAAAAGTGTGCGCTTGTCCATTCGACAGGCGCACACTTCTTTATTTTTTTAGTACTGTTCGTTTCAAGTAAACCGTTTGTAGTAATACAGCACTGATTAACGTTCCTAAAATAATCGGCACAATGCTATGAATAACTGTACTGATTATGGCCAAAGCTAATAGGATAAAGAAAATAAGCCCTAAAAGCTTCATAAAAGAAACTGTCATTTTCTTTAGATAGTTTTCAGCAATGTAATGTGTTACTAAAATGACTAGCATATATAGAAAATAATTCATAGCTTTTACTCCTTACACAGTAGGCTATTGCTCTTCAACAGCGCGCTCTTCAGCAGCCGTTTCCTGTTCCACCTGCATTTTTTCAAACGCTTTGAAAAACGGATAGTAAATTAAAAGGGAGACGATGAAGCAGACAAACACCATGACACAGGCGACCCAGTTCCAGTTGGAGGTGATTAATGCTCCGAGAGGGGCTGGGATTGAGAAAGGCGGCTTGACCATCATTTTTGGCATCCAGCCTAAAACGGTAACGATATAAACAAGAATCGTATTTGCAATCGGCACTAAGATAAAAGGAATTGCAAGCAGTGGATTCATTACAATTGGCGCACCGAAAATCACAGGCTCATTGATATTAAATATTCCCGGCAGGATAGACAGTCTTCCCAGCTGTTTTAAATATTTAGAGCGTGAGAAGAGGAATAAAACAACCAAGGCTAGCGTAGCGCCGGTACCACCCATTTGTGCATACCACTGATAAAACTGCTCGGTAAAAATGTTTGGCAAATGGAAAGCATCAGTACCATTTTGAAATAGCTCGGCATTTTCAATGATTGCTTGATCCCAGAATGGGCGAATGACTGGACCTAAAACTGCGTGACCGTGAATTCCCAATGCCCAGAAAAGACAAATCATAAATTGAGTAATAATTCCGCCGAATAAATTGTTTCCTGTTAAAAAGCCTTTCAGCGGTGAAATGGCTAAGCTTAGCAGCTCATTTAAATTGAAATTAAAGAAGTGTCTTGGAATCCAAAATAATAAAATAACTACTAGGGTTGGTAAAAGTGCCGCAAAGGATTCTCCAACAACTGGCGGTACGCCTGCCGGCATTTTGATTTCCAGATTTTTTTCTTTTGTAAACCGGTAGATTTCTACTGAAATAAGTGCTGCTACAATTGCACCAAAGAGTCCTTGAGAGCCCAAAGGCGTGATAGGGATATACCTGCCGGCGGTTACAGCATTTCCAACTGTATCGACCCCTTCTTGAAGATTTATCGGGACAACCATCAGTAAAGTTGCCAACATCGATAGAAAGCCGCTGGTGATTTTATCCAGCTTGTAAGTGCTGCCTAGAAATGCACCGATTGTAAACGAGGCATATAGAGACATCAGCCCCACGGTAAAGCGGAAAGGAACGTCCAGAGCCTGCAGATACGGAGCAACCATGTCCGAGTAGCCTTCAATTGGCAGATTCAGTAATATTGTAAAGAATGAGCCGACGATTGTTAATGGAAGAATTGAAATCAGTCCATTTCGAATCGCCTGCAGATGACGCTGATTGCCAATCGCGTTCGCAATTGGCAGCAGCCTTGTTGCAAGATTATCAAACATTTTCATCATTAGAAATCACTCCTTTTCTAATCAAACCCATGTTGTTCAGTCACTTGTTTAAACCAATAGCCGGATTTTTTACAGTTTTTCTCTCCGGTTTCTAAATCCAAACGGTAAAATCCATAGCGGTTTTTATAAGCATTTCCCCAAGACCAGCAGTCAGCAAAGGTCCACATATGATAGCCTAAACAGTTGGCACCTTCTGCCATTGCCTGATGGAGGTAGGTCAGGTGTTCCTTTAAAAAATTGATCCGGTAATCATCCTGAACAACACCATCCTCAATAAAAGCTTCTTCATCCTGAATGCCAATACCATTTTCTGAAACAAACCAGTCGATATTCCCGTATTCATTTTGAATTTTTTTTGCAATATCATAGATTCCCTTTGGATAAATCTCAATCCCGCGGGAGGTATTCATACGGCGTCCCGGCATTTCATAGTTATCAAAAAACCACTCAGGAGAAAAAACACCATCGGGATTCGGTAGACTTTCTCTGGCTTTGACTCTTCTCGGCCGATAATAATTAATTCCCAGCAAGTCAATAGTTGTTGCTGCAATCAGTGAAAGATCTTCCTTGGTAACATTCGGCAGCTGATCATAAGCGGTTAATACTTCTTTTAGCTTTTCCGGATACTTCCCTTTTAAAATAGCATCATTAATACTCTTGGTATAAAAAAGGTCTGCCATTTCCGCTGCCAGTAAATCAGCAGGATTCTGACTGCGTGGGTAAACAGGAATCACATCCATAATAATACCAATCTTTCCTGTCAAATCCATTTTTCGATACACATTGACTGCTTCGCAATGAGCAAGAACAATATGATGAAGAACTGTAGCTGCTCGCTTAAAGTCAACAATATAGGGATAATGCCGATCATGGAGATAACCAGCTTCAGCCGGAATCATTGGCTCGTTAAAGGTAAACCAGTACTTCACACGGTCGCCAAACAGCTGGAAACAGGTTTCAGCGTAAGCTTTGTAGGCTTCAATTACCAGCCGGTTTTCAAAACCGCCGATTTCCTGAAGCTTCATAGGCATATCGAAATGATAGAGATTGATAAATGGTTCAATTCCCTGCGACAGCATTTCATCAATCATGTGATTGTAAAAGGCAACAGCCTTTGGATTGACTTCTCCTGTACCTTCAGGAAAAAGTCTGGACCATGAGATAGAGGTTCTAAATGAGTTAAAGCCAATGTCTTTCATTTTTTGGATATCTTTCTGATAATCTCTGTAAAAATAAGAGGTATGCTCGGTAGTAACGCCGTCATAGAAACGGAAGTTGAATTCCTTTGAGGCGTAGTCCCAAATGTTTTCGCCCTTACCGTCGTTTGCTTCTCGTCCTTCAGCCTGTGTGGCACTACTGGCTGCTCCCCAGAAAAAAGTGGGGGGAAATTCTATATTCATATAGTTCCTCCTGTATATTGCAGATTTGATGCGCGCCATCTATAATGGAGTATACCACCATAAAATCACAATGTTATACGCTTTCATAGGGTTGTCACATCTATCGTTTTCTTGATATATTTGACAAATCTGTCACAGCCTGTGACCGAAAGGACGGAGATAGAGGGATGTTATTTTTAGATTATATTCCGGAGTTAAATCCTTTAGAATATGAAATTTATCACTACGTTGCTAATAATTTGAAAACAGTTTCCTATATGCGGATTAGAGATTTAGCTGAAGAAACCCATACAAGCACTGCCAGTATCCAGCGTTTTTGTCACAAATTTGAATGCAATGGTTTTTCTGAGTTTAAAGTAAAACTGCAGCTTTATACAGAATCTCTTCATAAGGCAAAGGTAGCTGACGTAGATGAACGGCAGTATATTCATTTTTTGGAACGGGTCAATGAACCTTTTTTGCAGGGAAAGATTGAGCGGGCAGTGGAGTTGTTGTCTGATAAGGGATTAGTTTTGTTTTTAGGTTCAGGTTCTTCTGAAATGATTGCAGGGTACGGTTCGTTATATTTTACTAATTTGTCTCAGACTGCCCTGCGGATTGAAGACCCGTCAAATTATCCCATTGAGTGGTTTCCTGATGATATTTTGCAGAATACTTGTGTGATTGCTTTATCTGTCACTGGAGAAACAAAGGAAATCATTCACTATATTAAGCGGCTGAATACAAAAAAATGTCCGATTATCTCCATTACCAATAGTGATAGCTCAACGATTGGCAGGCTGTCGGATTTAAATATTCCTTATGGGATCAATCGGGAAACTATCTATAAAACAAGTGATAATCATGACAAAACAATTGAGTTGACGTCCCAGCTGCCAGCCTTATTTTTGATAGAAAAAATTGCCAAACGTCTGCGCTTGAAGAAAAATATTTAAAAAGAAAGAACAGGTGACTATCTCCCCAGATTATTCTTTAACTAAAAGAACTTGAAATAGCATCATGGAATTCCTGCACTTGTTTCAAGCTTTGCGATTTTATTCAGTTTGTTTGTCTTACCAACAAAATTTGAAATAAAATCTTTTTTATCAGGATTTTAGCTTGTTTTACCCTAGTCTAATAAAGAAAGAGATGACCGATTTACCGGTCATCTCTTTCTTCTGTTTCATCATTATAATCATAGTATTGTGTTTGCTGGTTGTACAAGTTATCAGAAGGATTCTCAGGATGAGAATAGTAATCAGAGGAGTGATCCGGATACTGTTCGGAATTGGCAAACGAGTCATAGTGCTCACTACTATGACTATTTTCTTCAGTATAATCAGCTGGCTGATTTTGATTTTCATAGGAAGAATCAGTGTAATTATCCTCCTGACCGTAATCATCGCTGTAGTAGCTGTTTTGATAGTCATTTTCAGTTGTCTGATTCGGTTCATAATAGTTTTGCTTCTCTGGATAATCCTGATAGCTGTCTTCTGGATAATTTGTATAATAAGCATCCTGATTAGTATACTCAGGTGTCTGAACTGATTCATAGTCAGCTGGTTCATTATAGGGGTAGCCATAATTTTGTTCGGTAGAAGGAGCTGCTGAAGTTTCACCAAATCGATTGGCAATTTTTGCTCTCAGCTTCGCCTGTTTTTCTTTTCTTCCTCCAGTAAGCGTCAGATAAATAATTAAGACAATCATCAGAATGGTTAAAATAATTAATCCGATATACTGGCCAAATGAAATAAACATGATGACCTCTCCAGTCGTTGAATTTTCTTCTAGTGTACCAAATGTTTCTTTTTACGTCACTCTTTTTACAATGAAATTTTCAAAGTCTTAATCATTTATGTAAAAAACAAAGCAGCAAATCAATAGGAAGGTCCGGATTGATTTGCTGCCTGTTCTATCATGCTTAACGAACTCTAGTAAATTCCATCGTCGTATCAATTTCTAAAATATTGCCTTCTCTTAAAACATAATTTTTCAAGCTGTCGCCTTCTGGATCGTCTTCGTCAGCAGGGAAGAGCCATTCAAATTTGTAATCCCCTTCTTCACGAGCCGCTTCATCCTTATAAAGCTTAAAGGAATCGCTGCTGCTGCTGACTGGAATAATGTCATAAGCTCCTGCATCTAAATCTTCTCCGATAATAATTTCACCAGAAAATTGGCCAGTTTCACCAACGTCTAAAACAATAACATCGTCAGCAGATTTCTTGGAGGCTGTGTTGGAGCTTTCCTTAGTCGATGATTCTGTACTTGAACTAGACTCTTTTGAAGAACTCTTTGAACTGCTTTCATCTGTACTGCTTTCTTCTGGCTCACTTTCAGAGCTGCTTTCGTCACTCTCATCTACAAGAAGATTATCATCCCAACGGCTGCTTTTCTGCTCAAGCTTTTCAATCCGCTCTTCCAGTGCATTTATTTTTGCATCATCCGTCCGGCTGCACCCAGTAAGCATTACCCCACATAATGCTGCAAAACTTAAAATTATACCCTTTTTCATTTGAACTCCTCATTTCTATAAAATAATCGTTTTGAAGCTGACTACAGAAATGTGTAGTCAATCCAATCACTTCTAATTACTAAGTAACACTGTGGAATAAACAACAGTTTTATTTCTAGAATAATGATTAGAAATCAGTTGTATGAATGACAGGAGTTGTATCTGCCAGTGTTCAACTTCATATTATTATAACATGCTTCTTTCTTAAATAAACAGTTGTTTTATTATTTTCTCATAGATAAAAATAATAAAATATAACAAGCTATTGGATTTGATAAGTTGACTTTATGTTCGTATGGTGTAGAATTTACAAGAAGCTTTAATTATTTATAAATACAGATAATATGTTTGGTGAGTAAAGAGTGAATATGGTAAACTATAGAAAGTAAGTTTTTTGGAGGAATCATGTTGAAATCAAAAGAGATGTTAAAAACCATTGCGTTTTTTGTAGGCCTTGCAGCAGTTTTATTTCTGCTTAGGCAATTTGTATTTACCCCTGTTGTCGTAAAAGGACATTCAATGGATCCAACACTGGCTGATGGTGAACGGGTCATCGCCTTGAAAAATACAGGAATCGATCGTTTTGATATTGTGACGTTTCCGGCACCTGACAGCTCAAATAAGATTTATATAAAACGAGTTATCGGTTTGCCAGGAGAAACGATTGAGTATAAAAACGATACGTTGTATGTAAATGGTGAAGAAGTAAAGGAACCTTATTTGGATAAGTTTAAATCAGAACTGACTGACGGCGGACCGCTGACGTACGATTTTTCTCTTGAACAAATCGATGCTGAAAAGGTACCGGAAGGGGAATATTTTGTTATGGGAGACAATCGAAGAAACTCTAAGGATGGACGAATGATTGGCTTCGTAAATAAAAAAGATATACTTGGCAATGTAAAATTTGTCCTTTGGCCGTTTGACCGCTTCGGAACTATTTAAGTAGACAGACAGCAAATACTTTGAAATGAGAAGTGATTGATAGTTTGGAGAATAATTCTGCTTATCATGAATAAATAAGTTTTTTTGGCTGGGGCAGGTTAAGGTCCCAGCCAATTTTTATGATTTTTATCAATTTTAACTGAAAAAGCGTATACTTTTAATGAGGCTCTAGATAGATACGCAGAATCCCGTAAGCGCAGATTCATATGTGAAAAGGGTGCTAGGATAGAAGTACAGGCGTTTGTGCATCAAGTAGGTACTGAGTAACATCCAGATGTTTTTGTGGTGTGTTTCGGCAATAAGAAGGACTTTTTATCAGTAGGAAATGAGAGAGTAATTTATTCGGTGCCTACTACATCTTTCTAGTTGTTGGACAAACATTAAGGAACATTCTTCTTATTACCTCAAGCATTGTTTTTTAGTTATTCAAAACAATCGGGTATTGATGTATACCGATTTTTATTCAGATAATTAGTAAAAGAAGTATTTGGGCGTTACTTTATATCACAAGCTAAAATAAAGAGTAGAGCTTATAGAAGCTGATTTCATAATAATGAGGGGGAAATGGACAATGTCGCTGCAGTTTATTCGTGGAACCGGAGAAAAGAATCTTGAAGCCCCCTTAGTCGATAAGGCGCTGGAATGGTTGGCGGTTCATCCGGACAATGAAGTTTTTTATATAGTACCCAACCATATAAAGTTTGAAAAAGAAGTTGCTATCTTAAAAGAAATGAGAACTAAATCGGCT
Organism: Enterococcus sp. LJL51; assembly: GCF_049894025.1. Lineage (GTDB taxonomy): Bacteria > Bacillota > Bacilli > Lactobacillales > Enterococcaceae > Enterococcus_L. The sequence continues at coordinate 96,511 of NZ_JBNEQE010000009.1, forward strand.
CATCCAATAGGAACGACTGCCTCTATGCGTTTACAGGTTTTTAGTTTTCAGCGCTTAGCCTGGTATTATCTTCAGCATACGCAGTATTATCAGCAGGAGATACTTTCCGACGTGGGTGCAGCAATGATTTTTAGAAAAATTTTATCTGAGAAGGAAGATCAGTTAACCGTTTTTCGCGGAGAAGTGAATAAAGCTGGTTTTATTCAACAGTTGTTTTCTTTGTATCAGGAGATGCAGGATGGAAATGTAGCACTGATGGATTTAGAAACATTTCTGAATGACAAACAAGCCTTTGAGGATTTGGATGTTGAACAAAAACTTGCAGACATCCGCTGCCTGTTTGAAGCGTTCGAAAAACAGCTGGAGCAACATGGTATTGAGGATATTGAATTTCTAAGCGTATTGTCCAGTTATTTAGAAACGAAAGATTTAAGTAACGTTCTTTTCATCCTTAGCGGTTATGATCGTTTCACTGCTAAGGAACACCTGCTTATTCGTACGCTGATGAAGCAGGGAGCAGAGCTCAAAGCATCCTTGATTTTGGATAAGCCTTATCCAGGAGAAAAACCACAGTCGGGAGATTTGTTCTTTGGTACAGGAACGACCTATTTTCAGCTTTATCAAACCGCAAGAGAGCTACAGATACCTGTGCTTTCTGACTATATTGAAAACAGTCGAGAACTCGTTCAGTCGAAGGAAATTCAGCTAAGTGCAGCTTATTGGCAGCAAGCCCAAACAAGTGTCAGTCAGGAAAAGAAACGATTGAAAGCTGAAAAGGATATTGAGATTTGGTGCGCAGAAACACCTAAAGAAGAGTTGGGGGCCGTTGCCAAAGAGATTCGGCGATTAGTTGTGGAGGACGGGTACCGCTTTAAAGATATTCAGCTTGTAACTAGAGACTTTGAAGCCTACGCATCTATTTTGAAGCCAACACTGCAGCTTCATGATATTCCATTTTATATTGACAGAGATATGTCTATGGAGCAGCATCCTTTAGTTGAATTTATCCAATCCTTGTTTGCTGTATATAATTACCATTACCGTTATAGGGATGTTCTGCGGTTTCTGCGGACTGAGCTGTTTTTCCCACAAGCCTCAACAGATGAAGACTGGTTATTGCTCCGCAATGACTGGCGTAGAAAAATTGATATCGCGGAAAATGTTGTATTGGCTTATGGATATGAGGGGAGCCGCTGGACTCGTAAAGAAGATTGGACATTCCTCCAGTACAACTATGAAGAAGAAAAGCCTGATGATACTAATTCGTTGGAAAAAGAATCAAATGAGGTCAGAAATGCTGTCCGTAGTTTGCTTCCTGATTTTTTTAAGGCTTTTGAAAAAACGAAAACAGGGGAAACTGCTGGTTTGCTGTTTTACCGCTTCCTAATCAACTGCGGTGTAGAAGAACAGATGAAGAGGTGGCGTAATCAGGCGATTGCCAATGGGGCTTTAGAAGAAGCCCGCAACCATGAACAAACATGGGATGCACTAATGACGCTGATCGATGAATATGTCATGATTTATAAAGAAGAGCCGTTTGAATTCTCCGCTTTTCAGGAAATCTTCTCCAGCGGTTTGGAGGGACTGACTTACAGCAAAATTCCAACAGCAATCGATCAGGTACAGATTAGAAATATTGATACTCTCCATCCAGGTCAAGGAAAGATTACATTTGCCATTGGTTTGACTGATCAGGTTTTTCCTAAAAAGATTGAAAACAAGACACTTTTGTCCGATGAAGAACGAAGTCGTATGAATGAAACATTAGCTGATGGAAAATACTTTATGCAGGATACCCGGCAAAAGCTGGCCCGAGAACCATATGTGGCGTATATTATGCTGCTGTCTGGAACTGAAAAAATCTATTTATCCTATCCGCGAATGATTGATACAGCTCATGATGTTCGACCGACAACCTACCTATCTATTCTTCAAAAAGGATTAAAGATTGATACTATTTATAAAAATGCATTAGCGATTTCCGATGACGAAGAAATCAGTCTCAGCCATGTGGGTACCTATCGCACGCTAATTAGCGATTTAACCAATCTAAAGCGGCAGAAAGCAGAGAACCGGCTGGGACTTTCAGGTTTTTGGCAGATGCTTGAACGTTCTTTAAGCAATCAGCCGCTGGCTCCCTTAGCTGCTAGAATATTTGAAAGTATCAGCCACGCGAATAGACCGGAAAATCTGGGTGCTGAGCTGGCGGAAGAAGTTTATGGAAAACATATCCATACTTCTGTATCAAGAATTGAAAGTTTTTATCGCTGTCAATATCAGTACTTTTCCAGATATGGTTTAAAGCTGAGAGAAAGAGACCGATTTGGGTTGTCTCCGGCAGCAACAGGAGAATTCTTTCACGAAGCATTAGATCAGCTGTTTAAGGTGCTGATAAAAAACAATCAGCAAATTTCTGATTTAACAGATAGAGAGCTAAATGAGGTAGCAGAAGAAGTTCTGACAAGTGTTTTAGGTGATCGGAAATTTGACATTCTGACGTCCTCAAATCGAATGAATTTTATTCGATATCAGCTGCAGCAGACAATTAAAAAGGTAAGCTGGGCATTGAAAAAGCAAGGAGAACGCAGCGGCCTTTCAACCGTTCAAACGGAGGTTCTATTTGGTCAGCTCGCAGGTAAAAAAGGAATTCGCGGCTTAGAGCTTCCGTTACAGAATAATGGTCGTATTAGTGTGCGGGGGAAAATTGACCGTGTTGATCAGCTGGAGCTTGATGGAGAAACTTATTTGGGCGTCATTGATTATAAATCCAGTCACCGTAAGTTTAATTTAACTGAGGCGTATTATGGTTTAGCGATGCAGATGCTTACTTATCTCGATGTGGCTCTGATGGACGCTGTTGATTTAGTGGGTAAAGAAGCCAAAGCTGCTGGTTCCCTCTATCTTCATGTTCATAATCCAATTCTTAATTTTGATGGGAACAATGAGCTGGATAATCAGATATTGAAAAAATTTCAATTTGATGGTCTATTGCTGAATGACCAAAACCTTTTAGAGCATCTGGACCGTTCACTTGAACCAAAGCAGAGCTCGCTTATCTTTCCAATTGAAGAGTCGGCTAAAGAAGTGATTAAGCCTGGCAGAAGACAAGAGGAAAAATTTGTGACAAACGAGGAGTTCGATTTGCTACGGGCACACAATCGAGAGAAGTTCGTTGAAGCCGGCAATAAAATGACTAGCGGCGAGGTAAATTTGGATCCTGCCTATCAGGGGAAGGAAAGAATAGCTTGTAAGTATTGTCCGTTTCGCAGTGTCTGCAGCTTTGATGTGATGCTGAAGGAGAACAATTACCATCGAATAGAAACGATGAACAGACAGGAAATCATTGATCGCATGAAAAATGAAGTAGGAAAGGAGGGACTGAGGGATGAGTAAAATGATTCCTTTACGTTCAGAAAACGAACAGTTTACGGATAACCAGTGGCAGGCAGTTTTTGACGGGGATGAAAACATCCTAGTCTCTGCTTCTGCTGGTTCTGGAAAAACCACAGTGCTTGTCCGGCGGGTGATTGAAAAGATTAAAGCTGGGACAGATATCGACCGTCTGCTAGTTGTTACTTATACGGAAGCGGCGGCAAAGGAAATGAAGGAGCGGATCCAAACTGAACTGCAAAAAGCAATGAATCAGGAAACAGATTCAGAGCGAAAGCAACATTTTATCAAGCAGATTTCTTTACTGCCGACGGCTGCTATCAGTACCCTTCATTCCTTTTGCTTGTCCGTTATCCGTAGGTTTTATTACTTAATCGATATGGATCCGGTGTTTCGTCTATTAACAGATGAAACAGAGATGCTTTTGCTGAAGGAGGACGTATGGGATGAGCTGAGAGAGTCATTATATACAGCGGATGATGAATCATTTTATCGTTTGACCAGCAATTTTTCCAATGACCGAACAGACGATGGTCTAACTAAACTTATTTTTTCTCTCTATGAATTTGCTAAAGCTAATCCAGATCCGGAGGAATGGTTAAAGAAACTTCCCAGTGTTTACCAAGTAGCAGAGGATATCGGCGAATCTCCTCTGTATCAGGAAACCTTGAAGCCTAAGGCTGTGGAGAGCATGCTGTTGACCAGCGCAAGATATGAGCAAATGTACGAACTATCTGCTGGGCAGGAAAAACTGGAAAAAATTACAGAACTAGCTCAAAAAGAAAAAAATTGGGTAGAGCAGTTTGTTGGGTATCTGGAAGAGAATCAATTAGAAGCTGCTTATCAGCTGACGGAAGCCCTAGCCTTTGACCGGTTTCCGACTGTTAGAGTCGCTGAATTAAAAGAAATTGTAGAAGAAATTAAACAATTAAGAGAAACAAACAAAAAAACAATAAAAGAGCTGGTGGCTTCGCTGTTCACTCTATCACCAGAAAGAATGAAGCAAGTAATGGATCAATCTGCGGAAGTCGTTAAGAAAATGGCGGAGGTCGGCGCAGGTTTTATGTCAGCCTATAGTACGGAAAAACTGCGTAAAGGACTAGTAGATTTTAATGATTTAGAGCATTTTACCTTGAGGATTTTAGCTAACAAGTACGATGGAGAATGGCAGCCAACCGAGGCTTCAGTTTATTATCGAAGTAAATTTGATGAGGTGTTAGTTGATGAGTATCAGGATATCAACCGGCTGCAGGAAAGTATCCTTTATTGGCTGTATCGCGCGGATGCTGAGCAGGGAAATCTTTTCATGGTGGGGGATGTAAAGCAGTCCATTTATTCTTTTCGACTTGCTGATCCAAGTCTTTTTATTGAAAAGTATGTTAATTACGGCAAACAAGACGGTGGTAAACGAATTGTACTTGCTGAAAATTTTCGTTCTCGGGCAAATGTACTGGATTTTACTAATCTAGTCTTTGAACAGCTGATGGATGAACAGGTTGGACAAATTGCTTATGATGAAGATGCACAGCTAGTCAACGGTTTTCAGCAATTTTCTGAAGAAGGAAACTATAATACGGAATTGCTGATTTATGAAAAGAAAAAAGAAGCGACTGAAGAAAAAGCATCTACTTTTCTTTCCGAAGACTTTATGATTGAAGATAAAACAGAAGGCGAGCTTCACATGACTGCCTTGAAGATTCGTGAATTAGTCGATCAAGGGTTCCAGATTTATGATAAAAAGCTTAAGGAAAACCGGGCAGTTACTTATCGGGATATTGTTTTGCTAACGCCAACAAAAAAGAATAACTTAACAATTTTGGAGATTTTCAAATCTGCCGGCATCCCGCTGCAGGTTAATGACGCTCAAAACTATTTTCAGGCTACTGAGATTCGCACAATGGTTGCACTGTTGCAGCTGATTGATAATCCTTATCAGGATATCCCATTGGCTGCTGTCCTGCGTTCGCCAATTGTTGGTTTGAAAGAGCAGGAGCTGATTAAAGTACGGCTGGCTCAGAAGGAAGGGTTGTATTACGAGGCCTTTCTCGCTTTCAACAAGCGTCATGGGGCTACGTCAGAAGAACGAGAGCTTGCAGAGAAAACACGTCTATTTGCTGAAAATCTGGATGTCTGGCGGGAAATGGCCCGAAGAACCCATCTATCTGAGCTTATCTGGAAAATATTTGAAGATACAGCTTATCTAGATTATGCAGGAGGAATGCCGGCTGGAAAACAGCGGCAGGCGAATCTCTATGCCTTAGTTGACCGGGCAGCCAATTACGAAAAAACCAGTTTTCGTGGGCTATTTCAATTTATACGTTTCATCGAAAAAATGCAGGAGAAAGATAAAGATTTAGCGGAGCCTGTTATTTTAGAAGATGAAAATGCTGTGCGGGTAATGACTATCCATGCTAGTAAAGGGTTGGAGTTCCCTGTTGTTTTTGTTTTAGATATGACAAAGGAGTTTAATTTGTCTGATTTGAAAGAACGTTATATATTTGATGATCGATTAGGCGCAGGTATTCGCTTCCTCGAAGCAGATACACGAACCTTATACGATACACTGCCGTTTCTTGCACTGAAGCAGATAAAAATGAATAAGCTGTTGTCAGAAGAAATGCGTAAACTATATGTAGCATTGACGCGAGCTGAACAAAAACTTTTTCTTGTGGGGTCTTATAACGATCAGGAAGCTGCTTGGAAAGAATGGGGAAAGGTCAAAGATGTTGCCACTCTAGTTCTGCCTCAGGAGAATCGGCTTCAAAGTAAGAGCAGTTTGATGAACTGGATTGGTATGACGCTTGTTCGCCATGTTGATGGTCAAAACCCATTTTTCTCAACTGCTTCATTGAAAGAAATTAGGGAACACTCTGGCCGGTTTACCGTTTCTTTTATGGATGAACCAATGATACAGGAAGCATTTTCCAAGCTTCAAAGTTTTGAGAAGATGCCTGTAGAGAAGTCAGTCTCCGGCAAAGATAATCAAGTGTTGCTGACAAGAGGATTAAAACGTCTAAACTACAATTATCCATATGCTATCTCAACCCAGACAACCAATTATCAGTCTGTGTCTGAAATTAAGCGGCTGTTTGAAGATCCTGATGAAAAATCGATTGGTAAGCTGGATATTTCAGAACAGCAGGCAAAAATGAATGAACGAATTGTTAACCGATTGACAACAGAGGAGTTCAGTAGACCTCGGTTCATGGAAGAGATTCAACAGCCGTCAGCGGCGGATGTAGGAACGGCTACTCATTATCTACTGCAGCTGATTGATTTAACTGAAACACCTGAAAGAGCAACCTTAGAGCAGCTGTTGAAAAGACTAATAGAACAGGGCCTAATCACAGAACAAATTGGTCAGCGGATAGATATTTCCCAAATGGTAAGCTTCTTTCACTCAGAGCTTGGAAAGCTCCTGCTGGCTCATCCGGATAAGGTAAAAAGAGAGCAGCCCTTTTCGATGTTGATGAAAGCCGAGGATGTCATTAAGGATTACCCTGAGCAGACAGCGGATGATTTGCTTGTTCACGGAATCATCGATGGCTATCTGGAGCTGGATGACCGCTGTATTCTTTTTGACTACAAAACAGATTACATCAAAAAGGCAGATGATGCTGCAGAGCTTAACCGGATGCTGCAGCGCTATCAAGGACAGCTAAGGATGTACCAGCAAGCGCTTGAATTATCTACGAATAAGCCAGTTAGTCATGTTTATATGGTTCTGTTGAACGGTGGAGTAATTATTGATTTACTAAGTAGACAAGTAACTAAGATAGAAGCTTTTGAATAAAAGAAAAGCAGATGAACTTACAAATAGTAAGTTCTGTGCTATACTCTTTTCATGAGGTGAGGAAAAATGGAGCAAGTAAAAACAACCAGCTTTTCTTTATGTCCTAAATTCGAGAAGGCTTTTGGGATTTTAGGAAAGAAATGGAACGGTTTAATCATTGATGTTTTGCTGGAAAATGGACCTCAACGTTTTGGTGAACTGAAAAATAAGATCCCGATGCTGAGTGACCGCCTGCTTGTTGAACGATTGAGAGAGCTGGAACGTGAACAGATTGTCAGTAAAGCTGCTCGCTGTGATGATTCTGGAAGATTAGAATATTTTCTGACGGACAAGGGTGAAGATTTGGAGAAGTCGATGAAGCAGCTGCAGGTTTGGGCAGAAAAATGGGTCACTGATGAAGAATGCAGTTGACCAATTGAAAATTTTCTTGTAAACTGATAGTCAATTAAATAATAAAGAACGCTGATGGAAGCAAGTAGTTTGGTTGATTCGTAAAAGGGAAGATTTGTCATAGACTGAAAGCAGATCACGAAATCGAAAAATGAACATTTCACTTCCGGAGTTTGTTTTGTCTTGATTGACTTAACCGGCAGAAACCGTTAAAAAATAGAGTGCACAGCATATTTTTGTTGTGAATGAGGATGGTACCACGAGAGCTCGTTCCTTTTTTAAGGAACGAGCTTTTTTTATTTTTACCAATTTTAACAAGGATTTCTAGCTGTTATCCGTCTGGATAAAGAAACAAGCAGCGGCTGAATATAAAAGGGAAAGGAAGAATATTATGTCATTAAAGACACAACTAGAAGTGTTGAAGGATGAAACATTGCTGAAAATTAGTCAAAGCAGTGATTTAAAAGAACTGAATCAAATCCGAGTAGAAACACTTGGAAAGAAAGGACCGATTACTGAAGTCCTGCGAGGAATGAAGGATTTATCTCAGGAAGAGCGTCCAGTTGTTGGAAGCTTTGCCAACGAAATTAGAGATTTACTGAGTGAAGCGGTTGAAGAACGGAAAGCAGTTCTTGAAGAAGCAGCAATGAACGAGGCATTGGCACAAGAAACGATTGACGTGACGCTTCCGGGAACACAAACTAGCCGTGGAGGCAGACATGTTCTTTCTCAAATTATGGAAGAAATTGAAGATATTTTTATTGGAATGGGCTATCAGATTGTTGAAGGGTATGAGGTAGAATCCGATCACTATAATTTTGAACGAATGAACCTGCCGAAGGATCATCCGGCCAGAGATATGCAGGACACCTTTTACATTTCAGATGAAATTTTAATTCGTACCCACACCTCTCCTGTTCAGGCACGGACTATGGAAAAACACGATTTTTCTAAAGGTGCTCTGCGAATGATTTCGCCAGGGAAGGTTTTCCGCCGGGATACAGATGATGCAACACATAGCCATCAATTCCATCAAATTGAAGGGTTAGTAATTGATAAGAATATTACAATGGGCGATTTAAAGGGGACATTGGAAGTTGTCATTCGAAAAATGTTCGGTGAAGATCGGACGATTCGTCTGCGTCCAAGCTACTTTCCGTTTACAGAGCCTTCTGTAGAGGTGGATGTAAGCTGCTTCAAATGCGGCGGCGAGGGCTGTAATGTTTGTAAGCATACTGGCTGGATTGAAATTCTGGGGGCTGGTATGGTTCATCCCAACGTTTTGGAGATGTCAGGAATCGATCCTCAGGAATACTCCGGGTTTGCTTTCGGCTTAGGACCAGATCGGGTAGCGATGCTGCGTTATGGTGTGAATGATATCCGCAGTTTCTATCAGAATGATTTGCGCTTTTTAAATCAATTCAAGGAAAAGGAGTAGAAATCTATGTTAGTTTCATATAAATGGCTGAGTAAATATCTGGATTTATCAAAAGTAACACCAAAAGAGCTTGCAGATAAAATGTCGGTCACCGGCATTGAAGTTGAAGGTATTGAAATTCCCGAAGAGGGATTGAAAAAGATTGTGGTTGGAGAAGTGAAGGAATGCATTCCTCACCCTAATTCTGATCATTTGTCCATTTGTCAGGTAGATATCGGGGAAGAAGAGCTTTCGCAAATTGTTTGCGGCGCTCCTAACGTGAAAACTGGAATTAAAGTTATCGTTGCTTTACCTGGTGCACGAATTACCGGCAATCAAAAAATCAAAAAAGGTAAAATGCGGGGAGAAGTTTCCAATGGAATGATTTGCTCTCTGCAAGAGCTTGGCTACTCAGAAAATGTTATTCCTAAAGCTTATGCGGAAGGAATCTACTACTTGCCTCAAGAGGCTGTTAACGGTACGGCTGTCTTTCTTTATCTCGATATGGATGATGCGATTATTGAGCTGTCTATTACACCGAACCGGGCGGATGCACTGAGCATGCGCGGGGTTGCTTATGAAGCCGGTGCGATTTATCGTCAAACACCTGTTTTTGAAGAATTTGCTTTGAAAGAAGATACAAGTGAAACTGCGGCAGATTATGTTTCAGTTGAAGTAGCCGATAAAGCAGATACGCCAGCTTATCAAATTCGAATTATTAAAGATGTGAAAATTCAGGAAAGCCCATTGTGGCTTCAAACCTGCTTGATGAATGAAGGGATTCGTCCAATCAATAATGTGGTTGATGTAACAAACTACATTTTACTCTTATTTGGTCAGCCGCTTCATGCGTTTGATTATGATAAGCTAAACAGTAAAAAAATTCTGGTTCGACGTGCCAAGGAACAGGAAAAAATGACTACTCTCGATGGAGGCGAGCGTCAGCTTTCATCAGAAAATCTGGTTATTACAAATGGTGAAGTTCCGGTTGCGTTAGCTGGAGTTATGGGCGGTGCTAATTCTGAAATTACAGGAGAAACAACAACTGTAGCCTTGGAATCCGCTTTGTTTGATTCTTTGTCCATTCGAAAAACTTCCAAACAGTTCAATCTGCGTAGTGAATCATCCAGCCGCTTTGAAAAAGGGATTAATAAAGGCACTGTTGGAGCAGCAGGCGATGCCGCTGCAGCGATGATTGCTGAGCTTTCTGGAGGAACTGTAGTTTCTGGGAAAAGTATTGGTAGTGAGGTAACTGTTGAAGAACCCGTAGTCAGTGTTTCTGTTGAACGGGCCAATCAGTACTTAGGTACAGCGTTGACTGAGAAAGAGATTGAAGAAATTTTTGAAGCGTTGGCTTTTGAATATACTTCTGAAAATGAGGTATTTTATGTAACTGTTCCTTCCCGGAGATGGGATATTACGATTGAAGCTGATTTAATCGAAGAAATTGCTCGAATCTATGGGTATGACAAACTGCCGTCTACCTTGCCAAAAGGAGAGACTGTTGCAGCCGGTTTGACTGAAGATCAGCGTTTTGTCCGTAAGCTAAAGGGAATGCTGGAGGGCTATGGTGTAAGTGAAGCCATCAGCTACGCGTTAACTACAGAAGAGAAAGCGAGACAGTTTTCATTAAAAGAAAGCCAGCCAACAAAGCTGAACTGGCCGATGAGCGAAGAACGTTCAGTTTTGCGTATGAATCTGATTTCTGGTTTGTTAGATGATATAAATTATAACGTTGCCCGCAAAAATAGTAACGTCTCACTATATGAGGTAGGCAGAGTGTTCTATCAGGAAAATGATCCGTTAAAAAACCTGCCTGATGAAGAAAATCATTTAGCCATTGCAGTGACTGGAAATCGTTTGGATAAGGATTGGCAGACAACTGCTTCAGCAGTAGATTTTTATACATTGAAGGGGATGCTGGATAACTTGTTTGAAACAACTGGTTATCAATCTGGAATAACGTTTGAAGGAACAGCTGAACTGCCTGAAATGCACCCGGGGAGAACAGCTTATATCAAGCTAAATGAAAAAACTATTGGTTTTATCGGTCAGATTCATCCTTTAACCGCTAAAGCGTATGATATTCCAGAAACATATGTTGCTGAGCTGAATCTGCGCGGACTGCTTGCTGCTGAAAAAGAAGAATTTGTCTTTCAAGCTGTTTCTAAATTCCCGGAAGTAAGTCGGGATGTAGCTCTGCTAGTTGTGGAGACCGTGACAAATCAGGAATTGACAAGCTGTATTTGGGAAAATGCTGGCCGTTTCCTAAAAAATGTTCATCTTTTCGATGTATATCAGGGAGCTAATATTGATTCTGGCATGAAATCAATGGCATACAGTCTGACATTTGCCAACTCTGAGGCAACCTTGGTTGAGGAAGAAGTGAATAGTGCAATGAAGAAAATTGAGAAAGCATTAACTGAGAAGTTCAGTGTAACTATTCGCTAGGTCTATTAGCTAGAAGTTATCTATGAGGGCTTCTGCGGCTTGATTTGCCGCTATTTAATACAGATAAGTACTTTGTCTCACGAGTCATGTAGAAATGATTAAAAGAAGCGTTTGAGCATTTAATTATGTCTCAAGCGCTTTTTTTCTTGAATTTCTTATAAAAATCGTGTAAGCTAAATACGAATGAACCATTCATTCATATTTAGTAAGGAGGACTATATTATGAAGAAGCATGTATTAGAACAAGTAACAGCAGCTGCTGTTTCATTATTTATCAGACAGGGATTTCGTCAGACAAAAATTAGTAATATTGCTGAAAACGCAGGGATAGCAACTGGAACGGTTTATAATTATTTTACTAGCAAAGAAGCGATTTGGAATTACCTATTTTTCGTTCATTTAAAAATAGCAGAGGAACCAACCTTTCCCATCGTAGAAATGGAGCAATCGAGTTTGCATAAAATGATTGAAAAAACCTTTGAAGAACAGGACACAGAGTTAAAAAAGAATATTTTGAGGGAAGAATGCCGATTTGAAGAGCTAATTGATCGTTTGATTGACCGAATGACTGAATATAGGGCTGTTTTTCTAATGATTGAGAAAAATAAAGAAGTAGATCCCCTACTTACAGAAATCTATAGAAAGTATCGTTATCAGCTGTTTTCTTACGTAGAGCTATTTTTTGATAGAGAAATGAAAGCAGGCAGGATTCGACAACTGACACACCAAACTTACCATGTGGAGCTAGTGATTGAAAGTATCGCGCGAATGGTTATCTACAAGAAGTACGAGGCTTTTGTTGAAGAGGATTATGAGATTTCGTCCATCCGTCAGGTTTTAAAAGACATGCTGACACACGCGTATCTTTTATACTAACGAAGGATTGTTTGAAAGGAGGAAGCAGCATGAAAAAAATTTTAATGTCAGAGGGAGCCAGCTTAACATCTAGAGAAACATTGACTGTGTTAAAAAAAGCAGGAGTGATTGTAGATGTAATGGGGGCATCAAAGTGGTCAATTAGCCGTTTTTCCAAGTGGCGTAGACATTATTTTTCAGGATATCGGGTAAACGAGCCGAAAGCATTTTTAAAAGAAATCAGTACACGACATGAACAGAACCACTATACCTGTCTTTTACCTACTCATGAAGAAATCTGGCTTTTTGCCTGGACTAAGAACTATTTAAAAGGTCTTCCAGTTTACACTGCTTCAAAGGATGCTTTTGAAAAGGTTGAAGGAAAGCGTCAGTTTGCTCAATTAAGTGAGCAGATTCATTTTCCTCAACCACAATGGTGTCTGGCTGAAAACCGAGCTAGCTGGTCAGAATTCCCCTGTTGGCTGAAAGCTGATTTCAGCACTGCAGGCAGAGGTGTGGTGAAGATTCATAACCCTCAAGAGCTTGAAGAAGAGATGCAGGTTTTTGCGGAAAAGGGAATCAAAGTGAGCGATTTAATGATTCAAAAAAATGTAAGCGGTACCTACGGACAAGTACAGGCCTTGTTTGAAGAAGGGAAGCTGATTGCTGTTCATAGTTCACAACAAACCGGTATTGGTCCCGGCGGCTCGGCAGCAGCTCGAATCAGCTGTGATAGTACAGAAGCTATTCAGCAGTTAATTGCTTTTGGCCGGCATACAGGCTGGAATGGTGGAATTACATTTGATTTTATTAAGAATAAGCATCAATTATTATTTATTGAATGCAATCCGCGGATGGTTGAGCCAGGCAATGCGGCAGCAGCTGGTGTAAATTTTCCTGAGCTATTGATTGGGTTAAATGAAAAGCAGGAATTTACTGACCAGCCATTAAGAATAGGAAAAGCCGGCGTTAAAACACATAGCACCCTTGCATTACTTATGGGCACTGCTGAAAAGACGGAAAGCAGGTTGGAAATACTTAAAATATTTTTCAGTTGTTTATTCCATAAAGGGATGTTTAAAGAGAGTAGAGAGGTTTTAACTCCATTGAATGATCTGCCGAGCTTGCTGCCTTTAATGGTTGCTTTTATCATTTTTCTGATGAATCCGAAGGTGCATAGAAAGATGACAGCACAGGCGGTTAACAACTATAGTCTGTCGCCAGAGATAATTCAGAAAATCGCTGAAGGAGATTGTGACAAAAGTGTTTAGCTCCGAGAACCAAGTAGGCACTGTTTAACATCAGCTCTTCTCTCACTGTGTTTCATAGCAATAAGAAGGTAATCTGAAAATTGTCAAGAAACACTACGAGGAAACCAAGTAGCTGCTGATTGATACCTACCTGGTGCTTGAAGCAACCCGTCTTTACCTCAACCTCAAATAAAAAAGAAAAGCCAACGGCTGAAAAGCAGAGAAATCTGACTTTCACTCGTTGGCTATTTATCTCAATTTTTTATTAACCTTTAACCCAGTTTCGGGAAAGCCATCTTGAAAATTGTGAGATTGAAAAATTAATGGCAAAGTAGATTAGTGCGACCAGTCCATAAATCGCAAAAACCTGAGACGTTTGCGCATAGCGTCCCATAAGTATATAGGATTTACCGAAAAGTTCTTGTAAGGCAATAACTGAATAGAGGAAGCTAGTATCCTTAATCACTGTAACAAACTGTGAAATAATTGCCGGCAATACATTACGAATCGCCTGCGGCAATACAATGTAAAGAAGGATTTGAAACTTACTGAATCCTTGAGAACGAGCGGCTTCCTTTTGACCATTATCAACGCCATTCAATCCGCCGCGAATGATTTCTGCAAGAGCTGCTGTGGTGAAAACAGTAAAGCTGACGATTCCAGCGGGTGTTGATTTTATTTTGAAAATCAGGAAAATAACATAAATCCAAAGCAGGTTGGGGATATTTCGGACAATTTCAATATAGAGACTTGCCAGAAATTTTAATGGTCCCCGTTTTTGATTTCGACATACAGCAAGGACTGTGCCGAAAATTGTACTCAGGAGAATGGCAACAAAGGAAATATAAAGCGTCAGTTGTAAACCATTCCATAAAAATTTCAAATTATTAGCGGTAAAAATTTGACTAATTTGTTCTGACATATGTCCCCTCCTATCTGCTGTATGCTTTCTTATTATTTTCTTCCAGTCTTCTTGCTAGTGTTGCTAATGGGAAGCAAAGAATAAAATAGAGAAGACCAGCAACTGCAAAGGCAGGAATATAATTCAGATTGACCGAGGACCAGCTATTAGCGGTAAACATGACATCTGCACCGGAAATAATAGCCACTGTCGACGTATTCTTAATCAAGTTAACTACCTGATTTGTTAAAGGAGGCAGCATAATTTTCCAAGCTTGAGGTAAGATAACATACCGCATCGCTTCGCTATATGAAAAGCCCTGCGAATAGGCTGCTTCGAACTGTCCTTTTGGAACGGCTCCGATACCAGAACGAACAACTTCTGAAATGTAGGCGCCGTGATAAAGTCCCACACAGAGAATAGCCGTAGTTGTGGCTGAAAAGGTGAAGACAGGATTACCGTTAATCATAATCATTGGCAAACCATAGTATACCACCACAAATTGAATCAGCAGTGGTGTGTTTTGAAAGAACTCAACATAGACGCGGGTGATTCCTTTCAACACTCGGCTGTTAGTTGCTGATAGGCTTCCGAAGAAAATCCCTAAAAACAAAGCCAAAGCGAGGGCGCCTAATGAAATTAAAATAGTATACAGGAAGGCGTCTGCAAACAAACGCCAATCTGTTAAAACAGCCTGCCAGCGATGAAGAGCAAATGGCCCTTCAGTCATCCATGAGGCGGTAGCTATAAAAGATGGCATATAATTTCCCTCCTACATCCATACAAAACGCTGGTGAAGTAGAAGCTTACTTCAGGTTCCATGCCTTGTAGATTTCTTCTAATGATCCGTCATCCTGCCATTTTGTAATCAAATCATTTAATTTATCATTTAGTTCAGTGTTGGATTTTTTCGTTGCGATACCGTATTCCTGCGGAGAAAAACCATCTGCTAAAATTTCTGTACTGTCATCAACATAACCAGACAGAATAGATTTATCAACAGAGAAAGCATCAATGCGTTTAGAAGTTAATGCTGTTTTCAGTTCGGGATAAGAACCTAGCTCTTGGAAGTTAAAAGAGACACCCAGCTTTTCACCTTCTGCAATAATCGCTTCTTTAGTTGTTGCAGATTGTGCTACACCAATTGTTTTACCGTCAAGGCTCGCTGTATCAGTTAATCCATCCGCTTTTCTGACTAAAAAGCCAACCTCGTCCTGATAGTAAGGTGTAGTGAAATTGTAGGTTTCTTTCCGTTCATCTGTAATCGTAAAAGTTGCAATAACCATATCAATTTCGCCATTATCCAATAACGGACCTCTCGTTTTTGCGGTTACTCCGACAAATTCGACATTATCTTCACTACCAGTTAGTTCTTTCGCAATTTTGCGTGCAATGTCAGGTTCCATTCCTTCATTTTTGTTTGTATCTGGGTTCATATAGCCAAAGTTAGGTACATCTTCTTTAATTCCAACTTTTATTACGCCGGCATCCTTAATTTTATCTAGCGCTGAAGCACCTGAGTTTGACGCAGCATCTTCACCGCCGCCGCAGGCTGTAACTAATCCCAGTAAAAGAAGAAGTGATAAGCCGCCCAGTATTTTTTTAGTTTTTTTCATAATAAACTACCTCCTAATTTTTTAACAATAAACTAATGTAAAGTGATTAAAAACTAATTTCTGTAAATTACTCCAATTACATTGAAAAGAGCAGCCTTTAGGAATTATGAATAATTTTACTCAAAAATTCTTTTGCCCGCTCATTCTGGGTGTTTGTAAAGAAGTGTTCTGGAGTGCCGGTTTCAACAATTTGTCCGTCATCCATAAAAATGACTTTATCTGCCACCTGACGGGCAAAGCCCATTTCGTGTGTAACACAAATCATCGTAATATTCTGTTTTGAAAGATCAACCATTACATCTAGAACTTCCTGAATCATTTCCGGATCAAGGGCAGAAGTTGGTTCATCAAATAAGATAACTTCAGGATGCATGTTTAGTACGCGGGCAATTGCCACACGCTGCTGCTGTCCCCCAGATAGCTGGGCAGGAAAGGCTTTTGCTTTATCCGCCAAACCAACACGCTCTAAATATTCCATCCCTGTTCTAGTGGCTTCTTCTTTACTGATGCCCTTAACTTTGATTGGCGCTAAGGTAAGATTGTCAATAATTGTTTTATGGGCATATAAATTGAAGTTCTGAAAGACCATAGCGACCTTTTGCCGAATTTCTTGAATAGGTGCTTTTGGTTCAGTTATGTCTGTACCGTTGATTAGGATATGTCCATCAGTTACTTTTTCCAGACGATTGATACAGCGGATTAATGTACTTTTTCCAGAGCCGGAAGGACCAATAATAACAATTTTTTCACCCTCTGCAACTGAAAAGGAAATATCCTTTAGCACATGATGGTCCCCAAAGTATTTGTTAACATGTTCTAATGAAATCATAAACGTTCTCCTTTATGTATAATAGTATCTATTCTGAGGTATGAAATGTGATGAAAAATAACGAAAAGAAAGAGAAGGAAGGAAAAATCAGAGGAGCATTTCATTCAGAATAGTTGCTTTGACTAGTCGGATACTGGCTATTTTAATGATAATTTAATAAAAACAGATTGTTTTCACTAATGTAAAAACATTTATACTTAAAAGTTAATGCTTTTATCATAATTCTTTTCTTTTGTTAATGTTAGAAATTATAACATAAGTTTTTAAGGAATACTAGTTTTTTTGTGAAAACTGAACGAAGAAAAATCTGCTTATAGTATGGTAGGATAAAATGAGAATAGAGGATTAATGCTTGAAAAAGTCTTTGAAAAAGTAGAGAATAAGGGTATTGAAAAAAATGATAAAGGTTTGATATAGATGAATAATGGAGCAATTGGATTTATTGATTCCGGTGTGGGCGGATTAACGGTTATGAAAGAGGCAATGAAACAGCTGCCGAATGAACGGTTGATTTATTTAGGTGATACAGCACGTTGTCCCTATGGTCCTCGTCCAGCAGAACAGGTGGTTCAGTTTACTTGGGAAATGACTTCTTTTCTATTGAAGAAAAATATTAAGATGCTGGTTATTGCCTGTAATACAGCAACAGCTGTTGCCTTGGAAGAAATAAAAGAAAAGCTGGATATACCTGTTGTAGGTGTGATACTTCCAGGATCAAGAGCTGCACTAAAAGCCACTAAAATCAATAAGGTTGGTGTAATAGGCACTGTAGGTACTATTAAGAGCGGTTCCTATAAGTTTACCATGCAGGGAAAAGTACCTGCTGTTCAAGTTACAAGTTTGGCTTGTCCAAAGTTTGTGCCGATTGTAGAAAGTAGTGAATATCACTCTTCTGTAGCAAAAAAAGTTGTGTCTGAAACACTAAGGCCACTAAAAAATAAAGGGTTGGATACATTAATATTAGGCTGTACTCATTATCCCTTACTGCGGCCCTTAATCCAAAATTTTATGGGCAGTCAAATGAAGCTGATTGATTCTGGAGCAGAAACAGTAAGTGAAGTCAGCGTGCTGTTGGATTACTTTAACTTATCCGCTGCACCTCAGTCCGTTCAGCCGCTAAATGAATTTTATACAACTGGTTCAGCAGCCATGTTTAAAAAGATTGCCAATGACTGGCTTGAACTGGAAACGATTGATGCATACCATGTAAAACTGGAGGAGAGATAGAAATATGATTAGACATGACGGAAGAAATGAACGCCAGCTGCGGAAAATAACGATTGAAACAAATGTCTTCAAACATCCTGAAGGCTCTGTACTTATTTCATTTGGCGATACAAAAGTGATTTGCTCGGCAACCGTTGAGGAGAAAGTTCCGCCCTTTTTGAGAGGACAAGGAACCGGCTGGGTGACTGCAGAATACAGCATGCTTCCTAGAGCAACAAATACTAGAAACATACGAGAAAGTGCGAAAGGTAAGCTCTCTGGAAGAACAATGGAAATTCAGCGGCTAATTGGCCGTTCGTTACGCTCTGTCATTCATTTGGAAGCGTTAGGCGAACGTAGTATTATTGTTGACTGTGATGTTGTTCAGGCGGACGGCGGTACGCGTACTGCAAGTATTACTGGTGCGTTTGTGGCTATGCGTTTAGCTGTAGATAAGCTGCTCCATACTGGTGTATTGGCGGAAGATCCAATCAAGGAGCACTTAGCTGCTGTCAGCGTAGGAATTCTACCAGATGGTCACTGTGTACTTGATTTAGATTATGAAGAAGATTTTTCAGCAAAAGTTGATATGAATTTAGTAATGACTGAATCAGGAGAATTTGTGGAGATTCAGGGAACAGGGGAAGAAGCAACTTTTTCTGGTGAAGAGCTGAACAGCATGCTCTTTTATGGAAAAACGGGAATCAGTGAACTAATAGGGGAGCAAAAAAATGTTTTGTTTCAATCTACTCAAGTAGAGAATACTGCAGATGAAAAAACAATTGTCATAGCGACTGCTAATCCAGGCAAAGCGGCAGAGTTTGAACGTTTGTTTGCTTCTAAAGGCTATGCTGTAAAAACACTACTGGATTATCCAGAGCTTCCTGATGTGGAAGAGACTGCCACAACCTTTGAAGAAAATGCCCGGCTAAAAGCAGAAACAATTGCTTCAATTTTACAACAACCAGTTTTGGCCGATGATTCTGGATTAATTGTAGATGCACTGCATGGGATGCCTGGGGTTTATTCTGCTCGTTTTGCTGGGGAGCCTAAGAGTGATGCCGCCAACAACGCCAAACTATTGCATGAAATGACAGAAATTCCTAAAGACAAACGAACAGCCCGTTTCCATTGTACACTGGTTTTTGCGGCTCCAGATAAAGAAAGTCTTGTGGTGGAAGAGGACTGGGAAGGGCAAATCGGTACGATTCCAAGAGGAAAAAATGGTTTTGGCTATGATCCACTGTTTTTTGTCCCTGAACAAGGAAAAACAGCTGCAGAGCTTCCTTCAGAAGTGAAAAATGAAATCAGTCATCGCGGGAAGGCTGTTGCCAAACTAAAAAATGAATGGGAAAGCTGGCTGAAGAACTAAACCGACAGGAGGAAATAGATGAAGTATTTAGTAGTAAGTGATAATCATGGTGACCGGGATATCTTAGTTCAGCTGGTCAACCGATATAAGGATGAAGTTGATGAAATGTTTCACTGTGGTGATTCTGAACTTGAAGCGTCAGATCATCTCTGGGATTATTTTACTGTGGTAGTAAAAGGGAACTGTGATTACGGTCCTGGATTTCCTGATACAGCTGTAAAAAATACAGGGCAAGACATCATTTTCATGACCCACGGACATCTTTCCAATGTTCGTTTTGGTCTGAATCAGCTGTCTTTACAGGCGGAAGAAGCTGGTGCAACAATTGCTTTGTTTGGTCATACACATGAAATCGGCTGTGAAATGAGACAGAACTGCTTGTTTTTAAATCCCGGTAGTATCCGTTTGCCAAGAGGACCGATTCAGATACAGTCCTACGCACTGATTGAAAGTACAGCAGATAACTTTGAGGTTCAGTATTATGACCGCAATTTTGAAGCTGTTTCAAAACTTCACTTTAAATTTAACAAATAATAAGAGAAATGCTAGTTCAAAAATGTTTTGCTTCAAGAAAAAGGCTGTACTGTATTGAAAATGTCCATGTGGAGTTATTTTTGTATAGTACGGCTTATTTCCGAATGAACAGCTTTGGGGCTTGTCTTTGCTTCGGATTTAGGTGTACTAAGAGGCGGGAATTTATTGTTTTCCCCTTTTTATAGTTAAACGACAGGACACTCAAAAATATAGTTTGGTATTTTACAGCTATCTAGAAAGCGCTTTAAAATAGTTTTTTACTACGATTTTATTATATTGTGGAGTAATTGTCTTTCCATCAGAACAGCAAATGAAGAGCCATAAGGAATGCAGATGTTTTCCCGTAAAAAAGTCAAGGGGAACTGAAATGTAAAATTTTTTAAACGAATGTGAAAAAACTGCGAATTTGAAGACATTCGACTTTCTTTTTTGTACAATGTAACTTGTAGGGTAAAAAACGAAATGGAGGCACTCCAATGATTGGAAATGCTGTTAAAGAATTATTACTTGAAAAAAAAGAAACATTTATGATACCAGCAGAGAATGTTGCAAATGTGATGTGCTTAAATCCGCTGAACCACGCGCTGCTTGTCTTATCACAGGTAAGGTATTCGAAGATTCCTGTATTAGACAAAGGAGATCGTTTCGTTGGATTGATTAGTTTAGCTGATGTAGTGGATAAGATGTTCGATTTAACTTCTGTCGATTTGGAAAAACTACAGGAATTTACTGTTGCAGATGTTATGGAAGTCGGTGTAGCTGTAATTGGCGAGAACTGGGATTTAGAAGATATCCTGCATTTACTGGTAGATTCTCCCTTCTTGCCGGTTGTTGACGACAATCAATGCTTTAAAGGAATCATTACTAGAAAAGAACTGCTGAAGGCTGTCAACCATATGGCACATGAATTGGAAAAGCATAATATCGTTTTGCCTAAAATGAATGAAGACGAGGAAGGTCAGGCAATCTAGTTGCTGCTGATTCACTTTTAGCTGCTTATTTGTTATGCTGTTTGTTAGAAACTGAAGGGAGTTAACGGGATGGATGCGTATGAAATTATTAGTTACATCGGGAATGCAGAAAAGAAAACACCAGTTAAAGTAACGCTAAAAGGGCGATTGAAGGAACTGATATATCCAACAGGTGTTAAAGCTTTTACAAATTGCAAAACAGGAACCTTGTTTGGAGACTGGTCGGTTATTCAGCCGTTTTTAGAAACGCATAAAGAAGTAATAGAAGATTATGTTGTTGAAAATGACAGCCGTAATTCCGCAATTCCTTTATTAGATACGAAAGAAATCAATGCACGAATTGAACCGGGAGCTATCATTCGAGATCAAGTAGAAATCGGCGATTATGCAGTAGTTATGATGGGGGCAATCATTAATATTGGTGCTGTGATTGGTGAAGGAACAATGATTGATATGGGTGCTATTCTTGGCGGACGGGCTACCGTTGGTAAAAACTGTCATATTGGGGCAGGCACGGTACTCGCTGGAGTGATTGAACCGCCTAGTGCAGAGCCAGTAGTTATTGAGGACAATGTATTGATTGGCGCAAATGCAGTCGTTTTAGAAGGAATTCGTGTCGGAGCAGGAGCAGTGGTCGCTGCGGGAGCGATTGTTGTAGATGACGTTGCTCCAAATACCGTTGTCGCTGGTGTGCCGGCGAGAAAGATTAAAGATATTGATGAAAAAACAAAAGGCAAGACGAATATGATGGATGAACTGCGAAAATTATAGACATTGAAGCTAGAGGGGGTGACCGAAGTGTTCTGTCTCAAGAAATGAAGCGGACTATATCGAAAATTGTTAAGAAGCACTGTGAAGGAATCGAGTAGCTGTTGATTGATGGCTAGCTGGTGTTTCTCCTATTTTCAGTGTAGTTCGCCTATTTCTGAGGAGACAACTTTTGGCACACTGTTTATTTGATTTTAGGGAGACAAGGGGATAAGAATGTCCTATTTGTCTATCAGGGATAACATTATAGTCGGTTAGAATGGAGAAAAGAACGTGATACAGGAACGGTTATGTGAGATTAGAAGAGCACTTCATCAAATTCCGGAAATTGGTCTTGAAGAATTTGAGACACAGCACTATCTATTGAAAGAGATTAACGCTGTTAAAACCTCGTATATGAAGATAAAAACCTGGCAGACAGGTACACTAGTTTTCGTTCAGGGCTATAATCCTGAAAAAACGATTGGCTGGCGTGCGGATATTGACGGCTTACCTATCACAGAAGAGGTCCTATCCGATTTTCGTTCAGTACATGAAGGGAAAATGCATGCCTGTGGTCATGATTTTCATATGACCATTGGTTTAGGCTTGATGGAAAAACTGTCTAGAGAACAGCCGAAGAATAACTATCTATTCCTATTTCAGCCAGCGGAAGAAAATGAAGCAGGAGGGATGCTGATGTATGAAGCAGGTGTCTTTGGCGACTGGCTTCCAGATGAATTCTATGCCTTACATGTGAATCCTGATTTACCAGTAGGAACAGTGGCAACCAGAAGCGGTACGCTTTTTGCCGCGACCTGTGAAGTTAGGCTTCATTTTAAGGGGAAAAGCGGCCATGCGGCATTTCCGAATGTAGCGAATGATATGATTATCGCAGCGACTAATTTTGTGCAGCAGGCGCAGACGATTATCAGTAGAAACGTTAACCCTGTGGAAGGCGGAGTTGTGACGTTCGGTACCTTTAACGCCGGAACAACGAATAACGTAATAGCAGGGGAAGCGAGAATCACTGGAACCATTCGCACATTGACTGATGAGAGCAATGCTTTGACTCAGCAAAGAATTAGAGAATTGGCAGTCGGCATCAGTCAGTCTTTCAATTGTGAAATAGATGTGATTCTTGATCAGAAAGGCTATTTACCAGTAATTAATAATCAGAAAACAACAGAAACGTTTGTTCAGTTTATGCAGAATGAGCAGGAGGTTGTAGTTGAAAAAGCTCCGGTTGCCATGACTGGTGAGGATTTCGGCTATCTGCTATCCAAAGTGCCTGGAACAATGTTTTGGCTAGGAGTGGAAAGCTTGTATGGCCTTCATTCTGAACGATTTGAGCCCAAAGAAGAAGCCCTGCCATTTGCTGTAGAACATGTTGGGAATTTTCTACAGTCATTAGATAAATGAGTAAAATGTTATAAAAAGAATAACCAGATATGCTTCTTAATGAAGTGTCTCTGGTCTTTTTTGTCTACAAATTGCTTAAATTGGCGGTTTATAATGTGATTTTGTAAAAAATCTGTTTCTTTCCGGAAATGTCTATGCTAAAATATATGTATCTTTGACATTAAGGAGAGAAAAAATGAAAAAAGTATTGTATTGTGTTGCGTTGGCAGCGTTATGTTGCCCAACGGTATTGAGTGCACAACAAGTTTTTGCTGAAGGAACACCTGCTTATGATGCAGCTTCCCGTGAAGCTGTACAAGAAGCGATTGAAAACTCGTTGACTGAACTCCCAGAAGGAACAACAGAAACAACCGAAAGCTCTGAGTTGACTGAGGGGACAGAAACAACAGAAGAGTCTTCTACAGAAGATGAAAGTTCAGAAGAAACAGAAACAACGACTGAAGAAACAACGGAGACAACAACTGAAGAAACAACAGAAGAGGCAGAGGTACCAGTTGAAACTGAAACGACAGAAGAAGCTGTATTGCCGGAAGTTGTTGAAGAGCTGGCAGCTGAAGAAGTTGCAACTCAAAAAGTTGCAGCAGTAACAATGAAAATTAATTTTATCCACAATGGAAGTTTGATTCATGTGGAAGAAATTGTAGGTTTTGATGGAGAGCCTTGGAATATGTCTGCACCAAAAGGATATGTTGTTTCGTCAATTTCAGATATACGTATTACTTCAAATAATTCTGCAGTTAGTGGTTCGGTACAAGGTTATTTGTCATCAGATTTGACTGTACTAACTGTAGAATTATCTCTTCCAACTGATACAAGTGTTGTCTTTAATTATGTTGATGATCAAAATTATATCATTACTGGAGGTTATCCGGTACCATATATTACTGGAACTCCTGGAGAAAAGTATACATTTAATCCACCGGAAATTAGAGGATATATTTATGAGGGCGGACCTATAACTGGTATCTTCGGTAATTCTGGAACAGAATTATTCCATGTAAAATATACTAGATTGGAATACGATTTGAATATTGTATGTGTGGACGAAAATGGTAATCAGTTTTATTCTGAGACACACAGAAAAAAATGGGATGATCATATTTGGATTAATCCCCAAATTTTCTCTGATAGAGAATTAATTGGTTTTGACGATTTGTTGGATATAGAAGGTAATCCTATTACAGCGAATGATTTTCCTTATTTATATACGTTTATTATAGGGGGAGAAACACTTGTATTTAGATATAAAACATTGTCTACTATAGAAGAATTGCCTGGTATAAATAATGTTGTTCCTCCTGCGACTATAGTTCAACCTGTTGTTCATAATAATCTCGCTCCAGAGCAGGTCATTCTGCCGCTAACGAATACAACTACTAAAACAGAAAACCAACTACCTGCAACAGGTGAAGAGTCGAGTGCTGTGGCATTGATTGTTGGAACCTCAATGGCTGCTTACGCTGGTTTCTTGTTGTTAAGGAAAAAAGAAACTGAATAAAACAGCTAAAAAACGGCTCTTTGTCAACTAATGTTGGTGAAGAGAAATCTTAGAATTTTTGAAGATCAAGAGGAAACATTTCTCTTGGTCTTTTTTAGTTTACAATTAAAGCGTTGCCGTGGCGAATCATAATTAAACGGCTCTTTGTCAACTAATGTTGGTGAAGAGAAATCTTAGAATTTTTGAAGATCAAGAGGAAACATTTCTCTTGGTCTTTTTTAGTTTACAATTAAAGCGTTGCCGTGGCGAATCATAATTCGCAGTTTGAAATTGTAAAAGCTACGGAAGCCATACGCATTCCTTTTTAAAACTTTGATATGGTTGTTTAAACATTCCAGCGGTCCATTGGAGTAGGTGTGTTGAAGAGCATTTTTGATTTGTGGAAGAAACTTTTTAAATGTCTCCAAGGTGGTTCGATAACTTTCTGGAAGTGTCGGATCAAAAGCAAGCAGTTCTTCAAAGTATTTTTGATCGCGTTTCTTAACTGCATAAAGCAAATCTTGGTATAGTTGGTAACCCGTTTGTAGTTCAGGCGAAACGTGAAGTAAGCGATCTACAATCTCTGTTTCTGTTAAACAGTTTTTAAAACCAGGACGCCAAAGGCGCTTTTCATCGTTCAATCTGCT
>NZ_JBNEQE010000010.1:0-151944 GCF_049894025.1 Enterococcus sp. LJL51
AAAAGACACGCTGAGTATACGCATACAGAATAATTTTTAATAGCATCTTCGGGTGGTAGGCCGGTCGGCCTAATTGTTCTTCTAATTTATTAAAGAGTGTTTGCGGCATGGCTTCGACTAAGGCATTAACCGCAAAAGCGACATCCGTTTCAGGAATAAACTGTTCCAACTCTAATGGTAAAATCGTTTGATTAATGGTATAATCTTTAAACATAAAAGCACGCTCCTTTTGATTGGGTTTGGTCACTTTAATCTTACACGGTTGCGTGCTTTTTGTGTACCCTAAAATCAAAAAAGTAGGACAATAATCAGATTTTCTTCTGACTATTGTCCCACTCACTCTTTTAAGCACTCTATGAATGATAGCTCTCTCATTCTTTTTTCAATAATTTCTAAGTACCCAGCTTCTCACTTTGATGCTGAAAACCACCTGTGTTAAAGTTAAACTATCATAATTTGTAAAGGACGAGCCGAATGGAACCAACCAATCATCGACGAGCAACTAGAAAGCAGCGGAGAAAGCTTGACGAAAAGGGAAGTTTGAGAAAAAAGCTTCCTGCTTTGTTTCTTCTGGCAACGACTGTCTGTGCTGCCTGTATGGGATATTATCTATCACAGATAAAAAAACAAACTACTAATGCTCCATCAAAACAGGCCCAACCTGCCCAAACACCAGAGCAATTGTTAATGGAAAAGATTGCCGCAGAACAGAAGCAGCTTGGAAATGTCGAAAATAGCAGAAAAAAACTAACTAGTCATATTCAACAGTTAATGTATCTTCCTGAAGTTTTTGATTCATCTGATTCTCAACAAGCACTCTCTGCTTTATTATCAGAAGCTGCTGAACAAATAGATAATTCGGTAGATACAAAGCTGGTTGGCTATCTAACTACAAGCAGCTCTTTTGGAAAAATTCTTGTTGCCACTCCAACAGTGACTACCTATCAGAGGAAGGGAGACATATGGACAAGCAGTTCTGTTCTTTCCGGGACAGCGGTCTACAAAAATAGGCTGACATTAAATACACCAACTTTGTCTGAGCTTTTTCAAAATCCAGATGATTTATCTGCTGTTCAGCTGGTTATCAAGCAAAAACTACTTGAAACTGTCTCAGATAGTTCGGAAATGATTGATCAAATTCTGAGCTTTCCACAGGTCTCAATAGAACAACAGCTTATTGCTTATTCTCCTCAGGAAATTACTATTTCTCTGCCTGAAAATAGTTTAGATGTGAGTGAACTGACAATTCCATTAGTCGAAATCCTGCCGTTTGTTGATTCAGATTTTGTCGATCCCAACATTATTCACGCCCAAGCTATTAAACCTTTGGAGCCGAATAAAAAATATATCGCTTTGACCTTTGATGATGGGCCAAATCCGATAACTACACCTCGGTTACTGGATATTCTAAAAGAAAAACAAGTAGTAGCTTCCTTCTTCTTACTGGGACAAAATGCTGCAAAGCAGCCGGATTTAGTTCACAGAATGAGTTTAGAAGGCCATGAGGTTGCCAGCCATTCCTATTCTCATCCTAAATTGACAGGATTAACTCCTGATGCTATTCGTGCTGAAATTTATGCTGCAGATGAAGCAATTTACGAAGCAACAGGGAAGCTTCCCCGAAGTTTCCGTCCGCCCTATGGCGCTGTAAATAAACAGGCTGCCGAAATTATCAATCGGCCAATCGTTCAATGGTCGGTCGATTCAGAGGATTGGAAAAGTAAAAATCAAGATAAAATCGTGAAGCGAATAAAGGAAACCAGCTTCGACCGTTCAATTATTCTTATGCACGATATCTATGAAGAAACTGTGGATGCTGTTCCTGAGGTCATTGATGAGCTGCGGGCAGAGGGCTATGAAATCATTCCTGTCAGCAGACTGTTGCCGCCGAAAAGACTTCCTGTTCATATGTATTTTGGCAATAAAGATGAAGCCGTTACTCAATAAACAACGGTTCAAAAGCCACATCTTAGCAAACAAACCGGACGATTTTGAAAATGGCTCCATGCATTTTCAAAATCGTCCGGTTTGTTTCTTAAAGCAAAACCTTTTTAGCTCTGCCTTTTTCTCTTACTTTATTGTTCTACAGAGTAGTTTGGTGCTTCTTTTGTAATTTGCACATCATGAGGGTGAGATTCTTTTAATCCGCTGCCGCTCATTTGAATAAATTGCGCTTCATCACGAAGCTGTTTCAGATTACCTGCACCTACGTAGCCCATACCGGATTTTAATCCGCCGATCATTTGGAAAATGATGTCTGCTACACTGCCTTTGTATGCTACACGGCCTTCGATTCCTTCCGGCACTAACTTGTTGGCTTCATTTACACCGCCTTGAAAATAGCGGTCGCTTGAGCCTTTTTCCATAGCCCCGAGAGAACCCATGCCGCGGTATGTTTTGAATCTGCGGCCTTGATAGATTTCAAATTCTCCAGGAGATTCATCTGTCCCGGCAAGCATGCTTCCTAACATTGCTGCATGTCCGCCCGCAGCCAATGCTTTCACGATATCTCCAGAATATTTGATTCCTCCATCAGCAATAATAGCTTTACCGTATTCACGTGCTACAGAAGCCGCATCATATATAGCAGTCAACTGAGGCACACCAACACCGGCCACTACACGAGTCGTACAAATTGAGCCAGGCCCAATTCCTACCTTCACGACATCAACACCTACATCATATAATGCTCTGGCGCCTTCGCCGGTAGCGATATTTCCAGCAATCAACGTTGCTTCCGGAAATGTATCGCGGATTTCTTTAATTTTACGGATAACCCCAGCACTATGTCCATGCGCCGTATCGATGACAATCGCATCCGCTCCAGCTTCAAGCAATGCTGCTGCACGTTCAAAGGTGTCGCTTGTTACACCCACTGCTGCAGCCACAAGCAAACGGCCATGTTCATCTTTTGCCGCATTTGGAAACTCAATAACTTTTTCGATATCTTTAATAGTGATTAATCCACTTAACCGGCCTGCTTCATCAACAATCGGCAGTTTTTCAATTTTATGCTGCTGCAAAATCTTTTCTGCATCTTTTAGAGAAGTACCAACTGGGGCTGTTACTAAATTATCTTTAGTCATGACCTCTTCAATCTTGATTTCGTAATCTGTCACAAAACGCATATCACGGTTTGTAATGATTCCGACCAGCTTACGGTTTTCCATCGTTTCAACAATCGGTACGCCGCTGATCCGATATTTGCTCATCAATGCTTCTGCTTCAGCAACCGGGCTTGATGGAGTTAAGAAAAACGGATCCAGAATAACGCCGCTTTCAGAACGCTTAACCTTACGAACCTCATCCGCCTGCTGTGCAACGCTCATGTTTTTATGAATGACACCTAATCCACCCTGACGCGCCATTGCAATCGCCATCTTACTATCTGTCACTGTATCCATGCTTGCACTGATTAAAGGAATATTCAACTTGATATTTTTTGCCAGCTGCACACTCATATCCACTTCATTTGGTAGTACATGACTTTCCGCCGGAATCAGTAAAACATCATCAAATGTAAGTCCTTTTTTCGCAAATTTCGTTTCCCAGTTAGACATTGCCTAGACCACTCCTCTATTTAATTTTATTTATGAAAATAACAGATTCCGGAAGAGAAGTCAACCCGATTTCCTCGTTTATGAAATATTTCAGCAAATTTTTCATAACATTAGTTATTTCTCATTTTCCTATTATCTGTTTGAAAGAAACAGATGCCTTGTATCCTACAAAATAAGTTTATTATTTCTAAAATGAAAAATAAAGCAAGAAGCATCTGACACGAACAATCGCGTATCAAATGCTTCCCGCTTTTTAAGCTATTTAGTAAAACATTAGTTTTAGCTTTATTTACATCAGCGTGCAAGACTGCTCTGCATATTGTATCTCTTTTTCAAGAAATGTCTTGCTACTAACACCAAGGCACCGATGATAATCATTACAGTAGGGTCCAACACAGGGTTGATTGCCCGCGGCAGCAAAGCTGAACCTGCGAAGGCCAAAATCCATAGGAACATCGCTCCTACCATAATCGCACCTGACTTCAGGAAGCCTGGACGCTGTGATTTATCTGCACCCGGCCGGTCATACTGATAAACATATTTGTACATTAGATAAAGAACATAGCCCCCGATTGTTGCTCCGGCGATCAATGTAATCAGTCCGAGCTGCTGTGTATTCTTTTTGAAAAACATACTGGTCAGCGACATCATAATTGCCAATGCTCCCATCAGAAGCATTGCGTTATCCAGCCACATCAAAAGCGGTGTAGCCTCACTTTTTTTCGCTGGTTTACTTAAGATAGACTCTGTTCGTTCAGATACAGTGCCGAAAAGCTGACGCGCAGTCTTCCCGCTTTTCTGTTCCTCTACCATCACCGGCAGAATTTCATGCAAAGCCAAAGTTTGTTCCTGTTCTGAAAGATTCGCCGCATTTAAGGATTTTTTCAAATCAAAGATATACTGTTCATTTCTCTTTGTTAATTTTTGCTCTAACTCTCGATTCTCAGCGACAATTGCCTGCAGTTTTTCTGGTTCCATTTTACTGTATCCCCCTAATCAGCTAACGCAAAACAAACTTTACCCATATAAACCCTATCAACTAGTCTTACTTACTCGTTAGGATTTATGTCTATGTGATATTTTATCATAAATTCGATAAAGAAAAACCGTTTTCTTACAACTATATAAATCCTGTAAAATTTTTTAACAACGAAAAGCTGCCAGTTCAACTCGTATAGGTATATCTAGTCGAGCGGTAAACACTATTTCCATAAGAAATCTCTGAAGAAACTAGGCTATTTCTTTTGAACCACCAGAACTCATTGCCTCAATAAAAGCTAGTTTGAGCCAACAAAGGAATTGACCTCTTATCCCAAACCTTTTATGGAAATTATATAGATAAAATTAGACATTGAAACGGAAAAGCATGACATCCCCATCTTGAACAACATATTCTTTTCCTTCTAAACGGACACGACCAGCTTCTTTAGCGGCCTGCATATTTCCATACTTGCTTAAATCCTCATAAGAAACAGTTTCTGCCCGAATAAAGCCTCGTTCAAAGTCTGTATGGATAATTCCTGCGGCCTGTGGAGCTTTGATTCCTTTACGGAATGTCCACGCACGCACTTCCTGCTCTCCAGCAGTAAAATAGGTAGCCAAGCCTAATAAGTCGTATGCTGCCCGAATCAGCTGATCCAAACCAGAAACTTCTATTCCCAAGGCTTCTAAAAACTCGGCTTTATCTTCATCGTCCAACTCGGCTATCTCTTCTTCTGCACGGGCACAAACGACAATTACCTCTGCATTTTCATTCGCTGCAAAATTACGAACCTGCTGGACATACTTGTTGCCTTCAGAGTCGGCCACTTCATCTTCTGCAACATTTGCTACATACAAAATGGGCTTAGTCGTCAATAGAAATAGACTGCGTACGATTTTTAGCTCTTCTTCATCAAAATCGATTGTTCTGGCAGATAGTCCTTCTTCTAAGACTGGTTTAATTTTATCTAGAACAGCCAACTCTGCAACTGCAGCTTTGTCTTTTGTTTTAGCGATTTTCGCGATACGGGCATGACGTTTACTGACAGAATCCAAATCAGCCAGCACTAGTTCAAGATTGATTGTATCAATGTCGGCTAACGGGTCTACGCGGCCTTCTACGTGAGTGATGTTCTCATCATCAAAACAGCGGACAACGTGACAAATTGCATCAACTTGACGAATGTGACTTAAAAACTGATTTCCCAGGCCTTCACCTTTACTGGCACCTTTTACGATTCCGGCGATATCGGTAAACTCGAATGTTGTAGGAACAGTTTTCTTTGGTTTGACTAACTCAGTCAGGCGCTGCAGACGATCATCAGGAACTTCTACCATTCCAACGTTAGGATCGATTGTTGCAAACGGATAGTTTGCCGCTTCTGCTCCCGCCTTTGTAATTGCGTTAAAAAGAGTAGATTTCCCTACATTGGGCAAACCTACGATACCAGCTGTTAATGCCATTTTCTCACTCATCCTTTATATCTATTCTTTACTGTACTTTAATTCTCGGTAATTGATACAAACAGCTGCAGCAATTACTTTTATTATACTACCTATGCTTTCTTTTCCAGCACTTTTTTCATTTTCTTTTCAAAATCCCGCCTGCTCATCATGACAATATGCTGGCAGTTCATACACTTGATTTTGATATCTGCACCCATTCGAATAATCTCCCAACGGTTCGTCTGACAGGCATGAGGTTTTTTCATCTCTACAATATCACCTAAATCATACATCTCATAATGCCCCTTTCCAACAGTTTGATTCTTAATAAGCATACAGAATTGTTCATTTCTTTTAAAAATAAAAAAAGCAGACATGCTTACAATACCATTTTTTCTTCTAAGTGGCAAAATCTATTTTCTTATTTTTGATAAAATTTTAAGCTGGCGGCTGCTAATAGTCCAATTGTTTCAAGCGTAAAAGAACGGTTTCCTGACTAATCTTTTTAATATAGTAGAGACGAATAATTCTACGGCTGATTTCCTTATCCACTTCGTCTCCTTTTTCGAACAGGTCAAACAAGCGGTTAAACAGAGGCTCCAGAACAGAAGATGAACCACCACTGCCTAGATCACCCCCTAATCTTTCTGTATCACTCAACTGGCTCTTTTTCAATGTAATAATTTCAACGGCCAATTCCCCGGTAACTAAAATTTCATCTGTTTGTTTCCTAAGTGCATTCAACAAAGTGGTCCGGTCACTAACTTCGATTCTCTGCGCCTCGTACTGTAATACACCTTCCTGCTGCAGTGTCTGTGCATAAGCATACAATGCTAGTGCATTCTCTAATGAGCCCTTACGAAAATCTGCCTGACCATTTCTAAGCTTACCAATCATTTGCCGGGAAAGTCCCGTAGCTAAAGATATTTTGTAACTGCTGACTGTTGATGTCAGCAGCTGTTCAATCAACTGCGTTTCCAGCTTCATAATCTCGCTCCTTTTCTTTTGTATCCATTATAACGTAAAATACAAATTACGTAAAATACATTTTACTATTTTGATTTTAAAAAAATAAGCCCCGACACGAATCACTCTGAAGCATCCACCCAAAAGTTAGATTTTAGTCTAAGCTTTGGGTTAGGAGCGCTTCACTTCGCACAGAGCCTTATTTTCAGCATAATTTTATTCTTCATCAAACTGGATGCTTAATATATCCAATATTCTAGCTAAATCAGACTGGGAAAGATACTCAATTTCAATCTTTCCTTTTCCTTCCTTTTCCTGAATGACAACTGTTGTGCCAAATTTATCCATTAAACGGTCTTCACTTTCCCGAATATAGTATGGCTTTTCCTTAACCGCTTTTTTCGCTTGCTTTGCAGATTTTTTTCCTTCATTTTCATTTAGGTCGTTAACCATCTGCTCCAGCTGACGTACAGTTAAGCCTTCTTTTACAGCACGGTTTGCCAATGCTAGAATTTGCTTCTTATCTTTCAGACCGAGTAGCGTGCGGGCCTGTCCCATAGACAATGTTTCCTGCTGTACCAATTCTTTTACAAGCCCCGGCAATGTCAAAAGTCTCAGATAGTTAGCAATGTACGGCCGGCTTTTACCTAAACGCTCAGCTACTTCTACTTGCGTTAGTTTCAGGTTTTTCATCAGCATGTCATACGCTTCTGCTTCTTCCAGCGGATTTAAATCTTCCCGCTGCAGATTTTCCAGAACTGCAATCTGCATCATCGCTTCTTCGTCAAATTCACGGACAATTGCTGGAATGGTTTCTTTTTCCGCTAACTTAGAGGCTCTAAAGCGGCGCTCGCCTGCAATAATCTCGTAGCCCTTGACTGTTGATTTACGAACGATGATTGGCTGAAACACACCCGATTGTTTAATCGAATCAGCGAGCTCGCTTAGCGAGCTTTCATCAAATGTCTTTCTCGGCTGATAAGGATTCGGCCGCAGATCATTTAGGGAAATTTCAACAACTTCTTCTTTCTTTACATCCACTTCTTCTAAGCTGGCAAAATCTTGAAACAATGCATCAATTCCTCGGCCCAGGCCTTTTCCTTTACTCATTATTATTCAACACTTCCTTTGCTAAAGATAAGTAAACTTCTGCTCCCCGCGACTTCGCATCATAGTCAATAATTGATAAACCGTGACTCGGCGCTTCTGATAAACGAACATTTCTGGGAATAATCGTGTCATATACTTTTTCACGGAAATATTTACGTACTTCTTCGACAACTTCTGCTCCCAGATTTGTCCGGGCATCATACATGGTTAATAGGACGCCTTCAATCTTCAGTTCCGGATTAAAATGCTTCTGAACCAAACGAATGGTATTCAACAGCTGACTCAAGCCTTCCAGTGCGTAATATTCACATTGAACAGGAATCAAAATAGCATCGCTGGATGTAAATGCATTAATCGTTAAGTGCCCCAATGACGGTGGACAATCAATTAAAATGTAATCATAGTCTGCTTTAATTTCCTCTAATGCCGTCTTCAGTCTGGATTCTCTAGCCATCATTGAAGTCAATTCTATCTCTGCACCAGCCAGCTGAATGGTCGCAGGAACAATATCCAAATTTTCTCTGGTTGTCTTCAAGATCACGTTGTTCAACGGCTCATCGTTTACCAACACGTCATAAATATCATGAGCAACATCTGGTTTTCTAACACCTAAACCACTAGTTGCATTTCCCTGTGCATCAATATCAACTAACAAAACCCTTTTTCCGTAGTAAGCAAGACAAGCACCCAGATTGACCGTAGTAGTTGTTTTCCCTACTCCTCCTTTTTGGTTCGCTACAGAAATAATTCGTACCATGTATTCTGTTCCTCCATCTTATTTGATTGGCTGTTTATTTGGTAATCCTGGTTTTCTAGGATATTTATTCGGCGTTTCCTTTTTCTTCTGAATAACGACAATATGACGTTCATCCTGAGTAACAGGCAATTCAAAAGAACGTTCTGCTTCGATTCGACCGCCTAAAAGAGCAATGGCTTTCTTCGCTTCCTGTACTTCCTCATCGCTTTTTGATGCCTTTAATGCTAGAAAATACCCGTCTTTTTTGACTAAGGGCAGACAAAGCTCAGCTAGAACATTTAAGCGAGCGACAGCACGAGCTGTTACGAAGTCAAACGACCCTCTAATTCCATTTAGTCTGCCAAAGGTCTCTGCACGGTCATGGTATAGAGACACGCCATCCAGTTCAAGCTCCTTTGTTAGATGCGTCAGAAATTTAATCCGTTTATTCAATGAATCGACAATTGTAACGTCTAAATCCGGAAAGACGATTTTCAAAGGAATACTTGGAAAACCCGCACCAGAACCAACATCGCAAATTTTTCTGCCAGACGAAAAGTCTTCGAAAAAAGCCAGCGAGACAGAGTCGTAAAAATGCTTCAAATACACTTCTTTTTCTTCTGTAATTGCCGTCAGATTCATCTTGCCGTTCCATTCGGTCAATAGCTGATGGTAACTGGCGAATTGAGCCATCTGTTTATCTGATAATACAATTCCTTTTTCTTCTAACAACTGTTTAAATTCTTCTGGTGTCATATTTTTCCTTCCTAGCGTGAAACACAAAAATGTTTCACAATTTTCTTTCTTTACTTTAACGTAAATAACTGTTTCATGCAATGGTTTTGACGACTTTTATCCCCATTCTTAATTTGCTCTGATAATGGATTAAAAACAAAGGAGGGTAGACTGGGATGAATAGAAAAATACCTTGTAAGTTACATGAAAATAATGATAGAATGAAATATATTATAAAAAGGGAGTTAAAAAAATTATGGCTAAAATCAATCAAAAGCCTGGACAGGTTTCTTTTTTCCAGGCAATCAAGGATTTCTTTGTGGGCTATGTGGACTTTAAAGGACGCACAACTCGCGCAGGTTATTGGTGGGTGACACTTATCTTATCTATTGGAGGGTTATTGGCAGGTTTTGCGATTATCGGAAAGGTTTTTTCACTAATATTCGAAATAGCAGATATGTATGATTATAATGGCTACATGTATGAAGATGAGGCCGGACGACTAGTTGCTCGTTTTCTAACAGACTATTTAGGACTTTTCATTTTATTGTTCATCATAAGCTTAGCACTATTTTTACCTTCACTTGCAATTGCAGTCAGAAGATATAGAGATGCTGGATTACGCGGAAGGGGTACTCTTACGCTATACATCACTTCAGTCGTGATTGGTCTTCTTGGTGTTGGTAATTATTCTGCTTTCTTGGCATTGATTTCTTCAGCAATTTCAATCTTCTTCTTTGTATTAACACTGCTGCCGACTGATTCTCTGGTCGTAACGAGTCAAAATAGTGTAATGCTGTTCTTCTTCCGAACAAAGAACGAAGAGCCCAAAGAAGATGAATGGCTGGATTATTAACAGAAACAATTAGTTATCGGTTAATCCCTATTCTATAAAGCTCTAGTTTTTTTAGAGCTTATCCATTGAAACAAATATACCTGAAGGAAGACGGCGCAGCCATTTTTCTTCAGGTATATTTTATTGTTTATTATCAATGAATCGTGTATGGACTGATATCAGCTGCTATTAGCTTTTCAGCGTCATATCAACATGGGGGATATCGTCTTCCAAATAAACCTCTGAGCAAACCTCAAAACCAAAGTTTTGGTAAAACCCAATAGCGTATTCCTGTGCCCCAAGAGAAACTGATTTCTGCGGAAATAATTGTTGAACTTCCTTTAGGGCCTCGGTCATCAGCTTTTCACCGTATCCCTGGCCTCGATATTTTTTCGGTGTCAGCACTCTGCCGATTTGAATCCCTTCGGCAGTTTCAATGATTCGAGCATAACCAGCTATTTCTCCCGCCTGTTCCAACCAAATATGCCATGCCTCAGCATCCAGCTCGTCGACTTCCTGATATGGGCACTGCTGCTCCACTACGAATACTGCGATTCGGGCAGCCATAATCTCCAGCAATTCCGTTGTTGTTAATGCTTCAAGCTGTTTTATTTTATACGCCATTTTCCTTCCTCCATCTATAAGTTATTTATTATTCCACATTAAACTTCTCTATCCTGCGCTGATTACAGTCTATCTCATATAAATAGGGAATACTGTACACATAGACAATATCATAACGTAGCTTCTCCTGTACGGATGATAAATGCTTCAGTAAGCTAACAATATAGGATTCATCCTCCCAAAAAACGAAAATGAATAGATTGTTTTCCGTGTATAAGGTGTAGTTGCCATTCTGAAGCTTTTTCAATTTATTGTCGTAGGCTTCGGTTAAATTGAATAGGCTACCCCAATTTGCTAAGGAAATGCCTACCATTTTTTTTGATCCATCTGGAAGCTGCAGCTTCATTCGCAGAACATCTGTGCCATATTCTGCTTTTAATCTAATTAGCAGATCCTGTTCGCTTTCATCTGCAGAATAGCTCTTACCTAATGCATGAAGGACGCCTTCCTTTAACGACTGTGTTACCTCCACGCCAATGCTTTGAGAAGGATTTTGAATGTCAGGCTTATCCAGAACAAGCGCCTGCTCATATTTTTCAGGAAAAACTGCTTGTAAAATCTCTAATGCTCTTCGTTCATCCGGACGTTCCATGTTACTTAATTCCCCCTCCATTTATTTCTTATTATATACCATATCAGCGGTTACTAGGTAGAAGCTTCTGCAATAAAACTACGGTCTTCTTATAAAAAAAATCAAAAGTCTCTTGAAAAAAATCATACTGTGTTATACACTGTACTGTGTGAGGTGCATTATGAATATAGATGATTGGAAATCTCAGGTCAAAAGAGGAACTTTAGAGCTTTGTATACTTTCGCTGCTTTCAAAAAAAGATTTTTACGGCTACGAACTAATTGAAGTTCTCGGGAGCTGGAGTATCGTTTCTGCTAATGAGAATACGATGTATCCTTTACTGCGACGACTTACAAAAGAAGGCTATTTAGAAAGCTATTGGCAGGAAAATAATGATTTACCAAAAAGAAAATATTACCATATTACTGATTTGGGGATTCGTTATTTAACCGAAATGACCGTTTTATGGAAAACCCTAACAAAATCAGTCAACGATATTCAGAACTATAAGGAGGAATTTTAATGAATGAAAAAGCGACCCATTATCTTCAGCAGCTAAACCGATATCTCGGTCGGCTGCAGGATCAAGAGAGAGTGGATATACTAGAAGAAGTGGAAAGTCATATTTTTGAATCTGCTAACAATGGTACTGATATTGATGCTATCCTAGAGACCTTAGGAAACCCTAAAGAGCTAGCCAGCTCATATATCAATGAATCTGTATTAAAAAATGGCTCCTTTAATTTGAATAACCTGATGAAGCTGGTAAAATTCTATTTTATTACTGGATTTTCCGGCATGTTTATCATCCCTTGTATTGCGATTACCTCAGCTGTTTTTTATCTTTGCTCCTTCGTTTTGCCATTAGCTGTAGTCATCAAAATAGTCGCACAATTTTTCGGCTACTCGCTGCCAATCGCTGTTTTAAATTTCGGCTTCTGGCAGGCGCCAGACTTTATCGCTTTGCCAATCTGCCTTATCGTAAGCGTGCTGCTGTATATTAGCAGCAAAAAAATGTGGCAATGGCTAAAAGACTATCTCTTTTCTGTTTCAGCAGCACACCGCAAAATTAAAAATCTGAGCTAACGCTAAAAAAACGCATTGAAATCCATGGATTTCAATGCGCTTTTTAATTTGCTTAACAGAGCTTGACGTAGGACCTTTATCGTAACATTAAGCATATAGAATGAAACTAATATTCGGACAATGATTGATGGTTACCTTCTGTAGGTCTGACTTGATTATTTATAAAAAGTGAGTGAGACACAACTCGTTGAGTCATATCCCACTCACATGGAATCCGTATAAACGGTGGGCGCAGTAGCACATACCAGCATTTAACTGCGACGAGTAATCGCAGTAATTAAACACTTCTGTCCCATCCTATTTATTTTTAACGGTTTTTGGTTTCAAATAATGGGCTGACAGGTTTATTTTCATGGATACGTTTAATTGCATCCCCAATCAGTTCCCCTACACTGACTTCATCAATTTTATCGATTTTGCGGTCCTCTGACAAATAGATGGAGTCTGTTACTACTAATCGTTTAATTGCAGATTCTTCAATACGCTCTAACGCTGGTCCAGACAAAACAGGGTGTGTACACGATGCATACACTTCCTTCGCTCCGGCTTCCTGCAACGCATTAGCTGCTAGGGAAATTGTCCCCGCTGTATCAATCATATCATCAATCAAAACACAGATTTTTCCTTCTACTTGACCGATAATATTCATCACTTCAGCTACATTGGCTTTAGGACGGCGTTTGTCTATGATGGCGATTGGCGATTTCAAGTACTCTGCCAATTTACGGGCCCGAGTTACCCCACCGTGGTCTGGGGAAACTACTACTACATCATCCCCTTTGATTCCTTTTTCCATAAAGTAATCAGCAATCAATGGCGCACCCATCAAATGATCCACTGGGATATCAAAGAATCCCTGAATCTGTACTGCATGTAAATCTAATGTCAACATTCTTGTGACCCCTGCTTTTTCGAGCATGTTTGCAACCAGCTTCGCAGTAATCGGCTCCCGAGCACGTGCTTTACGGTCTTGACGGGCATACCCATAATAAGGCATCACTACATTAATTGTTTTAGCACTTGCGCGTTTCAGTGCATCTACCATAATAAGTAGCTCCATCAGGTTATCATTAACCGGGCTGCTTGTTGATTGAATCAGGTACACGTGAGATCCACGGATACTCTCTTCAATATTGATTTGAATTTCTCCGTCACTGAACTGACTGACAGATGACTTTCCTAATTCCACACCTACTGCTTTCGCAATTTTCTCCGCCAACGGACGATTTGAATTAAGAGCAAAAATTTTCAATCTTGGATCAAAATAATGTTTTGACATTTGGACCTCCACTTTCTATTACTAAACAATAGTTTCCTTTTAAATAGTAGTCACTTTTCGCAAATAAATCAAGTAGTTTTCCTATAGTAATAGTAAATTATCATGAATATTCCGTCTTTAAACCGTTTTACCTATTTCTATAAAACTTTCACAAACCTTCCCACCGATTTTCTCACCGTTCAGTTTGGCTTCGCTGTTATGAAAAACGCTGAATCCAAGAGTGAAAACGCTTGCTTATTCTATATTTTACGCCTGACAATTTCTGTTGTACACTCTTCCGCTTTTAAACCCTTAGACATTCTTCAAAATCCGTCTAAAAGGCAGAGGGTATCGTTTGATATATATGCAGCATGTTACGATAATGGAAACAGAAAGAAATAGGAAAGGATGATCTGTAGGTATCGAAGTAATGGGAATTATGAAGCTTTCGCCCGCCCCAAAAAACCAGAAGGTAATGGGAAGAAGCTCAAAGATATTCCAGTACCTTGGCTAGTTAAAATTTGGGGAAAGAAAGGTCTTGAAAAAGCTCAAGGTACCATGATTATTGAGCTTCTTGAAGAGGCTGGCTTGATTTAGAACAGCTAAAAGAGAGCTAAGTTAGAGGGAAAATCTAACTTAACTCTCTTTTGATTAAACTATAAATTAATTTGTAGGCTATCTCTAAATGTTCTTTGGCATTTTCCGTCGAAAATAAAGTAACTTATCTTTCTGCCGTTATTCGATACTTACAATAAATAACATAGGCTAACAGCACAACTGAAAAACCTAGATAAACATTAAAACCCTCACTCTGTTCGCCAGTTTTTGGAAGCTCCTTTCCACTAGGTTTCGTTCCGTCATCGGTTGGCTTAGGATCAACAATTGTAACTGTTATCTGATGATACGTAAGAATGTCTGGTATTGCCAGCTCTGTTCCTTCGGGCAACGTATTCGCAAGAGCAGCTAAGGTTTTTTCAGAAGGCATATGTGCCACCAGCAGATTAACTTTTCCTGATTTTAAAGCCTTCCAGTTTCCGTTTTCATCTACTGAGATAAACTCATTACTTTTTTCCAGATAAAAGGTACCATCATTATTGGCAATCCCTTCAATCGGATTTGCATTTAGCTTACCTGTCTCGCCAACCACTGCTTCAATCGCTGTTACATCAAACCCTGTAAAGATATCGATAATTCGAGCTTGATTTTCTGTCACATTAACTTTGATGACTTGGGTAATTGCCCGGGTTACGAGCTCCTTATCTGGATGTTTTTCTTTAATCGCCTTTATAGTGTCCTCAGATAACTCAAAATTCAACACAAATTCGGTAGTTCCTGGTGCAAGAGCCACCCATTTTCCATCTGTTCCTATTTTGATAATTTTTTCATCATACCCTGAAGCTTCAAATGTACCTGTAACTTCATCTATTCCAGCAATTGATTCTACAAGAATTTGGCCAGAAGCATTCACTTTTGCATCAATTTCCGCGATATTAAACGACGGTGTAACATCTAGCGTATCTGACGCATTAATTTGTACATCAATCGTCCTTACAATTGCTTTTTCAATTAATTTTTTCCCGGGATATTTTTCCTGAATTTTCTGTAGCGTTTCTTTAGATAAAGTAAAACTTAGTGAAAAGCTTGTACGTCCAACTCCTAGTGCAGTCCAGGTACCATCATCAGCAATCTGAATAATTGATTCATCATGTCCTATCGCCTTGAATGTACCAGAGATATTGGTTATCCCAGCTATTGGTTTCACAGATAATTTCCCATTAGTATTAATAATCGTATCAATTTTCTCTAAATCAAATTCGGGTGTAATATCAATAAACTCTTCTTCAGGCAACACAGTTACTTTAATTGTCTGGGCAGTGTCGCTCAAAATAATTTTCTTATCCGGATAATTCTTTTGAATTTCTGCCATATCCTTTTCTGAAAACTCAAAATGAATAGTTAATTCCGTTTCTCCAACTTGACGAGCTGTCCATTTTCCTTGCTCGTCAACTGTTAAAAGAGACGAATTATCAACAACTACACGTAAATGCTCGACTAAATTAATATTTTTTCCTAAATCCATAGACTGTAATTGTAATTGTCCGGTAGCTCCGACAGTTACTAAGAGTTCTTTTTCAACAACACTTGGCAGTATATCTAAGGTCTCTTCATCAGTCACTTTATTATAAAAAGACACTTCCTCCTTCAGTGAGGAATCACTCTCTCTTCCTTCAATTTTATTACTACTCATCGCCCAAAAACAACTAACAACCGCGAGACTAGTAATTAGCCCATACTTTATTTTTTTCATTCTATCCCCTCCCTAAAATTATTCTAGCATATAATTCTTTTGTTTCGAGTCCTTCTTTTAATTAAATTTAAGAAAAAGATCAAAATTCTATTCAGAAAACGTTATATTTTTGCTAGAATAAGCCTGTAGTGTAAAAATAACAAACTAGGCAAAGGAGCGTCAGTTTTGTGAAAAAGACAGGGAATGCATTATTTAAACACAGCTTGCAACTATTAACTATGTCCGCTTTATTCATTGGTGGCAGTACCGCTTCAAGCGTAACTGCTGAAAGTGTCGATGCTACAGCAGCGGAGAACCAGCGAATAACTATTTTGGGGACTTCTGATGTACATGGACAGTTATGGAACTGGTCTTACGAAGATGACAAGGCAACCCCAGTTGGTTTGTCTCAGGTAAGTACGGTTGTGAAAAATGTTCGGGCGGAAAATCCGAATGGGACAGTCTTGATTGATAATGGGGATATCGTTCAAGGAACAATCATGACAGATGATTTGTACAATAGAGAGCCGCTGCTTAGTCAGCCTCACCCCATGATTAGAGCAATGAATGAGATTCAATATGATGCGATGGTTTTGGGCAATCATGAATTCAATTTCGGTTTGGAGTTAGTTCAAAAAATCAAAGGGGAAGCCAATTTTCCGATTCTCTCAGCGAATACTTATGTAAAAGAGAGCAACAGCCGTTATGTAGGCGGAACCACATTGAAAGAGCTTGATTTAGATGGTGATTCAAAAACTGATGTAACCGTCGGGATTATCGGGCTGACTACGCCTCATATTCCTAAATGGGATGGTGCCAAGGTAGCAGACCTATATTTCAATCCACTAAAAGAAGAAGCTGAAAAAGCTGTTGCTGAATTGGAAGGCAAAGCAGATATTATTGTTGCTTCAATTCACGCTGGAAGAGAAGACAGTGATCCTGCTGCTAGTGCGGATCAGGTAATCAACAATGTTGAAGGCATCGATGCCTTCATCTTAGGTCATGATCATCGGTCATTTTCGGAGCAAATCCAAAGTCCGAGCGGAACTTCTCCAGTGGGAGCGCCTAAAGATACTGGAATTGAGATGGTTCGAATCGATCTTGATATCG
This sequence comes from Enterococcus sp. LJL51, assembly GCF_049894025.1. GTDB lineage: Bacteria > Bacillota > Bacilli > Lactobacillales > Enterococcaceae > Enterococcus_L. Next base: position 17,306 of record NZ_JBNEQE010000010.1, read on the forward strand.
AAAAAAGCAATGGAAAATGGCAGGTCAAAAATGATACAGTTGAAATTGTTAATACTAAGTTGGTGGAAGCTGATGAGGAGCTAAAAGCAGTCACAGAAGACTACCATAATACCACACGGCAATTCATTTCAGAAACTATCGGAACGGCCACAGAAGATTTTCTTCCTAAAGAAGAGGTAACTGGCATTCCAGAGGCACAGCTGCAGCCAACTGCAATGATTTCTCTCATCAATAATGTTCAGCGAAAGTTTACAGGTGCTCAACTGGCAGCTTCTGCCTTGTTTAAAGCAGACAGCAAACTGGATAAAGGAAATGTTTCCTATTCCAATATTTTTGATATTTATAAATATCCGAATACCCTAGTTAGTGTTAATATTACTGGTGAAAATCTATTGAAATACATGGAGAACCAAGCTAACTATTACAACTCGCCTCAGCCTGATGATTTAACTATCAGCTTCAATGAAGAAATTCGTGTTTATAATTATGATATTTTTTCTGGTATTGATTATAAAATAGATATTTCCAAACCAGAAGGGCAGCGGATTATCAATCCTACAATTGATGATCAACCAGTTGACTTAGCTGCAACTTATACAATTGCTATGAATAACTACCGTTATGAAGGATTGCTGGCACAGGGAATTGTCACAGAAGAGCCACTTGTATCTACAGACCCGGATACTTTGAGAGGCTTTATTGCTCAATATATCAAAGATAAGGGTACAATTGATCCGGAAGTAGAAATCGAAAGAAACTGGGAAGTCATCGGCTACAGCTTCAATGAGAACTGGCGTGATTTAGCTATCGAACTAGTTAATAGTGGGGTTCTAAAAACAACACCATCAGAGGACGGTAGGACTCCTAATGTTAAACCTATTACCAAGCAGGACGTTTTAGATGCTGGCTTCAAACCAACTACTATGACGATTATGCATACAAATGATGTGCATGGCCGCATGGAAGGAAACGGTAAAGATGTGCTAGGAATGGCTAAACTGAAAACACTAAAAGACATGAAAACTCCTGATCTGTTGATTGATGTGGGCGATGCATTCCAAGGACTGCCCATCTCTAATTTTTCTCAGGGGATGGACATGGTTGAAATCATGAATACTGTTGGCTATGATGCTATGGCCGTTGGAAATCATGAATTCGATTTTGGTTTAGATACTGCACTTCAATACAAAGAAAAATTAAACTTCCCGCTGCTTTCCAATAACACATATAAAGACGGAAAGCTGGTGTTCGAACCTTATACAATCATCGAAAAAGATGAAAAAAATTATGCGGTTATTGGTGTGACAACACCGGAAACAGCTACGAAGACACACCCGAATAATGTTGTTGGCGTAACTTTCGCTGATCCGATTACGGAGACAAAAAAAGTTATCGACACTTTAAGCCAGTCAGAAACATCAATCGATGCCTTCATTATTGCCGGACACTTAGGTATTGATGAAACGACACCAAAGGAATGGCGGGGAGATACGCTAGCTGAAGAATTAAGTAAAGCATATCCGAAGCTAAATCTGGTCGTACTTGACGGTCATTCACATACAGCTGTAAAAGGCGGCATGAAATTTGGAAATGTTTTATACACACAAACTGGAAATTATCTGAACAATGTTGGTCTGGCTAAAATTGATTTGCAAAAACTTGATAGTAAATCAGCGAACTTGCTTTCAGCTGAAAGTTTAGCTGAACTTGATGAGAATGCAGAAGTCAAAAAATTAGTGGATGAAGCGAAAAGCCGGTTTGAAGAATGGGGTTCAGAGATTGTCATCGAAAACAACCCGTACCTCTTTAATGGTGAACGCGATAATGTGCGGACCAGAGAAACAAATCTTGGAAATATGATCGGTGATGCGATGCTGGCCTATGGACAAAACGGATTCAGCACACCAACTGATTTTGCTGTGACAAATGGCGGCGGTATTCGGGCTAATATCGAACCGGGAGCTGTTACACTCGGCGATGTAATTGCTGTACTGCCTTTTGGTAATAGTATTTCTCAGATTAAAGTGACTGGCGCCCAAGTCAAAGAGATGTTCGAAATGTCGTTGCGTTCAGCTGCTCAAAAAGATGAAGCTGGAAACCTTATCCTAGATGACTATAAGCAGCCTAAACTAGGAGCAAATGGCGGATTCCTACATGTATCCAGCACAATTCGCGTCTATTATGACTCAACGAAAAAAGGAACACTTCTACCAAATGACGAAGGAAATGATACTGAAAAAGCTATTGTAGGTGAACGAGTACTTCAGATTGATGTACAAAATCGAGAGACTGGTGAATTTGCGCCAATTTCAGATGAAACAGTTTATAATATGGCTACGAATGACTTTTTAGCCGCTGGCGGTGATGGCTATGATATGCTTGGCGGAGAAAGAGAAGAGGGACCTTCACTTGATACTGTTCTAATTGACTACCTGAAGCAAGGAGCTGCACTTCGCGTGCTTGATGCTAAAACAACGATCGATTTAGCACAATACAAGGAACAGTTCCCAGGAAAACGAATCGTTTCTATTGCTGAAGCTGATTTCAACAAAAAAACTGATGAAAATGGTAATAAAGACCCTGATAAAAATTCCGACAAAGAAAACAATACGGACAACGATAAAACAAAAGACTCAACTACCGGAAAGAATACAGGTTCAGAAACTTATCCAAAAACTGGTGAAAAGATTGCTTCCTATATGAGTATAGGTCTGCTTATGACTGGGGCAGCCGGAGGCTTTTATCTTTATAATAGACGAAAATCAGCTTAAAGCAGCAACTAATTAAAAACTGATTTTCTGGCAAATTGCGTTGCTAAAACAAAGTACTGAAAAAATTATAGAGCTTGGAGTCAAAAGCAGGATTTTGTACCTACCCAAAAAAGTTAGACTTTCAGGTCTAACTTTTTTGGGTCCAAGTTCTTTTTGGCTATTCATTTTTTGTGTTTGAAAATTTAAAGAGTATTGGCAGATTTTTTACGGACTTTTTGCCAATACAAGCTATTTTAAAATCTAAAAACTCCGAGACATTAGAGCTGTCCCGGAGTTTTTATTTCAACTACTTTCCTTCAAAATAAGGAAATTTCTTAGCGTAATCTTCTTTATTAATTTGGCGGGCTCTTCCAATCGCCAAATCATGCTCTTTAACATCCTCTGTGATTGTAGAACCTGCTGCAATAACCGTTTGATTCCCTATTGTTAAAGGTGCAATTAGGTTAGAGCCTGAGCCGATGAATACCTGATCACCAACAATGGTTTGGTGTTTGTCTTTACCATCATAGTTAACAAAAACCACACCGCAGCCCACATTGATATCTTTACCCAGCTTTGCATCGCCTACATACGTAAGATGACCAACCTTCGTATCTTCGTCGATTGTCGCATTTTTTATTTCTACGAAATTACCAATATGAACTCTTTCGCCAATCTCTGCATTAGGACGAATATGTGCAAACGGTCCAACATCTGCATAACTATGAATCGTACTTTCCTCAACAACTGAATGATTGATTTTCACATTATCTTTAATCACACTGTCGACAATTTCCGTTCCTGAGCTGATGTAGCAGTCAGTGCCGATTTTTGTTGCACCTTTGATACAGACACCCGCTTCAATTACTGTATCCGAACCGATAACTACACCTTCATCAATATATGTGTTTTCCGGATCAACAAAGGTTACACCATTCATCATATGCATCTTGTTCAGGCGATGACACATGATTTTATTGGCTTTCGCCAATGCTACACGGTCATTGATTCCCATTGCTTCATCAAAATCATCCATACGGTAAGCAGCGATTGTAGCTCCCTCACCCTTCATAATTTCGATAATATCAGTTAAATAATACTCACCTTGAGCATTATTCGTATTTAGTTTGGAAAGAGCTGTAAACAAGGCTTGATTATCGAAGCAGAAGGTTCCTGTATTAATTTCCTTCACGCGGGCTTCCTCTTCTGAAGCATCTTTTTGCTCAACAATTTTCTCCACAATACCTAAATGATCACGAATAATTCGTCCATAACCAGTAGGATCTTCAGCCTGAGCTGTTAATATAGTCGCACTGGCATTTTTCCCTTGATGGTAGTCAAATAAATTCGTCAGTGTTTCTGCCGTCAGCAACGGAGTATCACCTGTAATAACCAGCGTCGTTCCTTTTTTTCCGCCCAATAGATTGTCTGCCTGCATAACTGCATGACCTGTCCCCAATTGTTCCTGCTGCAGCGCGTACTGTGTTCGATCGCCCAAATGCTGCTTAATTGCTTCTGCACCATGTCCAACGATTGTCACAATTTCAGATGGTCCTGTCTGCTCTACTTGATCAACAATATGTTCCACCATCGGTTTACCTGCAACCGGATGAAGAACTTTATACAATTTGGACTTCATGCGTGTCCCTTTACCCGCTGCCAAAATAATCACATATCTACTGTTTTCCACTCTCGCCACTCCTCGATTCCTATATTCAATCTAAATCTAACGAATTATTATTCCATCTTAGTTTAGCTTACTGAGTAACGTTTTTCAACCAAACCAATTCAAAAGATTTGTAGACCAATTATGGAACAGCTCAAGAAAAACATGGTTATACCTTTTCCACAGAACTTTTTTTCTTCCGCGTTTTTTTCACCTTTTTCCTTTGCTGCTTTAAGAATTCCTGCTCAAGCCGGATTGCCCGCTGTCTCCGCCAAAAATAAATGGAGGCAGCCGACACTATTAGAAATAAGGCTAGCCAAAAATAAAGCGGATTCTGGTCCTTTTCAGAAGAATTCAATCCTAACGCCGATTGATTCAGTGTTCCAGCTTTCTCTTCACTGATAGTAAATTCTTTTTTGAAATGCCAGCGATTACTGTCCTGATCTTCTGCAGTCAGCTCAAGCTCATACATTCCTGGATTCAACGGCTGATCCTCCCATGAAATAGAATAATCAAAATTGGAATTGGGCGCCATTGAAATCCCCTGCTTTTCTGATTTACGCAGTGGTTCACTGCTGCCTTTTTCTCTAATTACTGCTTTAATATCTAAATCTTGAATATTTATTGGCTGAGTATTTTGAAGTGTTGCAGCAACATGGGGACGATAATTTTTTAAATCCGGTGTAATTTCCTTTAGTTTCAGCTGAGGTTTCACCTGTTCTTCGTTCTCTCTTAAAACTACACCTAAGACATAGGAGTATGTATTATTAATTTGTCCCTCCACTAGCTCCGGCGCTTCTTGTTTGATATGCAAGCCGCCGAGAAGCATTCCTTTAAATGGCTGTTTTGGAACCTTTAACTTAAAAGAAGCCTTCTTATTTGAATTTGGAGGAACCGTTATTGTCTTATCATGTGTAATTAAATCTGAAAAATAGAAGGATAGCGTCTCATCTAAATCCTGCTTTGCATCAGGTTGGGTATAGTCTATGATGCCATTATTATTGGTTGTCGCTGTATTCGCTTCAAGTAAAAATATCTGTTCCTTATCGGAAGAATTGAATATATTGACAGTGAGCTCCTGTTCCTGTCCTGGAGAGACCAACAAATCAAAATAGGTAGAGTTGCCGGCCCGCTGATTTTCTGGAAGATCCGCACTAATAGAATAATCAATTTCATTTTCAGCTGCTTCTGCTGTTAAGCTTGTAAGCACTAATGCAACCAGCAGAAATACAATAGTAATGAGTGTTGCTTGCTTCTTCATTTTCATCCTCGCTTTTATTTTATCGGACTAACAACTGAGAAAAATATTGGCATTCCTATATTTTAATCTCCTAAAAATAAATAAACTGTTCTTTAATTTCTTGATAATCTTACAACTAATAAAGGTATACGTACTCCTTTAAAGACCGTAGCAAAACTTCTCCCTTCTTAGCAATTCTACTGCTTAGAAGCTTGATGAAGTCAAAAATATGTACAGCAAGAACTGTAAAGGCAAAAGCAGTCCTCTGGAAAATAAGAAAGGCAGTTGTAGAAATTTTTCCTACTCCCCAGAGACAGAGGCTTTTGTCATCATTTATTTATTTTTTGATTAAATTCCGCTAACCAATGTATATTCGATTGTACCGTTATAGCTTCCTTTAACCGCTGTTTCTGCGACTTTGATTTTTGCTGCAGCGGGCGCGAAAGTGGTTTTTCCTCTACCAACTGCTGCTCGACCGACGATATTGGCTGTTTTCAAAATTTCAACATCCTGCTCGACAGACACATTATTCCCTGATCCTGTTGCTGGAGTTCCCATGGTTAATTGGAAGTTTGTGACTGGCAATTCAATGTCGGCTGTTCCTTTCAAGGCGGAAGCTATAGCCGTTACCCGCCAAGGCAGTGACGCATCTCCATCTTCCAGTCCTCGACGGTCATCCACCTGCACAGCTTCTGAACTTGTCGCTGTTAAATCGTATAATCCATTAACTGCCTCCTGAGATAAATCCAGCTGACTAAACGTCATTGCTCCACCTGCTGCCAAGCTAAATACAGGTGTATTTCCACCACTGCTGCCGTCATCGACACCTACCGTTGTTGTCGTTTTGTTTACTGCGTATGCAGATGGTGCAGCAATTCCCGCAGCTCCTAAAATAAGTACGCTTGCTCCTATCAATTTTCTTACTTTCATATCGTATGATTCCTCCTAAATTTTTGTTTTTACTATATGCTATCCACCAGCAGCCAGCTTTTTTCTGCATGAAAAATTCCTTGCGGCTGCTTTGGCGGTAAATACAGCCAAATATCATTAGACTTTACTGTATAAATAAACTGACCCTTTTTTGTTCCATCACTATAAAGGACCTGATCAAACTCTTGATGCTCCTCCTTAAAATCCTCTGAGGAGAATCCTTTTCCTGTAATTCCTTCTGTCGCTCCTGTTACAGAACCTTTTCCCACATGATAGCTAACACCTTTAAGGGTTTCATTTTTTTCATTCACAAACGGAGAAACCTTTAGATTTAGCTTCCAAGGTGATGTGCTTTGTCTCAAATCTTCAATCTCTATAACTAAATCAGTATCAGAATAAAAGGTCATCGCTTGTTTTTTTATTGCTTTTTCTCCGAAACTGACATGGCTTACATTCGTAATTTTTAAATCTCCAAAAGAAACTTTGTCACCTGTTACTGTTATCTCTGTTCTTTCAATAGTACTTGCTTCACTGGAAATAGGCAGTATAATTGCTGAGAAAACTATCGGTAAAAAAAGACAGCTGATTTTATGCTTAAACTTCACCTTGATTTCTCCACCTTTCTATGCCTCCTGCCAGCAGCAATAAGCCTGCCCCTAGCAAAACGTATTGCATTTGAATAACTTCATTTGCTTTAGGAAAAACACGCTGTCCTTGATTTTCAGCGGTCTTGATTTCAGAGCTTTGTTCAGCAGAATCACTTGTTCCCTCTTGATAGATTGTGATTCCTACTTTACTTTTATTTTCTGAAGCTACGGCTGAAACAGGGTTCAACAGGAATAGCATCAGCATCAAAAACACTGTCAAAAACCATTGTCTGTTCATTTTTTCATCCCCGCCTTTCGCTTCAAGAAATGCCATCCTGCAGTGTCCAGTTAATCACTGCTGAATAATTTCCCTTGATTACTGTATCATTTACCTGCAGTAAAATACCTTCGTCTTCAGACCAGGTCTTCTTAAATGAACCTTGCTGGCGAATAAGAAGCAGCTGCTCGTCTACCTGATTATCCCCAGATGTTCCAGTTCCTGTTTCAGAAAAATATAGTTTTCCTGATAATAATTGATTTTTTCCAGATACCTGCAGCGGCTGTTCAACTGTCGCTACTAAAACCCATGGCGAAGCATTCGCAGCTCTTAAATCAGATACTTCTACATACATTTTATTCCCAGCTATCCGCGGATAGCTCTTTTGACCATTTTCTATCTGGTTAATCGCAATTTCTCCGAAATCAATTTGATTTGGCACTGAAACTAGAGTAAGAGAACCTATTACCGTTACTTTTTTAATAATTTCATTCGAGGCAAGCTGATTTTTATCTTTAGCTTTCACAGTCAGCTGATAATCACCCGCCGGCAGTTGCCCAAAATTCACTTGAATCATTCCACGCCCTTGATAAATTCCGTTATTATCCGTAGTAAAGATCTCTTCTCTTTTTATGTCCTCTGGGATACTCGTGCTAAGGTCATCCAAAACAAAGCTCACAGTGCCTGTATCAGCTACATTTAATTCTTCCCAGTAGGCCTTAACCTCAAGCTCCTGCTCTATAGAAAGCTGATCAGGCACTTCAAGTTGCTCCAATTCAGGAGATAGATTGCTATTCAAACGAAAAAAGCCAGGATGAGTGGAAAAGGACAACGCCTCTCCTACATTGTTTACTGCTGATAAGGTTGTTTTTCCACCATCAATTTTTTTCTCCAGAGGCTTTTCGGGCGTTCTTTCTGACTCTTTCATTTCAACATCAAACGATAACTGCAGCTTATCTCCTTTTACAAGAGAGAGTGGCTGCTTACTTGTAAAGCGTAAGTTACCTTCAGAAATTTCTACTTGATTGTCTATATTTTGTCCATTTTTTAACATCTGAATATTTGCCTCTTCTTGTGAAAACAAACTATTCGAATCAAGTTGTTTGTCTATTGTAATGTTTTTTAACTCACCTGTTCCTTTTATATCTTCCAAATCAATACTATACCTTAGCTTTTGTCCTCCTGTGACCAGTGTATCAATCACATTTTGCCCCTGTTCATTTTTTACAGACTCAATAATCGAAGTAAAAATAGGTCTTGGAAATTCTTCGAAAACTATTCGAGCATCCATACTAGCTTTGCCTGTAGAGCCGGTAAAGCCCCAATATACCAGTTTGGTTCCAAAGACAGCCTGCGGGTCCAAGCTAATCGTTTTACTTCCAAGTTGATCAAAGCTGTAGGTCAGCTTACTTTCAGAAGCGTCCCAGCGGATAGAGAGCTGATGCCATTTGCCGTCCCCGAATGTGTCGACTGCCTGGGCATCTTTGTGCACCAACGTACGATTTAACAAACCATTTCGTCCGTAAGAAGAAGCCATTCCTGGATAGTTCCAGGCGACATGACCATATGGCTTAGTATCATCACTGCCATTCGTGGTTCCTTTATCCATCCCATCCTTATTAATGTGATTATCAAATTCTATCGCTAAAGAGTTCGTAATGGCTCCTCTAGCACTAGTTGTATTGTTCGCTTGTGCCCAGACACCCAGAGAAGCACCACCGCCAAACACATTGCCGCCTTTTGAAGATTTGGCATAGGCATTCTTTCCTTCTTTATCCGCATGCATAACAAATGCCATTCCGTCTCCAACCTTTTTGTCTTCCGGCTTACTGCCGCTGGAAGGATCTACACCAAAATAAAGCCACATACTTGTAGAGAAGTCATAGTTCAGATTCATCCGATACTCGTCCTCTGACCAGATAGCACCATTCCCATAGGTAGAATTTCGTTTTGTCACATTAACAATGTCATACCCATCTGCCTTGGTTACATTACTTACTACTCCTTGCCCATTTACAACTGGATAAAAGTAATTGTCCAGCTTAATCAGCCGATCCTTCACTTGATTAATATCTGCAATACCGTTTAAAGCAGCTGCTTCACCAGAATTCGGAAAGATAAATAGTGTGCTTAATAAAAAAAGAAATAATATTGGCTTAACTTTTTTTATAACCAAAAAGATAATTACCTCCTTTCAAAAATTATCCAAACCTTGACTTTCAACAGTATAAAGCCATGATTTAGAAATAACAAATACACTATCAAATTGAATTTTCCGTCATCTAAAGTCTCGTTTTCTATTATTTTTTGAAGCTTTCTATTAATTTTTTCAGAAAAAAATTTTCCTTATTGACGCTTTTCTTCATATATGCAATTCTATTTCGATTCCAAAGCAATAAATTTCCAATCGTTTATTGTTTTTATAACAAATGTTCTTTTGTTATTTAAAAAAAAGAAAAAACCTAACTATTTTTAAAATAGCTAAGCTTTTTCTTTTTTTAAGATTTGACTTTTATACAGAAAAATTTTTAATCTTGGAAATAGTTTCCGGCTACTACATTGATTGTTTTGGTCTGTGTATCAACGTCTTTTACATAAAGCAGCGAAGTATAATCATTAATCGCTCGCTGACCGTTAAATTTAGATTCCGCAAACACTGTAATGCCTACCAGTTCCGCTTCAAACTCTTCAATCAGGCTCTTCATACCATTTACAGTACCGCCGCCCTTCATAAAGTCATCCACAACCAGTACCCGTGAGCCTCTTGCCAAGCTGCGCTTGGAAAGCTCCATTTTTTCAATACGCTCAGATGAACCAGAGACATAATTCACACTTACAGTTGATCCTTCAGTAATTTTAGAATCCCTGCGAACGATAACAAAAGGAACATTCAAATAGTAAGAGACGGCCTGGGCAATAGGTACCCCTTTGGTAGCAACCGTCATCACAGCATCGACCTTCTGATCTAAGTACATTGAAGCAATCACACGGCCAATTTGGCGGAGTAATTCGGGCTGACCCAGTAAATCAGAAAGATAAACGTAGCCCCCCGGCAGCAGACGATCTTGTTCAGATAATCGATTCCCCAGCTCCATAATGAATTGTTTCGCTTCTTCATACGGAATCTTAGGAATAAATTTCACCCCACCGGCAGCTCCTGGAACGGTTTCCAGTAGACCAGTCCCTCTTTGTTGAAATGTTTTCTTGATAATCGCAAGATCCTCACTGATTGATGATTTTGCAGACTGATACCTTTCTGCAAAAAAAGTTAAAGAAACCAATGTATGTGGATGGCTAAGTAAATACTGAGTCATATCAATCAAGCGCTCACTTCTGCGTGTCTTCAAAATCTGTTCACTTCCTTTTTTCATTGTCGCTCCTTATTATAAGGGTTTAGACTAAAAAATTCGAGTATTTTTATAAAAAAAACTAAAATAGTTCGCAATTTATGGCAAAAAAAAGAAGATAAGGAAAAGAATCTTCGTTTTTCCTTATCTTTCATTCAGTTTTTTATTTCTTAAAGAGACTGTGACTACATGACGAACAATGTTAATCACCAGAAAAATACCAATAAAAGCTAGTGTGATGGTTGCACTTGGCGGTGTTTCCAGATAATAGGAACCTGCAAGACCAGACATCATTCCAACCAGGCCGACAACTGTACTAATTAAGATGACTGAATTAAAGCCTTTGCCGATCCTCATTCCAGCAGCAGCAGGTAAAACCATAATCGCTGAAATCAACAGCGCACCGGCTATTGGAATCATCACGGCAATCGCCACTCCGGTAATAACATTAAACAGCATCGACATCCAGCGAATCGGCAGACCATCTACATGAGCAGTGTCCTCATCAAAGGTCAAAACATACATTGGCCGTTTAAACAGGAAGAATAAAATGATTAGAACAACAAACAGGACAGCTAGAATAATTACCTGTTCCCAAGTGATTGTAACAATTGAACCAAACAAATAGGATTGAATACTTGTAGCTGAACTTCCGCTGTTCAGATTCATTAAGACCAGCGCCAGCGCTAGACCTCCCGACATCAGAATTGCGATTGAGATTTCAGAATAGGTGCTGTAAAGTCCCCTCAGATACTCTAAAATCATCGCTGCAGCGATTACCACTAGCAAAGTAGTCAAATTAGGACTCAAGTTAAAGAACAGTCCTAATGCTACCCCTGCCAGCGATACGTGAGACAAGGTATCCGCCATCAGCGACTGCCGGCGGATTACTAGAAATACCCCTAACATTGGGGCAATTACAGAAATAAAACCAGCGGCTAGAAAAGCCCTTCTCATGAACTCATATGAAAACATCTCCATTGAGAATCCTCCTTTCGCACCAGACGAATCTGGCGGTCAGCGTAAGCTTTTATATCTTCATGATCATGAGTAATCATCAAAATAGCTTTTCCATGATCATGAGCGTTATGCCGCAGCAGGCGATAGAATTCATTACGTGATTCTTCATCCATACCAGTTGTTGGCTCATCTAGGATAAATAAATCCGGGTCAGTAGCAAAAAGCCTCGCTAAGCTAATTCTCTGCTTTTGTCCTCCAGATAGTTCACCAATACGTTTATGGCGCATATTCCACATTCCTACAGCCTTTAAAGCTTTTTCTACATGGAGATGATCCTTTTCAGTCAGCGGCTTAAACCAGCGCTTTCTAGGAAAACGGCCAGAACGTACCAGCTCCAAAACGGTACTAGGGAAGCCTGCGTTAAACGAAGCAATTTGCTGAGGAATATAGCCCATGCTGATTTTTTCTCCGTCCGCATTTTTGTCCGCTAAAGTAATCGTTCCACTGGTTGGTTTAAGCAGACCGAGCGTACTCTTTATCAATGTCGATTTAGCTGCACCGTTTTCCCCTGTCAAAATGACAAACTCCCCTGGGTCAACATAATAAGAAACATCCTCCAGCACAGGCTCGTCATCATAATAAAAGGTCAAATTTTTCACATCAATATAGTGCATACCCCTGCTGCACCTCCTTTTCGCTTCAAAGTTTGGGACATAACAAAGGTCCAAACTCCTCTTTTTCTAAAATTCGAATAGACTGCGGTACAAAAGCAGCTTTTTTCGGAAATAAGCCGAACTTTCTTTAAAATTTGTAAAGTTGTTCAGAAAAAATCCTTCTTATTGCTGAAAAACACAGTGAGGTACGAACTGCTTTTGAATAGTATCTATCTGGTTCTCAAAGCTTAACGCTTCTGTCCCGGTCTTTCAATCATTTCTTTATTTTGTTTCTATCCGTTTAGCGGATACTCTTTTTCAAGGCAGCAAGATTTTCCTGCATAACAGATAGATAGTCTTTCCCATCTTTCTGCTCATCTTCAGTCAGACTTTCCAATGTTTGTAAAACAGACAATTCCACACCTGTTTCATTAGCCAATGTTTCTGCTACCTTGGAAGAAGCAGTCGCTTCAAAATAGATTACCTTTACTTGGTGTTCATCGATGAATGTTTTCAACTCTGCCAACCGGCTTGGCGAAGGCTCCTGATCAGGAGAGATACCAGAAACTGATTCCTGTGTTAAGCCATACTGCTTAGCCAGGTAGCCAAATGCAGCATGCTGCGTGATAAATGTTTTGTTCTCAGCATTGGCAAAAGCAGTTTTATATTCTCCATCTAAGGCTTTCAGCTTTTCAATATAAGCGGCAGCATTTTTTTCGAATACAGTTTTTTTATCTGGGTATTTTTTTACTAATCCATCGCGAATTTCCTCAACTTCTTTTTGCGCTAAAACTGGATCAAGCCAAACATGAGGGTCAAGCTCATGACTATGATCATGTCCTTCATGAGCTGCGTCTTCTTCGTGATCATGGTCGTGGTCTTCTTCACTGCCTTCCATCAAATCAATCTTCTGACTTGCTTCTATGACAGCTACCTTCTTTTGATCTACGTTATTAAGAATATCTTCTGACCAAGTCTCAAACTCTTTACTATTGTATACAAAAACATCCGCATCAGAAATTCTCGCAATATCCTTTGCACTAGGCTCAAAGTCATGGGCATCTGTTCCAGAAGGAATAAGCAGTTCCACAGTCCCTTCATCACCCACTACCTGACTAGCGAAGTCATACATCGGATAGAAAGTAGTCATTATCTTGATGCCGTTCTCATTCGTTTCATTGGAAGATGCTGTTTTCGAGTTTCCACATGCACTCAATAAAAGCAATGAACCAACTAACAGCATACCGATACCTGTACTATATTTCAAAAATTTTCTCTTCATCATCTCTCTCCATTCCGATTTATTTAGACAAATCGTAATTTTTACGATTTAAGAGCAAGAACTACTTTATCAGAAGAAAAAAATTTCGTCAAGACAAACATAGAAATTTTCTATGTTTATTTTTTAGATTAAGAATCTATAAGAATAAAAAGCGAAGGATTGTGTCGGAAAACACTGCCCTTCGCTTCACATTTTATTTACTACTTCAATGTCCGAACAAGGTAAACCTCATCACAAAAACCTTTTAAGCCATTATAAATTCTTTGAGCCCGCGATTTTTTATCACACAATGCAAATACAGTAGGGCCGCTACCGCTCATTAATGCTGCATCAGCACCAAATTTCAGCATCCGATCCTTAATCTGCTGGACAACGGGGTATCTTTGAATGGTCACTGATTCCAGTGCATTGCCAATTTGTTCAGTCATTTTTTGATAATCCTGTGCCAGTACCGCATCTTTCAATCCCTTGATATCTGGATGCTGAATACTATTAAAGGAAAGACTGCCAAAAATAGAGGCCGTTGAAACACTCATTTTGGGTTTTACTAATACAACCCAGCATTGCGGCATTGGCGGCAGTTTCTCAATTTTCTCACCTCTGCCAGTAACAAATGCAGTACCGCCTTCAATACAATACGGGACATCTGAACCAATCTCACTGCCTAGCTCTGCCAATTCTTGATTGGTTAATTCCAATTGCCATAATCGGTTTAAACCTCGAAGAGCTGCTGCGCAGTCGCTGCTGCCGCCTGCTAATCCTGCTGCTACAGGAACCTGCTTCTCAATGTATATTCTGACACCTTCTTGAATCGATAGTCTCCGCTTCAGCAGTTCTGCCGCTGCATAGACATGATTTTTTTTATCTAGAGGAATAAAAGAATTGTTTGATTCCAAAATAATTCGATTCTCCGGCAGTGTTTCGAAAATCAGCCGATCAGCTAAATCTACACTCGCCATAACCATCTCTAATTCATGATAGCCGTCTTCTCTCTTATATAATGCATCCAGCCCTAAGTTTATTTTCGCTGGCGCTTTTTCAATTATCTCCATTTCCCCACCTATTTCTCTGCATTGCCATCCTGTCGTACAATCCTTTAAAATTCTAACATATGTTTTTACCGAAGTACATATGAAAAACACCAGGATATAGATAGAAGACGCTGCAAACAAAAAAAGCCAAGCAAGACAATGACCTGTCCTGCTTCGCTTAATTTGTTATATTCAGACAGCTTCACCGAGAAACTCGATTTCTACAGTGCGTGTCAACACATCTGAATAGCTATAAGAAACTCGTTCAAATGAGTTTTCATCTGGATCTAAGTCTACAACAAAAACAGATGGATATGTTTCAGTTAAAACACCCGTACGTTCTGTTTGCCGTTTTCTCCCCGTTTGCGCAGTCAATGTTATTTTGCTGCCAATACGGCATTCCAAATCTTTCTTTATTGAAGCTAAAGTTGTTGGCATTACATTCACCTCAGAAAACATTATAGCTTATATAGAGGAAAATATCAAGTTTACCATAGCATAAAAATAATTGCAACTACTTCTACCTTAATTATTTTTTTATCATTTTTCTTTTTATTTTCTAATCATAAATCAATGATTTAATTTTTTTCTTCGCTCGATCATAGGCACTCCTAACTTTTACCTGCTGAACGGAATAATCTTCTGCAATCTCATTCAGCTCTTTTCCGTTCATATATTCTTCGAATGCAACCCGTTCGAAGGAAGATAAAATACTGGGAAATTCCTCCAATTTTTCTCTGATGATTAAATAGTCCAGCGTCTGGGATTCTTCAATCTGCATATGGTCAAAAAACGTTTCCCCCTGCGTGTCTATTTTCTGATCTAGTGAGACAGCAGACATGTCACTCTTTCGCTTATATGCGCACTGTTTTCTCACTAGGCTACGGATGTGGTTTTCAAAGTTAAGCTTAAAAAAATTGCCTATTGTTACATTATGCCCATCTTTATACTTTTCAATAGATCTGAAAAAAACAATCCGGCCTTCTTGAAGCCAATCCTCCTGATCAAACCCTTTCAAGTAATATTTTGTCTGCATTTTAAAGACTACTGGATGATACTTCCGATACAGCTGAGCAAATGCATCAAAATCTCCCTGTAATATCTTTTCGAACTGATTCACTTTATTCCCCCCTCAACTAAATAGTCTTTGACTTGTTGAAGAGAGCGTACCATTTTTCGATTTAAAATAAGAAGACAAAAAAAGAAGAAAATATATTTTGATAAATATTTTCTTCTTTTAGAGAACTTTTTATATTATTTGAATAATTTTTACACTTTATAAGTGAAAAGATCATTTTTTTACGTATTTTTATTATGCTGTCATTCTTTCTTATTAGACAAATCTTCCAAAACATCTGATAGTTTAGATAGCTGCTCCAGGCTCCACGGCGAGTTCCGCCTAAAACTCTGGAACTTAATGTCTGTAGCATGGATGGCGATTGTCCGCTCTGTTTTGCGAATCTGATCATACAGTTCTCTTGCTGACACTCGTAAGGCTCCTTTGGAGAATATCAGCCATTGCTCTGCTAAATCACTTGTAGCAACCGTTACTTGAGTCAAAAGATCATTTTTTTCTCCAGCAGTTCGCTCGATATAGCTGTCGGCAGTTTCATCTTCCTTTGTAAAAATAACCGTTAGCTGATATTTGCGGTAGCTTTGCTGAATGCCGGGCACTAGTTGTGCATCAAATACAACAATGATTTCTAAGCCTTCATATTTAGCATAATTAGACAACCGATGAAGCAATTCTTCTCTCGCATCTTCCAGCTTATTTTGATTCTTTAATCGGGCCAGCTCCGGCCAAGCCCCGATCATATTATAGCCGTCTACGATCAGTAACTGCTTTTTCACCTGCTCATCTCCCTACGCCTTCGGGTTTCTGCCCCGATATACTTCATACATCAGCAAACCTGCTGCCACACCGGCATTCAAACTTTGTACATGACCTGTCATGGGAATCGTCAGCAGCTCATCTACATCTTTGTATAGACCTTTACTCATACCACGGCCCTCATTTCCAATAATCAGAGCAATAGATCCTTCCGTATTCCATTGACGGTAATCTGTTCCCTTCATATCTGTTCCGAATATCCAGAATCCTGCTGTCTTCAAATCTGCAGCAGCCTGACTTAGGTTCGTCACTCTAGCCACTGGAACATGCTCTACAGCTCCTGTGGAAGCCTTGACAACCACTGAAGTAATTCCAACAGCTCGATGCTTTGGAATAATAATGCCATCTACTCCAGTCGCATCTGCCGTTCTCAAAATAGAGCCAAAATTATGCGGATCCTCCAAACTATCCAAAATTAGAAAGAACGGATTCGCTGTTTCAGTTTTTTCAAGCAGCTGCTCCAAAGAAAGGTACTCATAGGCTGTAACAGCCAAAACAATTCCTTGATGAACACCATGATCACTCAAAGTATCCAGCTTAGACTTTGGTACCCATTTAACTGGAACTGAACGAGTTTTAGCCGTTTCTTTTAGTTTTTCAATCTTCTCTCCAGAAATATCCTCTTGTAAAAATAGCTTGTTGCCCCGATCATTCTCCAGTGCTTCAAGAGAAGCGTGGTAGCCAAAAATAAAATCCCCGTTATTTTCTTCAACTGATGCCTGGCTTTGCTGAACTCTAACAGTTTTTTTTTCTCTGCGTTTCCCTTGATATTTATTTTTTGCTGGTTTCATTTTTTTCACCTATCTCCTTTATACACCATGTAATCAGTTCTTCCAAGCGTTCTGTCCGCTTTAATAAATGTAGATAACCCATCAGCGCTTCAAAACCAGTAGATTTGCGGTAAGAAGCCACATCTGCATTTTTAGCAAATGTATGACTTTTTGCATTTCGTCCTCGTTTATAGATTAGCTCCTCTTCGTCTGTCAGTATGCCCTCTAAAAGCATTTTCTCGCTTAAATCAGCCTGCGCCTTCGCTGATACATAGCTAGTTGCGGAGCGATGAAGCATATTCGGCTTTGTCAGACCTTGAGCAACTAGATAGTCCCTAATATAAATTTCGTAAATAGCGTCCCCTACATAAGCTAACGCTAAACCATTCAGCTGTGTATAGTCCATCATTTTTCCCGTCTCCATCTTGTCCCCTGCTGTGTATCCTCCAAAATAATTCCCTGATCTTTCAACAAATCTCTAATCTCATCGCTACGGGCAAAATTACGGTCTTTTCTCGCCTGGTTTCGTTCTTCGATTAGCTGGTCTACCTCATCATCTACCAGCTCCTCAGGCGTAAGTAAAATGCCAAAAACAGTTAACAGCTCTGTATACAAGCTCAATGCCTGCTGCAGAACGTTTTGAGAAACAGCTGTTTCTCCACTGTATTCGTTCATCCATTTCGCTAGTTCATAAACAACGGTAATACCGTTTGCAGTATTGAAATCATCATCCATTTCTTTGATAAAACGCTCTTTCAGCAGGTTTAACTGTTCTAGACGTACTGCATCATCTGCCAGCGTTTCTTCTGCTGCTTCTTTTCTGAATGACAGATTTTCAAAAGCAATTTTTAGTTTTTGATAATTAGCGGCTGCATCCTTCACTGTTGCTTCACTGTAGCGGACAGGACGACGATATTGAGTCGTTGCCATGAAAAAGCGTAGAATCTGCGGATCTACTTCCTTGATCAGCTCGTGAACAGTCACAAAATTCCCTAATGACTTGCTCATTTTTTCTTCCTCTTCACCAATCGTAACATAGCCATTGTGCATCCAGTAGTTTGCAAAGGTTTTACCAGTCTTAGCTTCACTTTGGGCAATTTCGTTTTCATGATGAGGAAACTCCAAATCTTGTCCTCCACCGTGAATATCGATGGTCTCTCCCAAGTGTTTCGTTGCCATGACTGAGCATTCAATATGCCAGCCTGGACGCCCTGGTCCCCAAGCAGAATCCCAGGAAATTTCACCTTCCTTCGCAGATTTCCATAATGCGAAGTCAAGAGGGTCTTCCTTCAGCTGTAATTCTTCACCTGTGCGCTGACTTGCACCGATTTCCAGCTCATCAATTGACTGATGGCTTAATTTACCGTAGCCCTCGAATTTTCTTGTACGATAGTAAACGTCTCCCTGCACTTCATAAGCATAGCCTTTATCAATCAGTACCTGAATAAACGTTTGAATATCAGACATGTGGTCCATCACACGAGGATTAGCTGTCGCAGGCTTTACGTTCAAAGCCTGAGTATCTTCAGTAAATGCTTGAATAAAGCGATCTGCTACCGCTGGCGCACTAATTCCCAGTTCTTTGGCAGCCCGAATAATTTTATCGTCTACATCAGTAAAATTAGAAACATAGTTCACCTCATAGCCCCGATATTCAAAGTAGCGGCGAATCGTATCAAAAGCGATTGTGCTGCGGGCATTTCCAACATGGATGTAGTTATAAACAGTCGGTCCGCAGACATACATGCTAACCTTTCCTGCCTCTAATGGTACAAACTCTTCCTTCTGTCTGCTCAATGTATTATAGATTTGTATCATGTGTTTCCCCTACCTTCTTTCCTTTAATCCTTACTATTTTTGCTGGGATTCCTACCGCTGTAGCATCCGCCGGAACATCAATCAAAACAACTGCTGCTGCACCAATCTTAGACCGTTCTCCGATTGTTACCGGCCCCAGTATCTGCGCATTAGCAGAGATAACTGCTCCTTTTTTTACTGTAGGATGGCGCTTACCGCAGTCTTTTCCAGTTCCGCCTAAAGTTACGCCGTGGAACAAAACAACATCTGTTTCAATCTCGGCTGTTTGTCCGATGACCACACCCATTCCATGGTCGATAAAAACGCCTGGGGCAATTTTAGCTCCGGGATGAATCTCAATACCTGTCAGAAAACGCCAAAATTGAGCATGAATTTTAGCCAGCAAATAAAGATGATGCCTATAGAAAAAATGTGACAATCTATGCCAAAACAAGGCATAAACACCTGGGTATGTAAGTAAAACTTCTGCAGTAGAACGAGCCGCTGGATCATTCTTTTTTACAGCTGCAACTGCTTGTTTCAACCAACTCACTAGTTATCCCTCCTTTATCATTTCTTCTTTTCCCATCTATCAAAGAATTTTATCCTTAATTAAATGAACAGCGACTGCTTTCGAATGTAATTAAAGCAAAAAAACGCCCTTTGAATGGAAAATTTCCATTCAAAAGACGTTTGCACGCGGTCCCACTTTTTTTCATAAAGCAGAAGTCTGCTTTATCTCAATACAGGTAACGTCTGTTCTACGTTTTCAGCTACTGACTTCGCTGAAACCACTCAAAGGGGCATTTCAGATGCTTCTGCTGACTATTTCCACCACCCATAGTCTCTCTGTGAACAGTATACTTCTTACTTTTCCTTCTCACTGTGTTTCTTTATCCTTGTTTATAAAACATTTTCTAAATGTGCCAGAGCCTTTTCTTTACCTAAAAGCTCAATTGTTTCCGCCAGCTCCGGTCCGTGCATTTGCCCAGAAACAGCCACACGAATTGGCATGAATAGGTTCTTCCCTTTGACGCCAGTTTCTTTTTGAACTGCCTTAATTGCCGCTTTAATCGCTGGAACATCTAATACGTCCATCGCTTCCAGCTGTGCTTTGAAGGCCTTTAAGACTTCCGGTACCGTTTCTCCTGCCAGTACTTCCTTCGCTGCATCATCTAAAACAGGATGTTCGTTAAAGAACAGATTAGACAGCTCAACGATTTCTGCCGCATAGCTCATTTGATCCTTATACAGGCTAACCAGCTTCTTCAGCCACTCGATACGCTCAGAAGACGGATTTTCTTCTACTCTGCCGTCAGCAATCAAATAAGGTATGCACATATCTGCCAGCTTATCCAATTCGACTTGCTTCATGTACTGATTATTAACCCACTCCAGTTTTTTACCATCAAAAGCAGCTGGTGACTTGCTCAAACGTTCCGGATCAAAGATTTTTACCAGTTCTTCTTGAGCAAAGACTTCTTCTTCTCCTACTGGAGACCAGCCTAATAAAGCAATAAAGTTGAACATGGCTTCCGGCAGATACCCCAATTCCCGATACTGTTCAATAAACTGCAGGATTGTTTCATCACGTTTACTTAATTTCTTCCCTGTTTCTGAGTTAATAATCAGCGTCATATGTCCAAAATGAGGCGGAGTCCAGCCAAATGCTTCATAAATCATCAATTGTTTTGGTGTATTGGCAATATGGTCATCTCCACGCAATACATGGGTGATTTTCATCATGTGATCATCCACAGCTACTGCAAAATTATACGTAGGCATGCCGTCGCGTTTTTGGATGACAAAGTCGCCGCCAGTATTGTCTGATTCAAAGGCGATATCTCCCTTAACCATATCTTCAAAGGTATAGGATGTATTCCGCGGAACTCGAAAACGTACAACTGGTTGTATGCCCTGTGCTTCTTTTTCAGCTTGTTCGGAAGGAGATAGATTGGCACATTTCCCACCATAGTGAGGCATTTCCCCCCTAGCTCTTTGTGCTTCACGTTCCTCTTCCAGTTCTTCTTCTGTACAATAACATTTATATGCTCGATTGCTGCTCAACAGCTGATCAATCAGCGGCTGATAAATATCTTTTCTTTCAGACTGACGATATGGTCCGTATTTTCCAGGATTTTCCGGTGATTCATCCCAGTTAATTCCCAGCCAAGCCAGGTTTTCCAGCTGACTTTTTTCACCGTCTTCAATATTACGCTTCTGATCTGTATCTTCTATCCGGATAATGAATTCACCGTCATTGTGACGGGCAAATAAATAATTGAATAATGCTGTTCTTGCATTTCCAATATGCAAGTGTCCTGTTGGACTTGGTGCGTAACGTACACGAACTTTTGTCATAGTCTTTTCCTCTTTCTACTTTTCAAGTAAAGCGACCGCCATCGCTCCCATACCTTCTTCACGTCCAATAAAGCCCATTTTCTCCATTGTTGTTGCTTTGATATTAACCTGAGTTTGGTCAATACTACAAGCAACAGCAATATTCTCTTTCATCTTTTCAAGATGCGGCTTCATTTTCGGCTGTTCTGCTAAAATTGTACAATCAATATTGTTAATAGTAAAGCCTGCTGACAGAACTTTTTTGTTTGCTTCACGCAGCAGCTCTATAGAATCTGCATTTTTGAATGCCGGATCTGTGTCTGGAAATAAATGACCGATATCCCCTAGGCCCGCTCCCCCTAATAAAGCATCTGTAATCGCATGGAGTAAAATGTCTGCATCAGAATGTCCCAAAAGCCCTTTTTCAAAGGGAATCTCTACACCACCGATAATCAGCTTGCGTCCCTCTGTCAACTGGTGTACATCAAATCCCTGTCCAATTCTAAACATACTGCTTTAACTCCTTTTTCTTTTGACAATTGCCTCACCAATCAGCATATCCTCTGGTGTTGTCAATTTGATATTCTCATAGCTCCCTAATACCATAGAGACGGGCAGGTCACTATACTTTTCCATAAGTGATGATTCGTCTGTTCCTAAAAAAGCTTCTGCCCGTGCTTTTTCATGAACCCCTAGCAAGTCTTTACCAAAAAATGCCTGCGGTGTCTGAATCTGCCACAGTGTATCCCGTGGAATCGTTTCTTCCACCTGTCCCTTTACAACCCGCTTAATTGTATCCTTCACTGGAACACCCAGTATAGCTGTTCTTGTTTCCATCACTTTGGCATGGAGTGCCTTTAACTGCGACAACGTGACAAACGGGCGGGCGCCATCATGCACCATCACAATATTTTCAACACTCTTTAATGCTTTTAAACCATTATATACACTGTACTGGCGTTCACTTCCACCAGAAACAATCGTTACCGGACAGCTTTGGCTTTTTTTTAGTTTACGAACCGCGGCTTCCAAAAGGCTTTTTTCATTCGCTTGAGTAACCAAAATAATGTGTTTACACGCTGGGTCACTAAAAAAGGTCTTCAGCGAATAAAGAATAATCGGCTTTCCCATAAGATTAAGCAGAATTTTATTACGTGAAGCATTCATTCTTTTCCCTTGTCCAGCCGCCAATAATATAACTTCGTACTCTTTCATAGCCTACTTCTTCTCATTCGCCTGACTACCGCCTTTATTCTCATCAAGACCTCGACCAGAATGGGCAGGTTTTGCAAAAATCATTCGTCCGGCTGCTGTTTGAAGTGCACTTGTCACAACGACTTGAATATGCTCATTCATGTAATGCTGACCGTCCTCCACTACAACCATCGTTCCATCATCCAAATAAGCTACACCCTGCTGTCTTTCTGTTCCGGCTTTTACGACCATCACATTCATCGTTTCGCCAGGGATAACTACCGGCTTAACTGCGTTCGCCAGCTCATTAATATTCAATACTGGAACATTTTGAAATTCGGAAACTTTATTTAAATTATAGTCATTTGTCACCACAACGCCGTCAAGAAGCTTCGCCAGCTTAATCAGCTTACTGTCAACCTCGGCAATATCTTCAAAATCCCCGTCATACATTTCTACGGAAATTCCATCTTCTTTCTGCAGCGCATTTAGAATATCCAGACCCCGGCGGCCGCGAACACGTTTTAGACTGTCTCCAGAATCAGCAATATACTGCAATTCATACAATACAAAATTAGGAATCAGTAAAACACCTTCCAAAAAACCCGTCTTTGCAATATCATAAATTCGGCCATCAATAATTACACTAGTGTCAAGAATTTTATATTTATGAAAATGATCCTCAACTTTGCGCTCTAACAGCTGACCTTCGTTTTCAGCGGGTTTCTTTTGTCTACTTGTAAATATCTTCTTCCATTCATCAATCCGCGTGGTTCCCATACGGAACCCTAAATAGCCCAGCATAATCATTAACAAAATAGGCAGTAAACTGTTAACAACTGGAATTTCCAGATTGTACATTGGAATTGAAATAATTACACCAATCGTTAATCCGATAATTGCACCAATACTCCCAAATAGTAAATAAGTAAGACTTACCTCATTTAATGATTTTTCTACTCGCTTAACTGCTGAAACAATATACTTTGCTAACACTAAAGATAAAATAAAGAAAATAATTGCACCGATTAAACTGTTAGTAAAGTTATTGTTCAGCCATTGATTATCTGCCTGTTGAATCATCTGCCACGCTGTAGGTAATAATGAAATGCCTAGACTAGCGCCGACGATAACCATCAGTACAGTGATTACACGTTTCTGCATGCATTCTCCTCCTCCATAAATTTTACGACTATCCTTGTATTAAGCTGGGAGAAGCTTCACCTAGTAGTGATGCTTCTCTCAACCAATTATTCGTCAGTAAACAGCAAAATCAGCCTAATATAAGACCCCTTGCTATTTAAAAACTTTTCTCAGTGTCTCTCCAATTGTTGAGACACCAATAATTTCAATCGTTTTTGGCGGATCCCAGCCGCTCAAATTATTCTTAGGGACATAGATTCGGGTAAATCCGAGCTTTTCGGCTTCCCGAATTCGCTGTTCTATACTGTTGACCCTGCGTACTTCACCAGTCAAACCAATCTCACCAATAAAACATTCGGTGGGGGCTGTTCCTTTTTCCTTATAGCTGGAAGCAATACTAACTGCCACAGCTAAATCAATTGCTGGTTCATTCAGCTTGACACCGCCTGCCGCTTTTAAATAAGCATCCTGATTTTGCAGCAGCAGCCCAGCTCTTTTTTCAAGTACAGCCATAATTAAAGACACTCGGTTAAAATCAAGGCCTGTTGTTGTTCGCTTAGCATTACCGAAAACGGTCGGTGTAACTAGCGCCTGCACCTCTACAAGAATCGGACGACTTCCTTCCATTGCTACGACAATGGCTGAGCCAGTAGCGCCATCCAGCCGCTCCTCTAAAAATACCTGAGAAGGGTTGGCAACCTCTTCTAATCCATGTTCCCGCATTTCAAAAATACCGATTTCATTGGTAGAACCAAACCGATTCTTTACTGCACGCAAAATCCGAAACGTATGATGCTTGTCACCTTCAAAATACAGCACCGTATCTACCATGTGCTCCAGCATTCGCGGACCGGCAATTGATCCGTCCTTGGTTACATGACCGACAATAAAAATGGCAATGCCGTTGGTTTTAGCTAGCTTCAGTAGTTCAGCCGTCGTTTCTCTAACCTGACTGACGCTTCCTGCAACACTAGTCACATCAGGCTGGGTCATTGTTTGAATAGAATCGATAATCACGTAATCAGGTTCCAGCTTTTCGATAGCTCGGGCAATCTCCTGCATATCTGTTTCAGCATATAGGTAAAAATCAAGATTGGCTGTTCCAAGTCGTTCTGCTCGAAGCTTAATCTGATCCGCACTTTCTTCTCCTGAAACATAGAGAACCTTGCCTCCGACTTCGGTTAGCTGCTGAGAAACCTGCAGCAGCAGTGTTGATTTTCCAATCCCCGGATCCCCGCCGATTAAAACCAGTGAGCCCGGCACAACACCACCGCCTAAAACCCGGTTGAGCTCTGCCAGCTTTGTTGCTACCCGAGGTTCTTTCCGGGGAACAACCTCTGTCAGCTTCTGCGGCTGTGTTTTCTTCCCGGTTAGACTAACTCTTACTCTTCTATCAGAAGTATCCTGAATTGCTACTTCTGTCATTGAATTCCATTGTCCGCAATTTGGACAACGGCCTAAGTATTTAGGCGAAATATAGCCGCAGGATTGACATTCAAATTGGACTTTTGCTTTTTTGGCCATACCACAACTCCTTGTACTGCATTTGTTACATTATTTTCAAAATGACTGATAACATTTTAACATACTATCTTCTTATTACACTAAGACTTATCAACTAAAAAGCGAACTTTAAAGAGATTTTAATCTATCATTGTCCAGAGGATCCAAATCCACCAGTTCTCTCTGTTTCCACCTGATCCCCATCTGCTAGTAAAAATGGCTTGAAAATTCCCTGACCGATTCGTTCACCTTTTCGGATTTCAACATCTTCATAACCAAAATTCAAGAACTGAAACATAATATGTCCTTCATTATTTTCATTACCGTAGTAATCACTGTCGATTACACCTACACCATTTGCCAAAAGTAAAAAACGCTTCAGCGGGTTAGATGAACGACTGACCAGCTCAAGGTACTCATTCTGCGGCATATACGCTTTGATTCCTGTTTTTACTAAAGTAGGCTTCGGTGCAGTCCCTGTATCTTTTTGCTGCCAAATACTTGGAATAATTTTTGTTTCAGCAGCCTCAAAGTCATACCCCGCTGCTCCGCTGGTAGCACGGGCCGGAAGGTTGATTCCATTGTCCTTATAATCTGAAATAATTTCAAAACCTCGTTGTCTCATATCTCTTCTCCCTTATATTTCTGAACTGTGTTTATTATATCACACACCTGACATCCATCCTAAGATTATAGAGGCTGCTAAACCTTAATATCCACTCCTCCTATTCTGCCTTTATTACAAGAAGATTTTACTATTTTAATATACTTATTTTTTGGAAATTTTTTCTTGTTCAGTCTTTATTCTCCATTCAGTATTTTTGAATCTAAAAAAGAGCTGTGACACAGTGATGTCACAACTCTTTTCATATACAGATTTCTTTAACAAAGCTTTCTATTTCACTCAAATCCTGAAATAGAAAGCTTTGTTTATGCATTCAATCTATAATCGACAGCCTTTGACCTAGGCTGCTGCGGATGCTTTTTTCTTTTTGTTCGCTCTCAATGTGATAATACCAAAAACAAAAAGAGCAACTGTGCCTACAAACATAAGATAAATCCCAATAGCTGGGGAAATTCCTACTCTGTCAAAGCCGACAAAAACAATCAATGCATTACCAGCTGGTAATAATAAGCCTGCGATAATACTCAGAATACCTGTTATTGTATTCAAAACGCGCTTCTTTGTCACCAATGTCAACACTGCAAAAATTCCGACAAGAACCACTGCAATTGTCACAAACATGGCAATTTCTCCATCACCATCTTCCCAGTAAGACGAATATGTCTCTGAACCATAGGCCATGATTGGCAAAAACAAACTGATAAAGCTTACAACAAGAGACGCGATAACCCCCATTACCGGCCACACCTTAATTCCTTTAGTTTCCATTTTTTCTCCTTTTTTTCTTACATTATTTTGCATTTAAAAAAATTAAATACTTAAACATAATAGCATAATTCAAAGTGTTCGTTCAACCTTATTTAGACGACAGGACACAAACGAACTACATGTAGCTATTATAATATAAATAACAGAAAAAATTGATAAAATAAATGAACGTATTATTACTGAAATGCGGCGAATAACTACAAAAAACGTTTCTATTAGAAGAGACTGAAAATTCTAGCACTGACCCACCTATTTATCGATTACTTTTCAATAGTTATCTCTCTATTTTTGAATAACCGCTCATACAAAATAAAGAAGAGCAGATAAAGCAGGATGCCTATACTAACATAATGAATCGTATCTATAATTTGTACTGTTTGAGGAGTATTTGCTTTATGCCCCGTAATCTGCAATACAGTACTGGCAGAAATTCCAAACTCTTTCGTCATAACCCAAAGTCCTGTTATCAGCAAGAGCTGATGAGTAATGCTTCCTTTAGATTGAGTGCTGTACTTCATAATAATGCGCTGATCCTGTGGCAGTTCTTCATTCTCTGCATATGTCTGATTTAAATAAGTACTGGTTCCGCTGATAAACAGACTGAATATAAGAACCCCAAATGGAAATATCGCTGGAAATAACAGTAACAATAATGAAAAAATCAACCCAAAGATATGAAGCAGCTCTCTATCCACTCTTGGGAACAGCTGATAAATATAGCGTATTAACAGCTTAGAAATTAGAATTCCCAGCAGATAAGGTAAGTATAAATATAAAGTGATTTTATCATTTCCAAAGTAGAAAGCGGTGTAGAAGGTGCCGAACAATAGAATAAAATTCGTACACATGCCATTAATAAAGGTCAGGAGATTTAGCCAGATTGGCAGCTTCCAATTTTTGTGAATCGTATTGATATACCATGCAGCCAAAAGCAGACAGATTGAGAAGCCTATGACTGCAGCAGTTAAAAATTCTGAATCAAATAATGCCCTTGCTAAGCGAACAATAATCAACAAAATAAAATAAACTAAAAATAACAAAAACTCTTTCATAAAAAATGTTTGCTGATCTATTTTCTCTAGTTTTCTATCTTCAACTGGATAATCATTAACCGTTCGAAAAGAAGCTAAAAATAAAAAAGTATATTCTGCAAAGATTACTATTCTCTTTCCTGGAAAGTTTATCATTAGCGCGCCTAAAAAGATGCCAAGCAAAATAGCGAGAAACAGAAAATCGAATATTCCGCTTTTCTGCTGCTCAATATTCAGCTCTTTCCGCTGATATTTAATTGTCGTATTGGCTGGCGGCAGCCATGCGGCACTTAAACCAATTAAAACTGCTGCCAAATAATAGCAGGGTAGCCACCATTCACCCAAAATTCCAAAAATGCTTCCAAGACCACCGACAATCAAAGAAAGCCATAAAACATGAAGCGTCGTCAGCCCTAGGCGAAAGCTTTTCAATAAGAAAATGCCTGTCATCCGTACTGTGTAAAAAAGAACAAAAGGCAAAACACTTTCTAAGTTGACACCTGTATGCAAATTTAAAAAAACCAGATAAGGGATAAATGTAATTGTATTGGTCAGCACAAAAGGAATTGCTGGAAATGATTTTTGAACAGCTGGTTTTTTAGACGCCATATTTTCAACTCCTTCTATTTTGATTTTGTTAGTCTTGTTTATAGTCTATCACTGCCAAAAGACAAAATCGAAAGAAAACCTCTTTTTTAAGGCTATTTCTTTGAAATTTATTAGTTATTTTTTATTAAGCTGTTTCTACTTGTAGCTTCTTTCTCATTTTCTAGGATAAGAGATGTACAAATATAAATATTTTTTATTTATTATAAGATAAAACAGACACGATGAGAAGCGCTTTCTTACAGTTTTCATTAAAAATTACTTTTTCACTTATTTTACTCTACAAATCAGTTTTTCTTATGAATGAACAGGCAAATAAATCAGTCTTTTTTAATATATAACTCCTATAAAATTGAGATATATCACAATTATCTTTGCCTGTAGGTCACTTTCCGTACTCAGTATCTTTTACAGGATTTACAGTGGTGTAACTACCCACCTCACTGTTTATTCAAATTTAAGTACGCAAAAAAATGTAGAAATAGATTATTGTTCCAAACTCGCCATTAAAAGAACCTTTTTTATTGCTGAGATGCACCGTAAGGTACACGTCGATGTTGATCCGTAGCTGCTTAGCTATCAAAATTTAGCATTTCTGTTCCAACCTCTATATAATAATAAAGAAGGAGGGAAAATCTATGTTTCAGTTAATTCGAACGTTTATTACCGTATATGAAACAAAAAATTTTACCCAAGCTGCGGATATTCTGTTCTTATCCCAACCGACAGTATCTGCTCAAATCAAAAAATTAGAAGAACAGCTACAAACAGTCCTCTTTATTCGCAAAGCCAAGCAAGTCATTCATCCTACATCTGAAGCAGTCTTTCTATATCCAAGATTTTTAACTATTTTAGAAGAATGGGAGGACTCTGTAGCACGCGTTTCAAAAAAGGAATTATTTAGAGAAAAGTGTGTGATTGCCTGCTCTCATACCTGCTCTGTTCATTTTGTTCCTAAATTTACACCAGCACTTCTCGCACATTTCCCAACAATTGACTTCAGTTTTTTAACAATGAACTCAGCAACGGTTGTCGAACAGTTGGAACAAAATAAAATAGATATTGGCTTTATCGAAAATTCCGAACTCACCAGCCCGCAGCTGACACGAACCGCTATTTATGAGGATCAATTAGTTTTGGCTGGCTCTCCTGAAGCTGACTACTGGCTGCTTCGGGAACAATCTTCCGGACTTCGTTATTACAACGAACGTTATTTAAAAGAACACAATTTAACACCGCCAATTATTCAAGTAAATAACAATGAAGTTATTTTAGCTTTGCTTGAGGAAGGTATCGGGCGCTCAGTCATTTCTAAAATGTCTGTCACCAGCCAAATTAACTGGATGCCGCTTCCTGAGGAAAGCACCCGTAAGCTCTACCTTGTGGCTCATAAAGAACGATTCCGAAAAGAAATTGATGCGATCTGCCAATACATCGAAGAACAGCTTTTTAATTAGAAAGCGAAGTTGTAATAGTGGTGTTTCACCTTAAAAAAATCAGACTATACTGCGAATGGTTTCTTCCATTCGCAGTATAGTCTGATTTTTTTCCGAAGAGAACGCTTCGGGAACACTGTTTATTCAGTTTTAAAGGATGAAAGTATGAGAATGCGCGCACTGACTTGTTTCTTTTTTTCTTGAACAAAAGGCAACCCTGCCTCATATGAGACAGGGTTAGGAAAGTATTAAATGAAAAAGTTTGGTTATTGGGTTGTCTATAGAATACGACAGCTACCTTAAATCAACCTTAAAAACAAAGCATTATTTTTTTCCTATAGTCACCTTCTCAACCTTTTGATATCATAAACGTTAAATACTATTTTAGTTGGTTGGGGAGGGTTTTAATTGAAAAAAATCGGAATTATTCTACTTTTAGGTCTGTTCACTGGATGCACAGCACATCATGAGACAAAAAACACCGCAGTTCCTGCATCTAGTATTGAATCATCAAGCACTATTGAAACAGAAGAACAGGGAATTATCTATGATGTAGAAGATTCAGAAATTATCGAACACATCATCAACACCGTTTTAAATAACCAGGATAAGAAACGGGAAGAATTAGACATCAGTATTTACACTCATGATAATTCTTTTCAGCGGAATATTTGGGTAGCCCATGCTGTATTTTCAGATAACACCACAGCCTACCTGCTTTATATCAAAGAAGCCGGCAAGCTGGTGGAAATAGATAAAAATGAATTTGACGGTAAAGTGACCAGCATTCAAAAAAGAAATCACTCGGATACAGCCATTTATAAAGAAAAAAATAATGAATAAAACCACAGCTGGCCTTGTAAACGCTAGAGATAATAAGAAACATCTAGCTAATCTAACTTTTCATAGTCGGAATATTATGGCATGTATTTTTTTATTCATTATCTCCAAATGAAACTCTAGGCATTAAAGAACCTTATTGCCTGTCATTCAATGATTCAAATATAATTTAAACCATTACTTCTCGAAGATGAGGGATTGTCGAGGTTGTTACCAGGGCAACACTGCCGCCAAAAGCTCCTGTAATATGCTTCAGCACCCATTGATTCGGTTTTTCTTCTTTAAGAAGCAGCTGCGCTAACCGTTCTCTATTTTCAAGAGTATCATACTTGCTGTCTATAATTTCTGCTGTATTATACTGACCTTTTAATAACGGCGAATAAGCTACCAGTGTTAATTCAAGGTGTGTAGTTAAATAGCTTTTCATATCCGCATTCAGCGCTACCTGAGGAAACAGATCGGCATCAATCACTGGCGCCAAATAGCTGTATCTTTGCTGTATAGCACTGAAAAAAGGCAAATCCCGTACCAGACAAATCTGTCGCGCCTTTTCAAGCCGCCAGCTAAAAAAATTACTACAACCAATTTCCTGCACAACACCTTCTCTTATGAGTTCAGCCAATGTTTCCATTACTTCTTCCTGCGGTGTCTTAAAATCATCAACATGAAGATACAATAAATCAATCGTATCTGTCTGAAGGCTATTTAAGGACTTTTCAACAGAACGGAGAATCACTTCACGACTCAAGCCCTCCATTTGCTCAAACCCTTTAGCGCTTAGTGCCCCCACTTTTGTGGCCAACACCATTTTTCCATGCTTCTTGGCATGAGTCAGCCATTTGCCGATAACCCGTTCACTTTCCCGACCGTCGCCGCCATTCCAGACAGCATAATTATTTGCTGTATCGATAAAGTTTCCTCCTAATGACGCATATTCTGTCATCAAATTAAATGACTGTTCTTCAGAAACCTTCGTTCCAAAATTAATTGCACCCAGCCCAATACTACTAACCTCTAAAGAAGATCCTACGATTCTTTTTTCCATTACTATTTTCCTCCTTTTCTGTTGAAATCCAACATCAGCTTCAGTATAGCTGCCTGATGAACCCGGCACAAGAAGGCACTTTATTGTGGTATACTTACAAAAAAGTGGTCTAAGGAGTATAAGATAATGAAACAAATGGATTGGGAGGACAGCTGTCCTCTAGTGACGACCCAAAGAATTATGGCTGGCAAATGGAAGCTGTCAATTATCTGGTTTCTAGCGGAACATTCTGTTATGCGGTTTAACGAGCTAAAATCGGCATTTGATGACCCGGCACTCACCCAGAAAATGCTGACGCAGCATTTAAAAGAGCTGCAGGCTGATTCACTCGTCATCCGTACTGTATATAATACCGTTCCGCCTAAAGTTGACTATCGCCTAAGTGAGCTGGGAGAAAGCTTTATTCCAATTATGAGAAGTATGGAAACCTGGGGGAAAAGCTATCAGAAAGCTACTGATGCAAAAAAACACAGTGAAGAATCTTCAGGATGATAAGATTCTTCACTGTGTTTTCATGCTATTATTTATTTTTCCAGTACCTGTTCTCTTTCTCTAACTACCTGCACGTCAGAATCTTTGGTTCCTCTGAACAAATAGAAACAAAGATAAGAAACGCCTAATACTAGGACTGCAATAAACAGGATTGGCAGGAAAACACTAACGGTTGATTGTTTAAACAATACGCCCATCAGCATTTGACCTAAAGGAACAGCACATTGAGCAACAGCGATGATGGTAGCCATTACCTTACCAATATTTTCTCTAGGTGTAATTCGTTGAACTGTTGCAATCAAATAGATGGAGATGCTGCTCATCAGCATACCGATTGGAATACCTGTAACAACAAAAGCCATAAATCCTATCATGTTGCCGGAAGAATTGCCGGCAAAGCTAAGTCCCACGTTCATCAACAACATCAGCACACCAGAAATAGTAAAGGTAAGATAGAAATTATTAAAACGAAGATTTTTGGTAAGCGGTCCGGCTAGCACTGCGCCTAAAATATTTGCCAGACTAAATAGCGACATGCCAATACCATACAGTGTATCATTCGCTTGTAAAACCACTCTTAAAATGATTGGTGTACCAACAATAAAAAATGGTGTCAGTACAAAATTGATTAATGCAGCAATGAAAATTGTTTTCAAAATAACTTTATTGTTGCGAACCTCATGAAAGCCGTCAACTAAATCGGAAGTCAATGTCTTGAGCATACCTGATTCCAATGCTCTTTTTTGAAAAGGTATTTTGATAAATGTCTCAATTACAGCAGCAGCGATAAAGAATAAGATACTGCTGGCCACCAGCATTTGAGCACCCATCAGGCTGTACAAAATACCGCCGATAATCGGTGCTACAACATTTGACATAGACAATATGCCATTTACCAGCCCATTCACCTTCTCCAGCTCACTTTCTTTTACCAGTAAAGGAATACTGGCCGTTACTACCGGCGTATCAAAGCTTCCCACAATTGATAAGACAAAAAGTAAAATGCCTATCATAAGAATAGACTGTCCTGTTCCCAGTACAAAGAACAACAGCAGCGCCAACACGGCATTTGCAACATCCATTAGTACCATTAGCATACGACGGTCAAAGCGATCGGCAATAGCTCCGCCAATCGGCGAAAACAATACAGGAATGCTGGAAACTGCCAGCACTGTAGCAAAAACATCAGCCCGTCCAGTTTGATCTAATACATACAAAGATAATGCAAACCGTAGAATAGCCCCGCCAAAAACCGATATAAACTGCCCTAAAATCAAAAATAAAATATTTCTTTGGTCTTTTTTCATTTTAAACAATCCCCCAAAATTATTATTTCCCAAATAAACAACACTCGTTCTTTTTCTACTACATTTACAAGTATAACATTTCTTTAGCTTTTGGTTTTCAGCCTGGGGAAGGATTTATTCTAGTACTTTAGCTGTAAAAAACGCATATTAGGTCTACTTTCAATACCCAACATGCGCTTAGCTTACAAGAACTCAATTTTCATATACAGTTTTATCACGCTGAAATTTTCTCAAATAGTAACGTGAAACAGGACCGGCAACTACTAATTGTAATGGTAAAGCAAATAGAATATTTAGTTTAACTGCATTTAGATAATCAAGCAGAACGTTTCCTGAAAAGCCACCCTGCAGCACTAAACCAAATAAAGACATGCAGAGCACCATCCCTAAAACCATACAACAGGATATCACTAGAGGGGTTATAGGCATTTTTCCTTTATGAATTCCAAGCAGCTTAAATGCCAGCTTTTTCGCATTTGGTCCTACTAAGAACACATCCAGCAACAGCGCTGCAAAAAAGCCTGGGATAAACCCTAATAAAAGCTCGGTAAAAATCAAACCATCTATCCCCTTATGCAGACAGCTATTATATAAGCTCATCCCCAATACCATTATCGTGCACATCATTAATGTAAAAAACATACTTTCTTTTCGATTTCTCGGCAAAATTATCGCTCCCTATTTTTTAGTAACATCTACCATGGTAGCAAATAAAAATCTTTTTCGTAAGCATTTTTTGCACGATTTGAAAAAACTCATTTTTTTTTGAAACAGAGGGACCCGCTGTTTTCTGGAAAATTTGTGAATTAGACTTGAAAGTTTCTGTATACCAAATGTTTCATGTGAAACAAACGTTACTAGCTTATAGTCGCTACTTTTTCTTCCAGTTCTTCTATCTTTTGATTCAGTTCTTGAATTGCTTGAATTATAGGAGCAATAAATTCCTCATAAGCGATAGATTTTACATCTAATCCGCCGTCAATTGAATGGTCTTGATAACCGCTAAAATCGATATCCAGCTCTTCCATAACAGCTTTGATTTCCTGTGCAATGAATCCTTGATGATAACGTTTTCTCGAACGGCTCCCGTCGTTAGGTACTTCTCGTTTTATACATTTCAATTGCCCATTTGCATCCCTATGCGTTTCATATTCACTATAAAATTCGCGGTTGTTCCATCTGAATTCGCGCGGCTGAATTTTTTTTATAAAATTTAGTCCTAGGGAAGTATCTCTGATGTCTATTTTGTCCCGAGCATCTGAGCGCAGCTGAATAGGATTAAATGCATACGGTGTCGTCTGAGAATTCCCCAGCTGTAGCTGATTGGACCCTGTCACAGAACTATTTTGTCCAATACCTGTAATATTCTCAAAATCAGCAATAGAAGGATTATTCAAAGCATTATAGCCGACTGCGGTTGCTCTTTTTATATTTTTTAAATCTCTGGCAGCAAAAAGTCCAACAGCAGTATTATAATCACCTGCTATTTTCTCTAATGCCTGCTGCCCTAATGCGGTGTTATATTTGCCCTGTGTATACTTCAATGCGCTGGAGCCAATAGCTACGTTGCTCCTAATATCTCCGGAAGCTTCGCTAAGACTGTAGCGGCCAATAGCGATATTGTCACTGATTTCAGGATTTGTGCGAAGCATATTCTTTCCATGTAAAGCCTGAAATCCTATTGATACATTAAACTTTGAAAAAGGTACTTGTTCCATAGCATACGCACCTAAAGAAACATCTCCAGACGATATACTATTGTTCATATTGGCATAGGATCCTACTACAACACTTTCACTCGACTTTATCGAATTATAAGCACTTGACACACCAATAGCTACACTTTTAGTGCTTTCAACAGCTTTTTCTAACGCATTATACCCAACTGCGGTATTGAATGTCGGTTTAATCGTCCAGCCAAGAGCATTTCTTCCTACAGCTACGTTACCTCTCACCTGTTTTGTATTTTCAGGAATAATCAGCGGTTTGTCTTTCTCACCTACATAGTCTCTCCAGTCAGTCCATAAGTTATCTAGATAGCCTGTATCCACATCTTCTCTGTAAAAATGATGGGTTCCAATTAAATCAGTATCTCCCATGGATAATCCGGCATTTGACCCCACAACGGTATTCCTTTCTGTAAGAACAGTATCCCGGCAGGCATTATCCCCAATTACAACAGTGTATTCTGCCTCAGAAACTTTCGTCATAATATTGGTTCCCATTCCGACGTTTCTTGAAAGCCTATTCCCTTTGGAAAGAAAGCTTTTATCTCCAACTACAGTATTTCCAACAGAATTTTCATCAATTGCCTGTAGCGTGTTAATGCCTAAACCAATATTATTGTACAATCTGTTTATTTGCAGATAGGTATCATTCAATACGTATTCCCTAATAATCCCTGCAGAAAGCCATTTAATGACGGCTCCTGCCCCCTTTATTTTAGTAGTAGGCAATTTTCGCAATAAGTAGCTTCCTTTAGGAAAAAATAGCATCCCAATTTTTTCTGCCTCTAAAACAGCTGCCGTATCATCGGTTGTTCCATCACCTTGTGCGCCAAACCATTTAACATTTACGCCTCTTTCAGTAAATTCATTTTTCACTCTTTTTAAAGCAGATTGATCTTGCTCATATTCTCTAAACTCGCTGCTTTGTCCTAAATCTATCTCATCCATAAACATCCTCCTTATTATTATAATGTGCCTGAAAACTCTAACGGCGAATCGTTATATAATTTACCTCTCAAAGCTAAGTGACGCTAGTTTCTTTCAAGGAATAGTTATCAAAGCAGCGCATGCCATTCTGTTGCTATACTTAAGTAAACAAAACTGGCCGCTCGCTTATACGGCACATTGCCAGTTCTATTTGCCTAAAGACCTGCTAACAGAATGGTATCGTACGAAAATAAAAGTCATTTTTCAATCAATAGTATTAAAAATGACTACTCTGAATTGAGCTAGCTTGTGGTTTTGCTTGATTTCCAAAACAATCTTGAAAAATTTAGATGCCATTCTACTTTTCAGACACTTCCTAATAAGAATATAGGATATCTTTCTTTACAAACTCCCATTTTACTCCCATTTTTAAAGAACAAGTCTCCCCAATCCTTAGCTTGTTCATCGTTCACTACTTTAGAGCCTTGCCTCTGCTAATATTTGCTATAATAATGATATGTAAAATGTTCGCGGGAGGGATTATTGTGTTTCAAAAAGATTATTATCAAAAACAAGCAGATACACTTAAAAAGAAGCTGACTCGTCGAAATTTTGATGTTCATATTTGTCAAGACTTTAAGAATGCACAAATGACAGCCTTGGATTTAATTGATTCCAGCAAAACGGTTGCTTTTGGCGGTTCTGTTACACTTCAGCAAAGTCAAATCATAGATGCCCTAAATCAGCGAAAACAAGCAGTTATTAATCGGGATTTAGCTGAAACTCCTGAAGAAAGACATCAGCTGATGAGACAGTCCTTATTAGCTGATTATTATTTGACTAGTGTCAACGGCATCAGTGAAGACGGCATTTTAGTCAATATTGATAGTGTGGGAAACCGGGTTGCTGCTCTTTCCTACGGTCCAGATAAAGTAATTGCTTTTGTCACTATGAATAAGATTTATGGAAATCTGGAAAGCACCATTGAAACAGTCAGGAAGAAAACGGCTCCGGAAAATGCTTTTCGTTTAGGCCTAACAACAACGCCCTGTATAAAAACCGGGCAGTGTGGAAGCTGTCTAAAGGAAGAATGCATTTGCAGTATGATTTCTCTTATACGCCGTTCCAAAATAGACAGGCGAATGACCATTTTATTAATTTTGGAAAATGGTGGAATTTAATTCAAAAGAGACGGGGCATATCTACTTTCCAGTCTTGTTTTTTGTTTTAAATCCGAACAACGGCATCTCAGTCCTTGTATGCTGCGAGAAGCCGAGTATAGTAAGAACCATAGACACAAAAGCAGCTGAACCTAATTTTTTCTTCTTGCTTTTTGCTTTGAATAGATGATACATTCAAAAAGCATATAGGATAATACTGGATATAGAAGAAAATACGAGGAGGAAATCAGGATATGGATAAAATGCGTTTTCATGATATGACAATTCATTGGTTGGATGGCGGGAATACAGCGATGGACGGAGGTGCAATGTTTGGCGTTGTACCTAAACCGCTTTGGTCCAAAAAGTATCCGGCAAATCAAAATAATCAGATTGAACTACCGACCGACCCGATACTGATTCAATACCAAGGAAGAAATATTTTAATCGACAGCGGCGTAGGAAACGGCAAGCTGTCAGAAAAACAAAAACGTAATTTTGGCGTCTGGTCTGAACCTAAAATAAAAGAGAGTCTAGCCGAATTGGCACTGCTTCCTGAAGATATTGATACCATTCTTATGACTCATATGCACTTTGATCACGCTGGCGGGTTAACGGGTTATGACGAAAACGGTCGATTGGTTTCCTGCTTTCCTCAAGCAAAAATTATTATTAATGAGACTGAGTGGAATGAAGTAAGATATCCTACTGTGCGGTCAAAAAGTACCTATTGGAAAGAGAATTGGGAAGCTGTTGAAAAACAGGTTGTTACATTTTCGAAATGCTACAATGAACTTTCTGATATTGAATTAATTCATACAGGCGGGCATAGCAACGGGCACTCTATTGTTAAATTGACACAAAAAAATGAATGGATTTTTCATATGGCTGACTTGATGCCCACACAGGCACATCAAAATCCTCTATGGGTATTAGCGTATGATGACTATCCAATGGATTCCATTTATGCAAAGGAACGGCTCCTACTTGAAGGCTATGAGAAAAAGGCAATGTTTATTTTCTATCACGATGCTTACTACCGAATGATTCAATGGTCTTCTGATGGAAAGAAAATCCTTAACCAGCAGCTGCGAAATAAAACACCCTTTATTCCCAACCCGCTGCTATCAACTGAACCAAAAAAAGCCGATTAATGAGCTATCAGTCTATTAGATAGAATTAATACAGCTATAAGAATTTTTGAGTAGTAAAAGAAAGCAGCTTAGTTTATGGTATAGCTGAAGAGACTCGATGATTAAACTCATTGGCTATTCGAAGAATACTCATTTGATTTAGCTAAAAACTGCCAGTTAGGGAGAAAGATTATGGGTGAATTAAATTTATTCTGGGAGCAATACAA
Source organism: Enterococcus sp. LJL51 (assembly GCF_049894025.1). Taxonomy (GTDB): domain Bacteria; phylum Bacillota; class Bacilli; order Lactobacillales; family Enterococcaceae; genus Enterococcus_L. Next base: position 55,991 of record NZ_JBNEQE010000010.1, read on the forward strand.
CCAGCTGTTTTGTTTTGAACATACTATTAGAAATGAACTTGATCCAACGGAATTAGAGCACATCAAAAATATTGTGGAAGAAAAATTAAAAAATCTATTATCCTATGAGAGTGAACTTGAACAAAAATCTTTGATTGATTATTTGGATATTCCTAAAGGAATCAGTAAAGAAAAAATTCTTTTTTCTGTCCAAATTAGTGAAATTGACAACGAAAAAATCGAGCTGTTTGTTGTTGGTACAGACAAGGCTCATCAGCAAATTTGCTGTACATTTTTTGAACGAGTCTTTATTCAAAGAACCAATGAGCAATTCTTGAACTTTCCTGCTAATACATTCTTGAAGCTGGGATTCGAACATCGTGAATACAAGCGCAGTGTGCGGAAAAAAATTTCTCTCCTCTTCAATAAATAGCTTTTTAATAAAAAAGATAAACATCTAACTTCCAATAAGCAGCCGGAAAAATTTATAAATTTTTTCGGCTGCTTACTTTATATAAATGAGTTTGAATGGTAAATAAAGAATGAAATAGAAATAGCTTTGCTCTGCCATACAGACCAAATAAGGATTATATTCCAATTTCTTTATGAATCATATCCAGCAACAATTAAGTTTCACCACTAACCTATTAGTAAAACTAATAGGTAAGATAAAAATACCTTAGTTTGCAAACAAAAGAAAACACTATATCATTAAATCAGAAAGCGCTTGCAATTGCATTAATAGTGAGTACAAGCAATGAACTAGGACTATGTTGATCAAAAATAGTCATTGCCTATACAGATGAAAATATATAAACTGTCTTCAAAATAAAAAGATTTCTCTACTATAAATTGTTTACTGCTATAATTATTTTAAACTAGCAAATATTTTAAAGTAAAAAGCTCATGCTATACAACACCTTGAGCTTAAAGTCAGCGATAATTCGAAAGGAGTCTTTTGATGGATATCACTCAGCTTAGCTATTTTATTAAGATTGTCGAGAGCGGTTTTAATTTGTCTTTAGCGGCTCGCAAAATCCACATTACCCAGTCAGCTTTAAGCCAAATGATTACCAATTTTGAAGCAGAAGAAGAAGTGCTGTTATTCGAAAGAAGAAATGGTCGTTTTGAGCAACTAACCCCAAGCGGCAAATTATTGTACGAGTATGCGTTAGAAATTATATCTAAGTATGAAGAGATGAAAACGATGATTCGTAAAGAATCGTTAAAGCAAAAAGGAACAATTCGAATTGGAATGCCTTCAGCGATTCTTCGAATGTATTTCTTGTCATTTTTACCTCAGTTTATACTTGAGCATCCAGAGCTTCAAATAGAAATTGTCGAAGGTGGAGCTAAAGATTTAAAGAAGAAACTATTAAATAACGATTTAGACTTGGCTATCTTAGTAGATCCGGCTCGGTTAGATCATAAATCATTTGAAGAACAAGTAATCCAAATTGATGAATATGTCGCATATATGAAAAAGAACCATCCTTTAGATACAAAAAAACAGCTTGACTGGAAAGATTTGGAACCTTTCTCAATCGGAACTTTTCACGAAAGCTATACAACCTATGACTTAGTTAAAGACCGATTGAATGAGCATATAGAAAATGCCAAAATTCAGTTTACCGGCCAGTCATTAGAATATTTGCTGGATTTGACTGGACATTCTGACACTGTCATCATTCTCCAGCATGCGATGTGTCTTTATGCAGATGAAAAAACCACTAGTAAAAAACAATTTAAAGAGCCCCTTCAATTCGTCTTATTGTTGTGTCGACCTGTCAAAAGCTTTTACACTTATGAAGAAAATTTCCTGTACGAATCAATCTTAGAATTTTTTTACCAGCCTGCTGATTAATGTTTTCATCTTTTACGAGACAAAAAGGAGATTATCTTGTGAAAAATTCGTTGAAGGAATATATCCATTTATTAAAAAAGAATGGGCTGGATGCTCAAGCAGACGCTTTTGATCAGTCGAAAAAAGTTCCTCTTGAAATAATGGAAGATTTAAGTAAAAGAGGGTTTATTGGTGTTGGCTTTCCAACATCTATCGGAGGAACCGGCGGAAGCTTTGAAGATCATTTAGCCTTGATTCAGGAATTATCGACCAGCTTTCCTGCCCTTTCAAGTATTTTTTTAACCCAATCAAACTTTGCTGTCTGGCCGCTGTATCGCTTTGGAACTGAGAGTCAAAAAATAGCTTATCTTGAACAGCTTATCAAAGGAGAAACTTGGGGTTCACTCGCATTAAATGAAGTTGGATCTGGAAGTCAGCTATCTGAGATTAGAACGACTGCAATAGAACACGAAAATTATTGGCAAATCAATGGAACTAAAGCAACCATTTCGAATGCACCAATTGCTGGACTATTTTTTGTAGCCTCCAAAGTAGAACTGATGAGCGGCGAAAAAGGCTACGGGATTTTTCTGCTAGAAAAAGGAACTACTGGTTTAGAGGTCGGTCCTGATATCGAAGAAGTTGGACTGCACGCCTTACCTGTCGCCGATATTTATTTCAAGGAAATAAAAATTCCAAAAGAAAATATCCTTGGTGGAGAGCTAGTAGATGAAAAACAAGTTGATATGATTTTCAACCGTATCCGTTTATCCATCGCAGCACAATCAATTGGAATCGCACAAGGTGCCTTTGCTAAAGGTCTGAAGTATGTTCGAAAGGAACGAAAATTCGGACTGCGGCTCATTAACCTAATCGAATGCCAACGGGTTCTTTCAGAAACAGCAACAGATATCGAGGCTGCAGAATCCTATTTAAAAAATACAGATTTAGAAGACTATACAGACACGATTCAAATTGCAAAAATCAAGCTTTTTTGTACAGAAGCATCCATTAAAACAACCGAAGCTTTAATGTCTATGACAGGCGGCTATGGTTATACTCGTAATAACCATATTGAACGTTTTTCAAGAGATGCACAGGTGACCGCACTCTACGGCGGCTCAACGAATGCACAAAAATTTATAATCTCAAGAACATGGCTGAAAAATAACGATGAAAGTACCGAATACCAAAATAAATAGAAATGAGTGAATATCTATGCTGCTAACAAAACTATTAGGAATTAAATATCCTCTTTTTCAAGGCGCTATGGCTCAAATTTCAAGATATGAACTGGTATCTGCCGTTTCAAACGCCGGGGGCTTGGGCGTGATTGCCTCAGGAGCCATGGATAAAGAAACTCTGCGCTATCAAATTCAAGCCTGCAAAGAGCTAACTGACAAACCCTTCGGAGTCAATTTAATGATGATGATGGATAATGTTGGCGAGCTGGCCGATGTCATCATTGAAGAACAAGTAGCTGTCGTTACTACAGGAGCTGGAACACCTAAAGACTACGTGCCTAAATTAAAGGCTGCCGGGGTAAAGGTTTTCCCCGTTATCGCCACTGTCGCACAAGCGAAAAAAATGGAAGCACTAGGCGTGGATGGCGTAATTGCAGAAGGTACTGAAGCTGGTGGACACATTGGTGAGAGCAGTACAATGTCTCTGGTGCTACAAGTTAGTGAAGCTGTTTCTATTCCTGTTATCGCAGCCGGCGGAATCGTAAACGGCCGTGGGATTGTCGCAAGCTTTGCTTTAGGTGCTCAAGGTGTTCAAGTTGGAACAAGATTCCTGGCATCAGAAGAGGTTCCGATTCCAATGAGTTACAAACAGGCAATTGTAGCAGCTCAGGATGATTCGACAATTGTAACCGGGCGAACTTCAAAAGCACCTGTTCGTGTAATAAAAAATGAAATGTCTAAAAAGTATTTAGAAATGGAGTATCAAAAGGTGCCCCGTGATGAACTGGAAAAGCTAACAATGGGTTCCTTACGAAAAGCAGTTGTAGACGGAGATATGACTAACGGCTCTATCATGGCTGGTCAAATTTCAGGCGCAATTAAAAGTATCAAGCCGGCTAAATCAATCATCGATCAAATGTTTTCAGAAGCAGAAGATGTAATGAAGGAAATGCCAAAAATATTTTACTAAAAAATTGTTAATAAGTTGTTAAACGGTTATCTGTAGATAGTTCGGCTATTTGCAGATGGATGCCTTGTAAGCGCTTACAATTAACTGGATATGTATTTGTTATTCTGCTATCTTAGCTACATTATAAATACAAGAACGACAATTCTTATAGAATCAATCTTTAACGAATCCTTAAGGATGGAACATTTACACACAAATACAAACTTAACGACTATTTCAAAGAGCCGGTAAGTTGTAAATAAAAAAAGTTTTATTGGAGGTTATGATATGAGATTTAAGACATCTGAACAACACGAAACTTTTAGAGCGAAGGTCCGGGAGTTTGCAGAAACAGAAATTAAGCCAATCGCAGCCACTTTGGATCTTGAAAATCAATTTCCTGATGAAATCGTTAAGAAAATGGGCAAGCTCGGCATTATGGGCATACCTTTTCCTGAAAAATATGGAGGCGGTGGTTTTGACACCACAACTTATGCAATTGCTGTAGAAGAGCTTTCCCGAGTAGACGGCGGTGTAGGGGTAATCCTTTCAGCCCATGTCTCACTGGGCTGTTATCCTATTTATGCACATGGTACAGAGGCACAAAAAAAGAAATATTTAGTGCCGCTAGCTAGAGGGGAAAAAATTGGGGCCTTCGGTCTAACCGAAAGTGAAGCTGGAAGTGACGCCGGTGGAACTGAAACAACTGCAGAGCTAGTTGGTGACCACTATATTTTAAACGGAAGCAAAATTTTCATTACGAATGCTCCTAAAGCTGATACGTACATTGTATTTGCTGTAACAACACCAGATATCGGTATCCGAGGCATCAGTGCATTTATTGTCGAAAAAGGCTGGGAAGGTTTTGAATTCGGCGAGAAGTATGACAAGATGGGAATTCGCTCTTCTAGTACAGCAGAGCTAATCTTCAACAATGTGAAAGTACCTAAAGAAAACTTGTTAGGTGTTGAAGGAAAAGGCTTCAATATTGCAATGGCTACATTAGATGGCGGACGTATCGGAATTGCAGCCCAAGCCTTAGGTATAGGACAAGGAGCTTTCGAAAGCGCTTTAGAATATGCCAAAGAGCGTGAACAATTTGGTAAAGCAATTGCTCATCAACAGGTAATTTCATTCAAGCTAGCGGATATGGCAACTAAGCTGCGGGCAAGTCGGATGATGGTTTACAGCTCGGCTGAGCTAAAAGACAGTGGTGAACCATTCGGTTTGGAATCTGCAATGGCGAAACAGTATACCTCAGACAACGTACTGGAAATTGTAAATGATGCCCTTCAAATTTATGGTGGTGCAGGCTACATTAAGGGCAGCGACGTGGAGCGTTTCTATCGCGATGCCAAGATTTGTACTATCTATGAAGGAACGAATGAAATTCAGCGGGTAGTTATTGCCTCCCATTTGGTTGGTAAAGAGCCTAAGGTTCAAGCAGTCAGCGCGAAAAAAGGACCAGCAACCGGCGATCGTAAGAAGGTTATACTGAAAGATGCAGATCCTGCTAAAAATGTAGAAACGTTGGTAGAACAGTTAAAAAAAGATGGCTACGATTTCTCCGTAGGAATCCCGATTGATACACCAATTGCTCAAGCAGAGCGGGTAGTCAGTGCAGGACGAGGAATTGGCGCGGAATCCAATATGAAATTAATCGAAGAGCTTGCGAAACAGGCTGGAGCAGCAATCGGCTGTTCACGTCCAGTTGCAGAAAACCTGAAATATCTTCCTATGGTTCGCTATGTAGGAATGTCTGGTCAGAAATTCAAAGGGAATTTATATATCGCATGTGGTATTTCTGGAGCTGGTCAGCATTTGAAGGGAATCAAAGATGCATCCACTATTGTCGCAATCAATAATAATCCAAATGCAAAAATATTCAAAAATGCGGACTACGGCATCGTTGGTGATGTAGAAGTTATCCTGCCGTTGCTGGCGAAAGCACTAGATACCGGAGAACCGAAGAAGGAGGCGCCGCCAATGACGAAAATCAAACGTGCAAAAGCGAAAAAACCTGCACCATCTTACAAACTCTATCTATGTGGAGGGTGTGGTTACGAATACAATGCTGGCAAGGGAGATCCAGAGGGTGAAGTGGCTCCAGGAACACTATTCAAAGACTTGCCGGAAGAATGGGTTTGTCCTGAATGTGGTGAAGAAAAAGACGTCTTCATCGAAGGGTTCTAACAACTTAGTTTTCACTGAAAGTCAGATTGAATAGGAGGAAATAATATATGTATACAGTTAGAAAAGTAACAGAAGATTTATACTGGGTCGGTGGCGATGATCTCCGCTTGGAATTATTTGAAAATATGCATCCAATCCCTCGTGGTGTTTCTTATAACTCTTATCTGCTATTAGATGAAAAAACAGTGTTATTTGATGCCGTAGACTGGGAAATCACACAGGATTTCATTCGAAATATTGAATTGGTTCTAAACGGACGACCATTAGATTATCTAATTGTAAACCACATGGAACCCGATCATTGCGGTTCAATCGAAGAATTGATTATTCGTTATCCAAAATTAAAAATTATCAGTTCAGAGAAGTCATTCATGCTAATGCACCAATTCAACTATCATGTAGATGGCCACGAAGATCAGGTCAAAGAAGGAGACACACGTAATTTTGGTAAACATACTGTAACCTTCGTCGCTGCGCCAATGGTTCACTGGCCAGAAGTATTAATGACCTACGATATAACAAGCGGCATTCTATTTTCTGCAGATGCTTTCGGATCATTTGGCGCTCTCGGCGGTACACTTTTCGCTGATGAAGTGAATTTTGACCGTGACTGGATTGATGATGCCCGTCGCTACTATACAAATATTGTTGGTAAGTACGGACCATTTGTACAATCTGCATTGAAAAAAGCAGGAACCATTGATATCAAAATGATTTGTCCGCTGCATGGTCCAGTTTGGCGGAAGGACTTTGGTTATCTACTTGATAAGTATGATAAATGGAGTCGTTATGAGCCGGAAGAAAAAGGGGTCGTTATCATCTTTGGTTCAATGTATGGGAACACTCAATTTGCAGCACAAGCACTAGCTACTCGTTTATGTGATAGAGGCATGACTAATGTGAAGGTCTACGATGTATCTAGCACACATATCTCCTATCTTATTGCAGAAACATTCCGGGCAAGCAACATTGTACTCGCCTGTCCAACCTTTAACTTAGGAATCTATCCGCCGATGAAGAATTATCTCATTGATTTACAGGCGCTGAATGTACAGAATCGAACCTTTACATTGATTGAAAATGGTTCATGGGCGCCAAAATCAGGAGCATTGATGGCTGAATTCTTAGAAGAAGAGCTGAAACGGATGACTGTTATGGATGAAACCTTGAGCATTAACTCTTCGCTGAAGGAAGTCGATGAGCCAGACTTGGATAATATAGTAGAAGCCTTGCTGGAAGCTGTGAAAGAATAAAAATAATTGAAATCAGTCACATTTTCAACTTTCCTTTATTACAAAATGTGACTGACTTTATAATAAAATGCTCAAAAAACAAGGATAAATTCCGCTTAAAAAGTATGATAATTCTTATGAAAAGGAGGATATACTATGAATAATTATGTAACAGCTGAAGAAGCTGTGAAGTGTATCAAGGATGGAGACCGAGTTGTTATCGGTCTCGGATGTGGAGAAGCAACTGCATTAACACGAGAATTTGGGAAAAGAATCCCCGAATTAAAAAATGTTGAAACAGCACAAATGCTGCCGTTGGGAGAAACCGCTTACTGCGCACCTGAAGCAGTTGGTCATGTGCGGCACAACAGCTTGTTTGTCAGCGGAAAAGACCGCAAAGCCGTTTCAGAAGGCCGAGCAGACTACACACCTCGTTTCTTTTCACGAATGCCTTCTTTATTTACTGATGGGAGTCTACCTGCCGATGTTGCTCTCGTTCATGTTAGTAGAGTAGATCAGCACGGTTACGTTAGTTTGGGAATTAGTGTTGATTATATGCTGACTGCAGCCAAAAATGCCAAAATTACCATTGCTCAAATTAATAATAATCTGCCCCGAACACATGGTGATTGTTTTATGCACGTCAGCGAATTTGATTATTTAGTTAAAGAAGACACTCCTATTCAAGAACTTCCTCAAGCAGCTCCAACAAAAGAAGAGCAGGAAATAGGCAAATACTGTGCCAGCCTGATTCAAGATGGAGATACTCTGCAGCTTGGTATCGGCAGCCTTCCTGATGCAGTTTTGGATTGCCTGCATGATAAAAAAGATTTAGGTATTCATAGCGAAATGTTTAGTGATGGTGTTATGAAGCTGGTGAAAAAAGGGGTTATCAACAACAGCAAGAAAACACTCCACCCAGGAAAAATGGTCGCTACATTCCTGATGGGAAGCCGGGAACTGTATGATTTTATTGATGACAATCCTAGTATTCATATGGCACCAGTGGACTATACAAATGATCCAGAAGTTATTGCTAAAAATGATCGTCTGATTTCGATTAACAGCTGTGTCCAAGTCGATTTAACTGGCCAAGTAGCTTCAGAGAGTATTGGTATCACACAAATCTCAGCCGTCGGCGGTCAATTAGATTTTGTCAGAGGAGCCAATATGTCTAAAGGAGGCATCTCTATCATTGCAATGCCTTCTACTACCAGAAATAATACCGTCAGTAAAATTGTTCCATGTCTGGATCAAGGAGCTGTAGTGACCACAGGTAGAAATGATGCTGCAGTCATCATTACCGAGTACGGTATTGCTGATTTGAGAGGCAAATCCATTCGTGAACGCAGTCGTGCACTAATTGAGATTGCTCACCCTAATTTCCGGGAGGAGTTACAGAAAGAATGGGAAAACCGCTATCACATGACATGGTAATGATATGACGGTACAAAATAATCTATGATTCAAGGAAGGTGGATTTATTTGGAAACTGAAATTGTATTAGCAGGTGCAGTGAGAACTGCTATTGGAAAATACGGAGGAGCTTTAGCTAATACCTCTGTAGTAGATCTTGGTGCTATCGTTATAAAAGAAGCAATCAAAAGAGCAGGAATTGCTCCTGACCAAGTAGATGAAGTCAGCATGGGTGCTGTATTGCAGGCCGGCATGGGACAAAATATTGCCCGGCAGGCAGCAATCAAAGCAGGATTGCCCGTAGAAGTACCTGCTCAAACATTAAATATCTTATGCGGCAGCGGTCTGAAGAGCGTCAACATGGCAGCAGCTATGATTGCAGCCGGGGAAGCAGACATTATCGTCGCCGGCGGGATGGAAAATATGTCAGCAGCAGCTTATGCATTAAAAAATGCACGTTTTGGCTACCGCATGGGTAATGGCGAAATGATTGACACGATGATTAATGATGGCTTGACAGATGCTTTCAATCATTACCATATGGGAATTACCGCTGAAAATGTGGCTGAGAAATATCACATTACCCGGGAAGAGCAGGATGCTTTTGCAGCAGAAAGTCAGCAAAAAGCGGAAAAAGCGATTGCTGAAGGACGCTTTAAAGATGAAATCGTTCCAGTTCCAATAAAGGTAAAAAGAGAAACAGTCATGTTTGAACAAGATGAATTTCCCCGCAGCGGCATCACTGCTGAAGGCCTTAGCAAAATGAGACCGGCCTTTAAACAAGATGGTGGAACTGTTACAGCTGCAAATGCTTCTGGAATCAACGATGGAGCTGCCGCGGTTGTGGTAATGAGTGCAAAAAAAGCGAAAGAGCTTGGTGTAAAACCAATGGCTCGCTGGGTCGTGGGAGCTAGCGCCGGCGTAGATCCTGCAATCATGGGAATTGGCCCTGTTGAAAGTACCGAAAAAGCCTTAGCAAAATCAGGCTTGACCATCGAACAAATGGACTTAATCGAAGCAAATGAAGCCTTTGCTGCTCAAGCACTAGCTGTTGGAAATGAGTTAAACTGGAATGCTGAACGTGTAAACGTCAATGGCGGAGCTATCGCATTAGGTCATCCAATCGGTGCTTCAGGTGCCCGGATATTGGTTACCCTGCTTCACGAAATGGAGAAGCAGCAGTCCCGCTACGGTCTTGCTACGCTTTGTGTCGGCGGCGGTATGGGGATTAGTACAATTGTAGAGAGGATGTAGACGATGCAGTATTTAAACTACGAGGTACAAAATGAAATTGGACTGCTAACAATTAATCGTCCTAATGCTCTAAATGCCTTAAACAGCCAAGTCATAGCTGAACTTTCAGAGCAGGTAAAGGAAATAGCTGATTCTTCCCTACGCTGTCTGGTTATTACAGGAGCTGGCTCTAAAGCCTTCGTTGCAGGTGCAGATATTGCTGAAATGAAGGATTTAGCTGCTCAACAAGCACAGGATTTTTCAGAGGAAGGCAATCAGGTGATGAAGCAAATAGAGGCGCTGCCAATGCCAGTTATTGCAGCGGTCAATGGCTATGCACTGGGCGGCGGCTGTGAGCTAGCATTAAGCTGTGATTTACGAATCTGCTCAGAAAACGCAGTTTTCGGTCTGCCAGAGGTGGGATTGGGTATTTTACCAGGTTATGGAGGTATACAACGCCTAGTCCGCGTAGCCGGCTTGTCTCAAGCAATGGAAATGGCCTTCACAGCCCGCAATATCATAGCAGGCGAAGCCTTATCTATTGGATTAGTCAGTCAGGTTATTCCTGCTGAAGAATTAATGGAAAAAGTGATGAAAATGGCAGAAAGAATTGCTGCCAACGCACCAGCTGGTGTAAGAGCTGTAAAAAAAGTGGCACAGGCAAGCATTGGTTTATCTATCGAAGATACTTATCTTTTAGAAAGCGAACTATTCGGCAAGTGTTTCTTGACAGCCGATCAAGAAGAAGGTATGAGCGCCTTTCTTGAAAAGCGAAAACATGCACCCTACACCGGTCAAAAGAAAATGTAATAAGTGCTGTGGCGGGTGCAAAAACAGACTCCTAAGAACAAGTTAAAAGGGCACAGCACTAGTCTGAGACTATATGTACATTCCCTTATAGATAAAAAACAAAGCAGATATTTTATCAGAGTAAGTAGCTAAAAAATGGTTTAGATTTACTGTTTCACAGCAATTTTGTCTAGGAGTATCACATGCTTCTATAAAAGATCTGTCGCATTGTCTCAAAACTATTGGCAGGATTATTGAAGCTCCTATTCTATTTTTTGAGAAAACACGTATATCTTAACCTCATAAGGAGGACAACTATGAAGATTGCCGTAATAGGCGCAGGAACAATGGGAGCTGGTATTGCCCAGGCCTTCGCCATTAATCCAGAGTATGAAGTATTATTATGTGATATAAAACCCGAATGGGCTGAAAATGGAAAACAAAAAATTGAAAGTAATTTAAACAGGCTTGTTAAAAAAGGAAAAATAACTCAAACAGAGCTAACAGATATTTTGAACCGCATTAACACTGGCAGTTCTAAAGATGCTGCTGACTTCGATTTAATTGTCGAAGCTGCAGTAGAAAAAATGAATTTGAAAAAAGAAATCTTCAAAGAACTTGATGAGCTTTGTAAACCTGAAACAATTTTTACAACAAACACATCTTCGTTATCTGTAACAGAATTATCTAACGACTTAACACGCCCTGTGATTGGTATGCATTTTTTCAATCCAGCACCAGTAATGAAGCTAGTAGAAGTTGTTTCCGGTCTGACAACTCCAAAAGAGCTAGTAGACAAAATTGCAGCGATTTCAGAAGCTATTGGAAAAACACCTGTCATCGTTGAAGACTCTGCCGGCTTTGTTGTGAATCGCTTGTTAGTTCCCTCGATAAATGAAGCAATCGGTATTTATGCAGAGAAAGTAGCTAGTGCTGAAGACATCGATACAGCAATGAAGCTAGGCGCAAATCATCCAATGGGACCATTAGCTTTGGGAGATTTGATTGGTTTGGATGTTTGTTTGGCAATCATGGAGGTCTTGTATAGTGAGATGGGGGATTCAAAATACAGACCTCACCCACTATTGCGGAAAATGGTCCGCGGCAATCAATTGGGACGTAAAACTGGAAAAGGATTTTTTGACTATTCAAGATAAAAAGAAGTAAGTGGGTTATATATTTTCAATTTGAGCAGAGCCTATAGCTGAGAATTTGTATTGGCTCTGCTCATTCATTTGCAGCAGCATGCTTATTTCAAAAAAAAAGGGCGCTGTCACCTCAGTATTGAAACAATTACTTATCGTTAACTAGAGGCTTAGTCAGCATTCCATGCATTTTCATCCCTTTGTTATAATTTTTATTTATAGTTGTTATTAATTTTCATGATTAGACAGAACAACAATCCCTTTTTACAATATAATTGAAAGCGCTTCAAAAAAATAATGGTTGGAGGAAAAGAAATGGAGACAAAAAAGAATAGATGGGCCATTTTGGTCGCAGCTATTGTTATCAATATGTCCTTAGGGGCAGGTTATGCATGGTCTGTTTTTCAAGCAGCACTACTGGAAGTCAACACAGATTGGGCCTTAAGTCAGACGTCTTTGGCTTTTAGCATATCCTTCGCGATGGTACCAGTAGGCATGATTATTTGTGGTCCGATTATTGATAAGCATGGCGGGAAAAAGATTGTTCTGCTGTCCGGTCTGTTATTTGGTATCGGAATGTTTGCAACAGGATTCGTCAACAGTATCCCTATGTTGTATCTCACCTATGGCTTAATTTTAGGGTTAGGAATTGGTGCAGGCTATGGTACAGCAACCTCACTGACAGTTAAATGGTTTCCTGATAAGAAAGGCTTAGCCGGAGGTTTGACAGCTGCTGGATTTGGTTCAGGATCGATTATTCTGGCACCTATTGCTACGAGTATGATTAACTCTGTCGGCATCCACACAACCTTCAAAATTCTTGGCGGTGTTTTACTGGTTGTCATCTGTACTGCTTCATTCTGGATGTCTAAACCAGCTACATTGACTAATACAGCTGCCGTTCAGAGCACCAACACTGATAAAAATTATAAAGAGATGTTAAAAGAATCAAATTTTTGGCTGCTTTGGGTTGTTTATACATTTGCAGCAACAAGCGGAATGATGATTATTGGACATGCAGCTAGTTTAGCTGAGTACTATTCATTGGGCACTGGAACAGTTATTGTTATGATTGTTGGATTATCCAATACCCTAGGACGGATTATCTGGGGAGCCGTTTCTGATAGGTTAGGAAGATATCTTACTGTATTGCTGATGTTTATCGTTTCTGCTGCCGGATTGCTTCTATTAAACTTTAATGAAATTCTTGGCGCAGCGGCGGGAATCATCGGATTAATATTCATCCCTTCTTCCTTCGGCGGCTTCTTAGGATCCTTCCCAGGAATCACAGCTGAAAACTGGGGCGCATCGAAAGCTGCAGCTAATTACGGCTGGATGTTTACTGCTTACGGCATCGCCTCAATTATGGGTCCATCCATCGCCTCACGCATACGTGAAGCCAGCGGATCTTATTCAATGGCACTAATCATCGCTATGGTTATGGCGGTAATCGGTGCATTACTTATTCTATGGTTTATGGCCAAGAAAAAAGCGGCGGCTGCTAAAGAAGAAGCATAAACTACTTAATCTATATGAAAACAATCAAAGAGAGGCAATGCTTAGCAAAAATCTGAGCATTGCCTCTCTTTTTGAATAAACTTCTTTCATTACCAAAGGATTACGGCTGTACTTTCGCTATCTTCCCTTGTTCGATATAAACCATTAAAATACTTACATCTGCTGGATTTACGCCGCTGATTCGACTTGCCTGAGCAATTGTTTCCGGTTGAATCTTCTGCAGCTTCTGTCTAGCTTCTGTTGCCAGTCCATTGATTGCTTCATAGTCAATATTCTCCGGAATGCGTTTTGCTTCCATACGCTTCAGCTTATCAACTTTTTCCATGGCTTTTTTGATATAGCCTTCATATTTAATCTGAATTTCTACCTGTTCAATCACCTTATCAGCTAAAATTTCTTCGCTTTCCGGAATAAATTGCAGAACCTCACGGTAAGACATTTCAGGACGCTTCAGAAAATCTCCGGCAAGAACACCGTCTTTCAACGGAACAGAGCCTTTTCTCTCAAGAAAAGCCTGCACTTCAGCCGTTGGCTTCACTCGGACTGTATTCAGTCGTTTAATCTCATTTTCAACTGCCTCTTTCTTTATCAGATAGCTTTGATACTGCTCCTCTTTTACCAATCCTATTTCATGTCCCTTTTCAGTCAGACGCAAATCTGCATTATCATGACGCAAAATTAAACGATACTCTGCCCGTGAAGTTAATAACCGATAAGGCTCATTCGTTCCTTTTGTCACCAAATCATCAATCATCACACCGATGTAGCCATCACTGCGCTTCATAACAAATGGCTCTTGTCCTTGAACCTTTAAGGCCGCATTAATTCCGGCAATTAGTCCTTGACCCGCTGCTTCTTCATAGCCGCTGGTTCCATTTGTCTGTCCAGCTGTATAAAGATTTTCAATCACCTTTGTTTCCAATGTCGGCCGCAGCTGATGAGGAACAACCACATCATACTCAATAGCATAGCCAGTCCGCATCATTTCAGCCTTTTCCAAACCGGCAATTGAATGTAATACATCTGTTTGAACATCCTCCGGCATAGACGTTGAAAGACCTTGAACGTAAACTTCTTCAGTATTTGCACCCTCTGGTTCTAAGAACAGCTGATGGCGGGGCTTATCAGAAAAACGAACAATTTTATCCTCAATTGATGGGCAATAACGAGCCCCGACACCCTCGACAATTCCGGTAAACATTGGGGCACGATGAAGATTATTTTGAATAATTTCATGCGTTTTTTCATTTGTGTAAGTCAACCAGCAGGATAACTGCTCTGTATTGTAGGAACTATCCGGCGTGCTAAAGCTGAAATGATTCGGCGCTTCATCTCCCGGCTGTTCTTCCGTTACACTGTAATTAATACTACTTGATTTCACGCGCGGAGGAGTACCCGTTTTAAAGCGGGCAATTTCCAGTCCTAACTCTTTCAAATGATTCGCCAAACCAATAGAAGGCAGTGAATTATTCGGTCCGGAAGAATACTTCAGTTCACCAATGATGATTTCTCCTCTAAGAGCTGTACCCGCAGTAATAATCACCGTTTTACTCAGATATCTGGCGCCTGTTGACGTGACTACACCCTTACAAACACCCTCTTCAACGATTAAGCTTTCCACTACACTTTGACGCAGCGTTAAATTTTCAGTCTGTTCAATCGTGTGCTTCATTTCTGTTGCATAGGCATGCTTATCCGCCTGTGCACGCAGCGCACGGACAGCTGGACCTTTGCCTGTGTTCAGCATCCGCATTTGAATATAGGTTTTATCTATATTGCGTCCCATTTCACCGCCCAAAGCATCAATCTCTCTCACGACCACACCCTTCGCCGGTCCTCCGACAGAAGGATTACATGGCATAAAAGCAACCATATCTAAATTTATTGTTAAAAGCATCGTTTTACTTCCCATACGGGCAGCAGCCAAAGCGGCTTCAGAGCCGGCATGTCCAGCTCCTACCACGATAACATCATACATTTCTGCATTAAATTGATTCATTCGTCATTATTCTTCCCTTCTATTTCCCCAAGCAAAACTGACTAAACAGCTGAGTGATTAATTCATCCTGCACGCTATCACCAACAATTTCTCCCAGATAGTCCCAACAGCGGGTCATATCTATTTGAACTAAATCCACAGGCATTCCTGATTGAATCCCCCGAATTACCTCATCCAAAGACAGGGCTGCCTGATCCAGCAAAGCTATGTGACGAGTGTTAGATACATAGGTTGCATCCTTTTCACCTGTCACGCCGCCAAAAAACAAATCAGCAATCTTTAGCTCCAGCTGTTCCATGCCTGTATTAGATAATACCGACACAGGTAAAATCTCTTCTTCGGCTACCAGCTCTTTCAGAGCTGCTCTATCCAGCTTCGTTTCAAGATCCATCTTATTCAACAGGATGATGCGCTTCAGCCCGTCAGTCGCCTCTAAAAGCTGTCTATCCTCTTCTGACAGTGATTCATTCTGATTCAAAACCAGCAAAATTAAATCTGATTCTGCCAATGCCTTTCGACTGCGCTCTACGCCAATTCGCTCTACAATGTCTTCTGTTTCCCGAATCCCGGCTGTATCAATCAGTTTCAAAGGAACCCCTCTGACATTCACATATTCTTCTATAACATCTCGGGTTGTTCCTGCAATATCAGTAACAATCGCCTTTTCCTCTTTCAATAAATGATTCAGCAGACTTGATTTCCCGACATTAGGACGGCCAATGATAGCGGTACTCAACCCTTCTCTCAGTATTTTTCCTTGCTTGGCAGTAGTCAGCAAAGCTTCAATTTGTGTTTTTACAAATTCCGCTTTTTCCAACAAAAGCTTCGTCGTCAGCTCTTCTACATCATCATATTCAGGATAATCAATATTTACCTCGACCTGTGCTAATGTTTCTAGGATTTCCTGACGCAGCGAACGGATTAAAGCTGAAAGATTACCATCCAGCTGATGTAGTGCAACCTGCATCGCTTTATCTGTTTTTGCTCTGATTAAATCCATCACAGCTTCTGCCTGAGACAAATCCATACGGCCATTTAGAAAAGCACGTTTGGTGAATTCTCCAGGCTCAGCTAAACGGGCTCCTTCCCGCAACAACAGCTGCAGCAGCTGATTAACCACCACAATACCGCCATGACAATTGATTTCTACCACGTCTTCCCGGGTAAAGGTCTTTGGAGCTTTCATGACAGAAACCATTACCTCATCCAATAGCTCATCAGATTTCGGATCTACAATATGCCCGTAATGAATCGTATGGGACGGAACATCCTTCAATGTTTTATTGCCGGAGCGATACACGCGGTCAGCCACAGCTAACGCCTCATCTCCACTTAAACGGACAATACTGATCGCCCCTTCTCCCGGCGGCGTAGAAATCGCTGCAATTGTATCAAATTCCAAGGTAATTTGCTGCATCATCGTCTTCCTTTCTTTCTACCACACTTACTACTCTATGTATTTTAAACTACAAAAAAAGCGCCCACTCCACCCTTGTAAGTTCAAGGCTGGATTTAGCACTTTGACTGCTTTATTCCATTGCTTTTTACTGGAAATAGGATAGCATAATTTCAATGATTTAGCAACTTACTACAAATAGATTTCTGAACATAACTAAAATATCCAAACTCTTCTTTGAAATCCGAATAGAGGTTGAAACTGGAGCACAAGCCACTGTACTTAACTGCACCGTGCAGCCGCCGAAGTAACTTTTTCAGAAATAAACGAATACCCTTTGGAGATTATCTAACTTTGAATAATAACAAAACAACTTAAAGTAACTTACATTTTTATTTTTTCTCATCTCAAGAAATCCTTTCTTGATTGGTGAACTGGACTACAAGGGATAAACAAATATTTATCAGTACCTATTTGATTCTCAAGGTTTAAAACTTCTATCTCACTCTTTCTGTATTTTTTTCAACAGGCTTGTTAATACTTAATTATTTATGAAACCTGTGTTGTTTTATAAAATTATTTATCAGAAAGCAAGAATTTCTTTTAGGTTATTGGTGTAATAACTTTAAGTATCTATTTACTTTGCTTTTCTCCTCTTTAATCATTACAATAGAGATGTAGAAAGATTAGGAGGTCATCACTATGTCCCATAAAAACAGAGAAAACTTTGAACAAATGACTGAACGAATGAACAGCATTACCTTATCTACAGGAAACGTAAATAAAAAATATATCCTGCGTGATATCATCTTCGCGACAGACCGGGTAGAAGCAGATTTGTTTGCTTCGGATGCAGAACCAAATACTATTTTTAAAAATGTTTGCCAGAAGCTCAAGCAAATGGCTTTTGAATATGAAGCAGATGCTGTAATCAACTGCCACTTTGAAGAGAAATTCGTTGATCAGGGTGATCACAAGTATATAGAAATTTTTGCTTACGGTACTGTTGTTCAATTCACTCAAACAACTATTGGCTAAAATAAAAAAGCAGAAGAACTGACAAATCAGTTCCTCTGCTTTTTATTCTACCCGTAAAAAAACCTGATTCTGGGAAGAATCAGGCTGGGAGAAGCGTTGCCGCTTCAACTACTTTATCATCGCATTGTCTACGCTGATAAGAATGATTTCGTATTAAAATATACTTTTTTTATACCCTCTTGTCAATGCCTTTCAGTAAAAACCTTGATACATAAGCATTTCCAATTCAATTCTTTCATCCACAAAAACCATATAATTTTCTATTCTCATCGCAAAAAGCAAAACTATCAAGAATGCTGATATTACTGCTTTTTTACGATTATGTATGCCGTTCATGGAATTATAATAAAATATAGTTAGCGGGTCTCCTTTTATCAATCTCATTTAAAAGAAGCACCTATCTTTTCTTTGATAATACATAAGAGTAACCTCTTCCTTAACTTTCAATATGGCTTTTTAATCATTTTATTTATTTCAATTTTCTGCTATAGACGAGCTTTTCAATAAAGAGTATATTAGATAAAAAATGAAGCTAAGGAGCTGTTTGAGTATGAAAACTATTGATATGCATTGTGATACGATTATGAGAATTTATCAATCTCCATCTTCTGAGACAAATGATTGTTTAAAGAAAAGTTCTTTTCAAATAGACAGAGACAAATTGATTGCTGGCGATTACCTACTGCAGAACTTCGCTTTATTTATCGATAAAGAAGAAATTGCGGATCCGTACACAGTCTGCAAAGAAATGGCTGCCTGCTTTTATACCGAAATGGAGAAAAATCAAGATTGGATACGTCCAGTCACAACGTATCAGGAAATCATAGCAAATCAAAATGATAAAAAAATAAGTGCACTCCTTACAATGGAAGAGGGTGCACCTACACATGGAGAGTTAGCAAAGCTTGATGAATTCTACCAGCTAGGCGTACGAATGATGACATTAACCTGGAATTATCCAAATGAAATTGGCTTTCCAAATGCTGCTTTCTTTGACCAAAAGATAAATACTTTGCTGTCTGATCAGCAGGGCTTGACGACTCAAGGCATTCCTTTTGTTCAGCGAATGGAAGCGCTGGGTATGATTATCGATGTTTCCCACGGATCAGATCAGTTGGTAGAGGACGTTTTAACTTATACACAGGCTCCTTTTGTAGCTAGCCATTCAAATGCTCGAGCTGTTTGTCCTCATTACCGCAACTTACCAGATAACTTAATTAAAAAAATAGCTGAACGCGGGGGAGTAATTGGCATTAATTATTTTGATCAATTCCTTATCCATGGAAATCACTCTCTTTTCGAAGCGTTTGTTGCTCACGTCAATCACCTGCGAAACATTGGCGGTATTGAATGTATTGGATTAGGCTCAGATTTTGACGGTATTATCCCGTCACAAGAGCTGCCTGATGCTTCGGCAGTAAATAGGTTATATGATGTCTTGAAGCGCACCGGATATTCAGCTGCAGAACTGGATAAAATTTTTACAGAAAATGTACTTCGTCTATACAAAGATTGTCTCCGGTCATAAAAAAATCTTTTCCTGATAGCCAAGGCGGATGACTAACTTATTTTGTTTTCTCAAACTGATGGTTTATTGCATTTTAAACAAGCACCTAAAAAGATTTTTTTCATAAATTACTTCAAGGTATTCATAATTGTTTGTTTAATATTCTCGATATAAGTGGAAATATCTGTGTTATTGGACTGAATATATATGAAAAGAACTGTTCCCCAAAGAAGCAGATTAATTAGTATTAACGTTGAAATAATCCGTTTGTTTCTTGCAGAAATATAAGCTTTTCGCCATTTGGGTTCATTTCGGCGTTTTTTTAGAAATTCATATGTATGATAGGCCATAAGATTATCCCTCTCTCTCAAAACACATTTACTAATTCATAATTTTTTTGCTTTTCATTGCATCACTTCTATATCAACCATTTTATAATACACAACAGCCATTTAGCATACTTTCCATTCTTTTTATAAAATATTTTTCATATAAATATATAATTATCTTAAGCTTATGATGCAAGTCTTTCTTTAGTTAGTAGTAAATAATTGCTTAACGATTTTATTACTGTAATAAAAAAAACAGACAGCCTGCACTTAATTTGCAAGCTGTCTATTTTTTAGTAATATTTCTTCGCTGGTTCTACAACCAGATAACGATAAGGCTCATCACCTTCAGAATGGGTTTTAATGTACTCATCTTTACTTAAAGCAAAGTGAATCTGTTTTCTTTCAAACGCAGGCATCGGCTCTAAAAATACCGGCTGACCTGTACGTTTGACCTTGTCAGCAGTTCGTTCTGCTAGACGCTTCAGAATTGCCTGACGCTTCTCCCGATAATCTCCTACATTAACTACAACAGAAAGTTTTCCTACAGCTGTACGGTGAATAAAGACCTGCGCCAGATATTGCATAGCATTTAGTACCTTACCATGCTTTCCAATAAGAATACCTTGTTTATTCGTATCTAAATGGAAAATCACACTGTCAGATGTACGTTCTAAACGAACCAGTGCTGGTGCATTCAGTTCTTTAGATATATTGGTCAAATACAAAGCAAGCTCTGTGATTGCTTCCTCATCACCAAGATTTTCCAGCTCTTCCACAGCTTTTTCCGATGTAGCTGCTTGGACTGATTCTGTTTGTTCCTGTTTAACCGCCTCGTCGGCAACAACAATATCCTCGACTGTTTCTTCCACAGCTTCTGATATCTCCTCACTGATTGTCGGCTCAATCGAAACCTGTGCCTGTTTCTTACCTAAACCAAGAAACCCTTTCTTTGCTTCTGACAAAACAGTGATTTCAACAGCATCCTTTGTCAGCTGCAGAGCATTCAGCCCTTTACTTGTTGCTTCTTCTACAGTATTACCTTCATAAACCGGCATTTCAAAACCTCCCTTGTTTATCGCTTTTTATTTCTCTTTTTCTTAGGATTTTTTGCTTTTTCCAGTGCTTTTTCCAGTTGTTTCTGCTGATTAATTTTTGCTTCCCGTTCAGCTTTGATCTTAAACGGATTGTTGATTAGTAATGTTTGGACTACTGAGAAGGCATTTGAAATCACCCAGTATAATGATAAACCACTGGCCAGATTCAGACCCATCATGAAGATCATTACCGGCATCACATAGTTCATTATTTTTAAGGAAGCATTTGATTCAATTTGACTCATACTTGTCAAATAGCTACTTGCAAAAGTAAACGCTGCTGCCAAAATCGGCAGAATAAGATATGGGTCAGGCGAAGCCAGATTTAGCCATAAAAAGCTGCCTTCACGTAATTCTGGAACACGTGAAATGGATTGATAAAGTGCCATCATAATCGGCATTTGAACGAGTAAAGGTAAACAGCCGGCGTATGGATTTACACCATTTTCAGCGTATAGACGCTGCTGCTCCTCTCGGAATATCCGTTGAGTTTCCTGATCTTTAGAAGCATATTTTTCTTGAAGAGCTTTCAGCTGAGGCTGCAGCTCCTGTGTTTTCCGCGTACTTTTTGTCTGAAAGTGCATCAGCGGCAGTAAAATGACACGGATAACCAGAGTGAACAGAATAATACCAATCCCTGTATTTCCCGAAACAGATAAGAACTTAATAGCTTCGGCAAAATAATAAACGATATATCGTTCCCAAATTCCCGTACTGCTTTCACTAATTGGTGCTGTACCACAGGCTGACAAAACAAAAACCAATGAGACTAAACCAGCCATTAATAATAGGCGCTTATACTTTTTCACAAATCTATTCCTCACTTACTTTCAAAATTTTTGCAAGATTTAATGCATGTGTCAAGTTCTTCAAAACCTCTTCAGATGTCAGCTCCTGAACACCCGGCCGGGCTATGACGATAAAATCACATGTTTCATCAATTTGATCTTTTAATGTATACAGTGCTGTCCGTATCTTTCGCTTTACAGCATTTCGAGTCACGGCATTTCCAATTTTCTTTCCTACTGAAATACCTACACGAAAATGTTGCTGCTCTTTTTTCAGCACATATATAACAAATCTACGATTTGCACAGGACTGTTTATTCAAAAATACCTGCTGAAATTCTTTTTCTTTTTTTACTCTGTAGGACTTCTTCATCTGCATCCCTTGTTTCTATATTGGTTTTACTGCCTATATAAATCCTGAAAGTTTCCAGGTCCGTATCTTCAGTGGGCTTTATATAATGATAGCATACTCTTAAAAAATTTTTCACAGTTTCTTATTTATTGAAGAACAAAGAATTCTTATGACTTCAACTCTATATATTATCATTGTTGCACTTTTTTTTCATCAGTTATTTTGTTCTGTATGATTCTATTACAGCCTCTCTGACAGAAAATCTCCTTTTACCTAAACAGAAACATCCAGCTGTCAGCATTTCCACCTCATACAGCAGCATTACAACTAGATACTTTCCCTTAGACTAACTGTTTTAAAATACACATTTTTCATACGGATAAACTTGGAAAACATTCCACCAGTTTGTTTCTTTAATAAAATTTATACCGCTAAAACTTTTAAAAAGAACCCTTTATTATTTATACATCAACTGTGTTGTATAGATAATAAAGGGTTCTTATTTATAAGCGTTATAAAAGTTGATTTGTACTGCGTTTACGCTGAAATTACTTTTCTACCTTTACGACGTCTGCTTGCTAACACACGACGACCGTTTTTAGTACTCATGCGTTTACGAAATCCATGAACTTTTTGACGTTTACGTTTATTTGGTTGATATGTTCTTTTCATTAATTCCACCTCCTGAACTACCATCTATCCAATTAAGATATAGACATACTTTGATAGTATAACGAATTGCCCCTTGATTTGTCAATAAAACTCCAGGAAATAATTCTGTTTTTTTCTATAAAGTTATCCACATTTTTTTATTGCCAGTGGATATTTTGTGGATATCCTTTTTATTGATTTCTTTTCTCTTTGATTTTTCCACTTGTTTTACACAAAAAAACAGCCTGTAAAAAAGATATGCACACCCCATTTATTTTTTGTGGATAATATAAAAAAAGCCAATTATATCAAGACCTTTTATCCTTATCGGCTTGTGGATAACTATGAACAATCCCACTTATCCCCGATTCCTATTCTTCTTGTGGATAAGTTTTTCTCTATTTGTTGATTTATTTTCCACAATATTGATTTGCCTGTGGAAAAACTCTTCAAAAAATGCTAAAATCTAATTTGCGAATCAATAATGAGATAAGACTTTTCATATTCATTTACAAGGAGGTCTCACAATGCCAGATGTGGAAAGTTTCTGGAAAAATTTAGAAACAGCTTATCAGTCCGTTTTGTCTGCGCCTAGCTTTGATGCCTGGATTAAAACAACCAACCCGTTAAAGCTGGAGAACAGTCAACTGTGGCTGGAGGTCCCTTCTGCCGTCCACAGAGATTACTGGGAGAAAAATTTAGCAGCAAAAATTGTCGAAATCGGCTTTCAGATGACTGGAAGCGAAATTATTCCTCATTTTGTTGTTAGTGGAGAGCATGCTGCCGCTGCAGAACCCGAACGAGAGCAGCCGGAGCCTCGGGAGATTCTTGATCATTCCAAGAAAACCATGTTAAATCCCAAGTATTCTTTTGATACCTTTGTTATCGGTAAAGGAAATCAGATGGCCCATGCAGCGGCACTGGTCGTCGCAGAAGATCCTGGTTCTATCTATAACCCGTTATTCTTTTATGGAGGCGTTGGTCTAGGTAAAACCCATCTAATGCACGCTATTGGGCATCAAATGCTGCAAAGCCGGCCTAATGCAAAAATTAAATACGTCAGCAGTGAAACATTCACCAATGAGTTCATCACATCTATTCAAACGAAAAAGTCTGAAGAATTTCGAAACGAATATCGAAATGTTGATTTACTTCTAGTAGATGATATTCAGTTTCTTGCTGAAAAAGAAGCAACACTGGAAGAATTTTTCCATACCTTCAATGATCTTTATAATGAAAATAAGCAAATTGTGCTGACCAGCGACCGTCCGCCCAATGATATTCCAAAATTACCTGAACGACTTGTTTCCCGCTTTGCATGGGGACTTTCTGTAGACATCACTCCTCCTGATTTGGAAACGAGAATTGCTATTCTACGCAAAAAGGCGGATGCAGAACGACTTGAAATTCCTGATGATACATTAAGCTATATTGCTGGACAGATTGATTCTAATATCCGGGAATTAGAAGGCGCACTAGTGCGTGTTCAAGCTTATGCAACTATCAACGGTCAAGATATTACAACAAGCTTAGCTGCAGACGCTTTAAAATCACTAAAAGCTGTCGGCAGTAAGAACGATCTTTCTATCTTGCAAATTCAAGAAGAGGTAGCGAAATATTATCATATCCACCTGAAAGATTTAAAAGGTAAGAAGAGAGTAAAAACAATTGTTGTTCCTAGACAGATTTCTATGTATCTCTCAAGAGAACTGACAGACAGCTCGTTACCAAAAATTGGTGCAGAATTTGGCGGCAAGGATCATACAACAGTCATTCATGCCCATGAAAAGATTCAGCAGCTGATGGAAAATGATCCGACGATTCAAAAAGAAGTCAGCGAAATTAAAAATCTGCTGAATTCTTAATGTGGATAAGTTTTCAAGTTTCTAAAAAGTTATCCACAAATTATCCACAGGGTAAAGTTCTTGTACTTCCTGCACTTTCCTACTTTTCCACAAGATTAACAGGCCCTACTACTTTTATTATCTTTTAATATATAATATAAAAGTAAAGGAAGCCTGCCAGGTTATCAAATTTTAAATTCAAAGGAGTGTCTACACGAATGAAGCTAACGATTAAACGCAGTATGTTTTTACAAGAACTGCAAACTGTTCAACGAGCGATTTCATCTAAAACGACTATTCCCATCTTAACAGGTGTTAAAATCGTATTAACAGAGGAAGGCTTATCATTAACAGGCAGCAATGCGGATATTTCCATAGAAAGTTTTTTAAGTGTGGAAGATGAAAAAGCACAAATGACCATTGAAAAAACCGGTAGTATTGTTTTACAAGCCCGCTTCTTTGGAGAAATTATTAGAAAACTTCCTGAAGAAACAGTTACATTAGAGGTTTTAGAAAATAATCAGGTCGCAATCACCTCTGGAAAAGCTGATTTTACCGTAAATGGTTTGGATGCAGATAATTATCCACACCTTCCTGTTATCGATGCCAAAAATCAAATTCAGCTGCCGGTTCATCTTTTGACTAAAATTATCAATGAAACCAGCTTTGCTGTTTCGCTACATGAAAGCCGCCCAATTCTGACAGGTGTACATTTTGTCTTGGAAAACCAACAGCTGCTTGCCGTTGCAACGGATTCACATCGCTTAAGTCAACGGATAATTCCAATTGAACAGGCAGCTGAAAATTTCAATATCGTTATTCCAGGAAAAAGCCTTTTAGAGCTTTCCCGTTCATTTACAAATGAAGAGGAAATGGTTGAAATCAGTATCATGGAAAACCAAGTATTGTTTAAAACCAAAACAATGTATTTCTATTCCAGACTACTTGAAGGGAACTACCCGGATACAAACCGTCTGATTCCTACCAGCTTTAACACAGAAGTAGATATTGATGTACCTGAATTTTTGGCAGCAATTGAGCGGGCATCTCTACTATCTCATGAAGGACGTAACAATATTGTGCGCCTATCTGTTTCTTCAGAAGCAGTTACACTTTACGGAAACTCTCCAGAAGTAGGGAAAGTGGAAGAAGAATTAAATTATGAAAAGGTTTCAGGAGACCCTTTGGAGATTTCCTTCAACCCTGATTATATGAAAGCTGCTCTTAGAGCATTTGGCGATACATCAATAACTGTAAAATTCATTTCTCCGATTCGTCCGTTTACGCTAGAACCCACGGAAGCAGATATGAACTTTATTCAACTAATTACACCTGTCCGGACAAATTAACAAACGGCAGAACGAAATCTTCATAACAAAAACTGCGGAATAGCATATACGCTATTCCGCAGTTTTTTCGTAGAGCCATAAGAACAGTTGACCACAGACTGTGAATAAACTAAGAAGTAGAAAAACCAGCTGAAAGTTATCCACAGAAAAAAGCGTCAGTAGGGAGCCGCCAATAATTGGTCCCAAAGTATTGCCAATCCGTACAAGCTCAGCCAAACCAAAATAGAATCCTTTATTATAATCTGTTGAAAAGGCATCAATCTGATAATCAAAATTACTACCTAATAAAATTTCACCGGAGCTATAGCAAATAATCATTAAGAAAAAGGAAAGTTCTTGAGCAGCATAAGGAATTAGCAGCAGACTGAAGCTAAATAACAGGTTGCTAATTTTTAAAAGCTTCATCGGTGATTGTTTTCTTAATAAATAGAGCATGGGAAATTGGAGCAGCATGATTAACAGAGAAGAAAGAGACAGCATCAAGCTGTATTTCTGCTGTCCTAATGCAATCATTGGCTCAGAAATGAAGAATAATGAAACAGTAGACTGAAATTGCGCATAGGCAAAATAGGAAAAAGCGATTCCTGCTAAAAAGATCAAAAAGCTTCGAAACTGTTTCCTATCTTGAGGTAAAGCGAAAATCTTTTTAGTGATTTGCTGCGTTTCTTTCTGAGGATAGGAAGAAAAGATCCAGACATTCAAGCAGCTGAAAATGACATATGCTCCCCCTAGCATGCTGTAAGCTGTAGGAACAGAGATAGAACCTGCCGTCTGAATCAACGGGCCTAGAAAAGCACCTACAGCTAAAAGCCAGTATCTAGTGGTAAAGACGTTTTTTCTATTTTTTAAAGAAGAATTGAAAGATAGAATTTTCTTGACTGCCGATTCATGAATAACATAGCAAATTCCGCTAAATCCGTTTAAAAGAAAAAATAGCGGTACTGTTGATACAGTGGTTAATCCAATAAAAGTCATCCCCCAGACAAATGACACTAGGCATACTATCTGATTTAGCTTGAATTTATCCGATAGATGCCCGCCTATCGGACCAAAAAGCATACTGCACAAAGGATTGACTCCGACAATAAGACTTAATTCCCAGGTAGAGAAATGGAAGGTTTCTGATAAATAAATCATAAGAAACGGAACACTCATAAACATAGCAATCCTGCTGATAAATGTTTCACCAAGAAGAATAGTATTTTGTTTGTTCTTACTAATAATGACAATATTCGCCCCCTTTTTTTCTATGTTATCATGGTAATCATAGACAAAAAAATTGAGGTGAGAATACTCACTATCGAGGTGGGAAAGTGGAACATTACGGAAAAACTATCAGAAAATTGAGACTGGCGCGGAATGTGAGTCAGCAAACGCTTTGCCAAGCAATTATGAGCCGCTCCAATCTTTCACGATTTGAAAATGAAGAATACATCCCGGGATTTGATAAAGTGATTCAGCTATTAAAGAGACTTAATGTTGAAGTTGATGAATTTATCTACATAAACAATAATTATCGGGTAGATTCGTATGAGCAATTATACAGACAGTTAATTTATGCAGAAAATAGAAGAAATAAACAGGAGCTGCTGCAGGTCTCACAGAATATTTGTGGAGAAAAAGAGAATGGTACAAATTTTTTCGAGCTGTATCTCCTATCTCAGTTAGCTCTTCTGGAACATCATCTGCCTGCACATGAGACATTGACAAGCATTACTACAGTGATGAAGCCTGTTTTGTTTCAGACAGAAGACTGGCTATTTGCTGATTTTCGGCGGCTAAATAATTTTTTGCGTATTTTTGAGATAGAAGAAGCTGTCTTTCTCTACCAACGAGCTACAAAAGCATTCAAAAAATATGAGTATTTTACAAGAGAGAATAATGTAGTTATCCATCTAGGCTTAAATCTGGGACAGCTGCTATTGGAAGATGGGGATGCCAGACAGGCGGTTTTCTATTTTGAAGAGGCCAAAGCATACGCTGAGAATAGTAATAAACTATTTCAAAAGCTGACGATTGAGGCTTCTTTGGAGAAAGTTTTAAAAAGCAGCAATAACTCTCACTCATTGGGAAGTTTTGCAGAGCTGTTGACTGTTCTCGAAAAGATGGGTTACACCGATACAGCCGTTGCTTTAAAAAATTATGTAGAATAACAGTATTTAACAGAAGTTTGTAGAGAAAATTTTGTTTTCTATACCTGCTTCTGTTTTTTATTTTTCAAAGATTTTGGAAAAGAATGAAAAGCTTTCAAGAAGAATTTTTCTTGAATTTCATTATAAAATGCATTTTAAGAGATTTTTTTTCGAAATAATAGATTATGTCATTTTTAATTAAAATTGCTTAGAGCGAAAATTAGACGGATAAATTTGTTTTCTGCATGAAAAAAAGGTATAATATTAAAGTAAAAGTGAATTTTAAAAGAGGGATGTATTTTGAAAAAAACACTTATTTTAGAAACTGATTACATGACACTTGGTCAATTTTTAAAAGAGATCAATGTCATCAGCAGTGGTGGTCAGGCAAAATGGTATCTAGCAGAAACCAGTGTTTTTGTGGATGGCGAGCTGGAAAATCGTAGAGGGCGAAAATTATATCCCGGCATGATGATTGAAATACCTGAAGAAGGTACTTTTTTTATGGCGGAAAAAGAAAACGAGTCAGCTGATGAGACTGAATAACATCACTTTGAAGCATTATCGGAATTATGAAGAAGCTGCTCTGACTTTTCCTAAAGCATTGACGATTTTTTTAGGTGAAAATGCTCAGGGGAAAACCAATATGCTGGAAAGTATCTATGTACTGGCAATGACGCGTAGTCATCGGACCAGCAACGAAAAAGAACTTGTCGGCTTTGGACACGATACTGCAAAAATTGAAGGTGTTATCGAGAAGAATTCCGGAACTGTGCCAATGGAGATTATCATTTCCAGTAAAGGAAGAAAAACTAAAGTTAATCATATTGAGCAAAAACGGCTGAGCTCTTACATTGGTCAGCTGAATGTTATCTTGTTCGCACCCGAAGATTTATCGCTGGTAAAAGGCTCGCCTCAGCTTCGAAGGAAGTTTGTTGATATGGAGCTGGGACAGGTCAACCCCATTTATTTGTACGACCTTGTTCAGTATCAGTCTGTATTAAAACAGCGTAATCAATATTTGAAGCAACTGGCTGATAAAAGTCAGACGGATACAGTTTATCTGGATATATTAACAGAGCAGCTGGCCGAGTTTGGCGGAAAGGTGCTTTTTGCTCGTCTTGAATTTATTACAAAACTGGAAAAATGGGCAAACGAACTCCATAAGAAAATCAGCCATGGTCGGGAAGAATTATCCATAGAGTATGCTTCAAGCATAGTACTGCCTGAAGAAAAACAAAGCGTGGAAGAGCTGCAGCAGCTTTTTCTCCAGCAGCTAATGAAGAACCGTAAAAGAGAGCTGTTTAAAGTATCAACCTTTTTAGGACCACATAGAGATGATCTGATATTTAATGTTAATCAGCAGAACGTTCAAACCTATGGATCGCAAGGGCAGCAGAGAACAACAGCACTTAGTGTTAAGCTGGCCGAGATTGATTTAATGTATGCTGAAACAGGAGAATATCCGGTTCTTCTTTTAGATGATGTTATGAGTGAGCTGGATGATGAACGTCAGCTGCATTTACTGGAAACAATAGAAGGAAAAGTGCAAACCTTTATAACAACGACAACCTTGAATCATTTAACCAATAAAATTACTGTTGAACCAGATATATTCCATGTTCAACAGGGAGAGATAGTGAGGGAATCATTGAATGACTGAAGAAGAAAAAAGTATGAAGGAACGTGCAAAGGAGTATGACGCCAGTCAGATCCAGGTACTTGAAGGTCTGGAGGCTGTTAGAAAACGTCCCGGGATGTATATTGGATCAACAAGTTCAGAAGGACTGCATCACTTAGTATGGGAAATCGTAGATAATTCTATCGATGAGGCGTTGGCCGGCTTCGCAACAAGTATTCAGGTAATTATTGAACCTGACAACAGCATTACTGTTATTGATGATGGGCGGGGAATCCCCGTTGGGATACAAGAAAAGACCGGTCGTCCAGCAGTAGAAACAGTCTTTACCATTCTCCATGCTGGAGGAAAATTCGGCGGCGGCGGTTATAAAGTATCCGGCGGTCTGCACGGAGTAGGCTCATCTGTAGTAAATGCTCTATCTGTGACATTAGATGTAAAAGTGTACAAAGATGGAAAAGTCTATTTTCAGGAATACAGCCGTGGTGCAGTTGTTGCTGATTTGAAAGTTATTGATGAGACAGATCGTCATGGAACGACTGTCCATTTCATTCCAGATCCGGAAATTTTTACAGAAACAGTTGAATTTAACTTTGAAAAACTGGCGACACGTGTTCGTGAGCTGGCTTTCCTTAACCGCGGGTTAAAAATCTCGATTGAAGATAAGAGGGAAGAAAAACCAGTTTTAAAGGAATATCATTACGAAGGCGGAATCAAGAGTTATGTAGAACATCTAAATGCCAATAAAGAGGTATTGTTCCCAGATCCAATCTTCATAGAAGGCGAGCAGCAGGGAATCACGATTGAAGTGTCTATGCAGTATACAGACGGTTATCATTCCAACATCCTAAGCTTCGCTAATAACATTCATACGTACGAAGGCGGTACCCATGAATCTGGGTTTAAAACATCTCTGACTCGTGTGATTAACGATTATGCCCGTAAGCAGAAGCTGATGAAGGATAACGATGAGAATCTGACTGGTGAGGACGTTCGTGAAGGACTGACTGCCGTTGTTTCAATCAAACATCCGGAACCTCAGTTTGAAGGACAAACGAAAACTAAGCTGGGCAACTCTGAAGTTCGGACAGTTACCGACCGCCTGTTTTCTGAGTATTTCAACAAATTCCTTATGGAGAATCCAACCGTAGGAAGACAGATCATTGAAAAAGGGATGCTGGCTTCTAAAGCCCGCCTGGCAGCAAAACGCGCCCGTGAAGTAACCCGCCGTAAAGGCGCATTGGAAATCAGTAATTTGCCTGGGAAACTGGCTGACTGCTCCAGTAAAGATCCGGAAAAATGCGAACTATTTATCGTCGAAGGAGATTCAGCCGGCGGTTCAGCTAAGCAAGGACGAAGTCGTGAATTTCAGGCGATTTTACCGATTCGTGGGAAAATTCTAAATGTTGAAAAGGCAAGTATGGACAAAATTTTGGCAAATGAAGAAATTCGTTCATTGTTTACCGCAATGGGGACTGGTTTTGGTGAAGACTTTGATGTTTCAAAAGCACGTTACCACAAGCTGGTAATCATGACCGATGCCGATGTCGATGGTGCACATATCAGAACATTGCTGCTAACCTTGTTTTATCGGTTCATGCGTCCAATTGTTGAAGCCGGCTATGTTTATATTGCTCAGCCTCCTTTATATGGTGTGAAACAAGGAAAGAAAATTACCTATATCCAGCCTGGAAAAACCGCTGAAGATGATTTGGCAGAAGTAATGGCAACATTACCAGCCTCTCCGAAGCCCACTATACAACGTTACAAAGGTTTAGGTGAAATGGACGATCATCAGCTTTGGGAGACGACAATGGACCCTGAGAGACGTTTGATGGCACGTGTGAGTGTCGATGATGCTATCGAAGCTGATCAAATCTTTGAAATGCTGATGGGCGACAGAGTAGAGCCTAGACGAGCGTTTATTGAAGACAATGCCCATTATGTGAAAAATCTGGATATTTAAAAATAAGAAGGAGTAAAATTCATGAATGAAGACTTGAAAGAAAATATTCGCGACGTCAATCTGACCAGTGAAATGAAAGAATCCTTCATTGATTATGCAATGAGTGTTATTGTGGCTCGGGCTCTGCCTGATGTACGTGACGGGTTAAAGCCAGTACACCGCCGCATCCTCTATGGGATGAATGAACTAGGTGTGACCCCTGATAAGCCGCATAAAAAGTCGGCCCGTATCGTTGGGGATGTTATGGGTAAATATCACCCTCATGGTGATAGTGCAATTTATGAATCAATGGTGCGTATGGCACAGCCTTTTAGCTATCGGTCAATGCTGGTCGATGGTCACGGAAACTTTGGTTCCGTTGATGGCGACGGTGCTGCTGCGATGCGTTATACCGAAGCAAGAATGAGTAAAATTGCCTTGGAAATGCTGCGCGATATTAATAAGAATACTGTTGATTACCACAGTAACTATGATGACTCTGAGCAGGAACCAGATGTATTGCCGGCACGTTTTCCTAATCTGCTGGTTAATGGTACTACCGGGATTGCGGTTGGGATGGCTACAAATATTCCACCGCATAACCTGCGGGAAGTCGTTTCTGCTGTTCAGATGCTGATGGATAATCCAGAAGCAACTACGAATGAATTGATGGAGGTTCTGCCAGGACCAGATTTCCCTACAGGGGGATTGGTTATGGGGAAATCTGGTATTCGTCGTGCATATGAAACAGGGAAAGGTTCAATTACAGTTCGAGCAAAAGTCGAACTGATTGATATGCCAAACGGCAAGGAAAGAATCCTTGTTACAGAATTGCCGTATATGGTCAATAAAGCGAAGCTGATTGAACGTATTTCTGAGCTACACAGAGATAAACGAATTGAAGGAATCACAGATTTGCGTGATGAATCTTCCCGTGAAGGAATGCGGATTGTTATCGATGTGCGTCGGGATGTTAGTGCCTCAGTTGTATTGAATAACCTCTACAAGATGACTGCGCTGCAAAGCTCCTTTGGTTTTAATATGCTGGCTATTGAAAAAGGCGTACCAAAGATACTTAGCCTTAAGCGTATTCTTGAAAATTATATTGAGCATCAGCAGGAAGTTATTCGTAGAAGAACTGAATTTGAAAAAAGTAAAGCAGAAGCACGTGCACATATCTTAGAAGGGCTGCGAATTGCGCTGGATCATATCGATGAAATCATCGCAATCATTCGCGGATCAAGCTCTGATGATGAAGCAAAAGCTGCAATGATTGAGCGCTTTAAGTTTTCTGACCGTCAGGCACAAGCGATTTTAGATATGCGCCTGCGTCGCTTAACAGGCTTAGAACGGGAAAAAATTGAGAATGAATATCAGGAATTATTAAAACTGATTGCTGATCTAGAAGATATTCTGGCTAAGCCAGAAAGAATTGATACAATTATTAAAGAAGAAATGACAGAAATCAGTGATAAATTTGGCGATGCCCGCCGTACAGAACTATTAGTTGGCGAAGTGCTGAGTCTGGAAGATGAAGACCTGATTGAAGAAGCTGAAGTAGTAATCACGCTGACAAATAACGGCTATATCAAACGTGTTGCGAATAGCGAGTTTAGAGCACAGCGTAGAGGCGGACGCGGCGTACAAGGAATGGGTGTTCATGATGATGATTTCGTGAAAAATTTAGTTTCCTGCTCAACACATGATACCTTGCTGTTCTTTACTAATACAGGTAAAGTGTATCGGGCGAAAGGATACGAAATTCCAGAATACGGCCGGACTGCGAAAGGTATCCCTGTAATCAATCTGCTGGGAATCGATTCCAGTGAAAGCATTCAAGCGATTATCTCAGTTACTGGTCAAGCTGAAGAAGGTCATTACTTGTTCTTTACTACCCGTAAAGGAACCGTGAAACGGACAAGTGTTACAGCCTTTTCCAATATCCGAAGCAATGGTTTAATTGCTATTGGATTAAAAGATGAAGATGAACTGGTAAATGTCTCTATGACTGATGGAGAACAGAATATGATCATCGGTACACATAAAGGCTACTCAGTTACTTTCCTTGAAACGACTGTTCGTGATATGGGAAGAAGTGCTTCTGGTGTACGGGGAATTCGTTTGAGAGAAGACGATTATGTGGTCGGCTCGGCTGTTTTAGGTGCTGAAGATGAAGTGTTAGTCATTACAGAA
This sequence comes from Enterococcus sp. LJL51, assembly GCF_049894025.1. Lineage (GTDB taxonomy): Bacteria > Bacillota > Bacilli > Lactobacillales > Enterococcaceae > Enterococcus_L. The sequence goes on from NZ_JBNEQE010000010.1 coordinate 89,731, forward strand.
AATGGTTATGGTAAACGTACAAAAGCTTCTGAATATCCTGTTAAAGGACGTGGTGGTAAAGGGATTAAAACAGCTAATATTACTGCGAAAAACGGTCCTTTAGCTGGTCTGCAGACTGTTAAAGGCGATGAAGACATCTTATTGATTACTGATAAAGGTGTAATCATTCGTTTCAATGTTGCTACTGTATCTCAAACAGGTCGTGCTACTTTAGGTGTTCGTCTTATGAGAATGGAAAACGAAGCGAAAGTTGTTACGATGGCAGTTGTTGAACCTGAAATTGATGATGTTGAAATAGCAGAAGCAACTGAGGGTGAAAATATAACAGAAGAATAAGTGAAAAATTTATAACAAAGGTATATGGAAAAAGTAGGAAGCAAAGCTCCTAAAATTGTCCACTTTGTTTAAAGGAGCTGTGACGGAAAAAATGTCGCAGCTCTTTTTTCTATTTATGAAAATAAATCGATGATCATCAGAAATAAGAGGAAAGGTATTTTTGCTTTATTTATCGAGCCAGAACACTTTGACTATAACATCTAAAATCAGAGTAAAAAATAGAAAACAAGTCAAAGTGAGCAGCTAAAAAAACCTTACTTTTATTTGAATGAAACTTATGAAAACTCTTGATTTCATGGGATTTTCCATGTATAATGGAAAATTGTGAGTAGTCTATTTATTTAGATCGCTCTCCTTACTCTTAGCAAACTAAGAGTCTAAAGTCCACAGGGAGGTGAAAATCAATGAGTCAAGATACGAATTATGAAATCATGTACATTATTCGTCCGAACATTGATGAAGAAGCAAAAACTGCTTTAGTAGAACGTTTCGACACAATCTTAAAAGATAATGGAGCTGAAGTTATCGAATCTAAAGATTGGGAAAAACGCCGCTTAGCATATGAAATGAACGGATTCCGTGAAGGCATCTATCATATCGTTAAAGTATCTTCTCCATCAGATGCAGGCGCAATCAATGAATTTGATCGTCTTGCTAAAATCAATGATGATATCATTCGTCACATGATTATTAGAGAAGAAGCATAAAATGTTTCACGTGAAACATTTATTAGACGAAAGGAGATGCTCAAATGATTAACAACGTTGTATTAGTTGGAAGATTAACAAAGGATCCTGATTTGCGCTATACTTCAAGTGGTTCTGCTGTTGCTACATTTACATTAGCAGTCAATCGTAATTTTACGAATCAGAACGGAACACGTGAAGCAGATTTCATTAATTGTGTGATTTGGCGTAAACCAGCTGAAACTATGGCTAATTATGCTCGTAAAGGTACTTTGTTAGGAGTAGTTGGACGGATTCAAACAAGATCCTACGATAACCAGCAAGGTCAAAGAGTTTATGTAACCGAAGTTGTTTGTGATAACTTCCAGTTATTAGAGTCTCGTTCAGCATCTGAACAAAGACAAACGCAGGATAACTCTTCTTTCAATTCTGGAGGAGGATTTACTCAACCGCAGAATAATAACAACAACTTTACAGGACAAAGCAACAACTTTAATCAGCCATCATCTCAGTCTAGTAACGGTAGTAGTAGTAATACGCCTGATTTTAATAGAGATGCAGATCCTTTTGGAGGTTCTGGTTCAACTATTGACATTTCAGATGATGATTTACCATTCTAAGAATTTTTTGACAGGAGGGAAACAGAATGGCACAACAAAGAAGAGGCGGACGTAAACGTCGTAAAGTAGACTATATTGCTGCAAATCACATTGAATATATTGATTATAAAGATGTTGAATTGCTGAAAAAATTTATTTCTGAACGTGGAAAAATTTTGCCACGTCGTGTAACTGGTACTGGTGCTAAAAACCAGCGTAAACTAACAATTGCTATCAAACGTGCTCGTATCATGGGCTTACTTCCATTCGTAGGCGAAGAGCAATAAAAATAGTTATTACTATAGAAAAAAACGGTTGAAAGGAAAAATCCTTTCAACCGTTTTTTAGCGAAACTAAGATTATAGATAAGACGATGTTCCACCCAATCATCAATCAAGAGAAGTGTATGACAATATTTCTCTTTACTATTTTAGGTAAAATTATATTCTTTCATATGTTGTATTTAATAAGGATAACTTAAAGTCTTTTACAATAAAAAAGAAGTAAGTATGGTTATAACTATGAGTTATAGTCTTTCAATGAAATAGTAGTATATACTAACACTTTAACCACGATGAGTAGTTGCTGAGGTAAATCCTTCAGAAATAGACTAAAATTCATCAAAATTAAAGAGCAGTAAGAAGGAATCAAGAATGAGACAGAAGTGTTTCATGTTAAGTCCGAGAAATAAGAAGAAATTCACAGAAATGACAGAAAACACGAATGTGAGCCAGTCGATGTTGACTGATTCTTATCTGGTGTTCCACAATTTTTGTGAATTTCGGCTTATTTCTGAAGGACCTGCTCCTGCGGTTACTCGTCGCAGTTCAATGCTAGTATGTGTGCTTCTGCTCGTACCGTTTATGTGGATTCCACGTGAGTAATATTCTTCTTGTTGCTGATAAACAAGTGAATAAAGTATGAGCTGATTTGATATTGAACAGTACCTACATGTACTTAAAGCTACACATTTTTGTCCCAACCTTATATAGGATAGTATTAGATTTCTTATTATTGGGAGAGTCTCATTTCTTCATAACTAACTTTAAAAGTTTTTTAGCTTGAAAAAGCAGTAATAGAACTTCTATACGCCTAATAACTAGTTCATATTGACCAGTAGGAGGATGTTATTAGATTAAATATGTTTTGCTGAATATATAAATGAAAGAGATAAAATTATCTCAAAGTAACAAATCAATGAAGTTAGATAAGGCTTCCTTCAAATACTGTCTCGTTTATAAATGTATAATTACTAGTCTTTACTTTTTCATGACAGTCTAAAGATAAAAACTAGTTCTACTTACATTATAGGCTAAATAATAGTTTAAGCTTGGCATAGTCTTTAAATGAAGTTGAATAGATAACAAAACTCAGATAAGAAAGGAAACAAGTTTAAATAATTTAGATAATAGGAACCATAAGACAGCAAGTTTATAAAATGGAGCAAACAATGATGTTTCACGTGAAACATTTTGCTTGAGTATCATTCGCATGGATGAAGCAGAGTGTGGTAAAATAGAAAGGGAGTTTTATTGTAGTTAAAATTTGGGGAGGCTGTATGATGAAACAGACGAGATCAAAAAGAGTCTTTTTCTTCTTTGTTTTTCTCTGTATTTTAGAAATAGCAATTGTCTTTTTTCTTAATAATAAGCTTTTAATCAGTGCAATCTTAGCAATAATCAATATTTATTTGATTAATCGAATATTGAATCTCGTTCGGAGATTGGAATTATCGAATATTGAAAAAATAAGAAAAGCTACGATTAATGCTGAGGATTCTATTGATTTTGCAATTAGCGAAGTACCTGTAGGAATCATTACATATGATGAAACAACAAAACAGCCGCTATGGTTAAATCCATACGCAGAAGAAATATTTTATTCAGGTGAGGAACAAAAACTTCTGTTGACTACGGAAGATGTTGTATCGTATATTTCATTATTTGAAAAAGGAAAAGACATATTTAAAGTAGGAGAGGATATTTTTCGTTTTAAAGTAAACCTGGATCAGACAACGATTACGTTTGAAAACATTACCCAGGAAAATATTTTGTATCAGGAAAAGAAAGCTATGCAGACTGCTATCGGTATTGTATCAATTGATAACTATGATGATGTAACCGATAATATGGATGTGAAACAGGTATCTTATCTGAATAGTTTTTTAACGACTAGAATCTCTGATTGGTTAGAAGAATATCAAGTATTTTACAAGCGTTTAGATTCAGACCGCTATATATTTGTTGGACAATTAGAAGATATTGAACAGATGATGAATAGCAAATTTCAAATACTGGATACTGTTAGGAAAGATACAAATGAGCAAGGTATTGGTATTACATTGAGCATGGGGATTGCATATGGTGGAAATAATCTGGAGGTAACAGGAAGTATCGCTCAAACAAATCTTGATATGGCATTGGTAAGAGGTGGCGATCAAGTAGTTGTAAAAGAAGCAAACAGCAGTAGTAAACCAGTCTTCTTCGGTGGAAGGTCAGCTTCTGTATCGAAAAGAACACGTGTTCGTTCCAGGGCGATGAGTACTGCGATTCAGGGGTTAATCAAAGAGTCGCCGGATGTCTATATTATGGGTCATCATTTACCGGACATGGATGCGATTGGTTCAGCTTTTGGCGTCGCAAAGCTGGCAAGTTTTTATGAAAAAGAAGCGTGGGTGATTTTAGATCCGGAAGAAAACATACCAGATGTCTATCGTGTATTAGAGGAGCTTAAAAAACATCCCGAATTAAATCAACAAATCATTTCACCAAAAGAAGCAATCAAAAAAATGCAGAACAATAGTTTGTTGATTATGGTAGACTATCATAAACCATCACTTTCTATATCCAAAGAATTATATGATCGGTTTAGTAAGGTTGTAATCATTGACCATCATCGACGGGGTGATGAATTCCCTGATAAATCTCTACTATCCTATATTGAATCCTCTGCATCTTCTGCTTCAGAATTAGTAACAGAGCTCCTGGAATATCAAAGCAATACAGTAAATAGCAAATTGGATAAATTTGATGCTACACTTTTATTAGCAGGAATTGTTGTTGATACGAAAAGCTTTAGTGTTCGTACTGCACCGCGGACTTTTGATGTAGCGAGCTATTTAAGAACTTGTGGAGCGGATTCATCTTTAGTACAATATTTAATAAGCTCAGACTTAACCAGTTATTTGGAAATGAGTCAGCTCATCTCCAAGAGTGAATATGTGACCGAAGATACGGTTATCGCTGTTGGACAAGAAGAGAAGGAATACGATAGTGTTGCAGCTGCTAAAACAGCAGATACGTTGTTATCGATGTCTGGTATCAATGCCGCCTTTGTTATTACAAAACGAAAAGATAAAAAAATTGGTATCAGTGCCAGAAGTAATGGATCAATTAATGTTCAGATTATTATGGAGGCTTTAGGAGGCGGCGGTCACTTTACTAATGCTGCTACACAAATTGCAGACAGCAGTATTATAGAAGTTAAGGAACTACTGTTGAACGTAATTAAAGATAACGTAGATGAAATGTATGATAAGGAGTGAAACAGATGAAAGTAATATTTTTACAAGATGTTAAAGGTAAAGGAAAAAAGGGCGAGGTTAAAGAAGTCCCTACCGGTTATGCACAAAATTATTTGATAAAAAATAATTTAGCTCAAGAAGCAAATAAAGGCAGCATCAGTGCACTGGCAGGTCAGAAAAAGGCACAAGCAAAGCATGAAGCTGAAATTCTGGCGGAGTCAGAGAAGATGAAAGAATTTTTGGAAAAAGAAGACACTGTTATTGAAATAAAAGCGAAGGCTGGAGAAGATGGCCGCTTATTTGGGTCGATTCCTTCTAAACAAATTACGGAAGCATTAAATAAGCAATTCCAAGTAAAATTAGATAAGAGAAAATTGGAATTGGGTCAGCCGATTCGAACGCTAGGTTATACGAATGTTCCTGTAAAACTTCACCACGAGGTAACAGCAGTATTGAAAGTACATGTTGTAGAAGAATAAAAAAAGATTGGACGAAGCAGAATAAATTCTTCTGCTTCGTCTTTGCTATTTTGTATATAGAGTAAAAAAAGAGAAATTTTAAAATTACCATGATTCATTTAAGTAGTATAAAAGAATAGCGGCGGTGTTAACCATATACTTTTCGATAATTTCTTGTTAGAATAGAAAGACTAGAGAAATTCGTTTGTAGGAGAGAAAAATAGATGAATGAAGTATGGCAGGATCGAGTGCCTCCTCAAAATATAGAGGCTGAACAGGCAGTTTTAGGGTCTGTTTTTTTAGACGCTGAAGTAGTCATAGATGCAATGGAATACATAGAACCCAAGGATTTTTACCGCCGTAATCATCAATTGATCTTTCAGGCAATGATTACACTAAATGAACGAAATGAAGCAGTTGATGTTGTTACTGTCAAAAACAAGCTGGAAGAAGAGAATCTACTTGAAGATGTTGGCGGTCTGAGCTATTTATCTGAATTGGCTTTATCTGTCCCAACTGCTGCTAATATCGCACACTATGCTAAAATCGTTGAGCAAAAATCATTACTGCGCAATTTAATTCATACTGCGACTGAGATTGTAACCAAAGGCTTTGAACAAGGCGAAGATGTAGAGACGATATTAGATGACGCGGAACGAAGTATTTTAGAGGTCTCTGAGAAGAGAAACCGAAGCGGCTTTCTGTCTATTTCTGAGGTTTTGAATACAGCGATTGCCAATATCGACCAGCTGTATCAACAAAACGAAGATATTACTGGTCTGCCGACTGGTTATCAGGCATTGGATAAGATGACTGCGGGGCTACAGCCGGAAGAGCTAATTATCCTTGCTGCCAGACCAGCTGTTGGTAAAACGGCGTTTGCTTTGAACATTGCTCAGAATGTTGGAACGAAAACAGATAAAGCTGTTGCTATTTTCAGTTTGGAAATGGGAGCAGAGTCACTGGTGAATAGAATGCTGTGCGCTGAGGGCTCCATAGAGGCTTCTCACTTGCGAACAGGGCAGTTGTCGGAAGAAGAGTGGCAGAACTTGATTATCGCCATGGGCAGCTTGTCACGAGCAAATATCTATATTGATGATACACCAGGTATCAAGATTTCAGAAATTCGGGCAAAATGTCGAAAACTGGCTCAGGAAAAAGGGAATATGGGTTTAATTCTTATTGATTACCTTCAGCTAATTGAAGGCTCAGGAAAAGAAAACCGTCAGCAGGAAGTTTCTGATATTTCCCGACAGTTGAAAAAGCTGGCAAAAGAGTTAAAGGTTCCGGTTATTGCTCTTTCACAGTTGTCTCGTGGAGTAGAACAAAGACAAGACAAACGTCCCGTATTAAGTGATATTCGGGAATCTGGTTCGATTGAGCAGGATGCGGATATCGTTGCATTTCTATATCGAGATGATTATTATGACCGTGCCGGAGAAGATGATGATCCGGATAGAGAACCACCGGAAATCGATAATGTAGTAGAAGTGATTATTGAGAAAAACCGTAGTGGTGCCCGGGGAACTGTAGAATTACTATTTATCAAAGAATACAATAAGTTTTCCTCGCTATCTTTAAGAGAAGATTTTTAGGGAAAAGCTATTAGCTGTTAATAAGATGGTACAGGAGTGTTTCGTCCCGAGAACCAAATAGGTACTGTTTAACATCAGCTCGTTCCTCACTGTGTTTCTCAGCAATAAGAAGAAATTCCTGGAAATGACAGGAAACACGAATGTGAGCCAGTCAATGTTGACTGATTCCTACCTGATATTCTTCAAACTTTTGTGATTTTCGGCTTATTTCCGAAGGTCTTACTCCTGCGATTACTCGTCGCAGTTCAATGCTGGTATGTGCTACTGCCCCCACCGTTTATTCGGATTCCAAGTGAGTAGGATATAACTCAATGAGTTATGCTACTCACTTTTCCTTTGGAAAAATTACTGAAGAATAAAAATTTATAAGAACTGCTAAAAACTATAAAATTCGTATTTTTTATAAAAATGGAACTTTGAAAAAAAAATCGTTCGTGTTTTAACTTGATAATCTTTTTTTTAGAAACTAATATTCGATTTTTCGTTGAAAACTTCGCTTATTATTGTTACAATAGATGCGGATTAAATAATAAAGAATGAGGTGCTTAAATGTCATCTGTAGTAGTAGTAGGAACACAATGGGGCGACGAAGGAAAAGGAAAGATCACAGACTTTTTAAGTGAAAATGCAGAAGTAATCGCACGTTACCAAGGCGGAGATAATGCCGGTCATACAATTAAGTTTGATGGAACAACCTATAAATTACACCTCATCCCTTCAGGTATTTTTTATAAAGATAAAATTAGTGTTATAGGGAATGGTGTTGTAGTTAACCCTAAATCTTTAGTGAAAGAACTGAAATATTTAAAAGAAAACAATGTTGCCACAGATAATCTGAGAATTTCTGATCGGGCACATGTCATACTTCCTTATCACATTCAACTGGATCAGCTGCAGGAGGATGCTAAGGGAGATAATAAAATTGGAACTACAATCAAAGGAATCGGCCCTGCTTATATGGATAAAGCGGCCCGTGTAGGGATTCGAATTGCTGATTTACTGGATAAGGAAATTTTTGAAGAACGGCTGAAAATCAATCTGGAGGAAAAAAACCGCCAGTTTGTTAAGATGTTTGATAGCGAACCAATCGCATTTGAAGATATTTTTGAAGAGTATTATGCGTATGGTCAGGAAATAAAAAAATATGTAACAGATACTTCTGTTATTTTGAACGATGCCCTGGATGCTGGAAAACGAGTTCTTTTTGAAGGCGCTCAAGGGGTTATGCTGGATATCGATCAGGGAACCTATCCTTTCGTAACTTCATCTAATCCTGTTGCCGGCGGTGTGACAATCGGCAGCGGTGTAGGACCATCTAAAATTAATAAAGTAGTTGGTGTTTGTAAGGCGTACACCTCAAGGGTTGGTGATGGACCATTCCCAACAGAATTATTTGATGAGACTGGTGAGCAAATCCGTAAGATTGGTAAAGAGTATGGCACAACAACGGGCAGACCGAGACGTGTTGGCTGGTTTGACACAGTTGTTATGAGACACTCAAAAAGAGTTTCAGGGATTACGAATCTATCCCTAAATTCAATTGATGTATTAAGCGGGTTAGAAACAGTAAAAATCTGTACAGCCTATGAGCTTGATGGAGAACTGATCTATCATTATCCTGCTAGTTTAAAAGAACTAAGCCGCTGCAAACCAGTTTATGAAGAACTTCCAGGCTGGAATGAAGATATTACTCAGTGTAAGACGCTCTCTGATTTACCACTAAATGCTAGAAACTATGTCCATCGGATTTCAGAATTAGTCGGTGTCCGCATCTCTACATTTTCAGTAGGTCCAGACCGGAACCAGACCAATGTTTTGGAAAGTGTGTGGGCGCAGATATAGGCTTTATAAAGCTGAGAGCATCATTTTACAGTTATAAAAATAATTTGCTGAAATAAGATTATTCTCTTATTTCAGCTTTTTTTAAGTCTTCATAGTAAAATAAGTGTAGTTAACAGATTTATGATAAAATGTAGTGAGCGAGGAGGACAATAAAATGACATTTAAGCTAGTGACGGATTCATGCTGTGATCTGCCTTACGAGTTTTTGCAGGAAAATGATGTATCGTTCATTAGTATGACGATAACAATTGATAATAAAGAGCTGATAGATGATTTAGGAGAAACCTTTGACTATTCAGATTTTCTAACAAAAATTAAAAATGGTGCAATGCCGACTACCTCTCAAGTAAATGCCGGACGCTATCAGGAATTTTTCCGGACATTTGTAGAGAAAAAAGAACCCGTACTGTATTTGGCTTTTTCTTCCGGATTAAGCGGTTCTTACCAAAGTGCTGTACAGGCCGTAGAAATGCTTAAGGAAGAATATGAGGAAGTAGCTATCTATGTTGTTGATACTAAAGCAGCCAGTCTAGGAGAGGGATTGCTGGTTCATAAAGCCATAGCGTTGAGAAATGCCGGACATTCTTTAGAAGAGGTATTACTATGGATGGAAGAAAATAAGATGAATGTTCAATCATGGGTAACAGTAGATGATTTAAAGCATCTGGAGCGGGGAGGTAGAATCTCTAAAACAACAGCAGCTATCGGTGGACTAATGAATATTAAGCCGATTATTACTGTGGATAGTGACGGGAAGCTTCAAAATGTAGGGAAAGTTCGCGGTAGAGGAAAAGCACTGAAAAAAGTAATAGATGAAACCGTTCAGAATATTAAAGACCCGATAGACCAGACACTGTTTATTGCATATGCAGGAGATAAAGAGAGTGCAGAAAAGGTTAGAGAGGGACTTGCAAAAGAAATTCAAACAAAAGAAATTTTGTTATATCCGTTAGGTCCTACGATTACCAGTCATACAGGTTATGGCTGTATTGCTGTATTTTCATTAGGAAAGAAACGATAGTATCAGTATTAAAAGAATAACCAGTTTTTAGTGAATCGAGTATATTTCTTATTCGTTTTTTAGAAGCAGTACATCACCAAACAGATGATGTACTGCTTCTTTTTCTATTTTTTATTTGCGCAACTTTTTTTATAAGATACTTTCTACCCCTCTGACTATAATAGGTTTATCAAGTAAATAGTTTAACGGTTAAACAGCTGATAGTATTCAGCAGATACAGGTTCGAATCCTGTTTTACTTATAAAGACACTTACAGCAACTCAAAACCACTCTACTAGGGATAGAATTAGGAAAAAAAGTGTCTTGTATAAAGAGCGCGCACAGCAAATATTAAAATCTTTCTACCAAAGACTGAAACCATGCGCTCTGTAAAAAGGAGTATGGTAAGAATGATTTGATCAATCATTCTTACCAGATAAAAAGAAAAGTTTAAAAAGGAGGGGACAACATGTTAAAGGAATTGAAACAGATGTTCAATATAACAAAAACAGAAAATGGTGCCTACACATTAAAAAGCTCACTGAATGATTTGCTGGATTTATTCGCTTTAGGCGGATCCTATCGTACCAGAAGTGAGCAGGAGGTAGTTGCTTTATTCCGTAAAGCGTTTTTAGAGGATAAGGAGCTAGCAATGAAAACCTTGTTTTATCTGCGGGATATTCGTGGAGGTCAGGGAGAGCGGCGCTTTTTTAGAATTGTATTGAACGACCTAGCCTATAATGAATGTGCAACAGCAAAACAAGTGCTTAAGTTTATACCAGAATATGGACGTTGGGATGATTTGCTTTGGCTGTTGACTACCCCTTTGAAAGAAGAAGTATTAACCATTGTACGCGTTCAATTTTATGCCGATCAATGGAATAATCAACAGAATAAGCCGATTTCATTGCTAGCTAAATGGATGCCGTCTGTTTCTGTGAGAAATCAGGAAAGAAAAGAGCAGTTAAAAATTATTTTGGAGGGCATGCAGCTAAATAAGGCTGACTATCGAAAAGAACTGAGTAAGCTGCGCCGGACATTAGAGATAGTGGAAACAAAGCTGTCAGAGCAAACCTATGAGACTATTAGCTATCAGAATTTGCCCTCTCTTGCCGGTATGAAATATCGCCAGGCATTCTATCGAAATGATGAGGAACGTTATACTGAATATTTGGAGCAGCTGAAAAAAGGAGCTGCAACAATCAATGCAGGAACATTGTACCCTTCAGATATTGTCGGCAAAATTTTGACTACTCATATAACTGAAGAAAACAGAACGCTTTATAATGGTCTGTGGGCGAATTTGCCGGACTACATTGGTGAAAGAAAAGAAAAATCTTTAGCCGTCGTAGATGTTTCCGGCTCCATGACCGGCAGGCCGATGGAAGCAGCAATTGCTTTAGGTATTTATTTGTCTGAACGAAACGACAGCGAGTTTAAGAATCATTTTATGACATTTTCACAATCACCGAAGCTATGTGAATTAAAGGGACAGGATTTTGTCGCAAAGGTTCAAAATCTGCAGAGAGCTTCATGGGGATATAATACCAATCTCGAAAAGGTCTTTCAGGTGATTTTGCAGACCGCCAAACAGCATCGCCTCTCTCAAGCGGAAATGATTGAAAAGCTGTATATTATTTCTGATATGGAATTTGACGCTGCGGTGGGAAGAACAGACGCCGTATACACAAGAGAAACACTATTTAAGACATTAAAACGGATGATGAACCGAGCAGGCTATCAAATGCCTGAGATTGTATTTTGGAATGTGAATGCTCGTCAAAATCAGCTGCCTGTTTCAATGGAAGAAAAATATGTAAAGCTGGTTTCAGGTTACAGTCCGTCAGTGTTCGAAGCATTAATCCAAGATCAATCGGTTTCACCAGTCGATTTTATGATGAAAGTAATTGGCTCGGAACGATACGAACCAATCAAGGTTGCTTAATGAAGCGATAATGAAAAGACATTTTAGTAATAGTAAGCAAAAAAACTGAGGCTGGAATTCTCCAGTCTCAGTTTTTTTAGTCTCTAAAAAGTTTTCAGATTAATATTCTCCAGTAAATAATTCGTCTAGTTGTTTTTGAACGTCCTTGTTTTCCAGGAATTCATCGTAGGTTGTATCTGCACGGTCAACTAGTCCTTTATCAGATACAGCAATAACACGATCTGCTAGAGTTTGAATAAACTGATGGTCATGAGAAGCGAAAAGGATAGCGCCTTTAAATGAAATTAAGCCATCATTTAAAGCTGTGATTGATTCTAAATCTAAATGATTCGTCGGATCATCAAGAACTAACACATTTGATTTAGACAACATCATTTTAGACAGCATGCATCTTACTTTTTCTCCACCGGAAAGTACATTAACAGGCTTCAGTACTTCTTCACCTGAAAACAGCATTCTTCCAAGGAAGCTGCGCAGGAAGGTATTATCATCTTCCTCTTTACTTGCATATTGACGCAGCCAGTCAAGAATTGTTAAATTCGTATCAAATTCTTTGCTGTTGTCTTTTGGCAGGTAAGACTGACTAGTCGTTACACCCCAGCGGACAGTTCCAGTGTCAGGTGTTATTTCACCCATGATAACTTTAAATAGAGTAGTTGTTACAATATCACTATCAGCGATAAATGCAACTTTGTCGTCTTTATTTAAAGTAAAGGAAATATTATCCAGTATTTTTTTGCCGTCAATCGTTACAGAAATATTATCCAGCTGCAGCAGATCGTTTCCAATCTCTCTTTCAGGGCTGAAGCCAACAAAAGGATAGCGGCGGGAAGAAGGTTGGATATCATCCAATGTGATTTTATCCAGCATCTTTTTCCGGGAAGTTGCTTGTTTTGACTTGGAAGCATTCGCACTAAAGCGAGCAATAAAGTCTTGCAGCTCTTTGATTTGTTCTTCTTTTTTAGCGTTTTGATTTGATTGCAGCTTGGCAGCCAGCTGACTCGATTCCAGCCAGAAGTCATAGTTCCCTACATAGAGTTTAATTTTACCAAAGTCTAAATCCGCCATATGTGTACAAACCTTGTTTAAAAAGTGACGGTCATGGGAAACGACGATAACAGTATTATCAAAGTTGATTAGAAATTCTTCCAGCCAATTGATTGAACGAGTGTCCAATCCGTTGGTCGGCTCATCTAGAAGCAAGACATCCGGCTTGCCAAATAAAGATTGGGCAAGCAATACTTTGATTTTTTGTCCAGCAGTTAATTCACTCATTTTCTGATCATGAAGATTTTCCGGAATGTTCAAACCTTGGAGTAAGACAGCTGCTTCAGGTTCTGCTTCCCAGCCATCTAATTCAGCAAATTCGCCCTCTAGCTCAGCAGCACGAATGCCGTCTTCATCAGAGAAGTCTTCCTTCATATAAACAGCATCTTTTTCCTTCATTACTTCATATAAGCGTTTATGTCCCATAATGACTGTTTCAAGGACAGTATAATCTTCATAATCGAAATGATTCTGTTTCAAGGTTGCCATACGTTCATCTGGACCTAAAGAAACTGTCCCGGTTGTCGGCTGAATTTCCCCAGATAAAATTTTCAGAAAAGTCGATTTTCCGGCACCATTTGCCCCGATTAATCCGTAGCAGTTTCCTGGATTAAATTTAATATTTACATCATCAAAAAGTTTGCGGTCAGAAAACAACAAACTTACATCATTTACAGTAATCAATTTTTTTCCTCACTTTTCTATATATACTTAAGCCTCTTTGCATTATATCGGGGAAAGCTTGATTTTTCAAGCTGTTTCAATGTTTCCTTTCATTATATAAGTCAAATTGAATGTAAAAATCATGAAATGATGAAAAAACAGTGAATCTTAACATAAGACAAAATAAAAACAGCTCTTTTTTTGGGCAGATATAGATATTAGTGTACTTTTTTAAGAATACACTGTATGATACACATGAATATAGTGTATCGTTAGAAGGGGCTGGAGTTAACTATGAAAAGAATTGAGAAAATTTATCTGTATGTCAAAGAGAAAACTGAAAACCTGTCGCCTTCAGATATGCCTATAGGGTTTGGACTAACGACCTCTGATATATCTGATGCACTAAACATTCAGCGGACTAATGCTAGTAAGGATTTAAACGAACTTGTTCGGGAAGGTCTTCTGGAGAAAGTCGATGGACGTCCTGTAAGATACGTTGATAAGTCGGTTAGCCAATATCGTCCATTAAAAAAACATGTAAAGAGCTATCGGGAAATAGAAAATAAGGTGGCTTCTTCATCCGTACAAAAGGGAGATAAAACGAGCTATGCAATGAATGATATCTTTCAACAGATGATTGGTGCAGCAGGCAGCATGAAAACTCCTGTAGAGCAGGCGAAAGCAGCAATCCTGTATCCGCCGAAAGGGTTGAATTGTCTAATTATTGGACCAACTGGTTCTGGAAAGACGTATTTCGCACATGCGATGTTCCAGTTTGCCAGACGAAATGATATTGTTCAGGAAAATAAAGAGCTGATTGTATTTAACTGCGCAGATTATGCCCATAATCCAGAATTGCTGATGTCCCATCTTTTTGGTTATGTTGAGGGTGCTTTTACTGGAGCAACGGCAACTAAAGAAGGAATCATTCATGAAGCGGACGGTGGTATTCTGTTTCTGGATGAAGTTCACCGGCTGCCTCCGGAAGGTCAGGAGATGATTTTCTATTTTATGGATCATGGGACCTATTCCCGACTTGGAGAAACAACGAAAAATAATCATGCTGATGTGCGGATTATTTGTGCGACAACGGAGAATCCGGCTTCTTCACTGTTGAATACATTTGTTCGGCGAATTCCAATTATTATTCAACTGCCGAATTTTAATGATCGGCCGGCGAAAGAAAAAGTTGAACTAGTTAAGATTATGGTTGCGTTGGAAGCGAGCCGGATTCAGCGAAAGATCTCTCTTTCAGAGGATGTTGTTAAGGCTTTGATTGGCAGTGTGACATATGGGAATGTGGGGCAGTTGAAATCCAACGTTCAGTTGGTTACGGCTAGAGGCTTCCTGAATCATATCGATCAGCCGGAGATGGTGATTACGATGGACGAACTGACAGATGGGATTAAGCAGGGAATGCTCCAGCTGGCCAGTAATCGTGAAGCTCTGGCAGAATTATCACAATATCTTGAACCTCAGATGGTGGTGGAACCAAATACTTCTTTAGTTACGGTTCAGTCAGATGCATACGAACTGCCATATAATCTTTACGAAATCATAGGAGATAAAGCAGCTCTGCTGAAAGCCGATGGATTGGATCAGGAAGTAATTAATAATTTTATTACAACGGATATTAATGTTCATTTGAAATCATTTTACAGAAATCACGGCTTTACTTTTGATACAGAAAAAAAGCTGGCAGAAATCATGGATCAGCAAATTATAGATATTACCCGCAAGGTGTTCACCTTTGCTAAAACAAAATTAGGCTATGATTTCCAATCCAACTTTATTTATGCGATGAGTCTGCACATCAGTTCATTTCTCAAACGTATTCAGATTGGCGATAGCCGGCAGCATCATTTAAATGAGAATCTGCGCAATATGGTGCTAGGCTATCCGAAGGAGCTGGAAACAGCTCAGGCTATTAAAGGAATTATCGAAGAAGAGTATCAACTGTCAATTCCTGAATCAGAAATTTATTATTTGGCAGTGCTGCTAATCTCTCTGCGGGAAAATAAAGGTGCCGGCCGTATAGGGATTGTCGTTGCAGCTCACGGCAACAGTACAGCAACCAGTATGGTGGATGTTGTCATGCAGCTGTTGAATGTGGATAATTTAAGAGCGGTGGATATGCCGCTTGAAATGAAGCCGCAGGAAGCACTACAGAAAATTCTCACAGCTGTTAAAGCCATAGATGAAGGCAGCGGAGTTATTTTATTAGTAGACATGGGATCTTTAGGAACATTTTCTGAAGAGATTGTTCGTCAGACAGGCATTGATGTACGAACAGTAGACATGGTGACAACACCTATTGTATTGGAAACGGCTAGAAAAACCACACTGCTGGATACACATTTGGAAGACTTGTATGATTCTCTGAAAAGCTTCCGTGGGTATGCAGGTATCCATCCGTTGAAAGATACAGGTGTCAGTAAGTCGGTCTTTAAGAAAAAAGCAATTTTAGCTATCTGCGCCTCTGGCGAAGGAACGGCTCAGCGGATGAAGGAATTAATTGAGGGCTATCTGACACCACAAACAGAGCAGCATTTAACCGTACTGCCGTATTCTATACTAGATATCAATAAGAGTTTGGGTGGTATTTATAAAGAATACAAAGTAGTAGCGGCCACAGGGATTACAGATCCTAAAATAGATGCGCCTTTTATCCCAATGGAAACCTTTTTTTCGGGAGAAGCTGGAGAAATTATCAATCGTCTGGCCCATGATGATGAGCTGGCCATTCAGAATGTACAAGTAGATGAAGACGCGGCAAAGCAGATTTGTCTGGATTACATGGAACAAAGCTTCACCTTTATTAATCCGCAGAAGGTAATAGAGCCGTTGTGGCAGTTTGCCGATACGCTGCAGACAAAGCTGAACTTGCAGCATCCGTATACATTTTATGTGAACCTGATTATGCATATGGCAGGTGTTCTGGAACGCTCACTGCGTCAAGATCCTCTGGCTGTAGAGGAGGAGCAGCTTAATGAAGTCAAGAATGATTCATTTTATAATGAGGTGTCCAAAGCTGTACTGACATTAAATAAAGTATTTAAGCTGACGATTTCTGAGTCGGAGCTATACTACATTCTTCATTTAATTCGCAACTCTCAAAAGGATATAGAAAACAATACAGATGATTTATTTGAATAATACACAAAAAGATACACTAATTAAAAAATAATTAGTGTATCTTTTTTTGTTTGAAATACTTATATATAAAGGAATTATTAAGAAAAAAACACAAATACACTAACTTGGCACGATAGTTGCTTATAATATAGTGAATCAAAATCCATAAGTCAAAAAAGCTTTATTTTGGCATTATCTTTTAGAACATAGTATTTTTATGAAGAGATGAGTCAATTTAAGAAATGCTTTCTTCCCCAGTGAGATAGACAATTGGACAAAAAGGAGTGTTGTCTTAAATGGATATTCGCTTGACAAGAATTGATGATCGGCTAATTCATGGCCAGGTGGCAACTGTCTGGACAAAAACGATGAATATCAACCGGATACTGGTTGTCAGCGACACGGTCTCTAAGGATTTGCTGAGAAAAGAATTGTTGATTCAGGCGGCTCCGCCGGGCGTAAAAGTAAACGTCATTCCGGTGAATAAGTTGATTCAAGTGTTTCCTGATGAGCGCTTTGATGATAGCTTCAGAGTCATGCTGCTGTTTACGAATCCAGAAGATATTGAGCGTGTAGTCAGACAGGGGGTAGCGATATCTTCTGTCAATATCGGCGGAATGAGTTTTTCCAAAGGGAAAAAAATGATTACCAATGCTGTTGCTGTGGATGCTCGGGATATTGAAGCTTTTCAATATCTGGATGCACAGGGAATTACGCTGGAAATTCGAAAAGTAGTGGCAGATAGTAAAGTTCATTTGATGGAGCTGCTGAAAAAGGAACAACTGTTGTAGGGGTCGGATCAGTTTTTGCGGACAGTCTCTTTGAAATTATTAAGAAGTGAACGGATAGGTTTGAGACTGGAAAGGATGTGATTGTCTCAATATATATGAATCCTGTTAAACAAACTATTTCAGAGGATTTATATAGTAAAAAAGGCAGTTTATTATTGAACTGTTTCTGATCGTTTTTATTACTTTATTTTTAACTGAACTTTTTATTTATATGTATGTCAATTTTAAAAGCAATGAGAGCAGTGAAATGATAATTGTCGCAAGAGGATGAATAAGTATAGGAGGTATCCAATTATGGTAGGGATTATTCTTGCAAGTCATGGAAAATTCGCTGAAGGTATTTTACAGTCAGGCTCCATGATTTTTGGCGAACAGGAAAATGTTCAAGCTGTGACATTAATGCCCAGCGAAGGACCAGATGATTTAAAAGGAAAACTGATTCAGGCAATCGAAACATTTGACGATAAAGACGAAGTATTGTTTTTAGTCGATCTTTGGGGCGGTACACCTTTCAATCAGGCTAATAGTCTTTATGAGGAACATAAAGATAAATGGGCAATCGTCAGCGGATTGAATTTACCAATGCTGATTGAAGCCTATTCTTCCCGTTTTTCTATGAATTCAGCACAAGAAATTGCAGCACACGTTTTAGGTGTAGCAAGAGAAGGTGTGAAAATCAAGCCGGAAGAACTGGAACCTGAGGAAGCACCAAAAGCAGCTGTAGAAGATGGACAGCCTAAAGGCGCTTTACCAGAAGGAACAGTTGTCGGAGACGGTAAAATCAAATACGTGCTGGCACGTGTAGACTCACGTCTGCTTCATGGTCAGGTGGCAACAGCATGGACGAAATCAGTTCAGCCAAACCGGATTATTGTAGTTTCAGATGCAGTATCAAAAGATGATTTGCGTAAGAAACTGATTGAACAGGCAGCTCCTCCAGGAGTAAAAGCTAATGTAATACCAATCAGCAAAATGATTGAGATTGCAAAAGATCCGCGCTTCGGCAATACTAAAGCATTGTTGTTGTTTGAAAATCCAGAAGATGTTCTTACAGCAATTGAAGGCGGCGTTGATATTAAAGAAGTGAATGTTGGTTCTATGGCCCACTCTGTAGGAAAAGTAGTTGTAAGCAAGGTGTTGTCTATGGGTCCTGAAGATGTAAAAGCTTTCGAAACAATGAAAGAAAAAGGCATCAAATTCGATGTACGTAAAGTACCAAACGATTCTCATGACAACATGGATGAAATCATTAAAAAAGCAAAGGCTGAATTAGCCAAAGCATAATGACACAACAAACTCAAATTAATTAGGAGGTTGAGGATTAATGTCTATTATTTCAATAATCTTAGTAGTACTAGTTGCTTTTCTGGCTGGTATGGAAGGGATTCTCGATGAGTTCCAGTTCCACCAACCATTAGTTGCATGTACATTAATCGGTTTAGTAACCGGTAACCTTGAAGCATGTATCATTCTTGGTGGTACACTTCAAATGATCGCTCTTGGATGGGCAAATATCGGAGCAGCAGTAGCGCCCGATGCAGCCTTGGCATCTGTCGCATCAGCAATTATTTTAGTTTTAGGTGGACAGGGTGACAAAGGTGTGGCATCAGCGATTGCAATTGCCGTTCCTCTGGCAGTAGCTGGTCTATTCTTAACAATGATTGTTCGTACTTTAGCTGTTCCAATTGTTCACTTGATGGATGCGGAAGCTGAAAAAGGAAATATTCGCGGCGTTGAAATGTGGCACATCATTGCAGTAGCTATGCAAGGTTTGCGTATTGCGATTCCAGCTGGGGCACTGTTATTCATCCCAGCACATACAGTTCAATCTTTCTTGGAATCAATGCCTGCATGGTTAACAGATGGTATGGCAATCGGTGGTGGAATGGTTGTTGCCGTTGGTTATGCGTTAGTAATCAATATGATGGCAACAAAAGAAGTATGGCCATTCTTTGTTATCGGTTTCGTTGTCGCAGCAATTTCTCAGCTTACACTAATCGCACTTGGTGCACTAGGTGTGGCGCTGGCTCTTATTTATCTAAATCTTTCTAAAATGGGCGGTTCTTCAAACGGCGGTGGCGGCGGCCATGGCGATCCGTTGGACGACATTTTGAATGACTACTAAACCTGAAGGAGGAGAATAGAAATGGCAGAAAAAATTCAATTAACTAAAAAAGATCGTTTAGCCGTTGCGTGGCGTTCTACCTTCATTCAAGGTTCTTGGAACTATGAACGTATGCAAAATGGCGGTTGGGCATTTGCAATGATCCCGGCAATTAAGAAATTATATAAATCAAAAGAAGATCGTACAGCAGCATTGAAACGTCACTTGGAATTCTTTAATACTCACCCATACATTGCTTCACCTATCTTAGGTGTAACTTTAGCGCTTGAAGAAGAGCGTGCAAATGGAGCAGCGGTAGATGATGTAGCGATTCAAGGGGTTAAGGTTGGTATGATGGGACCATTAGCCGGTGTCGGTGACCCGGTATTCTGGTTTACAGTGCGTCCTATGTTAGGAGCTTTAGGTGCATCATTAGCCATGGGCGGTAACATTCTTGGTCCAATCATCTTCTTTGTAGCTTGGAACATTATCCGTTGGGCATTTATGTGGTATACACAAGAATTTGGCTATAAAGCAGGTTCAAAAATCACAGAAGATCTTTCCGGCGGTTTGCTTCAAGATGTAACTAAAGGGGCGTCTATTTTAGGGATGTTCGTATTAGCGGCTTTGGTACAGCGGTGGGTATCTATTAAATTCCTGCCAGTTGTTTCGACTGTTAAGCTGGATAAGGGTGCCTATATCGAGTGGGACAAACTTCCTTCCGGTGGTGAAGGTATCCGTCAAGCCTTTGAACAAGTTAACTCAGGATTGGCTCTTTCTTCTGATAAAGTGACAACATTGCAAAACAACTTGGATCAGTTGATTCCTGGTCTGGCAGCATTATTGCTTACATTGCTATGCATGTGGCTGCTTAAGAAGAAAATTTCTCCAATCGTTATCATTCTTGGCTTATTCGTAGTCGGAGTACTAGGACATGTAATTGGTCTGTTATAATCGACACGTTTAACAAGAAGGTAGTCAAGCATGTAGCTGCAGGAAACGGGTAAGCAACAAATACTCAATTCTATCGTAAACGATTGAAAAAGAGTAGGTTTCAACGCAGTATTTATCCGGTTTCGGAATAGTTGAAGCGGCTGCGACATTTTGTCCAGCCGCTTTTTAATAGCCAATTTACCGGAAATAACGGTATAATGAAAACAAGTATATTTTATAAGAATGGAGCAGAGACAATGGTTCAATCACTGAATACAAAAATAGATTTAGTCATCGATGGGACTGCTTTTACTGGACTTACTGATTACGGTCAGATAATGATTGGTGATCAGGGGTTTGAATTCTATAATTCACGTGACACACGGAAATACATCCAAATTCCCTGGGAAGAAGTGGACTATGTAGTTGCCTCTGTGTTGTTCAAAGGGAAATGGATTCCACGTTACGCAGTACAAACAAAGCAAAATGGAACATTCACTTTTGCTTCCAAGGAACCTAAAAAGGTTTTGAGGGCCATCAGAGAGCACGTTGCTTCAGACCGCATGGTTCAATCCTTAGGATTTTTCGACGTGATTAAACGTGCAGTTCAATCAAAACGCAAACGGAGCTAGAATGAAAAGATGACAAAACTAAGAGAATACAGCTAGAAGATCAGACAATGCCGATAGTGGTGTGTCTGATTTTTTTTATTGAAAAAAGCCGTTTCTTTTGACCAGAAAATTTTCAGGAAGTACCATTAAGTATGTAAAGAATATATAAGAAGAAGGAAGTGTGAAAAATCATGAATGAAACTAGAAATAATGGGATTGACTGGGGCTCCTTGCTGCTGGGTATTCTATTTGTTCTAACCGCCCTGCTTTCTTTTCAGGATCCAGCTGGAAATCTAATTGCTATTGTGATGGTCTTTGCAGTTTTCGCCATTTTTAAAGGAATTTTTGAACTGATTGGTAGAAACAGGCTGAAACAGCTGACAGGCTATAGAGCTTATGCACCAATTGTTTTAGGAGTCATTGATATGATTATTGGTATCTATTTTCTATTTAATTTGGGTGTCGGAGTTTCTGTACTTCCGTATATTTTTGCTATCTGGTTTATTGTGGATTCTGTTTTCGGTTTGTTTACTTTAGAGTTAGCTAGAGCATTTAATACTGGCTATTACTGGTTCACATTAATTGTAGATATTCTAGGTATTATTTTAGGGTTTATTTTATTGTTTAACCCGCTGTCATCCGCGTTAACCTTAAGCTTCTTAGTTGGTTTCTACTTTATGATGTTCGGAATTACTCATATTGTTTATGCTTTCCGCTCATGAGTTTAATCAATATTCAGTATTAAGATACAGCGAAAAAGTGATGGAAAGCAAGAGTTTCTTCAATGCTTTCCATCACTTTTTTATATCAAGAAAAATTATTTTTAGCGGTAATATCTGCGGTTGTTTCCAGAATTTCCTGAAACCAGACGTACAAGCCAAACAATGACTGCTACAGGAATCAAAATCTTGATGGCAAACCATAACAGACTTCCCACAATTCCCATTACCATACTTAGAATAATACCAGCTGCAAAGAAAAGCCCAATTAAAGTCAACACGTTTACTACTAATGATTTGTTGTTCATTTTTATCTCTCCGATCATCTTGTTTGTTTTCTATAATAAGAGTATACCAAGAGATGGATAAGGAAACATCCACCTGAAGACCGATTTATCATCGGACTCTGGAAGGGGACAGCGACTAGTATAAGGGAGCTGGCTGAACAATCTTAGTGTCAAACATGGGAGGAAGACATATTAATTGTTTTTGATGAAAAAGCAGGTAAAATGATGTAAAAACGGGGTGAGAGAAATGTCAAAGACAAGGATAGAAGCATTTACGGATGCAGTGATTGCAATTATTATGACGATTCTGGTTTTGGAATTATTACCTCCAGATTCTGATACATGGGCTGCTTTATATCAAATTGGACATAAAATTTTTATTTATATTATCAGCTTTATTATGCTGGCTATCTATTGGAATAACCACCACCATATGTTTCAGATGGTCCACAGGATTAGCGGTCGGGTTTTATGGGCGAATAACTTTTTTATTTTCTCATTGACCTTGATGCCGTTTGCTACAGCATGGGTTGGAGATTATTTAGACAGTCTAGTTCCAGAGCTTGTGTACGGGCTGGTGGTTCTGCTTGCTGATTTTGCCTATTTTATTTTAATGCGCGAGTTGATGAAAGCTGATGAAAAAAATAAGAAGCTGAGAGATGCATTGAATAGGTACTATAAAATGTATATATCGCTGGGATTGAATGTTATCGGGTTAGTGTTGGGCTGGCTTATTCATCCATATCTTGTATTGATTGTAAACATAGGGATTTTGATTATGTGGTTTATACCAGAAAAAAGAATAGAGCAGCAGTATAAGGAGCAGTAAATGACTGCTTCTTTTTTTATAGAACGGAGCGCTGCAAAGGGTAGTTGAGTTGAAGCAGTAAATACTATAAAATAGAGATATATTTATACATAAGAAATAATAGAGTAAATAGTCACTAGGTTGGTTGCTATATATATTCTATTGAATAGTTCGTTTATGTAACAAAATTTATATTTTCTCAAATGTTTTTAAAAGTCTCTTTATTTTAGGAAAGAATTTTTGTCTTTTTTAGTGTAAAATAGAGAGTGGATTATACTATAGAAAATCAGATCCGCTATGCTGAGGCATTGTTCACGAAAAAGTGATGGGATAAATGGATAGATCTAAAGGGGTCATTAGCCAGCTATGGAAAATTTAAACAAACACACACAAGGAAGTAAGAAAATCTTTTTGAGAAAAGAAATTGAACCGGAGCGTCTAGGAGAAGAAATCTATTCAGATGATATCCTTTGTCAGTACTCGGTTTATTTAGTGCGGAAATTTGAAGAAGAAACGGATTATCAGGATCTTGCTCAGATGGAACGTCTACTTGCCGATTTGCCGGAACGATTCAATGAAGATTTTCAAGACATTGTTGCTAAGAACATGTATGTACGAACAACGCAGAAATCAGTTTACGTGACGCTGCTGTTGGCATTGCCGCAGCCCTTGAGTAAAATTCAGATTGTTGAACTGAAGGATTGGATGGGCAGTGTAGACATTCCATCACCTGCGCTAGAGCATGTATCCAATTTTAGTGGTTCGAGTACTACCGCATCAGACGATCAGATGGTTCGTGAATGGCAGGAGACGAATAGTGAGGTTTTACTGCTGACTGAAATGATGAATCAGTTCAATGAAAGTCTGTCAGATGTATATGCTGAGATACAGGCAGTGAAAACTAAAAAAACACCGCCTGTAATGAAAGTAGTTAAGAGTGAATCAGCTGCGAAAAAAGTACTTGAAGAAGAAACTCTTAATGGCCAGCGTATAGATGAGCTTGCAGCCAAGGTTGACAAAATAATGGCGGATTTTGAGACGTTTAAACAAGAGACTGCTGTTCGGCTGGAAAAGGCAGAGCAGCCTGCTCCTGCTAAAAGAACACCACCGAAGTTCAAGATTTATTTTGATGGAAAAGGTGGAAAAAAACCTTCGCTGGAGCAGCGTTTAGATAAAACGCTGGAACAGCTTGCGGCTTTATCTAGCAAATCAGAGTTTTCTCAGCGTGAAATTGAAAAGCTGGGAATGAAAATCGAAAGAGAAGCTAGAAAAACCAAGGAATTGTATCGGAATCAAAGCGGTACGGCTAAGGTTGCTGAAAATACAACAACTCTTGAAGAAAAGATGGCTTTGACCAGTGAAGAAGTTATTTCAATTTCCCAGCAGCTTCAGGAAATTAATTCTAAATTAAGCACAGTAGAAACAAAAGTTTCAAAGGTGGAGCAAACACCGGAAGAAATTGAACAAAAGGTAATGGATCACGGCAAACTTCAACAGACAGCTTCTGAAACTATGAAGCTGAACCAAGTGATCGATCAGCTTTCTGAAAAACTGGAGACTGTAGAGAGTGACTTGACCAGCGTGAAGCGCAAAGAAATTCCTGTTGTGAAGCTCAAAAAGAGTGAGACAGTTAAAAAATTGTCAGATCAACACCAAAAAGATCAGGATCAGTTAATGGCCAATGCTGTGGAAATAAAGAAACTAAGCCAGACCGTTGGGAAAGTAGATGTTCAACTGATTCAAGCACATCAAAAAATTGCTGAACTGGAACAAAAAATACGTTTAGGCGGCACTGTACCTGCAGCGGCTCCTCGGTCTCAGACACAACCGATGCAGCAGACACAACAACCAGCTGCAGCACCGCCTGTTTATTCAAATCAGCCGCCGACACAGCCAATGAATGTACAGCCACCAGCACCACAGCCGCAAAGACCGGTGAGTCAGCCAGTCAACGCGCAGGCTGGAGCAGGCGAGCTAGGAGATACAAGAAGATTTCCAACAAAGGAAACATTTTTACAGGCTTCCAGGCCCATCCCGAATTATCGAGGAGCAAATCAGCCGCAGCCGCAAAATGTGCCGCAGACTCCAGTCGTCGAGGAGACACCGACAGTGACTCTGGCAATTGAAGAGATGTTGGATCGGGTTTCTGATCATCCGAAAAGAACGGAACCTGTCAGCAGGCCAGTACCGGAACGCAGCCAAGTAGCTACTACTTCATTAAGAAGACTAAAGAAGCTGGAAAATGACATATTTACGAGTTTTAGCAAAATAAAAAGTGGTATTGGCAGCCGTGGTATGGTTGCTAAGGAAGATTTTTATGCAAATATCCGTCAAATTGAGGTTTTACCCTATCTATGGTCAACTATCCATACGGAAAACGGACCACAGCAGGATATTCTTTTAAATGGTCAGCTTAGTTGTCAAAAGCTGATTGATGCTGTACCTAAATTTTTAGAAGAAGTAGAAGAAATTGCTTCAAAGAGAAAGGTCATGGGTAAGTGGATTTATTGTCCAAAGGAAGTTGAACAGAGAATGGAAGGCTACAAGCTGTTAAACGAATATTTTGAATTAACTTTATCCAACCGTCCAGTTAGGTAAATTAGTTTTTATGTCATAAAATTGCGCTGGCAAAACAAAGAATTGAATGTCATCAAAGAACTTGGAGCAAAAACAGGAAATTTCTGGTTTTGTTTCAAGTTTTTCTATTTGACTAAGAGAAACTTCCCTAATCCATCTGAACAGCTGGCCGAGACTTGGCAAATAGCTGACAAGTCCCAACTTACCTTTGAAACTGCTTCTCCTTTTCAGTGCTGTGAAAAAATAAGACATTTTTTTGACTACTTAAACAATGCTGATGAATTTCCACCAATACAGAAAATTATAGAGTCGTAAAAGCAACTATAGCACAGAAGTAGTTTAATGAATGCGGTATTGCTGCCTTTATTAATCAGGGGGGGGAAGAGCTCTTGCTCTGAGTTGCTCAAATAAATGATTACAGGTACTATTGAGGTGTGAAGGAGGGAATGAATATGGCGACAGATGAAGGTAAAAAATATAAAAAAAGCACTCGATTTAGACAAATCACCAAAATATTTATGGAACATAATGTGATTACAAATATGGTGAGACAAACACACCCGGAGGAAGTTCGAGAGGCTTTTGAAAAACTGGGACCAACATTTATTAAAATGGGACAGATGCTGTCGGTTCGAACAGATATTCTGCCCCCGCCCTTTATTGATGAGTTAAAAAAACTACAGGATGACGTGAAAACCGATGATTACCCGCTGATCAAAGAAATCATAGAATCTGAAGCAGGACAATCTGTTCAAAGCCTGTTCTCTTCTTTTGAAGAAATCCCATTTGCCTCAGCTTCAATGGGTCAAACCCACAAAGCTGTTTTGAAGAGTGGAGAGGAAGTTGCTGTAAAGGTTCAGCATGCTGGTATCCGTGAAGAAATCACGCTGGACCTCTCTCTTCTTGAACGTGCTCTGCCATTAATAAAATACATTCCTGAATCAAAGGTTGTCGATTTGAGGAATATCTTTCTGGAAATTAAAGAATCCCTTCAAAAAGAGCTGGATGCCCTTCAGGAAGCAGCAAACGCCGAATACTTCTATGAGTTGAATAATGGCTGGGAAATGATTCGTGCTCCTAAAATTTATCAGGAATACTGCACCTTAAGAGTGCTGGTGATGGAATATATAGACGGAGAAAGTATTCGCAGCTTTTTCAGCAATCAGCTGCAGACAGACCCGGCTAGTAAAAAGCTGAGGAAAGAGTTTGGGGATGCGTTAGTTCGGAACTTCATCAAGCAAGTATTTGAAGATGGTTATTTCCATGCTGACCCTCATCCGGGAAATATTTTTGTGCAAAAAGTGGACTTGGAAAGTTCTATCCCTAATGGAATACGAAAAGGACAGCAATTTCAGAAAAAATTTAAGCATACAACGGTTGATTTTGTTTATCAGGATGAAGGTAGGACATTGCCCTATCAGCTGGTATATTTAGATTTTGGTATGATGGGACAGTTGAGTCAGGAGATGATTCAAAAACTGACAGGTGTTATGATTAGCTTATATAGAAATGATGCAAAGGTAACGGGTCAGGCAATTTTGCAGGTATGCAAGCAAATAGGTCCTTTAGATGAAGATATTTTTTATGAACAGCTGACACCCTTACTGGACCAAAACTATGGAGTAGGTATCGGCGACTTAAATTTACAGGCGTTGTTCTTCCAAATTATTGATATTTGTCATCATAATAATCTTCAGGTTCCTAAGGAAGTGACTATGTTGATTAAGGCTGTAGTAACTTTTGAAGGGATGATTCGGGAGCTTGATCCTGAGATTTCTCTTGTGGAAATCTCAGCGCCTTTTGCAAAAAAATATTTTACAGAAAAAATTGACTGGTCCACAGAGCTGAAACGAGCTGCACTAGATACATTATATTCAGCAAAAGCGGCTCCTCAAATACCTAGTCGGGCATTAGATGTTCTAGATGACTTGGCTAAAGGAAAATCAAAGGTCAATATTGAATTAAAGAAACAGGATGAGCTGTTAAACCGGCTGGAATCAATGATTAACCGCTTGGTCATCGGACTAATTCTTTCGGCATTAATTATCGGTTCATCAATGCTGGTTGAATTTCAAGAAGGATTAACCAGCCGTTTTGTTTCGGTGCTGGGGATTGTAGGGTATGGTGTCGCATTTTTAGCTGTTATATATCTAATTTATGATATCTGGAGAAAGCATAGGAAAAAATAACATAAAATTATATTCTTTAACAAGTGGATTTTTTTAATTTTTCTGAAAAAGGAAGAAGCCTACCTTATTAGGGTAGGCTTCAAGGGGAGATAGTTAGAAAGAAGTTTTACTACGCTCGTCTTTCCACTACAGTAAGTATAACAGAAAATAGTCTAGACAGCGTTTCAATAAAGTGAGACAAATTTTTTGTTTTTGCAAATTTTTTTCTATGAGTTTGCTGGAGTAGTGGTTAGTAAAAAACAATTATTTTTTTTGAATATTAAACAAAATCAAATAAGACAGTTTCAAAATCTTTCACATAGTAACGAATATTTTTTCTTCCGCGCTGAATGATTTGATGACCTTCCTGCTCTAAACGCTCTTTTTGGAAATCTACTCCGCCTGGGAACTTGGGATTAATTTCCCCATGAGCTTTTAAGGTTCTCCAATAAGGAGTTAAATCTGTTTCCCGCTGGCTGCTGGCCCAAGCAGCAATAGAGGTAAAAGCCCCTGCTGTAATGGGTTCAGTAAAATCAGCATGGTTGATTTTAGCTAGATAGTCTCTAAGAGCCGTAACAGTAATAACCTTTCCTTTTGGGATCTGCTTCATAAGCTTATCGTAGACAAGGGGAGGGGCGAAATACATCAATGAGCCGCCGTATTTATCAATCGTTTTCTGGTCGGTGATTACCTTAGTTTTCGGCATATCCTTGGGATCGTTCAACATGGCATTAAAATCTTTTTTATCTTCATTAGCCATTAGAATCCCTCCTTTCAGGCTTACAATAGCATAGATAAATAGACCTGCCAATGAGACAGTTAAAAAATATAGAAAAATTTTTGTTTCTTGAGGTAAGCTGAAAAGAGCCGACTTGTCCCATCGTTTATTCGGATTTTAGAAAAGGGGCTGTGACATTAGTATGCCTCAGTCCCTTAAACCCGGATAAACGGTGTTTCAGAAGTAACTTCTTCGACAATAAGGCGGAAATTCGCAAAAATTTGTAGAACAATTTTCGGAATTTCCGCCTTATTGCTTGAAGCTGAACACTTCTGTCACAGCCCCTTTTCTTTATAAAGCTGCCCGCTTTTTACGGGTTCTTTTTTTGGCTCTTGTTTGTTTTTTTTGTTTGGTATCAGTAAATTTTACAAAGAAGACAAATCCACCTGTGCAGAGAACAAACAGCAGGGCGCCAATTTTGAAGCCTTCCGGCAGATAAACGAGCTTGATTGTATGTTCACCTGCAGTAACTGGAACACTGATAAACGCATTTTTAAATACTTTGACAGGGACCTCTTTGCCGTCAACATAAGCTTTCCAGCCTTTATCGTAAGGAATAGTTGTGAAAATTGTTTGATTTTCTTTAGCTGAAAATGTTCCTTCAGCAGTTCTCCCTCCAGTTTTCATCTCTATTCCATTCGTTTGAATTTCTTTTACCGCCTGTTCAAAAGCTGTCGTATCAAGACCAACAACTTTGGGTTCCATAAAACTAACAGCTTCTGTACCATAAAAGCTGACAGAAAAAGTCACTGTAGTAGGCTCTTCATAATAACCAATATTGTAATATTGACCAGTAATGTTGATTTGAGATTTCTGACTGCTGCCGTTCACGGTCATAGTAGCACTAGAGCTTTCTAATTGCCCAAAGTCTGTTGGGAAAAGACTGAGATAAGCTTGTGTATGTGCTGGAACAGCCACGCTCCATGTAATTTCTTTTGCAACATCGCTTTGCAGTTCACGATAGGTAACAGAATTCACATTGTCTTCAATCTTTACATTTTGCTGATTGATAATTGTTGGAGAATAGAAGGTAAAGTAATTTTGTTCCTGCTGAGACAAGCTGTTTAGCAGCTCCGTCTGGCTGCTGAGATTATCGTTTTCAGGCTGCTCTACGTCATAAATGGATTCATTAGCCAAAAAGCCCAATGGCAAGGCATATTGATTCTCGTACAACGTAAATTTCCCGGATGTAGCTTCATTAGAAAAACCAAATTTTAATGGATCACTTTCCGAAAGATTATATTTTATGCCCATGAGAGCATCCATAATTAAGGTATTATTGGGATAACGAATATTCAAATTCGTTCCCCTTGAACGAAAGCCCAGCGAGTCCAGATAGGCAGACGAATTTCTATTGCGGATTGAAGAAAATAAGCTGATGCCGCTGTATCCATAATTGATACTATCGTTAGAGGATACAGGATTTAAATTCTCTAATCGGTAGAAAGTATCGTTTTCCGCCTTGGTCTGATCTACTAGTTTTTTGATATCCGGATAAGGCTCTGTGTATAGACTGCGTGAAGCATAGTTCCAATCATCCAGAATACCATTAATCATTGTATTGGTATTGATAAAGGCTTCAGCACAGACAACCAGCAGCAATAAAGCAGAAAGATATTTTCCAGGCAGTTTTTTTACCTGATAAAAAGCAATACCCGCTAAATACAAACCAAGGAATAGCAAGGTGAGTATAAAGGAAGTCAGTGAAACAAACTCGTAGCTTCCAGTTGGCTTAGACCCTTCAGCTAATGCGAAGAACGCAATAACCAAAATAATAGTTCCTGTGAAAATACCTAAGTCGTCCTTTTTGAACTGCTCCCAGCCATAGCCGGCAAGTAGAACGACAAGAAATGAAAATAGAAAGCTATAGCGGAATAAAAACATATTTGGCGCATGCATTCCATGCCAGAACAAGTTCAGCGGTACGATGTAGAAACTGGCAATTAGAATAGCGAATAAGCTGCCAAAGAGAAGTTTATTTTTTAGCGGGATATGTCGTGTAGTAAAGTAAAACACACAAAAAATCAGCGGCAGCAGACCGACATAAATAAATGGAATCGATCCATATTTTGTTGTATCGTACACGCCAACCATATTTTTCATGACAATATCCCAGAAGGCGGTCGCTTCTGTTTTAAATTTTGTGATTTCTGTCAGTTTTTCCCCGTTAAACCGTAAATCAAAAACTGTCGGAAGAATCATAATCATAGATGCGCCGCCAGCCAACAGTGAGGTAATACTATATGGAAGAATCGTTTTTTTATAGTTCTTCCAGTTTGTAAGCAGTCGGGCGATAAAGTAAAGGAATGAAAAAATACCAATCATAAAACCCATATAGAAATTTGCAATAAATAACAGCAGATAACTGACAAACAACAGTGTTGGTTTCCTTTGATCCATCAAGCGGTGAATACCCCAGAAAATGAGCGGGAGATAAACAAAAGCATCCAGCCACATAATCAGCTCCGAATGAGCAGTAGTATAAGACATCAAAGCATAGGGAATGCTGAGAGTAACATGCGCCCATCGACTGATTTTGAATGTATGGGAAGCAAAGAACCAGAAGGATAGTCCGGCTGCGCCAATTTTAAGCAGAGTCAGGACGTACAAAGCATCCGGCATGTTCTGGTTGCCAAAGAAAAAGACCAGGGGTGTAAACAAGCCCCCTAAATAATAAGACAAGAGCGACATATAATTTAAGCCTAGCGAAGCGTTCCAGCTATAGAAGATGCTTTGTTTTCCATGCAGAACATTATTAAAGCTGGCATGGAAATTGGAAAACTGAGAGAAGGCATCACTTGCTAAAACACTGCGGCTGCTGCCGGGATATATGCCAATACTCAGATAGACAAAAAACATTATAAAAAAAGGAATGAAGAAACTGGCGGCCATATATTGCCAGTTTTCCTTAGTGAATTGCTTAATTTTATTTTTCATAAACAGACCTCTCAAGACAAGTTAGTATTCGTATCATCTAGTTTAGCATATTCATAGAAAATATCACCAATAGAAAGAAAATTTCATAAAATATTCATGGTTGAACAGCAAGCTTGTTTGCAGGGAAGAACGATAATAAAGAGCTGATGTTACGTAGTGATACATTCAAGACACAAATAACCATCTTTCAAATATGTAACCAATCTGCTGCTGCCTATATTTCTTTTACAGAGAAAGGTCTATACTTAGGTCAACATCAATGTTCAATACAGGAGGAATAGACAATGAAAAACGGAATTAAAATTGTTACAATCGGCGGCGGCTCCAGCTATACGCCAGAGCTGGTAGAAGGCTTTATCAAAAGATTTGAAGAACTGCCAGTTAGAGAGCTTTGGCTAGTAGATATTGAAGCCGGTAAAGAAAAGCTTGAAATTGTTGGAGAAATGGCAAAACGCATGGTTAAAGCTGCAGGAGTTGACTGTGAAGTGCACCTGACGTTGGACCGCCGAGAAGCATTGAAGGATGCGGATTTCGTCACAACGCAGCTGCGTGTGGGATTGTTGGATGCTAGAATTTTGGATGAACGTATTCCCTTAAGCCATGGCATGATTGGTCAGGAAACAAATGGCGCTGGTGGAATTTTTAAAGCACTGCGTACGATTCCAGTGATTCTTGACATTGTTGAAGATATGAAGGAGCTGTGTCCTAATGCTTGGCTGATTAACTTTACAAACCCAGCTGGTATGGTAACGGAGGCTGTTCTTCGCTATGGAAATTGGGATAAGGTAGTAGGGCTTTGTAATATTCCTGTCAATGCAGTATTTGAAGAGGCAGCACTACTTGAGGAACAGCCTCGGGACTTGTTCTTCCAATTTGCGGGAATTAATCACCTTCACTGGCACACAATCACTGATAAGAACGGTGTAGACCGAACAGATGATTTAATTAAAATTATGTATGGCCAAGGAAACGCAAAATCAATTGTTGCTAATATTAAAGATAATGAACTAATTTGGGAACAGGTAGAAAATCTGCATATGGTGCCGTGTCCATATCATAATTACTATTATAATACCGATAAAATGCTGGCAGAAGAACTGGAAGATTTCAAAAATAATGGTACACGTGCGGAAAAAGTAAAACAAATTGAACATGAATTATTCGAGCTGTATAAGGATCCTAAGCTGGATTACAAGCCGAAACAACTAGCGGAAAGAGGAGGAGCACGATACAGTGATGCTGCCTGTGAGATTATCAACTCTATCCACAATGATAAGCGTACAACAATGACCGTTAGCACAAGAAACAATGGTACAATAACAGATCTTCCAGCTGAGAGCGCAGTGGAAGTAACTTGTACAATTACTGGAAGAGGACCTGTTCCATACAACTTTGGCAGCTTTGAACCAAAAGAGCGGGGTCTACTGCAAGTAATGAAGTCAATGGAAGAGCTAACCATTGAAGCAGC
The DNA here is from genome assembly GCF_049894025.1 of Enterococcus sp. LJL51. Lineage (GTDB taxonomy): Bacteria > Bacillota > Bacilli > Lactobacillales > Enterococcaceae > Enterococcus_L. Next base: position 122,744 of record NZ_JBNEQE010000010.1, read on the forward strand.
TGTAACTGGAGACTATGGCACCTTACTGCAGGCATTTACAATGAATCCGCTGATTACAAGTGGTGGTATTGCGAAGCAAGTCATGGATGAGCTTCTGGAAGCTCATAAATCATATTTGCCTAAATTCTTTAAATAAGCAAAAAACACGAAAAGTCATTTTCCCGACTTTTCGTGTTTTAGTTTTCTAACTTCTTTTGCTAGGTATTCAATTGTATACAGTGCAGGAACCTGTGAAGTAATATCGCTGTCACCAATACTTTCTGTTGAAATATAATAGGGAATATTTACATCAGACAGCTTGGCTATTTCTGATTTTTCACTATTAGTAATTGAAATAATAGAACTTTCATTGGCAATGAAATGGTTCAAATAATCAATTATCGCTGTTGTTTTTCCGCTGACGGAAAGAGCAATTACACAAACATTCCTGGCAATATTTTTGTTGAAAAAGCTAACTGGATGATTCACCGGATCATCAATATTAAAAGCCATGCTGAAGATAGATGAAAAATACAAAGCGCCGTATTCTGCGATAATCTTTGAGGAACCAACTCCGACAAAAAGAACCAGTTCTTTTTCAGCCAGCAGCTCAGCAGCAGCACGCAGGCGTTCCTGATAAAAGGATTCTGTAGAGCGCTGAATGAAGTGTGAAAAAGACGTTTCATCAACTGTATGAATGGTTGTTTGATGACTTTGAGACTCCAGATAAAGACTCAACCGCACTTTAAATTCTGAAAAGCCTTCACATTCAAATTTACGGCAAAACCGTAAAATACTGGCTGTACTGCTGTGTGTAACTTGTGCCAGCTCTCTGATACGCATATAAATCACCTGATCCATATGCGCAGCAATGTATTTATAGATTTCCAAATCAATAGGGCTGAGATCAGGGTTATAGTCTAAGAACAGCAAATGAATTCCCTCGCTTTATGATATAAGTTTATTGAAACAATGGCACAGTTCAGTCTGTTTAAAGAGAAGCAATTGCTTTAATCAATTAACAGCAGCAATTTAGTGCAGAAAAGAAGTAATTAAAGTAAATAAAAGAACCTGAACATCAGCTCTGTGGATAACTTTGTGCATAACTAGTTACGAGCATGTGAAGAATAGAAAAAAACTTGAATATCACTATTAGGTTCAAGGGCATAAAAAATCTTTTCACCGCAAAATTTTTTTCCGAATATTTACTAGATTACTAAAAAAAATGTTCGAATATCTACTAGCGATTCCCGCTTTGCAGCAGGGTAAATTCTTCTTTTTTTAAATAAGCAGATAAAACCTTTAAAATCCTGTCAGTACAAGGATATATTCACTTTTTTAGTGAATAAAAGCAAGCTAAAAGCGTTAGATTATCCGTAAAAAATAAATTGATTTCTTATAACTTTCCTTATTTTAAAAGGAAAGCTCTGTTGAACTGAGGATTAGCTTCTATTGATTAAAAAATAGTGAAAAAATTCTTGTTAAACGGATATTACGAAAAATCCGATAATTCCTTATTAATGTGGATAACTATAAAAGAAAGAATAAATAGTTAAAGATATTATAATTAAAAAAATAGTTATCCACAAAAAAACGGAATATAGAGCTAGTTATCCACAATCGGGGATAACTCTGGGGGAAACTTTTACTCGAAGCGTTCTGCCGGTTTTATTTCAGGTAGTAATTCCTCAATTTTATGCTCGGTACTGGCCGTCACCATAAACAATATATTTAGTAGAGGTCAACTCATCTAGCCCCATAGGTCCTCTGGCATGCAACTTTTGAGTGCTGATTCCGATTTCTGCACCAAAGCCAAAAACAAAACCATCGGTAAAACGTGTAGATGCATTAGCATAGACTGCTGCAGCGTCCACCTGCTGCAAAAATTGCTGTGTAGCAAAATAGTTGTCACTGATGATACTTTCAGAATGCTTGGTATTATATTTGTTAATGTGGGCGATTGCTTCATCTAGAGAGTTAACGACCTTGACTGCCAGGATGAAATCAAGAAATTCTGTTCCCCAGTCTGCTTCAGTTGCTGGTATGGATTGTTTTAATATAGCCTGGGCACGCTCGTCAGCCCGCAGCTCCACATTATACTCGCTTAAAGCTTCTTCAATAACAGGTAAAAAGTCTTGGGCTACATCTTTGTGGATAAGCAGGGTTTCTGCGGAATTACACACAGATGGCCGCTGACATTTAGCATTAACAGTAATATCTGTTGCCATTTTTAGCTGAGCATCTTTATCTATATAAATATGACAGTTTCCTGTTCCTGTTTCTATAACGGGAACAGTGGCAGTTTCCAGCACCGTTTTGATTAGATTGGCGCCGCCTCGAGGAATTAGGACATCTAGATATCCATTTAAGGTCATTAGCTTTTTAGCCGTTTCCCGAGAAGTATCATCCACAAATTGAATGGCGTAAGGCGAAAAATCACTATCACTTAATGCTTGCTGGAGAATGGAAACTAATACCTGATTAGATTGAAAGGCTTCTTTTCCTCCTCTCAAAATAACTGCGTTTCCCGATTTAAAGCATAAACTGGCGGCATCCGTTGTGACATTTGGACGGGATTCATAGATGATTCCAATCACCCCTAATGGTACTCGTTGTTTTCCAATCATTAAGCCGTCTTCATTTTTCCACATTTTTTCTACTTCGCCAATTGGGTCATTCAGCCCAGCGACTTGACGAATTCCATCTGCCATTGCAAAAATCCGCTCTTCTGTCAGACGCAGACGATCCTGCATTGTTTCAGAGATACCATTTTCCTCTGCAGCGGCCAAATCATTTTTGTTTGCTTCTAAAATTAAAGGAATACTTTTTTCAAGCTGTTTTGCCATCGCAAGCAATAGCTCATTTTTTCTTTTAGTATCCAGTAAACCTAGTTGATAAGCAGCAGTTTTTGCCTGCTGCCCCAGTGTAATTAAATCAGTCATGCCCATTTCTCCTTTCAATAAATAAAGTACCGATATCTTCTCCTGCTAAAATGTTAAAAATAATCTGCGGCTGTTTTCCGTTAGCTAAAACCATCATGCTTTGTTGTTCAAGTACACGTTCGGCAGCTTTCAACTTGCTGAACATACCGCCTGTACCGAAACGGCTGCCTTTTCCGCCGGCCTGCTGCAGCAAAGCGTCATCAATCTGATTGATTTCAGAATACAGGACAGCTGCTTTATTAGTATTTGGGTTGTCTGAGAAAAAGCCGTCAATGTCGGAAAGCATGATTAATGCATCTGCATTAATTAGCTGTGTCACGATTGCTGAAAGCTGATCGTTATCGCCAAACTTAGTCAAATGGTCTAGTTCATCAATAGCTACGGTGTCATTTTCATTAATAACAGGAATTAATCCCATTCGCAGTAGTTGTTCCATAGTATTGACTACATTGCGGCGGCTTTCAGGATATTCTGTTACATCTCTTGTTAACAGAAGCTGTGCAATTTGTTGGCTGTAAGTGGAAAATCGCTGATTATAGATATTCATCAGTTCCGCCTGACCTACCGCAGCTACTGCCTGCTGTTCAGGAATAGTTGGGGGTCGTTGATCAAGGTTCAGTTTATTGAGTCCGACACCAATCGCGCCTGAAGAAACCAGTATAATTTCTTTACCCTGATTTTTAAGATCGGTTAAGGTGAATGCCAGATGATCAATTGCACGCAGATTGATGTTTCCGTTCGGATAAATCAGTGTGCTGGTTCCAACTTTGATAACAATTCGCTTGGCTTCTTTTAATTGTCTACGCATATTATCCCCCATACAATTCCCGATAAAGCTGCTGGCTGCTGGACTAACCGCATAAACCCACGGTTAGTAAAGTTGCAAGTAAAAATAAATAGGCAGGGGCAGTTTATCATTTTTAGATTCTAAGAAAGCCAGGACTATGAAGTCATAGTTCCCAGCTCTCTTGATTGTTCTTCTATTTTACTGCTTTCTTAGCGTTTTGTCTCTAAATCATGTAAAAATAATCCGCTAAGTAGCTTTGGTTCAAACCACGTAGACTTTGGCGGCATAATTTTCCCAGCATCGGCGACATTTAGCAAGTCATCCATTGTGGTTGGATAAACAGCAAATGCAGCTGTCCATTGTCCGCTGTCTACCAATTTCTCCAGCTCTGCCATGCCTCTTATGCCGCCGACGAAATCAATCCGTTTATCGGTTCGAACATCTTGAATACCAAAAAGGGCAGAGAAAACATGATTTTGAAGGAGAGAAACATCCAAACCTTCAACTGGATCATCTGAAAGAATGTGTTTTTTTGCAGTTAGTGTATACCACTGCCCGTCTAAGTACATACCGAAGGTTTTCGGTTGGGCGGGTTTTCCTGCGTTTGCAGTTTCCACAGTAAAGTTCTCCGCAAGCTGTTTTAGAAAATTTTCTGGAAGAGGAACGTTGACTACACGGTTGTAATCAAGTATCTCCAGCTCTTCCTTAGGAAAGATTACTGAAAGAAAATAGTTAATCTCAGCATCCTTCGGCAGCTGCGGGTGCTGTTCCCTATATTTTTCACCAACTTTAACGGCTGATTCTGTCCGATGATGACCATCAGCAATGTATAAGGCAGGAACATTAGCTTCAAAAGCATTTGTGAAAGCAGAGATAACCTCTTTCTCATCAATGACCCAGACCTTATGTCCAACCTCGTGGAAGCTGGTGAAGTCATAGACAGGAGTATGGGCAGATTTCCAGCTGTCCATCAGCTGTTGAATATCCGTTTGCGACCGGTACGTAAGAAAAATCGGACTAGTATTAGCATCGCAGGCCTCTATATGACGAATTCGATCCACTTCTTTTTCCGGACGAGTAAATTCATGTTTTTTGATTTTTCCTGCGGTATAATCTTCTACTGCTGTACAGGCAACAAGTCCAGTTTGAGAACGGCCATTCATGACTAATTCGTATAAATACAGTGCTGGGTTCTCTTCCTGCAACAGCCATTCTTTTTCAATAAAAGCTTTTAGGTTATCGGCGGCTTTTTCGTAAACCTGACTGTCATAGGGAGATAACTCTTCCGGTAAATCAATTTCAGCTTTATCAATATGCAGATAAGAGTACGGATTTTCCTGCCCCAATTCCCGAGCTTCAGCGGAGTTGAGAACATCATAGGGTAATGTAGCGACCTTTTCACTGAGCTTAGCCGCAGGACGGATACTCCTGAAAGGATGAATTTTTACCATTAATAGTTCACCGCCTCATTATTTTTAATTGTCCGTACTTTAATGATATTTTCAGCCTGTTGAATTTTTTTAGCAACGGCTTTAATTTTTTCTTCATTTGTTTCTGCAATATCCACCAAGGTATACGCGTAGTCATCACGGCTGCGGTTAATCATCGTATCAATATTGATTCCGGTTTCCGCGATACCTGTAGAAATTTGTCCCAGCATGTTTGGTACGTTTTTATGAATGATTGTAAAGCGGTAAGGCGAATTAAACGCCATTTCCACTGTAGGAAAATTGACAGAGCGTTTAATATTTCCAGTTTCTAAAAACTTCTTCAGTGTTCGGGCAGCCATCTTAGCACAGTTCACTTCGGCTTCTTCGGTAGAAGCGCCTAAGTGAGGCAGAACCATGATTTTTTCGTTATTTAACAAGCGTTCATCAGCAAAATCAGTGACGAAGCTGCCGATAGACCCATTGTTGACTGCTTGGCAGACTGCGTCTGTGTCCACTAGTTCACCACGGGCAAAGTTTAGCAGTACAGCAGAGCGTTTCATCTTGTTCAGCTCATCTTGACCAATTAGGTGGTGTGTAGTTTCAGTTAGTGGAACATGGACAGTAATGAAGTCGCAGTTCGTAAAAATTTCATCCATACTCTGCGCCCGTTTTACGCGACGAGAAATACTCCAAGCTGTATCTACTGAAACAAAAGGATCATATCCAGTAACATCCATTCCCAAACGATACGCATCATTAGCCACCATTGCCCCAATTGCACCTAAACCGATTACGCCCAGTTTCTTACCTTCAAGCTCGGTTCCGGCAAATTGCTTCTTCTCAGCTTCCGCCTGACTTTCGATATCTGGTCCTGAAAGTGTCTGCACCCAATTAGCGCCTTTCAATACAGGACGAACAGAAAGCAGTAGACAAGCAACCACCAGTTCCTTCACTGCGTTAGCATTAGCTCCCGGTGTATTGAAAACAACAATCCCCTTTTCAGCACATTCTTTAACAGGAATGTTATTCGTTCCTGCACCAGCTCTGGCAACACCCAGCACAGAGTCTGGAAATGCATAGTTATGAAGCTTTTCACTACGCAAAATGATTCCGGCTGGTGTATCTGTCTGGTCCACGGTAAATTGAGGATCATCGAAACGGGCTAAGCCCTCTGGTGCGATGGCATTGAAAGTTTTGATATCAAACATTTAGTTCGTTCCTCCATTTTCTGCTTCAAATTTTTTCATAAATGCTACAAGCGCTTCTACGCCTTCTTTTGGAAAGGCATTATACAAACTAGCGCGCATACCACCGACAGAGCGATGACCTTTGAGATTTTCAAAGCCTTCGGCGAGTGCTTCCTGATTGAATTTTTTATCCAATTCTTCACTCCCGGTTACAAAGGGAATGTTATTGATAGAGCGGTATCTAGGATCCACAGGAGATGAGAACAATGGAGAGGCTTCAATTTCTTTGTACAGAAGCTCAGCTTTTTCTTTATTTAATTTCTCCATTTGTTTTACGCCGCCTTGTTCACGAATCCATTCGAATACTAATTCTGCCATGTAAATAGCAAACGTCGGTGGAGTATTGTAAAGGGAGTTATTTTTTGCTTGAATGTCGTAGTCCAGCATGGCGCTCATCACGTCTGTTTGTCCAATTAAGTCTTCTCTAATAATAACTACTGTTAAACCAGCAGGTCCAATATTTTTTTGTGCGCCTGCATAAATTAAGCCAAAATCAGCAACATTGTAGTCAATAGATAGGATATTGGATGACATATCGGCGATTAACGGAACATCGCCAGTATCCGGCAGGTCATAATAAACCGTTCCTTCAATTGTATTGTTTGTTGTGATATGAACATATGCAGCGTCTTGAGGAATTGCGTCTTTTTCAACCTCGGGAATATAGGTAAAGTTTTTATCTTCACTGGAAGCGATGACTTCTACCTGAACGTTGGAAATTTTTTTGGCTTCACTAATCGCTTTTTTCGACCATGAACCTGTATTGATATACAAAGCTTTTTTATTTTGTGCCAAATTTAATGGAATCATTGTAAATTGAAGACTGGCACCGCCTTGTAAAAATAGTACTTTGTAATTATCGGGAATATTCATTAACTCTCGCAACAGGGTTTCAGCCTGCTGAATAATCGTTTCAAACAAGGAGGATCGATGGCTCAGCTCCATAACGGACATGCCGCTGTTTTGATAATTCACTAATTCAGATTGTGCCTTCTCCAAAACACTTTTTGGCAAAATCGCCGGACCTGCAGAAAAATTATAAACTGTTGTCATACGTTTCTCTCCTTCTTTGTTCATTGCTGAACGAAATTAAATGTGAAAATTATTATAACAGAAAGCTCACATTAAAAAAAGATTAAAACTAATTTAATGTGTATATATTTTAAGATAAAGGCATTTTTAGTTAAAAATGAGAATTTTTCTTATTAAAATTAGAAGAAAACAGGTCTGTCTCTTTTTTAACGTTTGCATTCTGTGATTTGACAGTTTATCATTAAAATAACTGGGGTTTTTTTAAGTATTTAATAATAATTTGAGGGGCGTACTAAATATGAAGAGAAAAATGTTGTCCATTATGTTAGGGTTATCTCTGATGTTTTCTTATGGTGTACCGGAAATGGTACACGCAGAAGAAGGCTCAGCTGTTAGTAGCGAGAAAACAGAAGAAAACAGTAGTGAGTCTCAAATGGAGAGCTCTGATTTTGAAAGTGAAGATTTTCTGGACAATTCCGAATCAAGTAGTGAGGGAACAGAAGAAACATCTGAAGCAGAAGAAGGCTTAGAAGAAAATGAATTGTCAGAAGGAGTGGAAGTTCAGAGTGGGATTTATAACATCTGGACAGCGACGGAGTCTACTTTACTGAGTATGGAAAAAGATTCAGGCAAACTGAAACTGGACAAACAAATTTATCATAGCCGACAAAACTTTGAAATCATTTCATTGGATGATAAGTGGTATCAAATCCAAAATGTTGATTCACAACTATTTTTAGAAGTTCAAGCTGACATAACAGCTGATAAATCAACAGTTATTCAAACAGAAGAAAAGGATACAGATGCGCAGAAATGGCAATTTGTAGATGCTGGTGATGGAAATCTCTACATCCAATCTAAACTGGGAACTGTCTTAAATTTGTCAGAAACCCAAAATTCGATTGAAGCAGCAGTTCAAATGAACCAGCTTGATGCTAACAAAACACAGAAATGGCGTCTGGATAAAGCCGTTGAACCAAATGTTGTAACTATTACTGATGGGTTATATCAGTTTGCTGGAGTTGAAACAGACAGTGTACTTGCTGTTGATGAAGCTTCTAAGAATGAGTTAAAGGTAAAACCGTCAACATATAGTAGTGCTGAACATTTTACGGTAACAAAAGTGACAGATGGATGGTATACAATTACTAATTCCAGCTCTAATATGGCCTTAGATGTTGAGGAAGAGAAAACTTCTGATAAGGCTGCTGTACAGTTAAGCATGGAAGAAGATGCGGAAGAGCAGAGGTTCCGATTCATAGATGCCGGTGATGGAAATGTCTATATTCAATCTGAACTTGGAGAATATATTGAACGGGACACAGCAGAAGCAACAATGGAAACAACTGTTCAAGCGGATACATTGACCGAATCAACTGAGCAAAAATGGAGAGTAGCAGCAGCTAGTGCGCCTAATGTAGTTCAAATTCAAAGTGGTGCCCGCTATTTCATTTCTTCTAATGTAAATACAAATATGGTTTTAGATGTTTATAAAGGTGGTACTCAAAACGGAGCGAATGTGCAGCTTTGGAGAGAGGGCGGAGGCTCTCAGCAAAAATTTATTATTGAAGTTGTTGATGCTAATTGGTACAGAATAATTAACGAAAAATCTAAAAAAGTACTTGATGTAGCATCTGGGAGTAAGGCGAATGGAGCAAATGTACAGCAGTATGCATGGAATGGAACAGATGCACAGAAATTTAGGTTTGTGGATGCGGGGAATGGCTTTTGTTATATTCAAAATAAGTTAGGAAAGTATCTAGATATCGAAGCTGCTCAAAATAAAAATGGAGCTAATGTACAAATGTATGGTTTAAATCGTACCAAAGCGCAACAATTTAAGCTTGAGAATTTGAACCAAACCAATTTTATTCGCATGACAAAATCGGATAATACAGCCGTTCGAATGACTATTTTCAATCCAAGTGTAAGTGCAACATCGATGTCGTTCCCGACATGGAGCCGTACAAAAGGGCAAGATGATATCAAATGGTTAGCAGGTAGCAAAAATTACGACAATTCATGGACTGTAAATATTCGGAGCAAGGATTTTCGTGATGGCGGTGCTTTTGATACTCATATCTATGCTAATGGAAAAGTGGGTATAACGACTAAAGCCTATACATTAACCAAGAACAGAACAGCTATGGAGCAGCAGGCTTACAATATTTTGAATCAAGTGGGCTGGAATCTGCGGGCTGCCTATAACTGGTCTGTAAACAGTATAAGATATCAGTCACTGTCAGCACCTCCAGCAGGAGCGAATTTCGCTGAGTGGTATGCAAGAGAAGGGTTCAATAACCGAAGAGGCAACTGTTACGCATTTGCCAGCACTTTCTATTACATGGCCAAAGAACTGGGCTATGATGCACATGTAACCGTTGGTAGCGTGAGAACAGTGAGCGGCGGTGCCAGTGCCCATGGCTGGGTTGAGATTAACATGAGTGGTACAGTTTATGTGTTTGATCCGGAAGGAGAATACGAAATTAAAGGGTACAATGGGTATCAATTTCGTTATGGCAATCCGGGAACGATGAGGTACCAAAATTATCGTCGCGTTAATTAAAAAACAAGGAGTATAACTTCGAATGAAAAAGTATAAACTAGCGGGGGCAATGCTTCTTTTCAGCTGTTTTCTACTGACAGGCTGTAAAACAACTGCTTCGTCTGGAGGGACCGGAACATCCGATTCCTCTTCAGGTGAGGTATCAGAATCCAGTACAGCAAATACAGGGACCGATTCTTCTTCAAAGGGAAAGACAGAAACAAAAAAACAAACGAAAATAATCGGAACACAAACTGGAAAATCAGGAGAATATGAGAAGCTTTTGGATAATCAAACAGGCTCTGATATTACAGGTATCGCTATTAAGAACATGTCAGAAGAAGCTTTTGAAGGAAATCTGCTTAAAGAAAATAATCCATTTTTAAAAAATGAACAGGGAAAAATGTATTTCACGCCTGAAACGGATAGTGATGCGGGTTCTGGTGATGGCGATGCAAAAGTTATCATTCCAGGTTATGATCTTTCCTTAACAACAAAGGATGGCAAAGAATATATTTTGCACGGTTTCCCTTTTGATGATTTAGAAGAGGCAACACTCTTTATTAAAGATGATGTAGCTTATATTGAATACGAAAGTGTCACCGGAGAACAGGTCAGTACCTTCGAAACAGAAAAGTCCATGAAGGAAATAGAAAGCAGCCAGTAATGCTTAGAGGGGAAGGCAACGATAACTATGGTTTTTAGTTCAATGACGTTTCTATGCGTTTTTCTGCCAGTTCTGTTCATCCTGTACTATTTAGTAAAAGGAGTTAGACTGCGCAATTTTCTATTAATTGGAGCAAGCCTGCTGTTTTATGCTTATGGTGAGCCTGTTTATATTGTGCTGATGATTATCAGTACATTGATTAACTATTTCTTTGGTCTGTTGTTAGTAACGGAAGAAGTAAAGAAAAGAAAGCTAGCACTCTTTTTCGCAGTTCTTATTAATCTGGGACTACTAGGTGTATTCAAATATTCTGATATGGCTGTTGAGACAGTAAACGGGCTACTGGGTACGGCTTTTGAAGGACCTGGTTTGAAATTACCAATAGGTATTTCATTTTACACATTTCAAGCCATGTCTTATGTCATTGATGTTTATCGAAAAGATGTAGCAGTTCAGAAAAATTATTTTAATATCTTATTATATATTTCATTTTTCCCACAGTTAATTGCAGGGCCAATTGTAAAATATCATGATATTCAGGAGCAAATCGATAACCGTCATGCTGATCCCAAGCGGATAGCAATGGGCTTTCGCCGTTTCACAATTGGGTTGTCTAAAAAAATATTGATTTCCAACGCTGTGGCGATAGCCGCAGATGCTGTTTTTGCTTTTCCCTTTGCTGAGATTAACATTATTTCAGCATGGATTGGTGCAATAGCGTATGCATTGCAGATTTATTTTGATTTTAGCGGCTATAGCGATATGGCTATTGGACTAGGGCATATGTTTGGCTTTCATTTTCTGGAAAACTTCGACTATCCTTATGTATCCAGATCAATTAAAGAATTTTGGCGAAGATGGCATATTTCGCTGTCAACCTGGTTTAAGGAATATCTTTACTATCCGTTGGGAGGAAACCGTAAAGGAAAAACACGGACAGTCCTCAATAAATGGATCGTCTTCTTTTCTACAGGCTTGTGGCATGGCGCAAGCTGGACGTTCGTGATTTGGGGCTTGTGGCATGGATTGTTTCAAATGATTGAAGAATTTTTACCAGTCAAGAGGCTGCCGCGACTTTTAGGTCATATTTATGCGCTGCTGGTGGTCTTTGTTGGATTTGTCCTGTTCCGTGCAGAAAGCTTTCAGCAGGGGCTGCATATGATTGGTCAAATGTTTACTGGGTTTCACTTTACGGAGACGCAGCAAATGCTGGCTTTTGAACAACTGACGCCGATTTTTATTTTAGCAACAGTTGTTGGAATGATTATTAGTATGCCGATTTTACCTAATATACAGATGAGGATTGCACCTGATAGCTCATTGGAAAAAGTACTGCTTCCTATGACCTATATCAGTTCGATTATCTTGCTGGTTTTATGTATGTTAAGTTTATCCAGCGGAACATACAATCCATTCATCTATTTTAGATTTTAGGAGGACGGCAAATGAAAAAGAATGGACAATATATCGTATATCTACTATGTATTTTCACAATATTATTAATTCCGTTTGCCGGTATGACCTTTTGGCCTACCAACGAAACAGCAGAGAAAACCGAGCTGGCAAAGTGGCCGTCAATGAAAAAGGACGGTGAATGGAATTGGGGGATTCTACAGGATATGGGGACATATTTTGAAGATCACTTTGCCTTTCGAGAACAGCTGGTTACGGCTAACGCTATGGTACGCAGTAATACTGTAGGAAGTTCTGCCACGGACCGAGTAATTGTTGGGGAGAACGGCTGGCTTTATTTTAATGGTACACTGGATGATTACCTAGGGAAAAATCAGATGACGAATCGTCAGCTGTTTATGGCGGCTCAAAATCTGAAGATTATGCAGAAATATGCAATAGACCGTGGTGCTCAGTTTTTATTTGTATCGCCAGTGAACAAAAATACGTTATATAATGAGAATATGCCCAGCCGCTATCATAAGGCAGAAGAAAGCAACCTTTCCCGATTGCTTTCTTTACTATCAGAGTATGATGTAAATTATGTCGATTTAGAGGCTGTCTTTAAAGAACAGGAGCCTATCCTATACTTTAATGGAGACACACATTGGACGAATGAGGGAGCCTTGCTTGCCTATCGTTCGATTATGGAGCGGTTTGAGTTGCAGCATGAAACCTTTCTAAATGTTCCGTTTGAAGAACGAAAGGATCATGTGGGGGATATTTCGGAAATGTTGTATCCCAAAGCGCCAAAAAAAGAAGCAAATCAGTATTATTCTCATCGCTATACAGTAGTAAATGATATTACAGATATGATGGATCCGTGGATTGAAACTACTAGTGCAGCTGAAGAGAACCGTTTGTTGATGTACAGAGATTCTTTTGGCGAGAGCTTAGTACCGTTTATGGCTGATGAATTTGGGCAAGGTTATTTTACCAGATATGTTCCATACAGTTTTCTACAGGTGGATCAGTACCTGCCGACACATGTAGTAGTTGAACGGGCAGAACGGACGTTGAGAAAGCTGACGATTGATATTCCAATTATGACTGGGCCGATTGTGCCCAATATAACTGGTGGTCAGATTCAGACAGATACCTCAATGACAATTAAAAAGGATAATGATTACTATCTACTGCAGGGAGCCGTGGATCCGAAGCAGATTACGGATAGAACAGAAATTTATCTTTCGGTTCGAAATAATGAAACCAATCAAACAGTCTGCTACCAGCCTTTTTATCTTTCAAAGGACGAAGAGGATGGCGCAGGATTTCAATTGTATTTAGCCAATATGCAGCTGCCGAAAGACACACATATCAATTTTATGACAGTAGAAGCTGGTGCAGCTACAATTGTTTATTCAGAAGACCTATTGAAAAACAATATTAAATAAAAAATAGTATGGGGGATTTATAAAATGAAGAAAGTCATGCAGTTAGTTACCTTATTCGCTTGTGTGCTTGGTATGACAGCGTGCGGCAGCGGAAAGAAAGATACAGCATCGAGCACTGAAAAAACAACAGTAAGCAGTTCAACAGCTACGACAACAAGCTCAAGTGAAGAGAAAACGTATCAAGTTGTAGGTGTAAAATCAGATACTGCTTCAAAAGCATTGGTTAAGAACAGCACAGGACAGGAAATCAAAGCTGTAGCCATTAAAGCTGCCGATCAGACAGAATATCCAGCAAGTATGTTGAGTGAGAACGCAACGATTAAAAATGAGGATACAGTACAATTATTTTACACACCTGAAAACAAAGAGGGAGAACAAAAATATGCTGTGCAGGTAACCTTTGCTGATGATACGGTACACGAAATCAGTAATTTCAATTTCTCTGATTTTGATCCAAAATCAGAAGTTGAAGTAGGTTATGATGGTACGGTGGCGTTCTTGAAATATAAAAATAAAGCAGGTCAAGTCGTTGATACCAAAGAACAAGAGCTTGCTGCAAAAGCAGAGAAGGATGCAGCAGCACAAGCTGAAGCAGCAGCCAATGCCGATGCACAAGCAGCAGCGGATGCCCTAGCGGCTCAGGAGGCAGCCAATGCACAGCCAACCGTTGACAATAATCAAGCGGCCAATGATGCAGCGGCAGCACAGGCAGCAATTGATGCACAAGCGGCTGCCGATGCTCAGGCAGCAGCTAATGCAGCGGCACAACAGCCAGCAGCACCTGTAGAACAACAGCCGGCAGCTCCAGCAGCTCCAGCACAGAATCAAGGCGCAGACAACTGTCTTGATGATGGGGCTATGTTCAACTAAGAGTAACTTAAATAAATCAACAGTCTGAGGAAAGAAAAGCTTCCTCAGACTGTTGATTTTTTATTAAAGAAGAATAATTTATATATTTTTTTGGATACTAGGAGTGAAAGAAACTATTTTATTGCAGAAAAGTAGCTTTTTTTAAAAAGTTTCATCATACTTTATTCATAAATAGAGGCTAAACTAATAATCAAATATAAGATGTTTCATTTCATTTAACTCCTAATTAAAACAGCTGAAAACCTCCTCCGGTTTTCAGCTGTGTGTGTTTTATAAAGCTTTTATTTTTTTGCAGAACAGCAAAAAGAGTAGGAAAAAGAAGAATCTCAATATTGGACTCAAAATCCAACTTATTGAAGATTACTAAATATCCTACTCTTTTTATCTGTAATACGGAAATCTGTTTACTGTTCTTTTTTGTTTTGGGCAGCCAGCAAATCACGAATTTCTGCCAGATATTCTTCTGCTGTAGGTGTCTCTTCTACCGGCTCTTCCTCTTGTGGTTTTTTCATTTTGTTTGCTGCCTTAACAATCAAGAACAGGACAAATGCGGTGATAATAAAAGTAATGATTGCACTAATGACGTCTCCAACTTTGAACGCTACGCCATTTACATTGAAGACCAGTGAACCGAATGCATCGTCTGCACTGCTTTGTCCAGTTATCATTACAATAATCAAGCTAACAATAGGGGTAATCAGACCATCAACGACTTTGGTCACGATTGCTGTGAAGGCACTCCCGATAACAACCCCAACAGCAAGATCAAGTACATTTCCCCGCATCATAAATTCTTTAAATTCCTTGAACATAGTATCCCTCCTCTACTATTTTAGTATACTCAAAATTAGAATAATTTTAAACGAAAACAGTTTGGAATCTTAAAAGTAGTAGAAGCTATGCTATAATTATACGCAGAAACAGAAAGTTAAAAAAGTATTTAAATACAGGGAGATTCTTGAATTTATAAGACATATTGATTATGATGAAACAACGAAGAAAGGGTTGAAAACATGTCAGTTAAGCTAGCTAAGGGAGTCAATCTACATATTCTGCCAACTAAAAAATATAAAACCGTACGTATATTAATACGTTTCAATACATTATTGGACCGCCGAACCATTACCAAACGGACTTTGTTGTCCAGTCTGCTGGAAACAAATAGTCTAAACTATCCGGATCAGACGCAAATCAGTGAACGGCTGGCCGAGATGTACGGTGCCAGTTTTGGTTTTAACGTAAATAAAAAAGGAAACCTGCACTGGCTGAATCTATCCATGAGTATTGTTAATGATAATTACCTAAATCAAAGTCATGTTCTGGAAGAAGCAGTTGCATTTATTAAAGAGATTTTGTTCGCTCCTCACATTGTTGAGGGTCATTTCGATCAGGAAACTTTTGACAGAGAGAAGGAAAATACAGGGGCTTATATTGAGAGTGTGATGGAAGATAAGCAGGCATATGCAGCTCTTTCACTGCAAAACCTTTATTTTGATGAATCTGATGCCCAAAAAATTCCTAGCTTTGGTACTCTGGAAGACTTGAAAAAGGAAACTTCTCGAACAATCGCCGATTATTACTATGAGATGATGGCGAAGGATCAAATCGATATTTTTATTTTGGGTGACGTGGAAGAAGAGATGACTGCTAAACTAATTGCTGAGTTGCCGTTTACAGAACGGGAAGCCGGAGTAGGTGAAGTTTTTTATCATCATACGATTGATAATGTCATTAAAGAACGTTCAGAAAGAGAAGAACTGGCCCAATCTAAGCTGAATATTGCTTATGATACAAATGTTTTCTATGGCGAGGCCTCTTATTTTGCTTTACAGGTATTTAATGGACTTTTTGGAGGTTTTCCTCATTCCAAGCTATTTATGAATGTTCGTGAAAAAGAGAATTTAGCGTACTATGCTTCCAGTAGTTTAGATACTTTCCGGGGGATGTTAACTGTTCAAACCGGAATCGATGGGAAAAATAGAGAAAAGGTTCTGCATTTGATAGCGAAAGAGCTGGAGAATATCCGTAAAGGCGAAGTGTCGGAAGAAGAGCTGCAGCAGACAAAGGCAATGCTGAAAAATCAATATCTGTTGTCTCTGGATAATGCAGGTTCTGTTCTGGAAGGGGCATATATGGATTTTCTGTTACCGGAAACAGTTCTTGAACCTGAGGAGTGGCTGCGTCGTCTAGAAGCAGTAACACTTAAAGAAATACAAAAGGTTGCCAATCAAGTTAAAATGCAGGCTATTTTCTTTTTAGAGGGGGAGCAGAAGAATGGATAAGAAATCCTATCCGCAAATCAATGAAACGCTATATACAGAAGTGCTGGAGAATGGCTTAACAGTCTATCTGCTGCCTAAAAATGATTACCATAAAACTTATGGATTATTTACTACCGATTATGGATCAATTGACAATGAGTTTGTTCCGTTAGGAAAAAATGAGATGATACGAGTACCCGATGGAATTGCTCATTTCCTCGAGCATAAAATGTTTGAAAAGGAAGATGGCGATGTTTTTCAGGCTTTTGGACGTCAAGGGGCCTCTGCCAATGCTTTTACCAGTTTTACGAAAACCAGTTATTTATTTTCCACTACAGATCAGGTAGAAAAAAATCTGGAAACACTGATTGATTTTGTACAAGCACCATACTTCACAGAAGAAACAGTGGAAAAGGAAAAAGGGATTATCGGTCAGGAAATTCAAATGTATCTGGATGATTCAAATTGGCGGCTGTTTTTTGGAATTCTAGGGAATCTTTATCCTAAGCATCCACTGCATATCGATATTGCAGGAACAGTAGAAAGCATCAGTCAGATTACTGCTGATGATTTATATACGTGTTATCATACGTTTTATCATCCAAGTAATATGACCTTGTTTGTTGTAGGAAAAATGGAGCCGGAAGAAATGATGGCCTCCATCCGCAAAAATCAACAACAGAAAACTTTTGCAGCTGCAGCGCCGATTAAACGTCATTTTCCGATTGAAGCAGCAGCAGATATTGTTCGTGAAAGCTCAATTGAAATGCCTGTACAGCGGCCCAAGGTCCTTGTAGGACTTAAAGGGCTTGATGAGGTGCCTGAGGACGGCTTCGACCTGTTGAAGTATAAGACAGCAGTAAATTTATTGTTACAGCTGCTTTTTGGGAATACCTCTCAAAATTACCTCTCATTGTATAATACAGGATTATTAGATGATAGCTTCAGCTATGAATTTAATCTGGACCGCAGCTTTCATTTCGCTGACATAGGCGGCGACAGCGACCAGCCAGAGCAACTGGCTGCAGAGCTGGAAAGAATTTTGTTGTCTTATGAAGACAGTCCGGAATTAACAGAGGAAAACCTTGATTTGCTTAAGAAAAAAATGATTGGAAAGTATTTCCAGTCTTTAAATTCGTTAGAATATATTGCCAATCAGTTTTCACAGTCATTATTTGGTAAGACAACGCTATTTGACATGCTTTCTGTAATTGAAGCCATTTGCTTGGACGATATCAAAAAAATTGGAAAGCAGTTTATTCGTAAAGACGGCTTAAGCAGATTTTATATGTATCCTAAAAACTAGCAAAAACTGATAAGGAGACAGTCATGAAAAAGGCATTGATTATGGGGGCAAGCGGAGGTATTGGAACCGCAGTTGCAAGACAGCTGGCAGCCGCCGGCTGGTCATTGTACTGCCACTATCATGAAAATGAGGAAAAGGTCGAAAATTTGATTAGAAACTTTCAAAATTGTTATCCTCAGCAAGAATTTTTTATGGTATCCTTAGATATGTTGGAAGAACAGCAGTTTCCAACTTTTTTAGAACAATTATTTCAGGTAGACGCTGTAGTTTTTGCCAGTGGTTTTACCTATTATACATTGCTGGAAAATCAGACAAATCAAGAAATTGAAAATCTTTTACAGATTCACTTGAAAGCACCCATGCTTCTTTGTCGGGATTTGCAGAAAAAACTGAGTAAGAGCGGTCAGGGTCGGATTCTTTTTATCGGTTCTGTTTATGGTCAGTATGGCAGCAGCATGGAAGCTGTATATAGCGGTGTGAAAGGCGGACAAGAAGCGTTTGTCCGAGCCTATAGCAAAGAGGTTGCCAGCTTAGGCATCACTGTGAATATAGTAGCTCCAGGAGCGGTTCAAACAGAGATGAACAAGCAGTGGACAATGGAAGAAATTCAGCAATTGGAAGAAAATATAGCAGTAGGCAGGATGGCTCATCCGGATGAGATAGCTGGAATAACGGCTTTCTTGCTTTCTGATCAGGCAAATTATATAACCGGAGCGACCATTCCCGTAAATGGGGGATGGTATTGATATTTTAGAAAGACTGGAGAAGATGAACGAGTGGCCAGCGTTAATATAGGACAGAGACTACGAGAAGCACGACTACAAATGAATATGTCGTTAGATGAGCTGCAGCAGATTACGAAGATCCAAAAGCGCTATTTAATGGCAATTGAAGAAAATAATTTTGATTCCATGCCTGGGACTTTTTACGTGCGTGCCTTTATTCGCCAGTATGCCAATGCGGTGAACCTTGATGGTGAAGAGCTAATCAACTATTTTGACGGAAAAGATCTCCCGGAAGATGTTGAACTGGCAGCGGAGTATAAAACGCTGGAAGAATCCAGAATACAGATTTATGAAGAAGAACGGGAAAGCAGTCTATTCAAAAGCCTACCAGCAATTATTTTATCACTGTTTGGACTAGCTATTGCGATTGTTGTGTTCTATATTATGTGGCAGGATCAAAAGGCGAATCCGATTATTGAGCCGCCTGCTTCTACAATTACAGTGGAACGTTCTTCTGAGAGCAGCTCTTCTGTTGAATCAACAAGTACCTCATCTTCTGAAACAAGCAGTTCTGTACAGGAAAGCTCAACGACTGAAAGCAGTGAGGAAAAAACAGCTAATGTTGTGTACCAAAGCGAAGCGAATAGAGTTGTTAATTTAAGTGCTACTGACGTAGATACACCTGCGAAATTCAGTTTTACTGCAACCGAAGGGAACTGCTGGGCCGGAGTAATTATTGATGGCGCGTATGTTTTCCAGTCAACTGTACCGCAGGGACAAACGCAGGAATTTGAGATACCAGCTGGTGCGACGAATGTCACTGTGGCATTGGGCGCTTCAGAGTATATGGATATGAAGCTAAATGGACAGCAGGTTATTTTTAACCCGAACGATACAGGGATTGGTGAACGTAATCTCTTATTTACCATTGCCTATAAAGAGCCGCAACAATAGTAACAGATGTTTTGGCTCTAAGTTTAAAATTAGAGAATAAATAGAGGTTGTGACAGAAGTGTTCAGCTTCAAGCAATAAGGCGGAAATTCCGAAAATTGTTCTACAAATTTTTGCGAATTTCCGCCTTATTGTCGAAGAAGTTACTTCTGAAACACCGTTTATCCGGGTTTAAGGGACTGAGGCATACTAATGTCACAGCCCCTCTTATTAAGAGTCAGCTGTATCCTTTAAAAAAAGAGATAGCTATGCGTTGATTTTCTCCAGTTTAGTGAGAGGTGTCAAGGGAATAACAAGATACAAAGTAAATCAGGTATCACTTTATTGAGAATTTAGATGGTTTATCGTGACAGGTTATGTCGGATGACGTAAAATAGAAAAGGAAAGCGAGGAATGAGCGTTGAACTTACCTAATAAATTAACTGTACTTAGAATTTTTATGATACCAATTTTTATTTTGGTAGTTACTCTGCCTTTGGATTGGGGCTCAATCACTGTTGGGCAAACCGTGCTGGAAATCACCCAATTGGTTGGGGCAGTGATTTTTGCGATTGCCAGTATTACAGACTGGCTAGATGGAAAAATTGCCCGGGCAAGAGGATTAGTGACTAATTTTGGAAAGTTTGCTGATCCGTTAGCAGATAAAATGCTGGTAATGACAGCGTTTATTGTCTTAGTTGGACAAGGCAAAGCGCCTTCGTGGGTTGTTGCAGTTATTGTCTGTCGTGAACTGGCGGTTACAGGTTTGCGTCTGCTTCTGGTAGAACACGGGGAAGTGATGGCAGCTGCGTGGCCAGGTAAAATTAAGACAGCTACTCAGATGGTGGCAATTATTCTATTACTGATTAACAATATTCCTTTCAATCTGATGGGACTGCCGGTTGATTTGATTATGCTGTACACTTGTTTGATTTTTACAATATACTCCGGTGTAGATTATTTTATTAAAAATAGTGAAGTATTTAAAGGTTCAATGTAGAAATGGATTGAATAGAGGACGTATAAGAGGGGCTGCGGGACAGCTTCTCTTTTTTAGAAATTTTTATTTACACATAGTATCTGAAAAAAGAGGTGGGTTAGTGATTAAGAAAATTAGAAATCACAGAGGGGAATTATCTGAAGCTTTAGGGTTGGTTTGGCGAACTTTTATGGAGTTTGAAGCAGTTGATTACTCTAATCAAGGAGTTCAGGAATTTAAAAGCTTTATTTCTTTACCTGAAATCAGTAAGAAGCTTGAGAATAACGAACTCTTCATCTGGGGATACTATGAAAAAAGTAAGCTTTTAGGTGTTATAGCAGTTAGAGAACCCTTTCATATTTCCTTATTGTTTGTTGACAAGGCGTATCATCGTCAGGGAATTGCACGAAGACTTTACTCTAAAATGATCGAAGATTATTCAAAAAATACGAACTGTCAGATAGTAACGGTTAATTCTTCACCTTATGCAGTGGAAGCCTATCTTAAGTTAGGATTTACAGCTGCTGGTACAGAGAAAGTAATTAATGGAATTCGTTTCATTCCAATGGAAAGAAACCTATCCGACAAATGAAAAAAGCAGCGACTCTTTTATATGAAGAGAGCTGCTTTTTTCTTATGAAGCGTGCAGTAATGAACTAAAGCTGTATCAAATTGATACTCTGCTTTGTCAAAGCAGCGGTAACGTAATTCATCGGACAGATTGTCTGATGCTGCAGTTTCAGTGATACTTTCAGAAATAGCTGCATTTGGTTTAACAGTCGCCGGTTTCTTCTTTAACCAGCCAAATAGTGTCATTTACTTTCTCCTAAAACGGCAGCCAAGGACCTAAAATGAAGGTTCCTCCACCTAATAGAATAGCGGCAAGAATTAATGTAATACCTAAAATGAAGGCTGTCTGTCTATGAGAGGTTGCCCGTCTTCTGGAACGCTTCGTTTTACTTCCTGTAGTTCCAGCATACATCAATAAAAGAACTGCTATTACTAAAAGTGCTGCTACAAGCGCATACTCTTTCCAAGCCTGCTTAATTTTACCAAGTAGAGAGCTGTCAGCTGTGCTGCTTTTTGTCTCTGCTTCTTCCTTTGCCTTTTTGTCTTCCTTTAGCTGATAAGGGATACTTGGTGCTGGAATACTCGATGAGACTTGATTCAGCTGGTTAGATAAAAGCAGCTGTTGGTTGTCCGAGAGAATATATTCAGGCTGCGTCCCTTTACGTAACAGACCAAAAAATTCTTGATCAAGAATAATTTCTTTATTATTGATTGTTTGTGTTCCTGCATCCAGCAGCTTTCTATATTCAAATGTATTGAAACCATAGTCGAATAACGCATTACCAAATGCATGCCGCTGATTTTCGCTTTCAGCATCTGTCCAGTCACCTACACCAAGGACTACTTCAATTAGACGCATGCCGTCTCTTGTAGCGGTTGCTGCGTAGTTATAGGCTGCTTCCGGACTAGCACCAGTCTTGAGACCATCTTCGCCCTCATAGCCGTATAATCCGCCGGGAATTGATTTGTTGGAGTTTTCTAAAAGCTCAGCGTATTCTGTATTTTCCATCACCGTAATCTGCTGTTTGTTAGTGTACTCCAAAACCTCCGGATGATTTTTCAACAGATGATAAAACATCAAGGCCAAGTCCCGAGCGGTCGATACATTATCAGCCTCTGGATCAATCCCCGCAGGCGAGTAATAGCCGTTAAAGGCACTGGCTGCTGCCCCGCTAGGATTGTAAAAGGTAGTATTTGTCATCCCCAGCTCCTGTGCCTTTGTATTCATCATTGTGATGAAGGCGGCTGCATCATTATTTGTTACTAGGTTTGCCAGCATGACAGTTGCTGCATTTGACGATGCCATCGTAGTCATATATAGCAGATCAGTAACGGGATAAGCAACACCAGAAACAATAGGTGAATTACTTAACTCATAGATTTCTGAGATTGCCTGGTCACTTTCAGTTGCTGTGACTGTCGTATCTAGCGTAATCGTTCCCTGCTTGATGGCGTCAAACAGCAGATAAACTGTCATCATTTTGGCGATACTCGCCGGATACCAGGTCTGATCAGCCTGATCTTCCCAGATGACCTGTCCGGAGCTGGCATCGATGACAATAGAAGCAGCAGGACGATAGAAATCATCAACGGTATAACCTGCATTACGGGTAATCGTCATGATATCCTCTGGAGCAGGTGCTTCCTCAGAGGATGTCATGGTTTCACTGTTTGTTATTTCAGATTGTCCAGTACCTTCTTCTGCATAGCCGGTCAAACCGGGTAGAATGGAAGCAAAAGAGAACAGCAGGCTTAATAAGAGAGCCAGATGAATTTTCTTGTTTTTGTACATAGTTACTCCTTTTTCTTAGTTTTTTGGATGTAAGATATCAGCGACAAATAATCTTTCGCTAGTGCTCATCAGCGATGGTGTTTCCAGATACTCCCAGTTGTCACCGTAAATATGATTGAGTCTGCCTTCTTCATCAAAGGCAAAATATACCATATCCTCCTGATCATTTGTCAGAACATATTCTATTTCATTATAGTTCAACTGTACGCTATAAAACCAGCCATTTCGGAAATTTTCCAGCTGTTGACTGTTCATTTTGGTTTGGAAATTCCCTTGCTCATCTATATTTAAGCTTTTTCGAAATTCAGGTGTCAGAAAAACAGCTAAATCGCCTAAATTTCCTGTTTGATTTTCGGTGAATAAGTAATCTTTAATGAAACGCGTAGTCACTTCCTGTGTGTCTGTTTCTGAGAAATTAATCAGTTTTGTAAGTTCAGCTTCGGAAAGGTCATCCCAACCAGTGCTGTAAACCGCTTCAATACATTTTTCCAGCTCATCTATTTTTAATAAGTGGAGACGTTCATCTTTATAGTAAATTGTAATATAGCGTTTCATTTCATAGCCGTCTAATCTGGAAAAATAACGGATATCAGTATCTGAGTAGTCCAACTCTCTCTGACCAGCTAAAGAAGCAAATTTTTCTTTTAAATCTTCTCGGATAAACAGCTCATCTGCTGCCGACAATACCTGATCTACAGTTAGGGTGGAGTAAAAATGACTGATAAATCGCTTCGCCAGCCGCAGTTGTTCTTCTTTCTGATTGAGCTGATGAGCTGTTTGCGCTAATGTCTGGCTGTAAGGCATGTCTGTCACTATTGGGTTCACAATAGGTGTTTTTGGCGCAGTGGAGTTCGCACGTGAAATACTCATTATTACTCTAATCACTAAAACTGAGATAGACAGCCACCACCAGATGTTTCCTGAAGAACTTTTGTTGGCAGCAGCAGTCTGTTTGCGTGCTTGTTTATCATTTTGCAAAATAAGCTTTAGTTCGGTTTGTTTCTCTGTGGGTAACAGCTTCTTATTTATTTTATAAGTAGTCAGCAGTTCAGCTTGTTTATTATCAGGCAGTTTTTGCCATTCTATAAAGGCTTCTGTCTGCTGATTCTGATGATAGAGAATCAAACCATAAAGCAGACTGTACATATTTCCTGAAAAAATCAATTCTTCCTTTTTCCACCTATAATGGCGTGTGGCAGCATCTTTGTTTTTAAGAATAACCGTCTCGTAGTAATTTCTCAGAAAAGCGGTTGTCTGATTACTATGGAATTTTTCAGCTTGTGCTAATAAGTCAGCAAATTGCTCCGCCTGTTCTTCAACGAGGATGCCGTCTCTGTGCTGCAAAAGCTCCAACAAAAGTAAATTGTAGATATCGCTATCTTCTTTTGTAAGGTCGAGACATTTGGCTGTTAAGGTCTGAAAATCACTGCTGTAGACTGAACCTCTCATCAGCATCAGGTAAGCCTGAAAACGCCAATAAAAATACTGCTCTCTGTAATCAGCGGGAATTGCACGCCAAATAGCAAAGGAAAAATCAGGCGCAAAATGAATCGGCATGATAACGTGATGAAAATCAGGCGCAAGAACTCCTGTTGGACCATCGCCGTTAATCAAGCTGTCTAAATCAAAAATATCAAATAAATAGCTGAGAACTTTTTTAGAAAGCCACATATAATTTTCTGCTAAGAATTGCTGAAGTAAATAGACATTTTCCCAATACTCTTCTTTGCTCCAGTCAAACAT
This sequence comes from Enterococcus sp. LJL51, assembly GCF_049894025.1. Classification (GTDB taxonomy): domain Bacteria; phylum Bacillota; class Bacilli; order Lactobacillales; family Enterococcaceae; genus Enterococcus_L. The sequence goes on from NZ_JBNEQE010000010.1 coordinate 147,396, forward strand.
GGGGTCTGTCAGCTCTTCCCACAATGCCAAATCATCGTAGTAGGCATGAGTCTGTTTGATTTTCTCCAGTTCAAGAGAGAAAATTTTCAGTTCACCCCAGTCTGTAGTGCTAAGGTTGTTTGACTCTGATTCTTCTTCCAAATCATTTAGTTTGCTGTTCGGCTCTGCTGCTGTTTGTATACTGTCCGCAGTGTCAGCTTTACTTGAAGAGGCATAAGCTAATGCCTGGTCAAAGGCAGCTTTCAGCTGTTGAAAAGCGTCGATTTCCTGATCGATTTTTAATGTCTTTAGTTTTTCAGCATATGCTTTTTTGATTCTCTTTTTATCTTGTGTAGCTTCGATGCCTAGTATTTCCCAAATGTTTATGTCCATAGCTGCTGCTCCAATTCATTTAACTGCTGCTGAAGCTTTGCAGACAGACGTTTGACTTCCAAATCATTCTGTTTATCCAGTGTATGCTGGAATTCTAAAATAAGGGATTGAATATACGCCCTCTTATCTCCTAAGGCTTCTGCATAAACACGTTCCAACCGTGCTAAAAGCAATCGGTTTTCAGCACGATCCCGCGGATGGATTTTTAAGCCTTCCATCTTTTTTAAGCTTTCCTGAAGCTCAGCTTCTGTTAGCTTGCCAGGATGACTCTCGATGATCAGCTGAGTTGTCTGACCCTGAATGTCTGTAACAACAACTTCCAAAACACCATTAGAATCGTAAGTAAAGCGGCAGTCTACCGGTGTTCCTCCTGGTCCGGGCGGGACAGAGACCATCAGCTCACCAATTTTTAAGTTATCCTTGACCATGGGATGCTCGCCTTGATAGACTGAAAAATCGACTTTTTCCTGATTGTCTCTTACAGTATAGAAAGTTTCAATTCTGCTGACTGGAATAGTCGTATTCCGCTCAATAATTGGTGCAAAAACTCCTTCGGTATAGCCATTTGGTCCGCGGCTGATGATATCTACTCCTAGCGTATGGGCACAGACATCAGTCATCATCATTTCATTTACCATTTCACGTTGTGTTTTTAGTGCTGCCTGAATGCCGGCACCGCGTCCCACAGCTTCATCAGGATTAATCTGTGTGTAGGGAATAACCTTAAGCAGCCGAGAAAAATAATTGCGAATACTAGGATTTTTCGTTGCTCCGCCAATCAGGATTACCTGATTGATATCCTTTATATCCATATGGCTATCACTAAGCACTCTGCCAACCGGCTGACGCATGCGCTTCAAAAGAGGCAGACATAGGTTTTCGTACTCCTGAATAGTCAACTCGTACTCATAAATGGTTTGATTTACTTCAAAAGAAAAGCTGCTTTTAGGCTGAGAAGAGAAACTAATTTTTAGCCCTTCAGCTTTTCTATAGAGAACCGCTTGCACTGCTGCGGGCAGCACCTGATCAGCTAAACCATGCTTATTCAAACAATCATGGACGATAATTTGTGTGAAATCCTCACCGCCCAGGTTGTTGTCGCCAGAGATAGCTTCTACCTGCATCACTCCAGAAAACATTTCCAAGAGAGAGACATCAAAAGTCCCGCCGCCTAAGTCGACAACAAGAATTGCCTGATCCTTATCCTCATGCAGACCATAGGCCATAGCTGCAGCCGTTGGTTCGCTAATCAAGTTCTGAACGTCTAAGCCTGCTAATTTAGCCGCTTCAATCGTTGCTTCCCGTTCAATATTATTAAAATAAGCTGGTACACTGATAACCGCTTGTGTACAATCCTGCTCTAGATAATTCTCTGCATCTTCTTTTAAACTTTTTAGGATTAAAGAAGACAACTCAACTGGAGAAAAAGAATGTATGCCCAACTCATAATGCTTAGTAGTACCCATAAAACGTTTAAAAGCAGCTGCTGTCAGCTGAGGGTGACTAATCAGCCGTTCTTTGGCAATTTCACCAATTAAAACTTTTCCGTCATCATCAATTCCAACAACTGATGGAGTCAACACTTTGCCGAATCGGTTGGGGATTAGCTGAACCTGTTCGCCATCCCAATAAGATACTACACTGTTCGATGTTCCTAAGTCTATTCCAATCATTTTTAATACCCCTTTTATTTTTTAATACACATAACTCTATTTTATCGGAAATGGGGGGAAATATGGATACTTTTTTTACTTTTTACTGAAGTTTATAGCTAAACAAGAGTAGGATAGTCGAAGGTACACCAGCCCTTATAAAATCCAGTAAATTAGAGTCCTCAAGCAGCCCCTTTTGAAATAAGCCGAAATATACGGAAAATAGCTGCTCTTCTATTTCCAGTAAATTTCGACTTATTTTTCACAGCTGAATACATTTTGGATAACTTTTGTTATTTAAAATGTATTCACATAAAAAGCGTCAAAGTCTGGTATATAAATAAATTCCCAGACTTTTAGTATGCCTAAAACCGAATGAACGGTATCCAGAAACCACCCCTTGGTTAATTGAGTTTATATGGAAGTAGTATCAGAAGTTCCTGTAAGTCCTGATTAGAAGAAATTTCAAAAAGGATACTGCGCCCTTCAGCATAGACTCGTGTTTCTCTAACTTTATCTTTCAAGATATCTGGTCCGTCGCTATTCAAAAAGGACTGAACAGCAGCTTCTCCTAGAACAATTGTTGCTCGAAACGAATTTTGACAGGGTTGACGATAGAGAAGTACGCGTTTTTTCAAGCTATTAATCCATGTCCAGCCAGCTTTTTTTGTTGGAAATTTCCAATACCCTGTCATTTCAGCAGCTATTTTAAATAATTCCTCATCTATCTGCTGCCATAATGTGGACGCATCGCCTAGCACCTCATAGAGTTCTGTAATCTGCGGCTCTTGTTCTTTATTGTCAAAATAACTGATAGTCATTACTTTTCTCCTTTTCCACCAGTATAGCCTGTTTACTTGACCTACTTCAATGGTTTTCTGTTTAAAATTTTTAAGGCAATAAGCAAAAAACTTTAACTTACTAAAAGTAAGTGATATTCTGTTAATGAACTACTGATATAAAAGGAGGAATACTTATGCTAACACAAACTTTTTCAATAGATAAAACTGCTCATACCGGCATGGTAGGGTTGAAAGTTGCTGATCTTACAGGACAAATTGAATTTTATACATCAGTCATTGGTTTAACACTACTGGAATTCAATACAGAAACCGCCTTATTAGGTGTGGAGGGACTGCCTCTTCTGATGCTGAGAAAAGTTGAACAGCCAAATCGTAGAGAAAGAAAGGCTGGGTTGTACCACATTGCTTTTCTGCTTCCGGAACGTAAGGATTTGGGCAACACCTTGTTTAGCTTACTAAAAAAAGAAGCAGCGATTATTGGCGCTTCTGATCACGGCTATAGTGAAGCACTTTATCTGGAAGATCCGGAAGGGAACGGGATTGAAATTTATCGGGATAAACCGAAGACTGAATGGTCTATTCAGCCGGATGGTCGAATTTCAGGAATCACTGTGGAAATGGATGCAGCAGGCGTACTAGCCAGCCGAGATGAAGCAACCGACAAATTTCCTGCTGGTACTACAGTGGGTCACGTTCATCTCTCTGTAGCAGATTTGGCCAAAACAGAAGCTTTTTATATAGAAGCACTCGGCTTAGGATTAAAAGATCATTTCGGTAGTCAAGCCAGTTTTTTTGCCGCTGGCGGATACCACCATCATATAGGAACGAATGTGTGGCTGGGCAAGGAGCTGCCGGCACCGAAAGAAAATGATTTAGGTCTGGATTACTTTACTCTAGTTGTTTCCAATCAGGAAGCATTTCTTAAAGTCAAAACGAATATTACAGAGTATGGGCTTACCTTTTTAAAGGAAACATCAGATGAGCTTGTTCTTCTTGATCCTAGCGGGATTACGGTGAGGATTGAACAGAAAACAGCTAGCAGCGGTTTTGCTAAGAGTTGAAAAAACAATAACAACTAAGTAATGGAAAAGATAGAAGAGATGCAGAGGATGGGACAAGAGTGTTTAGTCCCGAGAACCAAATAGGTACTGTTTAACATCAGCTCGTTCCTCATTGTGTTTCTCAGCAATAAGAAGAAATTCACGAAAATGACAAGAAACACGAATGTGAGCCAGTCGATGTTGACTGATTCCTACCTGGTGTTTTTCAAATTTTTGTGAATTTCGGCTTATTTTTGAAGGTTTTGCTCCTGCGGTTACTCGTCACAGTTCAATGCTGGTATGTGCTACTGCTCCCACCGTTTATCCGAATTCCACGTGAGTGGGAGTGGGACAATAGTCAGAAGAAAATCTGATTATTTTCTCACTTTTTTAATTTTAGGGTACACAAAAAGCACGCAACCGTGTAAGATTAAAGTGACTAAACCAAATCAAAAGGAGCGTGCTTTTATGTTTAAAGATTATACCATTAATCAAACGATTTTACCATTAGAGTTGGAACAGTTTATTCCTGAAACGGATGTCGCTTTTGCGGTTAATGCCTTAGTCGAAGCCATGCCGCAAACACTCTTTAATAAATTAGAAGAACAATTAGGCCGACCGGCCTACCACCCGAAGATGCTATTAAAAATTATTCTGTATGCGTATACTCAGCGTGTCTTTT
>NZ_JBNEQE010000011.1:0-140309 GCF_049894025.1 Enterococcus sp. LJL51
GATCAGGTAGATAGGTTGGAAGTGGAAGGCCAGTGATGGTTGGAGCGGACCAATACTAATCGGTCGAGGACTTAACCAAAGAATTGGAAGAGTAAGAAAATGTTTTTCGGAATGACTGTGTTGAAGAGTTTTAATCTATCCAGTTTTGAGTGAGCAAATCACTCAACTAAATACCAAACAACACCAGTGTGGTGGCGATAGCGAGAAGGATACACCTGTTCCCATGCCGAACACAGAAGTTAAGCTTTTTAGCGCCGATTGTAGTGAAGGGTTTCCCTTTGTGAGAGTAGGACGCCGCCGCGCGATTGTTGTATTATGGAGGTTTAGCTCAGCTGGGAGAGCACCTGCCTTACAAGCAGGGGGTCAGCGGTTCGATCCCGTTAACCTCCATATGAGTCGTTAGCTCAGTTGGTAGAGCATCTGACTTTTAATCAGAGGGTCACAGGTTCGAGCCCTGTACGACTCATAACATGCGGGTGTGGCGGAATTGGCAGACGCACTAGATTTAGGATCTAGCGCCGCGAGGCGTGGGGGTTCAAGTCCCTTCACCCGCATTAAAAAAGCCGGCTTAGCTCAGTTGGTAGAGCATCTGATTTGTAATCAGAGGGTCGAGGGTTCAAGTCCTTTAGCCGGCATCCAGAAACGCGGAAATAGCTCAGTGGTAGAGCACCACCTTGCCAAGGTGGGGGTCGCGGGTTCGAACCCCGTTTTCCGCTTTCAAATACCGCGCCGGGGTGGCGGAACTGGCAGACGCACAGGACTTAAAATCCTGCGGTGAGTGATCACCGTACCGGTTCGATTCCGGTCCTCGGCATTTAGAAATATGTAGCACCCATAGCTCAACTGGATAGAGTGTTTGACTACGAATCAAAAGGTTAGGGGTTCGACTCCCTTTGGGTGCATTGTTATAAACGGGAAGTAGCTCAGCTTGGTAGAGCACTTGGTTTGGGACCAAGGGGTCGCAGGTTCGAATCCTGTCTTCCCGATAATTATGAATTTGGGGCCTTAGCTCAGCTGGGAGAGCGCCTGCTTTGCACGCAGGAGGTCAGCGGTTCGATCCCGCTAGGCTCCATTTTTATATGTATACGCGGTGTAGCTCAGCTGGCTAGAGCGTCCGGTTCATACCCGGGAGGTCGGGGGTTCGATCCCCTTCGCCGCGATTATTTTTTTAAGAGCCTGGACCTTTAGCTCAGTTGGTTAGAGCAGACGGCTCATAACCGTCCGGTCGTAGGTTCGAGTCCTACAAGGTCCATTGTGACATTGTTGCTTAAAAATAATATGGAGGATTACCCAAGTCCGGCTGAAGGGAACGGTCTTGAAAACCGTCAGGTGTGTAAAAGCACGCAAGGGTTCGAATCCCTTATCCTCCTTTACTGAGAAACACTGTGATTATTTTATCAGAGCAGATGTTGAACAGTGCTTGGCAACTATAAGGACGAAATTTCCTTAACGAGAGTTGCAGAAAACCTTTCCGTATACAATAAGTATACTATTATCGCGGGGTGGAGCAGTCAGGTAGCTCGTCGGGCTCATAACCCGAAGGTCGTAGGTTCAAATCCTGCCCCCGCAATTGCTTTTGACAATAGTTAAAAGCCAGTAGTAAAGATTTTTGGTCTGGTAGTTCAGTTGGTTAGAATGCCTGCCTGTCACGCAGGAGGTCGCGGGTTCGAGTCCCGTCCAGACCGTTTTGGCTCGGTAGCTCAGTTGGTAGAGCAATGGATTGAAGCTCCATGTGTCGGCAGTTCGATTCTGTCCCGCGCCATTATACCATTAAATTTGCGGGTGTAGTTTAGTGGTAAAACCACAGCCTTCCAAGCTGTTGTCGCGAGTTCGATTCTCGTCACCCGCTTTAATGGGCCTATAGCTCAGCTGGTTAGAGCGCACGCCTGATAAGCGTGAGGTCGATGGTTCGAGTCCATTTAGGCCCATTGGGGAAGTACTCAAGTGGCTGAAGAGGCGCCCCTGCTAAGGGTGTAGGTCGGGAAACCGGCGCGAGGGTTCAAATCCCTCCTTCTCCGTTCTTTCTGGCCCGTTGGTCAAGTGGTTAAGACACCGCCCTTTCACGGCGGTAACACGGGTTCGAGTCCCGTACGGGTCATTGCAATATTTTGGAGGATTACCCAAGTCCGGCTGAAGGGAACGGTCTTGAAAACCGTCAGGTGTGTAAAAGCACGCAAGGGTTCGAATCCCTTATCCTCCTTTACTGAGAAACACTGTGATTATTCTACCAGAGCAGATGTTGAACAGTACTTGGTGACTAAGAGAAGCAAAGTTTCTTTAATCAAAGTCGCAAGAAAACTTTCCGTATACAAATAGGTATACTATTATCGCGGGGTGGAGCAGTCAGGTAGCTCGTCGGGCTCATAACCCGAAGGTCGTAGGTTCAAATCCTGCCCCCGCAATAGCTTTTAACAATAGTTAAAAGCAAGTAACAAAGAATTTGGTTTGGTAGTTCAGTTGGTTAGAATGCCTGCCTGTCACGCAGGAGGTCGCGGGTTCGAGTCCCGTCCAGACCGTTATAAAGAGTTTTACGCGGGTGTAGTTTAGTGGTAAAACCACAGCCTTCCAAGCTGTTGTCGCGAGTTCGATTCTCGTCACCCGCTTTTTTTATGGGCCTATAGCTCAGCTGGTTAGAGCGCACGCCTGATAAGCGTGAGGTCGATGGTTCGAGTCCATTTAGGCCCATCAAAAATTCCCGGCCCGTTGGTCAAGTGGTTAAGACACCGCCCTTTCACGGCGGTAACACGGGTTCGAATCCCGTACGGGTCATCATTAGCGGTTGAGTACCGCTTTTTGTTTTAAATGCTTTGGAAGCGTTGACAAACGTTTTGTTATCATGTAATCTATGGTTATATGATATATAATTGAATATTATTTGTTGGATAGTGATTGTTTAAGTACAAGCTAAACCTAGTTATTTCAAAGGGGATGAAATTCTTTCACCTTTTTTGAAGTGGTTGGGTTTTTTTGTTTTTTTGAATAAGCGAATAAAATAATGTATTTGTTTTTATTCAGAATGGGGGAAAAAATGTTAATTCATAAGATACTTAACAACAATGTGATCATTACTGTCGATGAACACAATCGTGAATTGATAGTAATGGGCAAAGGATTGGGTTTTAAGAAAAAACCTGGTGATTTTATCTGTAAAGACAGGGTTGACAAAATCTATCAGCTGACAAATGAAAAAATTTCCCTACAATTCCAAGAGTTGCTGGAAGATTTACCCATGGAATATTTGAAAATATCGGATGAGATTATCGAGTATGCAAAGAAGGAAATCAACGAAAATCTAAATGAAATGATTTATATTTCGTTGACAGACCACTTGCATACAGCAATTGAACGGGTGAAAAAGAATGTTGAAGTCAAAAATGTTTTGTTATGGGATATCAAACGGTTTTTCCCAGATGAGTTTAAAGTTGGTATGATGGCCATTCAAAAAGTGAAAGAAAAGTATGATGTGGAGTTATCAGAGGATGAAGCTGGTTTTATAGCATTACACATTGTTAATGCCCAACAGGATGCAGATGGATCCGGTAATACTTATGAGATAACAAAGATTATGCAGGAAATTATGAATATTATTAAATATTATTTTAAAATATCATTCGATGAAAACTCTGTCTATTTTTATCGATTTACTACACATCTCAAGTTTTTTGCCTATCGTTTACTTTCAAAAGGACAATACATGGATGAAACAGATCAGGAATTATTAGAAATTATTAAAAGTAAATATCAAAATGCCTATCACTGCATCGAAAAAATCGAAAAGTATTTAATCGCTGCCTATGACTATAAAATTTCAAATGACGAGAAGCTTTATTTGACTATTCATATTGCACGTTTAGTCATTAAAAATAGTTAAACTATTATTATTATCAACCTAAGGAGGGACGAGGTACACCAAGAGAATACCCCTGCGATACCAAAATGGTATGGCTTTGGATCGTGACATTCAGTTGGCGAAACCTCTAAATAAAAATACACATAAATTTGGAGGAAAAAAACATGGGTAAATATGATGAATTAGCAAAAAATATTGTAAGAGAAGTTGGCGGTAAGGATAATATAAACTCTCTGACGAACTGTATCACACGTCTTCGTTTTAAACTGAAAGATGACAATAAAGCGAATACAGAAGTTTTAAAGAACATGGATGGTGTTGTTACGGTTATGCAGGCTGGGGGGCAGTACCAAGTAGTTATTGGTAATCACGTTCCTGATGTGCGTAAAGCTGTGGATGAAGTTATTGGTGTGCTGCAGCCCGTAGTTGATGATGGGCCTAAAGGTAATTTGTTCGATCGATTTGTAGATATGATTTCTGGTATTTTTCAACCAATTCTGGCTCCATTGTCTGCTGCTGGTATGCTGAAAGGTGTAAATGCCATTTTAGCATTTGCATTGGGCGTTTCCTATTCAGAAGGACCGACATATGCTGTATTTAACGCAATGGGGGATGGATTATTCCTATTCCTGCCAATTTTCATTGGCTACACAGCAATGAAAAAATTTGGCGGTTCACCATTCTTGGGAATGATGATTGCTTCCAGTTTAGTTTATACAGGCTTTATTGATGGCTCCGCAACTGCTGCTTTTGCTGAAAGCGGGGGACTGAACATCTTTGGGATTCCGTTCTCAATTCCAGCTGCTGGTTATGGTTCAACGGTAATGCCAATTATCGCAGCCACAGCGTTTGCAGCTTTGCTTGAAAAACAATTAAGAAAAATTATTCCAGATGTAGTAAAATTATTCTTAGTTCCATTCTTTACAGCACTAATTGCAGTGCCGCTAACCTTCTTAGTAATTGGACCAATTATGAACGTTGTTTCTGATGCGTTAGGAAACGGTTTGATTGCATTACAAGGGTTCAGCCCAATTTTATTTGGAGCTATTCTTGGATTTGCTTGGCAGATTCTTGTTATGTTCGGTATGCACTGGGCAATTATTCCATTTGCAATTATTGCTTTGTCTCAGGGTCAGCCTACACAGCTTTTGATTGCTTCAGGAGGCGTTTCATTTGCTCAAACAGGTGCGGTACTAGCAGTAATGTTAAAAACAAAGAATGCAAAACTGAAAGAGTTATCTATTCCAGCCTTCATTTCAGGAATCTTTGGTGTGACTGAGCCGGCAATCTACGGTATTACTTTACCGAAAAAGAAACCTTTCTGGGCTTCTTGTGTGGTTGGTGGAGTAACAGGTGCAATTTCCATGGGATTAGGTATTCAAGCTTACCAAATGGGGGGACTTGGAGTATTTAGATACACAGGGCAAATTTCTCCAGATGGAGATGTCAAATATGCAATTTGGAGCATGGCACTCGATGCAGCTGCTCTTATTGCCGGCTTTGCACTAGCCTACGCTATTGGATTTAAGGATGATGAAGACCTTTCTGCACCGCTGTCTAAGGAAGAAGCGAAACTTGCGGCAACAGGTCAACAAAATAAGCTTGGCAAAGATGAAGTTGTTGCTCCTGTCAAAGGAACGGTATTGCCTTTAAGTCAATGTAAGGATCAGGCATTTGCGCAAGGAGCATTAGGTAAGGGTGTGTTGATTGAACCTACAGAAGGAATTGTCCGCGCACCATTCGATGGAACTGTAATGACGTTATTCCCTACAAAACATGCGATTGGTTTGATTTCTGATCAGGGGATGGAACTGTTAATTCATATAGGTATGGACACGGTTCAGTTGGATGGACAATACTTTGAAGCGAAAGCGGCACAAGGAGATAAAGTGAAAAAAGGTGATGTTTTAGTCACTTTTGATATTGAAGCGATTAAGAAAGCCGGTTATAGTACGCAAACACCGGTGATTGTTACAAATACAGGAGACTATCTGGATATTGTAGAAACACAGAATGCAGAAGTAACTTCAACCGATACGCTGATTACTGCTTTAGCTTAATGAAGCATTATCAAAATAAATAAAATCTGAGATGGTTCTTGTTGAAAAGAGTATAGGAAAGCTGATAGTTAAAATTATCATTTCTTAGAAACTATTCACGCGAATCATCTCTGTAGTAAGAGAGGACTTTGTAAATGGCATTTAGAAAAGATTTTTTATGGGGCGGAGCAACTGCTGCGAATCAATGTGAAGGCGGCTATAATGAAGGCGGACGCGGTTTAGCTAATGTGGATGTTGTACCTATTGGTGAAGACAGATTTCCTATTTTAGCAGGAAAAATGAAAATGTTTGATTTTGATGATGAGCATTTTTATCCAGCGAAAGAAGCAATTGACATGTATCACCGCTATAAAGAAGATATTGCTTTATTCGGTGAAATGGGCTTCAAAACATACCGTTTATCGATTGCCTGGACAAGAATTTTTCCAAATGGTGATGAGACAGAACCCAACGAAGAAGGTCTGAAGTTCTATGAAGATTTATTCAAAGAGTGCCGCAAGTATGGAATTGAGCCGCTAGTAACAATTACGCATTTTGATTGCCCAATGCATTTGATTAAAAAATATGGTGCATGGCGTAGTCGTGAATTAGTTGGTTTTTATGAAAATCTTTGTAATGTTATTTTCAACAGATATAAAGGGCTAGTGAAGTATTGGCTGACATTTAATGAAATTAATATGATTCTTCATGCACCATTTATGGGCGCAGGTCTTTATTTTGAAGAAGGAGACAATGAAGAACAGGTGAAATTCCAGGCGGCTCACCATGAGCTAGTTGCTAGTGCCGTTGCTACAAGAATTGCCCATGAGGTAGATCCAGAGAATAAGGTTGGTTGTATGCTAGCAGCGGGAAATTACTATCCTTATACACCAAAACCTGAAGATGTCTGGGCTGGAAAGCAGAACGACCGGGAAAACTATTTCTTCATTGATGTTCAGTCCCGTGGTGAATATCCTGCATATGCATTGAAAGAGATGGAGCGTAAAGGGATTGAAATTAAGATGGAGGAAGGCGATGAAGAGTTATTGAAAGCTCATACCGTAGACTTTATCTCATTCTCTTATTATTCTTCCCGTGTCGCTACAACAGACTCTGCTCTGCTGGAAAAAACTGCTGGAAATATCTTTTCTTCAGTAAAAAATCCTTACTTAGAAGCGAGCGAATGGGGCTGGCAGATTGATCCCCTTGGGTTGAGAATAACTATGAATGATTTGTATGACCGTTATCAAAAACCATTGTTTATTGTTGAAAATGGTTTAGGAGCAGTAGATACACCAGATGAAAACGGCTATGTTAATGATGACTATCGGATTGAGTATCTAGCGGCGCATCTTCAGGCAATGAAAGATGCTGTTGAGCAAGACGGAGTAGACCTGCTAGGCTACACAACCTGGGGCTGTATTGATTTAGTTAGTGCTGGAACTGGTGAAATGAAGAAACGTTACGGATTTATCTATGTTGACCGTGATAATGAAGGAAACGGTACCTTAAAACGTACGAAGAAAAAATCATTTGACTGGTATAAGAAAGTGATTGCGTCTAACGGTGAAGATTTAACAAATTAGTAATGCATAGGGGCTGAAGCGAATATTCGTTTTTGTTTCAGTCCTTTTAAATGGATTTATTTGAAAACGAGTTATTTTGTTAGATTCTCGTAGTAATAAATATATTTCTATATGATTTGAATAATTATCTATTTCAGGAGGGAACTACATTATGACATTTCCAAAAAATTTTTTATGGGGCGGAGCAACTGCTGCCAATCAATATGAAGGCGGTTATTTATCTGGTGGTAAAGGATTAAGTACACTGGATGCTATTACCGGCGGTAGTCATACAGAGCCGCGAATGATCACTTATAAAACAAAAGATGGAAAAATTGAATCAGTCACGCGAGAAAAGGAGCTGCCGGAAGGAGCAGTGGGGTATGTAGATCCTGACCGTTATTACCCGAGCCATGTAGCAACTGACTTTTATCATCATTATAAAGAAGACATTGCGCTGTTTGCGGAGATGGGCTACAAATGCTTTAGACTTTCGATTGCTTGGTCAAGAATCTGTCCAAAGGGGACAGAAGAGATTAATGAAGAAGGGCTGCAGTTTTATGACAAGGTTTTTGATGAGTGTTTGAAATACGGCATTGAACCAGTAGTCACAATTAATCATTTTGATATTCCGATGTATCTTGCAGATGAGCTGGATGGCTGGTCCAATAGAAAGGTTATTGATTACTTCCTGTTTTTCTGTGAAACCATATTTAAACGGTATAAGGATAAAGTCAAATACTGGATGACGTTTAACGAAATTAACTTTTTAAGAAGCTGGACACAAATTGGTATTCATAAGAATGACGGACAATCGAAATATCAGGCAGCTCATCACTTATTTGTAGCAAGTGGAAAAGCAGTACAGCTGGGACACGATATTAATCCTGATTTTCAGATTGGTATGATGGTTGCCTATATTCCAAGCTATCCAATGTCTTGTAAGCCAGAGGATGTGATGGAAGCATTACAGTTTAATCGAGAGCAGGAGTTTTATATCGATGTTCAGGTGAAGGGATATTATCCAGCACATAAGCTAAAAGAATTTGAAAGAAATGGGATTGTCATCAAGAAGGAACCTGGAGATGATGAAATTATCAAAGCTGGGACAGTTGATTATATTGGTTTTAGTTATTATATGTCTACAGTATCCTCTGCTGATCCTAAGGATGTGAAATATGTCGGGGGTAATCAAATGCCGGCTGTTAAAAATCCTTACCTGGAAGAATCAGACTGGGGCTGGGCTGTCGATCCTTTGGGTCTGAGAATTTCATTGAGCAAGCTTTATGACCGCTACAATGTACCTTTGTTTGTTGTTGAAAACGGCTTTGGGGCTGTTGACCAGCTCGAAGCAGACGGCTCCGTTCAAGATGACTACCGGATCGATTATTTCCAGAAACACATCCAAGCGATGAAGGATGCTATTGAGCTGGATGGAGTAGACTTACTAGGCTATACACCATGGGGTTGTATTGATTTAGTCAGCGCTGGAACTGGTGAAATGAAGAAACGCTATGGCTTTATTTATGTAGATATGGATGACGAAGGCAATGGGACATTAAAACGGACTAAGAAAAAATCTTTTGATTGGTACAAGCAAGTCATTCAAAGTAACGGGGAAAATCTAGAGAAATAATAGACAAGATTAGGAGTGAAAAAAGTGAAGAAATTTATAAAAGCAATTGGTGTTTTAAGTTTGAGTGTACTGATTATGGCAGGCTGCGGCAGTAAAGCAGCTGAAGAAAAGACAGAAGCAAAGGCTGAGAAGCCGGAAGAACTGACAATCTATGTTGTTCGTCATGGAAAGACAATGCTGAATACAACAGATAGAGTTCAGGGCTGGTCTGATGCTGTTCTGACGCCGGCTGGTGAAGAAGTCGTAACGGCAGCAGGAATCGGTTTAAAAGATGTTGATTTTCAGAGTGCTTACAGCAGCGACAGCGGCCGGGCAATGCAGACAGCAAAGCTGATTCTTGCAGAAAATAAAACAGCGTCTGAGCTTCAGCTTGCTACGGATGAACGCTTCAGAGAGTTTAACTTCGGTACGTACGAAGGCGATTTAAACCACACGATGTGGCAGGATATTGCTGATGACCAAGGTGTTACATTAGAAGAATTCATGAAAAACATGACACCGGAATCCTTTGCTAATAGCGTAGCTAAGCTGGATGAAGGTCGGGATGAAGAAGGTGTGAATTGGCCGGCAGAGGATTATGAGACAATTACCAACCGTTTAACTGCTGGTTTGGATGATTTAGTTGCAGCAGAGATGAAAAAAGAAGGCAGCGGCGATGTTCTTGTGGTTTCTCACGGACTAAGTATTTCAGCTTTACTGGATACATTGTTTGATGACTTCAAGATTCCTGAAGGCGGACTAAAAAACGCGAGTGTCTGCACAATCAAGTATAAAGACGGCAAATACACACTGGATAAAGTCAACGATCTTAGCTATGTAGAAAAAGGACAAGAATAAAATACTTCTAAAATCCTCTGACAGAAAAACAGCTGTCAGAGGATTTTTTAAAGAGAAAATTAATGATTAAAAATTCTGAATTTTCTAAAAAAAGATTGACTTATAATGTTATTAAAGCAATAATAAATACTATCTCACAAAAATGTTAGAAAAGGGGAGAAAGCCATGATAATAAAGCCAACCTTACCACAGGAAATGACTATTTTTTTTGATCAGGAGAATCAGCCAAATAAAAAAGTTCAGATGGGTGTTATTACGTTATTACCGGGTGAAAAACGTCCATTAGAGGGTTTTTCCCGTCATGATCAGGATGAGTATTCATATGTTATTTCAGGAGAAGCACATACTATTTTAGAGGACGGGCAGGATCTTGTGGGCAAACCAGGTGATGCTCAGTTGATTGAAGCTGGTGAAGGGCATATTAACTACAACGATGGGACAGATCCGGCAGTTGTTGTTTGGATGCTTGTGGAACGGGACTAAGCAAAAAAATAAAGAAGGTAAAGGGAGAATGGGATGAAAAAAGTAATTAAACTAATGACAGGCTTGATAACAGCAGGAATTATATTGACTGCTTGTTCCGGCGGAGGGCAGAAAAAAAGTGAAGAGCAGCCGATGCAGTTAATGTCTGCATCTGAGCTGACAACACTAAATACTTCAGTGATGCTGGATTTTCCTGATGCAATTGTACAGACTGCAGCTTTTGAAGGACTGTATGCATTGGATGAAGAGGATGAGATTATTCCAGCAGTCGCAAAAGAGCTGCCGGAAATATCAGAGGATGGCAAAACATATACGATTAAACTAAGAGAAGATGCTGTTTGGAGCAATGATGACCCAGTGACCGCTCATGATTTTGAGTTTGCCTGGAAAAAAATGATTGATCCTGCTAATGGCTTGGTTTACAGCTTCTTAATTGTTGAAACGATTCAAAATGGCGGGGAAATTTCCAACGGCGAGAAAAAACCGGAAGAGCTGGGTGTAAAAGCACTGGATGACTATACCTTGGAAATTAAACTAACGGATGCTAAACCATATTTCACTTCGCTGTTGGCGTTTCCTACCTTCTTCCCGCAAAATCAAAAGGTTGTAGAGGAGCAGGGCGACGACTATGGAACGGCTAGTGATACTGTTGTATACAATGGTCCGTTCCTTGTGGAAAACTGGAAGCAAACAGATTTAAGCTGGGATTTGGTTAAAAATGATAAGTACTGGGATAAGGAAAATGTCAAATCTGATAAGATTCACTATGAAGTGGTGAAGGAAGCATCCACTGCACTTAATTTGTTTGAAGATGGACAACTGGATGTTGCCACAATCACAGGCGAGATTGCGAAACAGAATCAAAATAATGAGGATTTTCATTCATATCCAACAGCTACGATGAATTACATTCGTTTAAATCAAACACGTGACGGTAAAGATACCCCATTAAAAAATGAAAATCTGAGAAAAGCTATCGCCTTGGGAATTGATAAAGAAACGCTTGTTAATAACATCATTGCGGACGGTTCCAAACCATTATACGGTGCAGTAACAGAAGGCTTTGTATCAAATCCGGCAACTGGTCAGGATTTCCGGGAAGAAGCTGGTGATTTAATGACCTATGATAAAGAAGCTGCTGTTGAGTATTGGAAAAAGGCACAGGCTGAGTTAGGTGAGAAGGTTAAAATAGAGCTTATGGTGACTGATGACGGCTCTTACAAGAAGATGGGAGAAAGTATTCAGGGAACGCTACAGGAGCTGTTTCCAGGGCTGACAATCGATGTGAAGGCGCTGCCGACAGAAACGGCCTTGAACTTTGGGAGAGAAAGCGACTATGACATGTTTCTGATTTATTGGACTCCTGATTATAAAGATCCAATTTCTACTCTAAAAATGTTATATAGCGGAAATGACCGCAACTATTCAAATCCAACCTATGATCAGCTTTTAGATGATGCTTCAGAGAAATATGCATTGGAGCCGGAAAAACGCTGGGAGACACTGATTGCTGCTGAAAAATTGGTAATTGAAGAAACAGCCGGGATGATTATTATCAGTCAAAACCAGCAGTCTGTCTTACAAAATCCAAAAATTAAAGGGTTGAATTACCATACGTTTGGTGCACCATTAACATTGAAAAATGTAGCTTTAGAAGATTAAAAACTAGAATAATAGGGCGGCTTAGGGAAGCAGCAATGATTGCTGCATGTCCAATCCATTGTAGCCAATATTAGAGCTGTAAAGAAATTAAGCTGCAGTGAGAAGCTTTGAAGAAATAAGAAGGATTTACAAAAATTGTTCTCTAGATTTTTGTGAATTCTTTCTTATTTTTTAGATATAGGCTGATTTAAACTTTAAAAGACAGTGTCTTTATAATCTGTTACTGTTGCTTGCCTAGCACGAAGCCTTTGCTATAATCAAGAGGACGGATGAATAGAGGAGTGGTATATTGAGAAGAGGCATTTTTGAAACAGAACGGATTTATTTTTCTCATTGGCAGGAAAAAGATAGTGAACTGGCTGTCTCTCTTTGGGGAAATCAAAGAGTGGTTCAGTATATTACGAGGGAAGGAATGTCTGAAGCTCAGATTAAGGAACGGTTAGCAAAGGAAATGGAAAATCAGAAAGCTTACGGCTATCAGTACTGGCCGATATTTCTTAAACGGAATGAAGCATTTATTGGCTGTGCGGGACTTCGTCCGTATGCAAAAGAAGATAACGCTGCAGAAATAGGGGTTCATTTAAAAGAAGAATTTTGGGGACAAGGGTTCGCAGAAGAAGCCTTGCGGGAAGTGATTCAGCAGGCTGCCTCTTTTTTTATGCTGAATCAAGTATTTGCTGGTCATCATCCAGCAAATACTGGTTCGAAAAAACTGTTAAACAAACTAGGTTTTGTATTTGAGAAAACTGAATTTTATGAGCCGACGGGATTATGCCACCCGTTATATTTTTTGAATTTATAAAGATTTAAAGCTGATTTTTCAGGATAACGGTTGATAGATATTTAAAGTGAAAGCAGATTAGTATCTATTAAAAAGGATATTAGTTGACAAAAAAGCAGGATTTAAGTATTATAATAACTACCAACAACAACCTTTTTATTTTTCATTTTACTCTTAATTGAGTAATACTCCTTTTAGGCTATCTCTTCGGAGATAGTCTTTTTTTGTCTAATAAATAGTTAGAGGAAGTCTAGCATGACTAGAAATGAGCAAGAAAATTTACAATTATTCATTATGTCTTTAAACCTAACAGCAATGATACTTGGAAAATAGGAGCACAGCAATTTTTTTTGGGAGGCCTTAAGAGCCCACTTTGATGATAAGCTGGAATGATTTGAGCTGTTGCGTTTTTAGCATATTTTACTGATTTTTTCTATAAACGTTCTGGTGCTGTATAGCAACCAAAACAAAAGGTAGATAGAGGAAAAATAGATTAGCCCGCTGCCACAAGCCTCGATAAGGGATAGGCAGCTGAAGCAGGAAGGGAATTTTAGGTGCAGCAAACAACAGCATAAAAACGGATGAAATAAGAAAAGTGATGAATAGAACTACAACCATAAAGCGATTCATCTCTAGAGAATACAGCCGGATTAGAATAAAGGTACCGATTAGTAAGGCAAGAAAACCTGCGCCAGAAGCGTAGTCATGAATCATCTCTTCAATTTCGCCGCCAATAGTTGTTGCCGCCGACCGGTCGAAAATCCCGGTAAGTATGCAGTCTCCAGTACTGAAAACAGCCAACATAATTCCCAACCACTTTGCAAGGGAACGGTTGGTAACCTTAAACCGTTCATAGAATGCAGGAATAGTCAGTAACAGCAGTAAACCATCTATGATTGCCCAAATCTTAAAGGCCATTTTTGTAGGACTGCCATTTTCGCCGAATGCACTGATTAGCATAGTAAACGAATCATAGTTCGTATAAAAGGCTGCTAAAATAATTGGAAAGATTAGTTCGCTGGCAACAGCTATGAGTAATAAATAAAAACCATATTTTTTTAAATGTTTCATGATTAAGCCTCCTGTATCCGATGATTATTCTCATTGTAATACGTTTGAGGTTATTTCTCATTTATTAACTTCTCAAAGGCAATTCATTTAGATATGCTTAAGCAAAGCTCATCATTTTTTATTTTTTAAATCAATGAAAAAACGAATCTATCATGAATAAAAATAAATATTTAAAATATATTTTTGTTATATATAAGATAATGTTATGATTGTATTTGTAGTTAACTTTTCTTAAGTATAGGGGGGGACAGGATGACATTAACTAAATTGAATGAGTTAGAAGCTGCATATGAAGCAGCTGATCAGAAGTTAAAAGCTTTTCTTCAGAAGAGGATTCAGTCATTAATTTTCTTTGGGCGTACGATCAAACTATATGAAGCTAAAGCGACCTGTTTTAGGGAAGTTGTTGCTGAATGTGAACGTTTGGAAAAACAGGCGAAAAAGCAGTCATCCTCTTCGTGACAGTCAATTAACACAAAATAAAATTTATTCATATTTTTTCGATAAAGAGTGAGTAATAGTACGTAACTCAAGTAACGAGAGTGGGGCAATAGTCAGAAGAAAATCTGATTATTGTCCTACTTTTTTAATTTTAGGGTACACAAAAAGCACACAGCCTTGTATGATTAAAGTGCCTAAACCCAATCAAAAGGAGCGTGCTTTTATGTTTAAAAATTATACCATTAATCAAACGATTTTACCATTAGAGTTGGAACAGTTTATTCCTGAAACTGACGTCGCTTTTGCGGTTAATGCCTTAGTCGAAGCAATGCCGCAAACACTCTTTAATAAACTAGAAGAGCAATTAGGCCGACCGGCCTACCACCCGAAGATGCTATTAAAAATTATTCTGTATGCGTATACTCAGCGTGTCTTTTCTGGTCAGAAAATGGAATTTCTGTTGGATGACAGCTACCTATGCGCTGGTTAGCGAACCACGAACAAGTCAGTAGACGACCATGGAAATATGTTTGAAACAGCAACAGACATTGGCGATTCATCAGTTCTTAGAGGTGAAAACAATCGTGACAGCAAATCTGATGTCGACATGTTTAAGATTCGTCCGGCTTATGATGGTGCATATAAAATAATAGTTACTGGCGGTATTCAGGTTTTTGATGAAAATGGTGTTCAAAAGAAATCACATCCAGCGACATTTGTAAATGGCCCAGCTTATGATTTGGAAGCTGGTAAAGCTTATTTTATAAGGGTTGAAAGTAGTACCATGGTTAATAATTATGTTGCGGATAAAATATATGAAATCAAAATACAGGATCCGTTTGATGCAACGAAGGAATATGGAGTTGAAACATTAAGTCTAAGTCATAGTTCAATACCTTCCACAGGGTACCTTTCCGGATTTGGCGCAACATTTAATGAGCGTCATCCAATTGCTTATTATAAAGCGTATAGAACACCTTCAACCGTTTCAATCAAGGCGTTAAAAGTAAGTCTTTCTTCAAGCGGCTCAGCTACATCAATCGAAATTTACAACGAAGCAAAAGTGCTAATTGGGCAATCTGCATTGGGAGAAGACGGAAAACAAACCGTTTGGGTAAATGTTGGTAAAGACCAAGTTGTTTACACGAAAGTAGTGAATGAAACCCCTGGAGTCTTAGGGTACTTTTTCCATTTAGGTTTTCTAAACTCACTGATTGAGTAGTTTTTCAACAGTATAAGACCACCTTCAAAAGTTAGTCTAAAAGGCTAAATTTTTGGAAGTGGTCTTTTTATTTATGCTGGGAACATCAAGTGTAGTCAAATATATTCTAAGTTTTGGAATGTGTCTGAAAAAAATTATAATTGTTAATGGCTAAAACTTTCGTAAATGAAGAATAAGAATAGGGAAGCTCACTATAAAACGGAATTGCATTTTTTTGCGATAATATAATTACTTTTAAAATGTTTTTGCTTTATATTGCAAAAAAATGCAATCAGTGTTATCGTTAATTAACGAGGAGAGAAAAACATGCTGATTGAAGAACGATTAGAAAGAATTAAAAGTGTATTAGAGGAACATAAAAGTGCCACGATTGAAAAGCTTGTAGAGGAACTTAAAGTATCTAAAGATACTGTCCGGCGGGATTTAATTAAATTAGAGAAGCAAAATGTCGTGAAAAGAACGCACGGTGGTGCGGTTCTAAACAACCGGGAGGCAATGATTTTTAATTATGATCAACGCTCAGAAAAGTTTCACTTAATTAAAGAAAAAATAGCGCAAAAAGCTGCAGAGCTTATTAAGGATAATTCCAGCGTTATCTTTGATTCCTCGACAACTGTGGAAGCGGCTATTCCTCAATTGCAAGACAAAAATATTTATGCAATTACTAACTCACTAACTCACGCCAAGCTTTTGGCGAAAAATAAGAAAGGTGAAGTGACTCTTTTGCCTGGAAAGCTCCATAAGGAACAACTATTCTTATATGGGAGTGAAACAATTCAAAAGCTAGAACAGTATAATGCAGACTATACACTTTTAGGTGTGTTTGCAATATCTGGTAAGGGTCTATTTATTCACACGGAAGAAGAAGGACTTGTAAAACGTCAGATGGCTCTGCAGGCAGCCAAAGTAATTGCTGTAGCTGACCATACAAAAATTGACACGACAGGCTTTTTTAAGGTCTGTGAATTATCTGATATTGATTACTTAATTACAGATATGGAGCCTGATCAAGAGTTTATACAAGCTTTGAATGAAAAAAATGTTGTGCTTGTTTTAACAGAACATTAACGAAGGAGATTTGGAATGGTAAACAAAACAGTTAAATTAAAGGAAATAACAGCACCTAAAAAACATGAGGGTGTAGCTCCAACAATATTATCAAATACAACCATGGCAGAACGTAAAGAGAAAGTAATTAGCAGAATGAACGAAGAGGGCTACGATACTCTAGTTATTTATGCGGATAAAGAACATGGGGGGAATTTTGAATATTTAACGGGATTTATCCCGCGTTTTGAAGAAGGATTACTGGTTCTAGAGAATACAGGGAACGCTACCGTGATTTTAGGCAATGAGAATCTAAAAATGGCAAAATTTTCTCGAATTCCGGTGACCTTAAAACACAGTCCGTTCTTCTCCCTGCCAAATCAGCCTATGGATAATGAACAACCATTAGAAACGCTTTTTGACGAGCTTGGATTTAATAACATGAAGAAAATTGGGTTGATTGGCTGGAAGATGTTTACACCAAAGAATACCAATCCGGCTGTTTATTTTGATATTCCTTATTTTATTGTAGCAGCGATTAAAGAAAGCATCGATTCGACAGCTGTTTTGGAAAATGCGGCTCATCTTTTGATTGGCGGAGAGAACGGTACTCGAACGACAAATAATGCAAACGAGATTGCTCATTATGAATATGGTGCTAACTTAGCATCCAACTGTATTTTAACAGCTATGGATGCTGTAGAACCTGGCATAAAAGAAGCTGAGTTAGGCAATCTATTAGCTGCAGAAGGTCAATACAATACAGTTGTAACCATTGCGGCAACTGGACAGCGGTTCGAGAGTGGGGTAA
The DNA here is from genome assembly GCF_049894025.1 of Enterococcus sp. LJL51. Classification (GTDB taxonomy): domain Bacteria; phylum Bacillota; class Bacilli; order Lactobacillales; family Enterococcaceae; genus Enterococcus_L. Next base: position 17,446 of record NZ_JBNEQE010000011.1, read on the forward strand.
TCTATCCAACCTACAAGCAAGTTAAAAAGGGAGATCCTTTATCCTTAACAACAGCCTTCAAAGGCGGTTTATCTAGTAGAACAGGGTTTGTTATCTCTAGTGAAAGTGAACTGCCAGTGGAACAAAGCGACTATTTAGAACGGGTGGCTAAGCCATACTTTAATGCAGTTGCTACTTGGCTGGAAACTGTAAAATCGGGTATCAAGGGGAAACAGATTTATCAAGCCATTGAAGACGTATTTCCAAAAGAAATGTATCATTGGCACTTAAACCCAGGGCATTTAGTAGCTGATGAAGAATGGATGTCTTCGCCGATTTATAGTGAATCAAATGAGTTATTAAAAAGCGGAATGATTTTACAAATAGACATCATTCCTTCTATTACTGGGTATACCGGGGTGAGTGCCGAAGAGTGTGTGGCATTGGCGGATGATAAACTGCAGTTGGAAATTCAAGAACAGTATCCAGAGCTGTGGCAACGAATCCTCACAAGAAGAAAGTATATTAAAGAAGTCTTGAATATACAGCTGAGCGAGGAAATATTGCCGTTATCAAATACAGTTGCCTATTTAAGACCATTCTATTTGGCTAAGGATCAGGCGTTCTATTGTGAATAAATGAAAAAGCTTAGAGGGAAACCCTTAAGCTTTTTTTCGTATTTCCCCAAGTTCTACGCCTTATTTGTTAAAAATAGAATGAAATCAAGTATTACAAAAGCCAATAATGGAATAACTATAAAATTAATTTATGGCAAAGTGTAATTGGCAATGGTAGACTTAGGGTTTAGAAGTATTTATTTCTAAAAAAAGAGACTGAGACTATTTTCCAGTTAATAACTAGATTAATTAAAAAAGCTAGTCTTTATGATAAGTGCATGGTTAATCAGAAAAAGTATTTTTTATCAGCACCCGCTTGTAGACTAGGCTTTACTGAGTTGATTAAAAGCTAAATGGTTGCCTAGAGAGAAACAGTAAGCTATGCATAAATGGTGATAAGGAGTACATAAAATTTAAGACTAAAGCCGCATGTTTTTTTAGCGGTATCTCATTTATTATAGAGCCTAAGGGCATAATTGGAAGGACGATGATAGATGGCTAATGATGTTTCATACGGTTTGACGACGCAGGAAGTAAATCTGCGAATACAAAATGGGCAAGTAAATAAAGTGAAAAAAAATACATCTCGTTCTTATAAAACGATTTTCTTTTCAAATATATTTACTTTTTTTAATATAGTTAATACAATGCTTTTTTTCCTCGTTTTTCTTACAGGTTCTTATCAAAATGGCCTGTTTGTATTTGTGGTGCTGAGCAATGTTGTTATCAATCTGTTTCAGGAAATTCGGGCAAAACGGACATTGGATAAGCTGGCCCTTATAAAAGTGTCTACTGCCCAAGTCTATCGAGACAATAGATTACAGACAATCTCCATCAATCAACTAGTGATAGATGACTATCTTTTTCTTGAAAACGGAGATCAAATACCAACGGATGCCAGAATTTTTGAGGGAACGCTAGAAGTGAATGAATCGTTGCTGACTGGCGAGGCGGATAGTGTTTACAAAGAGAAAAATGCTGAGCTGTTTTCCGGCAGCTTTGTGACATCTGGTAGTGCTGTATGTCAGGTAATTCGTGTCGGTGAAGATAATTATATTCAAAAAATCACTAAAGAAGCAAAAACAATCAAAAAGAAAACCTATCTCATTCAAGGCGGATTAAACAAAATAATCAAATGGGTCAGCATGCTGCTGATTCCGTTATGTAGCTTGCTTTTTTTGAAACAGTATTTTTTTTCACATGCTACGGTAGACTATGCGATTTTGCATACTGTTGCGGCAGCTGTAGGTATGTTTCCAGAGGGGCTCTTCTTGTTAACGAGTGTCACCTTAACGATTAGTGCTGTTTATCTTGCCAGAAAAAAGGTGCTCGTACAAGAGCTTAACTGTATCGATGCATTGGCACGAGTGGATGTTCTTTGTTTAGATAAGACTGGTACGATTACCGAAGGTAAAATGACAGTGGAAGAAATGGTTTCGTTTGAGTCTGAAGAAGCAGTCCATGAAATTATGGGAAATATGATGACTTATTTACCTGATAAAAATCCAACAGCTGTAGCGTTACGAGAGTTTTTCTCAGCAAAGAACACTTTTGAATCAATGGCCGTCACTCCTTTTTCATCCGAGCGTAAATTTAGTACAGTTACCTTTAAAGAACAAGGAACCTATTATCTGGGGGCGGCTTCGTTTCTATTTTTACATGGTCATGAAGAGCTGCTGAGTCAGGAAAGAAGCTATGCGGAAGAAGGCTATCGTGTAATTGTTTTAGGACACAGCTCTACGGCATTTGAAAATAATCAGCTGCCTGAGGATATGACTGCTGTTGCTCTTTTTCTTCTATCAGATACAATTCGCGAAAATGCGAAAGAAATTCTTAGCTACTTTGATAACCAAGAGGTGCAGTGTAAAATTATCTCAGGTGATGACCCAGTTACCGTTTCTCAAATTGCTAAGAGAGTGGACTTACCTGGAGCGGATGCCTATGTAGATGTTTCGGCTATCTCCTCTAAAGAAGAATTGAAAACAGCTGTAGAGAAATATCAGATTTTCGGGCGAGTGTCCCCGCAGCAGAAAAAGGAAATGATTATCCTGTTAAAAGAATTAGGGCATACAGTAGCAATGACTGGCGACGGTGTGAATGATGTTTTGGCTTTAAAGGAAGCAGATTGTTCTATTGCAATGGCTTCAGGAGTGGATGCAGCAAGGCAGACCTCAAACCTAGTCTTATTGGAAAATCAATTTGAAGCAATGCCTGCAGTGATGGATGAAGGCCGGCGGGTGATTAACAATATCACACGTTCGGGCTCCTTAGTTTTAGTTCAAGTACTCTATTCTATTTTAATTACAATGGGTACCCTATTGATTGGGTCGGTTTATCCTTTTGAGCCGATTCAGTTAACAATCATAAATGCCTGCTTTGTGGGAATTCCAACCTTTTTTCTTAACCTTGAAGCAGATTTCAACAAAGTACGAGTTAAGTTTTTGGAAGAGATATTCACAAAAGCCTTTCCCCCAGCCTGTACGATTGCGTTGGGTACATTGTTAATTATTAATATTGGGCATTTCTTAGGAAGTAGTGGTCAGGCGTTGGCACTGATGTGCATGATTTTTACTGCATGGAACTACAGAGTTGTTCAGAAAAAAATTTATCCGCCGGTTAATAATTATCGAACGGCAATATTCCTGTGCACCCAGTTCGTTTTCTTTGCGGCATTGATTGCAGGCAAAGAGATATTTAATATAGGAGCTGCCACATTTATAAATCTTGTTTTACTGGTTGCTCTTTTAAATTATACAGCCTTTTTCCAGCGTATATTTGAGGGTCTCACTAGTAAAATACACAAGTATCTTTTACTGCGAGGAAAAGATTTGCAGAAATAGAAAAAAGTAGGATAGTCTTGTTAATGAGATGACTATTGTATCTTCAGAAGAAGGATTTGAACATCATTTTTTATTTATAAGTAATGAAAATAATTGCTCTTAATCTATCTAGAGCTGCAGCGATATGAAAAAACGCAGGAATAGAATGAATATTCTCTTGAAAACAAGAGGATATTGCTTCTCTTTCTGCGGTTTTTATTATGGAAGGAGTAGCTATTTTCTACTAATTTTTTTATGAAATCAATTAGTCTTTCAGGCCTGCTGTATAAAGCAGCGTACTATTTTCTAGCACGTAATGCGGATAAAATTGACACAGTATCGACGACCTCTTGAAGTATGGCTCCAATTAGAGCAGGAATTATGCCTGTACTTGCGACCAGCATCAAAATAATACAAATAATCAAGCCAATTAAAACAGACTGGCGGGCAATTTTCATCGTGTTTTGTGATAAGCGGACAGCCTCTGATACTCGGGTTAAGTCATCCTTTAGGATAACTGCATCTGCACTTTCGCTAGCGGCGGTTGAGCCATGGGCCCCCATAGCAATACCAATATCTGCTATTGCTAAAGCAGGCGCATCGTTTACTCCGTCGCCTACCATAATGATTGGGCGCTCAGTTTGGGATACATTCTTGAGCACTTGAATTTTTTCTTCCGGCAAACAGTTGGCATGGATCTCAGAAATGCCTACTTGATCAGCAATTTGCTTGGCAATGGACAACTGATCGCCAGTTAGCATAATTGTTTTTACAACACCTAATTTTGAAAGCTGTGCAACAGTCTGCTTAGATTCCGGACGGACAATATCTTTAAAGGCGATATACCCAACGTACTGCTCATTTAATGAAATATAGACTATGGTCTGTTCTGATGCTATTCCTGTTTCTCGACCGGCAAAATGATTTTTTCCAACTCGGATGGAAATACCAGCAACAACTGCTTGAATTCCCATACCAGTTACTTCTTCTAAATTCTTTACAGGCATTAGTGCTATATTTTTTTCCTTTGCATAGGCAATCAGAGAACGAGCCAAAATATGAGTAGATTCCTGCTCAGTACTGGCAGCATACTGCAGCAGCTCTTTTTGAGAATACTCGGGTTGTTCAACATGAACTTCAGCAACGGATAATCTGCCTTCGGTCAATGTTCCAGTTTTATCAAAAGCGATGCTCTTTGCTGATGCTAATTTTTCGATAGTCGTACCCGTTTTTACCACGATACCATTCTTGCTGGAACGGCTCATACCTGCAACTAGAGCAACTGGTGCTGCTAAAATCAATGGGCAAGGAGAGGCGACGACTAAGACTTCTGCAAAGCGAACGGGGTCTTTAGAGAGGAACCAGGCTACTCCACCGATGACATAAGAAATTAAAGTGAAAGGCACGGCGTAGCGGTCTGCCAGTCTGACAAAGTGAGCCGGCTTAGCTTCAGACTCTTTGACCAGCTTTACTAAGGTCTGATATTGACTATCGGTGGCTTCTCGTACGACTTTGACATGAATTGCGGCATCACCGTTAATCGAGCCGGACATAAGTAAATCGTGAACCTTCTTTTCAATAGGCTTTGATTCACCCGTTAACGAAGATTCATCCACCGTTGTTTCACCGGTAACTATTTTCCCATCAACGGGAACAATCTCACCAGGCTTAACTAAAAGTAAGTCATTGATACGTACGGCCTCAACTGGGACATCTTCGATAGCTTCATTGATTAGTCTATGAGCTGTTTGTGGGGAATTATCCAACAGTGATTTCAGTTCACGCCCTGCCTGTCGGCTAGCATAATCTTCTAGGCTGTCTCCACCTGTCAGCATGATTAAGACCATCAAACTTGCCCAATATTCTCCTACCAGCAGGGTAGCTACAATTGCAGTAATAGCCAAAATATCTATCCCGTATTTGCCGGACTTCAAGGTTTCAATCATGCCAATTAGCATTGAAACAGTAGTAATACCGCCGACAACAACAATCAGCCAGAAAGCAATTGCAGGCTGATGCAGAACGAATTCTGCAAAAAGAGAAATAATACCGACTAAAGCAACGAGAATCAGCTTTTTCAAATTACTCATATTTTCACCCCATCATTTTTATATGTATTAAAAACAGTTCTTCATTATTTGGAAAAGCAGCTAATCGGTTTGAAGTCGTAGATTACTACAAGAAATTAAGAAAAAGCTAAAGCTATCCAGACCAAATATTCCTACAGAAGAGCTATCTTCAAGCTCAGCATACCACTAAGTATCAATGAATAAAAATGGGAGTATTTAAATGATAAAGAGAATCATTAACACCTTTTTCTAATTAAGAATGTAGACTTGAAAACGGCGTTCTTCGATAAAAAAAAGCTTAGTTGTGTACTCTGCTTATAGTAAAAAAGTAATGATGTATATCTGAAATGGAGACGGGCTTGTACATAAAATATAAAAAAGCAATTTAAAATCTTTTTAACGAAAGCGGGATTGTCTATCGCTATTAAATTTATGTTATTATGTTAAAAATCTAAAAAATATTTTTATGATAATTAACTATTTTTAAAAATCTATATGTTAGAATAAAATTATACCATTAGTCTAGAATGTGACAATGATAATAGATGAACAGCTCTTCTTAAAAAGGAATGGATAAAGGAAAATCTGTCGAATTAGTAGATAACATTTACCGAGCGTGGGTTTGGTTGAAAGCAAAATAGAGGTGAAAAAATGAGAATTTATGTTGAAACAAATGGAAAGAGGACTTCTTTTGGATATAGAGAATTAGCTGAAAAAATGTGGTTTAAAGAAAAAAAGGTAAAGAGCTTGAAATATCCCATGCTGGAAATGATGAAAGTTTGCAGAATGAATTTAAATTGGCTGTATCTCTCGATAAATGGCTTAATGATGGAAAGTGGAGTGAAGTCAAAACTAAAATTTATTTTGAATACATTGAAATAAATCCTTTAAAAGATAGCAATATCATTGAATTTGTTTTCACACATATTAAACTTATGACTGTAGATAAGCGGGCGATGTATATTGTTGTCCTAGAGCTGGCTAAAGAATTAGGTGGCAGAATCAGTGAAGATGAGATGAGAACTTGGCGGTCAGTTGCTGAGTTTGAGAAAAAGCATAAATCGATACTTTCTCTAACCTTTGAGGAAGCGAATGAGCGTAGTTTAAAGGAAGCACCCCTTAAATAGAGTAAGGAGTGACGGAAATGGGAATAGCATTTTTTAAACAAGGTGAAGATGGCAAGATGTGATTTCAATCAGATTTTTCAGTTTTAGATGAAAATTTTGTGGAATTAGTCTATCAAAGCACGCATTTGTTTAGCAATGATATTGAGAAATTATTTGAATTAGATCCTTATGGTGATACTGTGTTAAGTGTACCAAAGCAAAAAATTCTCTTGCCAATTTTGATGGAAATCAAAGAAAAACAAGTTTTATTGAATTACAAAGATGAGGATGACCCTGGCTTAGATAAAACAATTCAGTTTTTAAATGACACGATTAAAAATGGCAATATTGTCGTCGCTAATGGAGATTAGGATGTATTTACGTTTATAGCAGAGAGGAGCTATTATTGATGAAACATGTTGTGATATGGGTTGCTGACTGGCAAATGCAATGTTGTGGTAATCCATTTTGCCTGAATGAGATTGTCAACTGGACAGTAGTAAATTGGACAAATGATAATTCTACAATTCTAGATAATTTTAATATTGACTATTATTTGGAGAATCATTTAGATGAGTTGGAGAAATATGAGGAGATAAGAGGAGAAATAGTTTCAATTGATAAGACTTATCTAACTTATCAAATAGATGAAAAAAGAAATGTATATGTACCAATAGATATTTTATTTGAAGGAACTTCAAATAAAGTGACGGGATACGAAAAAAATAAAAAAAATTATGATTTTGCTGGTTATTTGGTAAAACTCCAAGTGGAGTAATTTTGCTTTATGGTTATCCATTGAGATACAAAAGAAAAGAGCTCATAATTGTTTTTTAAATAAACAGAAACGGAAAAAATTAAAACGAGTCTGGACTCAGTATTTACGGTCCAGACTCGTCTTTTACTCTCAAAACAACAATCAAACTAAGAATCAAATGAGATCGTCATTTTTGAAGTGTATAACAATCAAGGGCATATCCGCAACACTGAAACACAAGACGTACCTAGCCTTACGGGAAACAACAAGAGCTGCTGGAAACTTCATTGACATTGGAAGAAAAGCAGTTAATAGCTATATTATTTGCAGAGTAGCTTTCTTCATTTAAAATTCCCAAATAATGAATATAGAATGATTCTGGAAAGTTTAGTTTAGTGTTATTTATCTTGAGTTTGGTAGTGTCTTAAAAATGAGTTTGTTAGGATAAAATAGAGGTGGGACCATAGTCAGAAGAAAATCTGATTATGGTCCCATCTCTTCAAGTCTTAATGCCACAGAAGTTTGGAAATCTGAAAAAGCCTAAATAACTCAAATATCTATATTTAAATTGTGTTTAAGGTATTGACCTAGGCTCATTTAATCATGATATACTAAATAAGTACCATTTATAGACAAATTTTTAGGAGGAATGAGAAATGAAAAAGAATTGTTGGCTAGGTTTATTTTGTGTTGTCATAGGGTTATTTCTGCAGCCAATTGTTGGACAAGCAGGAAGCAATCAGTCGTCAGATATTGTGTACAACGATGGACGGGTGGTCCCTACAGATTATCTGATGGAATATGAAAAGAAAATTCCTTTAGAAACCTTCCCGTCAGAAGGGAATTGGCCTGTTCAAAAGTCTCCACGTCAGATTTTTGGAGAGGATGATCGTGTAGTTGTTGAGGATGTAACACAGTCCTCGTACAGAAAAATTGTTTTTTTGGAAATTAAATTTCCTAAGGCATCTGCTGAAGGAACAGGATTTTTAGTATCCGCTGACACTGTTTTAACTGCGGGGCATTGCTTATATGCACCTGACCTTGGCGGCTGGGCGCAATCAGTTAATGTATATCTGATTGAGGAAGGAACAGAGAACAACCTCTATGATATGGGAAACTACAAAAAAGTGACATCAACTACTTTTATGGTTCCCAGAGGGCGGCTGGAATACTACACACCAAATTATGATATGGGAGCGATTAAGCTGTCAGAGCCAGCCGGAGAGAAAAATGGCTGGTTTGGTTTGACTCAGGAATTACCTGCCCCATATACATTAAGCGGATATCATTCAGATGGAAAAGGTAAAATGCTGACCCAAACGGTAGGTACCCTTGTGAAAGAATCCAAAGATACAATTGACTATATTTTAGATTCAAAACCAGTTTCTAGCGGTGGACCAATTTATAATCCAAATAATCAACAAGCAATGGCGATTAATGTGCAGGAATATACAACTAAAAATACTGGTGCTCGATTTAACACGTATCATTCAAACGGTATAATGAGCTACGCCTTTGCTCATTATAGTGCCTTTGGGACGCCAGTTTCGGTGGAAGAAATCAGCATAACTCCAGAAGTGCTGCAAGTAGGTGTTGGTGAAACCGAGAAAATGGCAGTTTCTATTACACCAACAAATGCAACGAATAAGTATGTTAAGCTAAGTAGCTCAGAACCAAGTGTAGCTAGTGTGAGTGATAACTCGTTAAATGTTGGACAGAATGAATCGAGAAATATACTTGTCTCAGGCCATCAACCGGGAACAACAGTTATTACTGCTGAATCGGAAGATGGACAACGAATCGGTCAAGCAACAGTGACTGTTGTTCCGGCTATTCCAGTTGAACAAATTAGCTTTGTCCCTGAAAAAATTCAGGTTTATGCAGGAGAACCAACTCCGCTGACTCCAGTTGTAACTCCGGAAAACGCTACTGATAAAGTATTTATTTGGTCAGTTTCAGACAGTTCTTACGGCACGATAGACCAGAATGGGGTGTATACTGGACACCGATTAGGAAGAAATATAATTACCGTTAAAGTAGGGCAAGGTGTAAATCAGAAGAGTGCGGTTTGTGAGGTTAATACAGTTGACCCAGCTGTAACAGGAGTGAAAATTACTCCTGAGAAAAAAGAATTATTTGAAGGAGAAAGTCAGCAGTTGACAGCAGTTGTAATCCCTGATTTTGCCAAAAATAAAACGGTAGCTTGGAGCAGCTCTAATCCTAAAATCGTCGAAGTCAGTGCGGATGGAACCGTAAAGGGAATCAAAGCTGGGACAGCAACTATTACAGCGACAACAGAAGATGGCGGGAAACAAGCGACCAGTACGATAACAGTGAATAAAGTAATTCCAGTAAAAAGTGTGAAACTTGAAATCTCAAATAAAACAATGATTGTTGGAACGGAACAGCGTGCATTTTCAACTGTATCACCTAGCAATGCTTCCAATCCTGAAATAACCTATACAAGTTCAGATTCAGCTGTCGCTGAAATTGATAAGTATGGGAGGATAACAGCGAAAAAATCAGGAAAAACGACAATTACTGTGCTTACAATGGATGGAAATAAAAAGGCAGCGGCTGTCATTACCGTAAAAGAAGAACGTCCAGTGACAGGTATTAAGCTGACTATAGCAAATAAGACGATGATTGTTGGGACAGAACAACAGCTTATCCCCACACTCACACCAGTAAATGCCTCGAATCAGCGAGTGAGCTGGATGAGCTCAAATTCAGAAGTTGCTACAATCTCAGAAACTGGTCTTGTACAAGCTAAAAATTCAGGAAAAACAACTATTACTGTTTTGACAGAAGATGGAGCGAAAAAAATATCGAGTGTAATTACTGTTCAAGAGGAAATACCAGTAAAAAGCGTGAAATTGAGCATTCCCTCAAAAACGATTATGGTTGGTGAACAGCAGCAAATCACATCTGTATTTACACCGCAAAATGCTTCTAATAAAAAAGGAACTTGGACAAGCTCTAATTCAGCAGTCGCCACTGTTTCTGAAAATGGAGAAGTAGCAGGAATCAAAGCTGGAAGAGCTACGATTACCTTTATTTCAAAAGATGGCGGAAAGAAAGTAACTGTTGCTTTAACTATTAAATAATGTAATTAGAAGAGCAAAACTACCTCTTACGGGTGGTTTTGCTTTTTGTACAGCAAATAAGATCTGTAAGTTCATTTTAAGCGTTTTTTATTTGACAGAGCTGTACTTCAACATTACAAAAGATAAGTAAGAAGCGGTGCAAAGAGTTCAGGAGAGCATGAAAGTTGAAGATATCTATCAAGCTTAAGGTCTAATTTAGAGACTAATTTTGATTTAGAAAACAATTATATGAATAAGATAATAGGCTTTACAAATGGACATCACACTATAGTCAAAATTAAGGAGTAAGCGTTAAGTGAAAATCGTATTAAAGGTTAGTTCAGTATTATTAATATTAAACGCAGCATTGATAGTAATACCCTGTGCATTAACTGTAGTACTAACAGGTGATTTTTTAGCATGGGGTTGGGTATTACCAATATTTGGTATAATGATATCTCCAGTAATATGTATTTTATTTTTTGTTTCATTGTATCTTTATAGTAGAAGCAAACGAATTGTGAAAAGGAAGAATGAGAGCTTCGGACTCGATTAATTAAATCTATTACGAAATAAATAGAAAAGAACCAGTTATAGGATAAGTGAATCTTCTTATAACTGGTTCTTCAATGTGATTCATACTACGTGTGTCTCATTCATTTTTTTATTAATAAATGTCAGCTGCAGCGAGAAAGTAACCAGCTAAACTACTAAAAAAACGAATAAGAGAAAGGATTTTGGAAATCAGATTCCTCCTTATTTCGAAGAGATGGCTTTCAAAATACTACTTATTTGGTTTTAGAGGATGGAGACATATGGATGCCACATTCTCTTTTTTGATTTTGCTATTAGATTAGAATAGTTTGAAATATAAATAAACTTAAGCTGTTTTTCTTCTAAACTTCACTCCATTTTTTAAAGGGAATAATCTCCACATGATGAATAGCCTCATAAGGAATACTTGTTGTATCTATATATAATCCCAGTTCATCAAAGCCGCTGATTATTCCAGTGATATCTTCAAAATAATTATTTTCTGTATCCCGCATGTCCAGTTGAACCGCAATAGTTTGCTGATATTTGTAAGCAGCAGCCAGAATTTCCTGAATTTCAGTTTCAGTCATAGTCGGCTTTCTTTTGATTATGTGCTGTTCTTTCTGCTGCTCTTTTGCAAGCTCAGCTGTATGTTCTGAAAGATACATTCCCTGCCATTTCAGCATTCCCCGATCTTTGTATTCTTGAAAATAAAAGGCGTTTAAATCAGTATTTTTTGGCATCGTATTCACTCCTTAAACCATCCATCCCACCAGCATGACCGCCAATCAGTGAAGCCCGACTAACAGCGGTTCCTCCTGACAGCAGTGAGTTTGCATGCAGAATAGCGGTAAATCCATATTTTTTTCGGATAGCATCAATCAAATTATCTAATTTGTGGTCATTGACCGGAGCTTGGGGATTATGGAACAGATCCAGTTGAATTGCATTAGTGTAAGTTAACTTTGAGAAAGAAACACCAATACGGCGTACTTCAATTCCAGTCCAATGCTCCCTGAAAATTTCTAAAATATATTCCTTCAAAAGCTTGGAACGGTTGGTTGCGGGAATTTTCATCTGATGGTGAAAGCCTTTGTTTCCTTGTTTTCTGTACCAGCTGGAGTAGCCTATGTAAAGCGCCACACATTGAGTCTGAGCGTCCTGCTGCCGCAGTCTTGCTGCAACCTGATCGGTCAGTTCCTGTAAAACCGTTTCTATTTCACGTTGAAAGCGGTAGTCTCTAGGCAGAATCTGATTATTATTAAGAGATTTTTCTTCAGGGATATAAGAATCGGCTAATCTAGTCCGGTCAATCCCCCAAGCATGAGCATAAAGCTGAAGTCCAATGACACCAAATTCATCCTTTAAGGCATACTCGTTTGTATGAGCCAGCTCATAAACTGAGTGGACATTCAGCTTTTCTAAGCGTTTTGCGGTTCGGCTGTTAATCCCCCACATTTCTGTCAGCGATTTGATTTTCCAAAGCGTTTCAGGGACTTGCTCATAGCGCCATTCAGCGATATAGGAATCATTATGTTTTGCCGCAACATCCATCGCCACTTTGGCCAGCAGCGGATTATCGCCGACACCAATAGTAACGGCTAAGCCAGTTTCTTTTTTTATGTGGGCCATAATTGTTTCAGCCAGTTCATAGGCGTTTTTTCCAAACAGCTTTTTACTGGCTGTAATATCAAGAAAGGATTCGTCGATGGAGTAGGCGTGAATGTCTTCAGTTGCGACATATTGTTTGTATATGTTGTTAATCTTCATATTTTCATCGATATAAAACTGCATTCTAGGAGGCACAATTCGTAGCTCTGGATGATCAGGTAAATCCCATTTTCGCATAACATTTGAGAGCCCCAGCTTTTCCTTTGCCATTGGTGAGGCAGAGAGAATCAAACCGCCGGCATTTTCAGCATTACTCATCACCACCAGCATCGCTTTTAATGGGTCTAAGCCCAGCTGAACGCATTCAACAGAAGCATAGAAGGACTTTACATCAATACATAAAATATCCCTGCGGGGCTCTTTACTATAGTCAAACCTCATGGTAATCCATCCTCTCCGTAAATAGTTCATCTCCATTATACGAACGTACGTTCCTTTTGTCTAGCATAAGATAATTAGCAGAAAGTGTGGATAGATTTTTTTAAAGTGACCGTAAGTCTGTTTATTATTAAATGATATAATGAAAAGAATATAGGATTACTTTTGTTAGTTTTAATAGAGCAGTTAAATTTTTTGTTTTGGAGGGAACAATGGCGACATATAGAACGATGCGTGGAGTATATGATTATAATTCAATTTTTATTAATTCAGATGCTGAGCCAGAAGAAGTCTTATCAATAATCGCACATGAAGTTGTACATGAATATCTGACGATATTCACAAATTTGGGACAGTTGTGCTGGTTGTTTAATAATCTAGCTTATAATTCTCGAAAGTACTTGGATATATATGATTACATCTTTTCAAGAGTAAATAAAAATGAAGAACAGCTTTGTCTTATTTTTGAAATATCTGTACAATTGGCAAGAAGCAAATTTAAGGACAACTGCAAAATGCTGGATTCATTTGATGAAGCGATGCACAACACATTTAAAAAGAATTACACATTTTATAAGGAATTTCTTCAATCTTTAAATGAAGAGAATTATATTGAAGTTATCGTGTTTTTAAGAACTATTGTATTTTCTTCCATGACAACTAAACTACCTGATATCACATTGAAACATGTGGAGGGGAAAAAACAGATAATTCAGTATTTCGAAGGAAATGATATTAACCCAAAAAGAAAATTGAAGAAGATAATAAAATTTTGTAATGATAACATGATGAATTACGGTATTATAGGTTTGACTAAGGCTATAGAGGAAAAATTTAATACTGATAATGCTTTACCCAATAGAATATTTAGTGTAAATCTTAAATCAGATACAATAAAAATTGATTATCAAGCTAGAAATAATCCGGTTACCCGAGAGTTTAAACTGAACCGAGATGAAGGGAAGCTGCGGGAGGATATAGGTTGGTCGATCGCTATTGGGAGATTATTGCTGGCATTGTCAGAGGAACAAAAATTGTTTGAGTCAGAGGATGTATGGAATCGAATGCTGACATTTTCTGATGAAATAGTAAGTAGTTTTAAAGAGGTGAAAAAGAAAGACGAATTAATAGATTTCTATAAAGAAAGCAAACAGTTATCTTTTGTTATTCCTTACAACACAGCAATTATGGAGATAGACAATAGTAGCTATGCAAAATATGTTAATGTACTGGGAATAAAATTTGATTTAAATGGAAAAAGAATTAAAGATATGTCTAAATACTTATTCCAAAAATTATCTTTAGAGGAGTATCAGTTGATTTCTGGAAATAATAACACTGAGTTTATGGCGAACCATACGAATTTGCTTTTCAGACTTACTCCGTTTAATAACAATTTCCTATATATTAAGAAGTTGGTCAACATTATGAAAAGTGAGGAGTCCCAATGGATAAATATATTTATATACAACAATGAAGTTCAAATAGAGTCATTTCTAAAATCTGTAAAAAGACACTTTTCAGATATTACTTATCGATATACGTATGAACAAGTTTCTGTTCTTGAAATAACTTCTTTAAAAGTTATGTTCTTTTTAAATACAAAAAAAATCGATGTCAAAAAGACTGATAATCCTGAACCTCCAAAAAAAGAAATAAATGTTCTTGTATCAATTTTTGAAGAAATTATCCAAAGCAGACATGTTCTATTCAAGTATTTAGATGGTAAAAAGCTTACTTTAGACTAAGGGGCTTTAAGTGTATCTAATAGTAAAAGATAGGATAAAAACTAAATAGTTAAAAATGGAGCTGTGTGTCAAGTATACAGAGAGCAACAGTGGAGCTGTTGACTAGAATGAGTAACTCATTTCATTGATAAACACTCCATTCGTTGAATCAGTCTTTTAGAGAACTTTTTCAAGCTACTTTCCAAAGGAGAACTATGCTATTATCTCTTAGAAAGCGAGTGTGAAAAGGTGATAAATAAATACGAAGAGTTATTGGAGCAGTTGAAAACTGGTGAAATCAGTGAATTAAAAATAGGAAATGCTGAATTTTTTCTTTTCCGGGAAGCCTGGCTGAATAGAGAAGATCGAATGAATTTCGTTGGGGAAGCTCATCATGGCGGTGCTGCTACTTACTGCTATAACACAGAAACTGTAGAGCTGGAACAAGCAGAGTGAATATACAAATATTAAAGAAAAGCCGTAAAAGAGTAGCAATAGTCACTCTTTTACGGCTTTTTCACTGTTGATATTTCTAAAAAGCAGTTCAATTAAGCAATACTTTTCAATGGCTTTGAGACGAATTCACGAATAAAAGAGTTGGGATTTCTGACAATGAATTTTTCAATCACAAGCTGCTGCCGGCTATTGTAATGACCAAATACTGAAAGCTCAAAGTGGTTATTTTCAAGAAATAACATCAGATTAGCTAAATCTCTTTTGGCCACTAAACAATTAATATCTTCTCCTTTAGTATGTAGGGTAAAGCGGACAAGCATATTTGGAAAAGCTGAAATTAGCCGAATCTTGTCTGCTGTTCCTACGTAGCTTCTTTCATTCATGACAGTCTCCTCGCTTTCTATAAATAGAAGTATTTATCTATAATCATTATACGAACGTTTGTTCTGTTTGTCTAGAATAAGATAATTTTCAGAAAGTAAAAAGTAGGTGATTGATATAGTTTAAAGTAGCAATAATAAACAGATAATTGAAATCGTGGCGGAAAGAATTATTAATGGTCTCTTTAGCTGATTAGACTTACATAAAATTAAAACTTACGGTATAATTAATAATGATAATCATTATCATTTGAGGAGAGGAGTGCAAAAAGATGTTTGTTCAAACCGTTGCATTTATCATAAAAAAAGAAGGTAAAGAAACCTTCGAGAATAAAACAAAGAAAGATGTTGCCTCAATGCAGGCATGGGAGAACTGTCTCTCCAGTGAGTGCTGGTATGCGGAAACAAAGGATACCTGTGAGTTCACATTAGTTTCAAAATGGCAGGATAAGAAGGATTTTCAAGCCTGGTTAAAGCGGCCTGAACATTTGGAAAAGCATCGGGCTGCTCATAAGAATAAAGAGAGCAGACCAGAGATTGTTTTAGATAAAATCAGAAAAAGCTACACGGTGTTTGCCTAATCCAGCAAAAGAGTTTCTCTATAGAAATATAATGCAGGAAAAAATCATGCTAAAACGAATAGACGCCTCAAAAGCTGTTTTTAGCAACAGTTTTTGAGACGTCTATTTTTAGTATGAGCAAAATTAGTTTTTACCTGTAAAGAAAGAAACGACAATAACAACAATTGCTGCACCCAGTATGGAAGGTACTAATGCCATTCCTGCTAAACTAGGACCCCAGTCTCCAAATAAGGCTTGACCAACTGAAGAACCAATCAAGCCGGCGATAATATTAAAAATACATCCGCTGGGTCTATCCTTGCTTGTTACTGATCCGGCAATCGAACCGATAATTGCTCCAACGATTAATGTCCATAACCAACTCATAATATCCCTCCTAACAATTAATTCTATTACATGATAACATAATATAATAGAAATCTAATCCGACGGAGGACTGATTTCAGTTCAATCGTTTTAGAAAAAATATAGCGGAGTGAAAAATATGCTGACAAAACAAGAAGAAAAAATTAGTAAGACAATTTCATATGCCTTGAGACACAAGCCGGAAGAGTTTGACCTGATTTTAGATGAAGAAGGTTATGTAGCAGTGAAGAGGTTTATTGAAAAGATGAATTGCAAGGAAAATCTTGGGTTGACAGAGGAGCTGTTACTGTCTCTTTTAGCAAGAAGTGACAAAAAGCGCTGGGAAATCAAGGATGAAAAAATAAGAGCAATTTACGGGCATAGCATTAAGAAGAAAATTGAAAAGACAGCAGCTGTTCCGCCGCAGTTTCTCTATCACGGAACAGCCCACCGTTTTACAGCCTCGATTTTGGAGCAAGGATTGATTCCAAAAGAACGTCAGTATGTCCATCTGTCTTCAGATATAGCAACAGCAGTTACAGTAGGCAAACGAAGAGACCGTTCTCCTGTATTATTCAAAGTGAATGCAGAAGCAGCTTTTCAAGGAGGCATCAGATTTTACCGCGAACCGGAAGATATTTGGCTGAGTGATAGGATTCCAGCTGACTATTTACAAATCATAACAGAACAGAAATAGATAGAAAAACGCAGCAATTGAACAGGATATGTAGTGACCACAATGAGTCTGGGACAGGTACTGCAGCATCCAGTGAACTACTGCGTTTTTCTTTTAATTGTCAATGGAGGTTTCCTGAGGCTGATTTGGTTGAACAGCTAATGAGCTGTTTGTCAGGATAATACTTACAATTCCTAGTGAAATCAGCAAGGCAGCCATCCCATATTTTCCGATTGCCGGAGAAATCATTAAGGAAAGGGAGGCTAGAATTTTACCAGCTTGGAAAATAATCCCATTAAAGGCTACATAGGCTCCCCGTTTGGAATTATCAATAATTTCAGCCAGAATTGTTTGCCGTGTTGGAACATAGAACAGCTCTCCCAAAGAAAAAACAATCGTAGCAATGAATAATACCAGCAGTTGATTGGAAAATGCCGTAACTGCATAACCAAAGCTGAATAGAATAAAGCCAGTATACATAATCGGCTTTTGTGAACGTCCGCTGACCCAACTGGCGACAGGAGCTGTGAACAGGACGATCATAATCGTGTTGACTGCTGTCAACAGACTAAGAATTTTTACGCCGTCTAAAGTGATGCTGCCTAGAGAACCAAAGTGCAGCACCATTTGTTGTAGTTCTTCTGCCAATCGAACAGAAACATAGTTATTGCGTTGAAATTCCACTGTCATAATAGCAATACCGGCTAATGTAAACAACAAGAAGCGACGGTCAATAACGACGGTTTGATAGTTTTTAAAGACAGCAGTTAAGCCGACATTTTTTTCTTGATGAGTGGTTTTAGTCATGGTCTCAGAAAGCATTTTAATGGTTAAGCCAGTTGTAAAAAGAGAAAGCAGAACTAGGGCGGCCAACAAGTAAAATAGATGTGTTTGGAAAAACCAGCCGCCAACCATGACGCCAATCAGCACCGATAAATTATTAGCCCAATAGCTGATAGAGTACATAAATGCCCGGTTTTCCGGTGTACTGACATCAATCAGCATAGCATCAGCAGCAGGATTAATCATTCCCTGAGCAACGCTGACTGTCAGCATCATTAAAAAGGTGAGCCAGACCGAATGAAGGAGAGCGGAGTTTGCCAGCAGCATACCTAGATAAGCAGCAGTTTTTAGCCATTCGCCAAGAACCATTAGCTGTTTTCGTCCGAAAATGTCTGTCAAATGACCGCCGTAAATCCCAGCAGCAAATTGAACGATGACATTAACCGTTACTAAAATGCCTGCAATGCCGCTATTTAGTTCCTTTGTCAGATAAACAGCCATGAACGGAAAAACCATCGAACCGACTACTTTGCTGAGAAATTGAATCATAATGCGCGCTCTAATATTAGGGTGTAGGGATTTTAACATGAAATTACTCCTTTCATTGAAATTATCAAATGGTTTGATATGATTATAAAAGAGGTTTGTAGTATTAAAAAGGGATTAATTTTTAAAAACGTGTCCCCTTTTAGAATGGGAGTTGACGAGATGGATTTCATTTATTATCAGCTGCGTGCATTTTTTTTGAAACGGGAGAAGCAAAATAAAGTGACCTTTAAACTAGTGGAACTGACAGATTTATGGCTGTGTACTGCGAAGCAATGCAAACGGCGGCTAAAGCAGTGTGAAGCGCTGGGAAAGCTGACTTATGTTCCGGGAAGAGGTAGAGGAAATGGCTCAGAGTTGATTTTTAGGGCGCCGTTTCAGCAGGAAGTACAGGAGATTGTGGAACAGGCACTTGAAACAAATTCATTGGATGATGTGATAGAGCTCTTGGGAATGGACATTCCCAAGGCATGGTTTGATGAGGTTTTTCAGGAAATACAAGGACTATTTGGCGTACAGCAGGGCTCAAATGATCAGGACATTCTGCGTTACATACTTAGAAGACCAATCACCTCACTTGATCCTTTGAAAGTTGCTGTTTCAAGAGAATCGTTTCTCATTCATCAGCTGGGAGATACACTTCTTCAATATGAAGACGGAGCCCACAGCTTGCAGCCGGGGCTGGCTCATCATTGGCGGGTTTCCAAGGATTATTGTCAATGGACATTTTTTCTCCGAAAGGGAGTCCGTTTCCATCACGGCAGAATGCTTACAAGTGAGGATGTGAAATACACGCTGCTGCGGGCACGAAATCCTGAATCGGTTGTTTCTTGGCAACTGCAGAATATTAAAGATATATCCTGTGATAATGAGTATGTTGTAACCATTCATCTGAATAAAGGTGAACCTTTTTTTGGTCATTACTTGGCAATGGGAAATTTAGCTATCCTGCCGTATGATATTTCTTTTGATGAAAAGAGATGGGTTTCGACAGGTCCGTTTAAAATTAGAAATTATTCTGATCAGTCGTTAACATTAGAAGTATTTGAAGACTATTATGGTCTGCGTCCCTTAATGGATCGAATTGAATTTTGGGTTATTGAAAATCAGGAGCTGCCGGTAACGGTATTGACTGATGCAGAGTTTTCAAAAAAGGATGAGTATGTAGAGTACAGTAAAGAGAATGTTGGGGTAGAATTTCTGATGTTTAACTTCCAAAGCCAATCTGTGATTCAGCACCCAAAGTTTCGGGAAGCAATCTACCATCTGCTGGATGGAGTAGAAATGAAAAAAGAATTGGCGATTGGTATGTCGGCCTCAAGATTTCATCCAGAAAAATCTAAACCAGTGCCAAAAGAATGCTCAAAAGTTGCTGAGTTGTTGGAAGAAGCAGGTTATCAAGGGGAAGTATTGACCTTAGGTACCTTTAGTTATTTGGAAGCAAGAAAGAAAGCAGAGTGGCTGCAAAAGCGGGCTGCAGCCTACGGAATTCAGCTGGAGCTACGAAAAATGCCGATTTCAGGAACCTTTTACACTAAAGAATATGAAGAAGAAACAGATATGATGATGGCAGCAGACGTACCGATTGCTAATCAAGAATTGGCATTTTTAGATTTTTGTTCTAATCCGAATTTATTTTGTCAGCGTCTTTTTTCAAAAGCTATTCTATCAGTGCTTAATAAGAAAATTGAAAAAATGAAATTTAACGAAGATTATTCTAAACGGCAGTTGGTTTATGAGCAGATTGATCAGTGGCTGACAACAAATTATTTTCTTGTCTACATCTCTCATCCAGTAAAAAGGGAGCTAATTCATTCAACGATCAAACGTCAGGGGAAAGAATTTTTTAGTAATTTAGATTTACGAACAGTTTGGGCTGAAAGAGGAGACACAGTATAGCGATGGAACAGGGATGAAGATAATGATTTAAAAAATAAAAAATCCGGAAAAGCGGTAATATACATTACACACTTTTCCGGATTTTCTTTGAATAATCATTTATCTTACTCGGGTAAATTCCATAGTAGTTGAAATATCTAATATATTTCCTGATCTTAGAACATAATTTTTTAAAGAATCGCCTTCGGCATCCTCCTCATCTGCCGGGAAGAGCCATTCAAATTTGTACTCATCAGCTTCCTGAGCAGTTTTATCTTTAAACAGCTTAAAGGAGTCACTTGTATCGCTGACGGGGATAATATCATACGCACCGGCATCTAAGTCTTCACCAATAATAATTTCTCCGGAAAATTGACCAGTTTCTCCGACAGCCAAAGCAATTACAGTTGTGTCAACGCTGTCGGATTCTATAGGGGTGCTTGTTGTAGAAGTAGTCGTTTCAGATTTTGTAGAATCGGTAGAGCTTTCTCCGGTAATTTTCTTAATGACTTCATCTTTTGATCCATCAAAATCTTCTTCTGAAACACCAATTCGAATAGTCGCTCCCTTTTCAGCATAATAACCAGCTTTTTCTTTTCCAACCTGTTCATCACTAAAATAAGTTAAGTTTTTTTGAGCTAGGAGGGTGTTACACTCGCCTTTTTTGAGAAAATGCTTTTCTTCCTCAGCTTTTTCTTTGAAAGAAGCAGATACAAATTCTACCTTTAGTCCAAGTTCTTTAAAGGCAGCTTCAACTTCTTCGTAAGGCTTGAATAAAGTATCCGGCACTTTGATTTTATTTTCTAAAGATATTTCGGAAGAAACAGTTGTTTCTATGCTGCTGCTTTCCTTAACTGAATTTTCCGAGTTAGTTGAGGTGCATGCTGAAATAAGAATTGCAGAGGCCAATAGCCCCAACACTAATTTTTTATTTTTCATTTTTTTCTCCTTTTGAATAAAGATTATACTAACATTCATTTTCCAAGCTATATGTTTTCAGATAAAGGTTCCACCCCTAAGGGAATAGCCACTCTCAGCCAAAATTATCCAAAGATAAGTCCGATAGATAGATTAAACAAAGCCTGTCACAAGAAAAGTGACAGGAAGAATGCTGTCTTCGGTCAGTTCTTTTCTGGTAAAATGACCTGCTATCTGGAAATAATAAAGAAATAGGCCAGAGAGAGCAGCAGCGGTATGACCATAATGATACTGATGATTAAGGGAATTAATGGTAATGCATACCAGCCGTTGCCGAATTTTTTCTTTCGTTTTACTGTGGCCATTGCGCCAATTGAAAACAAGCTCAGAACAAAGGTGATGAGACCTGTCAAACCAACAATTAAAATTCCCCCAATTAATACTAAGGCAGCTACCATTAGTATTAAAAAAAACAATGCACCTACTGCCATATTTTTCAACTCCTTTGATGATTCTCATTTTTTAACCAACTTCACAACAACTTCACAACGGGCGGTTTGAGGAAACATATCTACAGATTGAAGATATTCAACATGGAAGGCCTTGACCAGCTGAACTAGGTCTCTGGCCAGTGTAGAAACATTGCATGAGACATAGACCATTTTTTTAGGAGGATACTGCAGAATTGCTTGAAGCAGCTTTGAATCCAAACCAGTGCGGGGCGGGTCAACAATAATTCCATCAGGTCTAAAGCCTTCTCCCAGCCATTTTGGCAGCAGCTCTTCTGCGGTGCCAACCTCATAGCGTGTATTTGATGCCCCTAGCTCAGCAGCATTTTTTCTAGCATCGTCAATAGCAGCTGGAATGGTGTCCATTCCCCGTACCCCTTTGGCCTGATGAGCTAAACTTAATCCAATCGTACCAACACCGCAATAAGCATCAACTACTGATTCATCTGGCTTTAAATCCAAAGCTTTCCGGGCTTCATCGTAAAGCTTTTCAGTCTGTTCTGGATTCAGCTGGAAAAAGGCTCTTGGAGACAAATCAAAAGATAACTCACTGATGCGTTCTCTAATGCTTTCTTTCCCCCATAGATGGATGGTCTGGTCGCCCATAATTAAAGAAGTTTTCTTATTCTGAACGTTCTGCATAATGGAAACTACTTCCGGCAGTTTAGCTTGAATATCATTAATTATTTTTTGCTTTTGCGGGAATTTTTGAGATTGGGTGATAAAAACAACTTGAACCTCGCCAGTTTGAACACCTATACGGACCATTAATGTGCGGAAAATACCGCTGTTTTTCCGTTCATCATAAATTGGCAGATGATAGTTATTCAGCAGTTCTACCAGCGTATTCATAACGTTGGTGACAGTCGTATCCTGAACCAAACAATTATCGATTGGAACCAATGTATGTGAGTCCGGCTGATACAACCCGGCCTCAACAGTACCATTATTTTCGCGAAGCTGAAACTGGGCTTTATTTCGATAATTCCATGGATCTTTCATACCGATTGTTTTCCGAAGCTCATAGTTTTGATAATTTGCTGGTTTGAATTTTGTTAGCGCCTGTTTCAGCAAATCTTTTTTGTAAACCAATTGGGCTTGATAATTTAAGTGCTGTAGCTGACAGCCGCCGCATTTTTCATAAACCGGGCAAGGCGGTGTTATTCTGTCAGGAGAAGGCTTACTGATTTTTGTTAGCTCTCCTTCAATAAATTTAGGACTTACTTTTGTAACCTTTATTGAAACCTGTTCCTGAGGCAGTGCGTTGGGAACAAAGACAATGGTACGCTTATAATAGCCGATTCCTTCGCCGTTAATCCCTAGCCGTTTTATTTTTAAAGGAATTGTTTGACCGATTTTTACTTGCTGATTATTCATGATGACTTCCTTTTATATCAGATTTTATTTTTATAGACAGCTTAATTTTAGCATAGATTTTCCGGTTTGGCTTCTTGATAATATATGGTATAGTAGAATGTATGTTCTGATAAGAGAGGTGGAAAGAAATGGAGAAGATTATAAAAATCACTAGAGAGAAATCTCAGTTCTATCTTGTCTGGCTGTCTTCAGGGGAAAAGCTCCGTGTTTCAGAGGACACACTAGTTCGTTATCGTCTACTGAAAGATCAGGAAATCTCGCCTGAGCAGATTGAAGAAATTAAAAATGCTGGTTCATATGATGTAGGCTTACAGCTGTCACTCCATTATCTCAGCTACCAGCTGCGGACAAAAAAAGAAATCAGAGATTATCTAAAGGATAAAGAAATTCCTCAGAGAGATAGAGAAAAAATTATTCACCAGCTGCAGGAGATGCAGCTGCTTGATGATTATGTATACAGTGAAAGCTATGTTCGAACCATAATGAAGACTTCAGATAAAGGACCTAAACAGGTAGAACAGCAGCTGAAGAAAAAAGGCGTAGAGGAAGAGGCAATTCTGCATGGCTTGTCTGTCTATACAGAGGTAGAACAGCGGACAATTGCTTCAAAAGCTGCGGAAAAGAGTATGCGGCGTTATCGGGACAAAAGCTTTAAGGACGCTGTACAGAAGACGAAGCTTCACCTGATTCAAAAAGGTTTTTCAAAGGATATTATCGAACAGGTCATGACCGAGTTAGCTTTTGAAAAGGATGAAGAGCAGGAAGCAGAGCAGCTACAAAAACAAGGAGATAAGCTGTGGGAAAAGCATCGTAATTTAGAGCCGAGGAAGCGCAGCCTGAAGCTAAAGCAGGCGCTCTATCAAAGAGGCTTCGATTTCGATTTGATTGCCCAGTTTGTCAGCGAGAAGGAACTGGAAAATGATGAAGAATAATCAACTGCTGGATACACCTGAGAAAATCCGGAGTTTTCAAATTGAATTTATTGAGTGGTATGAGAAGGAAAAGAGAAATCTGCCTTGGCGTATAAATCTGGATCCCTACCGTATCTGGATTTCAGAAATTATGCTGCAGCAGACGCGGGTAGATACAGTAATCGATTATTATTATCGGTTCATGGAGTGGTTTCCAACCATTAAAGCACTGGCTGAGGCTTCTGACGAAAGGCTTCTCAAAGCATGGGAAGGCTTAGGCTATTATTCCCGAGCTAGAAATCTAAAGGCGGCAGCTCAGCAGATTATAAGCGATTTTGAAGGAGAGATGCCAAAGTCAATTGAAGAAATCCGCGAGCTGAAGGGAATTGGTCCCTATACAGCTGGAGCTATCGGCAGTATTGCTTTTGGACTTCCCGAGCCGGCTATCGACGGGAATGTCATGCGGGTTGTCAGTCGGCTGTTTGAAATTGAGGCAGATATTGCGAAGGCATCCAGCCGCAAGCTATTTGATGAAGCAATGCGGCTGATTATTGATGAGCAGCGTCCAGGCGATTTCAATCAGGCGATGATGGACTTGGGCTCAGCCATTTGCACCCCAACTTCACCTAAATGTGAAGCCTGTCCTATCCAATCTTATTGTGCTGGCTATGCAAATGGGACGATGACCAGCTATCCAGTAAAATCAAAAAAAATGAAGCCTAAAGATGTTTATTATATCGGTACAATTATTGAAAATAAAAAGCAGGAATATTTAGTAGAACAACGCAGTGATAAAGGTCTGCTGGCTAATATGTGGCTTTTTCCGATTAAAGAAGTGACGAAGAAAGAATTTGAAGCCATGCAAAGGGACTGGGCTGAAGTGAATCAGCAGCTTGCACTGGATATTGATCAGGAGTCTTTAGTCGCTGAAGAGAGCAGCAGTCAGCTTTTAAACAGCTATGATCAGGTAGTTTGGCAGAAACGGTCTTTAGGAGAGGTAACTCATATCTTTAGTCATTTGAAATGGCATATTTTGGTCTTTTACGGTAGAGGTACTGAGAATCACCCGCTTGAGCCCCAGCAGGAATGGCTGTCAGCTGAACGCTTTTCAGAGTATGTCTTTCCAAAGCCTCAGCAAAAAATGGTTGAGCTGCTGAAAAAAGAATTTTCTTCAAAAAAATAATTATGTTATTTTTTATTTATAAAAGACATACAAATAATAAAAAAGAATACGAAAGCCTAGAAAAAAACCTTGGATATCCAAGATTTTTTTCTAGGCTTTCTCTTTTTATAATATCATAAAATGAGACAAATTAATAGACTATACATACTCGCCTTTCTATGGTATTAAGTATGTGCCATAAGGGAGGAAGAGCTATGAAGTATGATTTTAGTTTGTTATTTAATGGAGAAATGGAACAAGATTTAAAGCAAATCAATCAAGGCATTAAAAGGAATGAAATGATACTAACCACGCAGCAGCTTAAGGTTATACTGGCAAGCCGGGGAAAAGCGTTGCAGGATAGTCACCTGTTGGAGCTAGCCTTGGAAACACAAAAGTATCTGGCCGCTCATTTATCGGAATCAGCCTTTGTGACGCCTAACAACTATTTTTCTGACTTACTTGATTTGCAGGAACTGTTTTATTTTATACGTAGTGATACGGCTTTTTCATGGTCGGATCAGGATATTTTGGATAAAATGCTGACGGTATTTGAAAAATATGAAGGCTCAATTCCTCATATTCAAGGGTATTTTGAGGAATGGCTTGTAGCAGAAAAATTGACAGGAGGAAGTCTGAATGAACCAGTTGATGAATAATTTTCACTTTTCAGAATCGGACGTCCTGCTTCTGCTGAAACAGCTTTTATTGGAAAAAGTCAGTGGAACTTCTGTTGTACCAGTAGATGAAGCAGAGAATGTTTTGCTTTCACTATTATATACAATGAATCATGCAGAAGCCGGCAATCAGCAGTTGTCAGCAGCTGCTGCTTTTGAACAAGGAAAGCTGCAGTTGAAGAAACACTTAGCTAGAGCAGAAGGGCTTTATCAAGAGGTGCTTCAAACAAGGACGCCGCTTCCGGTAGAATCCTATCAGAATTTGTTACAGGATTTCAGTGAATTTTTTGTTAGCTATGATATGGAATACGGCGCACATCAGACTGGAGCGTTATGGATTGATTATCAGCTGGCCTTTCCTTTAGATGACCAACAGCTAAAGGGTGTGGACTTTGTGGAGGCTTTTCTAGCTGCGCTGTTATGGGAAAATAATTTCTGTAAAGCCTTTTCTGCTAGCTGTTTATTGGAGTTATTTCAAGCCTATGAACGACAGGTGAAGGTTGATTATCAAACGGATATAAATAATATTTATGAACGTGTTTTTTTTCAAGCGTTTGGCAAGCAGTTAATTGGTAGAGACTTCACAAATACGCTATTATTTTCTAATGCCGAAATTGATGAGCTTTTGGAAAAAGCTCATCAAATAAATCATCATCATCAGGAAAAGTTTTTCAAAGAAATGCTTTGTAGACTAGAGCTTTCGGATAGTGTTTATTATCGAAAAAGTCTGGGGAATTTTCTCTATAAGCTGGACAATAACACTGCAAAGGATCAGAAATCCTTGTTTATTTTAAAAAAAGAACCAGCTAGTCTCTTTATAGCAAATGAAGGCCTGTTAATGGAAAGCTTCACTGAGGTTGTCACTCAGGCAGCAGTATTGAAGAGTACAGATAAAGTTGCTTTTTTAATTGAAAGCTTCGTATCCATTTACGATTATCTGGATTTTTTTGAGCTGGAGCTTTTGTCTGAAAAGGAATATGAACTGCTGTTTAAAAGTTTACAACTGGAGATGATTGCTGTTTTAATCAAGTTTAGCGCACAAAGAGATGAGTGGGAGGAGATTGTAAAGCTGGAAGATTTCATGAGGCTGGAGTTTAAGGAGCCTTGGAAAATAGACTTTTACAACTATCTAAATTCTTTAAAGGCAGATACAAGAAAACGTGTGGATGACCACTTGAAGCAGCTTGAACTACCCTCTTTAGATTTTCAATGAGAAGTAAGAACTCTCCTGTATGCAAATGTAAAAATTATGCTATAATTAAGTGGATATCGATGTAATGAGAACCTGAATGAAAATATATTGAAAATTTCATTTAAGGGAAAGTTGGGGTACTATGAAGATTCCTAAAGAGGGAGAGTTTGTAACGATTCAGAGTTATAAACATGACGGTCATTTACATCGAACATGGCGAGATACTATGGTATTAAAAACAAGTGAGTATTCTTTGATTGGCGTGAACGATCACACTCTGGTGACAGAGTCTGACGGACGTCGCTGGGTTACTCGAGAACCAGCAATTGTTTATTTCCACAAAAAATACTGGTTCAACGTAATAGCAATGATCAGAGAAAAGGGGGTTTCTTATTATTGCAATCTTGCTTCACCGTATCTGTTAGATGATGAAGCATTGAAGTATATCGATTATGATTTGGATATCAAGGTCTTCCCTGATGGAGAGAAGCGTCTTCTTGATGTGGATGAGTATGAATTTCACAGTAAAATAATGAACTATCCAAGTGATATCGATTTTATTTTAAAAGAGAATGTTAAAATTCTTGTAGATTGGATTAATAATGAGCGTGGACCGTTTTCTGATGCCTATATTGATATCTGGTATCGGCGTTACCAGCAGCTGGCTAAAAAATAGTCGATGTAAATGGACTGTATGAATATAAAAGCCCCTGTACTTTCGTGTACAGGGGCTTTTATATTTGGCGAAGGGATACTATTTATGGCTGTAAAGTCAGTAACATCAAGGGAGAGACTGAGAGAAGAATTTGGCTAAGGCCTAGCTTCACGAGCAAGTTCTTTTCCACAATTAGCGTGAGAGCTGAACAAAATCGTTCTACTTTTCTCAGCTTGTGACTGACTGGCGATTCCCTTTTTTACTCCAACGGTTGTACTACTTAACTTCATTCGAATGTCTGTTTATAAAACATCATGACATTCCAAGAATAGGGATGCAGAGACTAATCAGGAAGGGCTTGATAGATGTCCCGTAGTTTGGCAGCAGCGGAGGCAACATGTGGTTCAACTGTTGCTTCCAGACTGGCAAACATTAGGGGCTTATCATGTTTTAAAAAGCTGAGGATTTGGTCATAATTCATCCAGCCTGTTCCTACAGGTACAATTTTGACTTGATTGTTTTCAATAATGAAATCTTTAAGATGAAAGCTAGCAATGTCGTCGCGAAGCTGGTTCAGCGCATTGTAGACAACTGCTTCCTGTTGCTGATGATTTTCGACAGAAATCAAGTTGGCACAGTCCATAATAATTTTCAGGTTTGGCGATTGAACTTCCTTTATCAATCTTAGTGCCAGCTCTGAAGTGTGCAGAGGATGATTAATCCCTGCTTCAACACCAACTGTTACACCAAACTTTTCTGCAAAGGCGGTTAACTCAATGACCGAATCACGAGCTAGCTGATAAGCTTCTTCAGTGAAGTTTTTAGTTGTATAGCCATCACCGACAGAGCCGGTTTCTGTTCCGACAACAGCCGCATGATAATCGTTAGCTAAAGTGATGTGGTGCTTAAAAATATCCAGTTCGCGGCGACGAAACTGCGGATCTGGCGAAGCCATATTGATATAGCAGCCTAAAACAGAAATTTTAATTCCCATGCGCTGTAGATAATCACTAATAAAGCTGGCGGTACCGCTGGAAATACTCCGTAAGTCTGGAGCAAATTCTGGAAAAGACTTTTTGACAGCCAGCTGGATATGGGACAGGTCATGTTTTAGTACCTTATCAGCCAGTTCTTCACGGGAATCGGCTGATAAGTCGTGGGCACGAATACCAAGGTTCAAAGGAATCATTGCTTTTCTCCTTTTTCTAATTTTTGTTAATGATGGCTAAGTCTTATCGAAGGCTCAGGTTATAGTTCTATTACTTTTATCAGTATACGAGTCAAGCGGTGCATCTATAAATGTTGAAAGCAGCGTGTGGATAGAAATAGAAAATTTCTGTTAAAAATTAAAATAGTGTTCAGCATTGGTATAGCTAATCGCCTGAACAAGGGTTCCTAAAGTTTTTTCATCAGCAGGAGCTTCGCCTCGTTCCACGATTTCACCAACGAACTCACAAAGGACACGGCGGAAGTATTCGTGGCGGGTATAGGATAAAAAGCTGCGTGAATCTGTCAGCATACCAACAAAATTATGGAGAACACTGCCGTCAGCTAACTGTGTAAGCTGTTCCCGCATCCCAGCACGGGTATCATTAAACCACCAGCCGGAACCTAGCTGTAGCTTGCCGGCAACTTCTTTTTGGAAGCAGCCCAGTAGAGCAACCAAGGCTGGATAATCATTTGGATTCAGCGAGTAGAGAATGGTTTTTGGCAGCTGATTGCTGCTTTCGGCTCGATTTAAAAGCTGCTGCAGCGGAATTGTAATGGATAAATCATTGATGCCGTCGTAACCAGTGTCGGGTCCTAGCTGTGCCAGCATCCTCTGGTTGCAGTTTCGGTAAGCATGAATGTGAAGCTGCATAGTCCATCCGTATTGATGGTAAAAATGAATCAGTCGAATGAGAGTTTCTGTGCGGTAGCTGTGAAGCTCTGTCTCTGTCAGAGGTAAACCGCGCAGCCCTTTTTGAAAAATTGCTTCCAGTGTATCGCTGTCCGCTTCTTCATAGAGAAGAATATCAAGGGCATGGTCAGAGAGACGTCCGCCCAGTTTGTGAAAGAAATCAATACGGCTGCCAAGAGCGGCAATCAGTTCTTCATAGGTAGTTACCGGCATTTCACTGGATTCTGATAAGCGGTGAATCCACTGATTAAAGCCGGTATGATGAATATTCAATGCTTTATCCGGGCGAAACGAGGGCAGGACTTTGAAATGAGACTCTTCATCAGCCAAAAGCTTATGATAAGCTAAATCATCGCTGGGATCATCTGTTGTACAAACCACTTTTACGTTTGAACGACGAATGATTTCTCGGCGTTTAAATGCAGTTGTTTTTAGTTTTTCATTTACAAGAGTCCAGATTGTCTCAGCATTTTCCGGAGTAACAAGAAGGTCAATGTCAAAAAAACGCTTCAGTTCTAAATGAGTCCATGTGTATAAAGGATTTCCGATTAGCTTCGGTACAGTTTCACACCAAACCATAAACTTATCATAATCGGACGCTTCTCCAGTGATATGAGATTCCGGAACTCCACAGGCGCGCATCAGCCGCCATTTATAGTGATCGCCGGAAAGCCAAGCTTCAGTGATATTCGTGAAGTTTTGATTTTCATAGATTTCCTTAGGTTCCAAGTGACAGTGGTAGTCGATAATCGGCATGGCTGCAGCATGCTCATGAAAGAGTTTTTTTGCCCAGTCAGTAGACAGTAAAAAATCATCATTTAAAAACATAGTGGTCAATCCTTCTTTCTAATGAATAATTTCACAATAATGTGTTTGAAGCAGTGAGAAAAACGTTGGATAGAACAGAAAATAAGCATAGGTTCCGCTATTCTTTCTCTGCTAAATGGAGCCGACAGGAGCGGAAAAGCTGCACTCCGCTCTACTGGCAGCTCGTATATAAAAGATTCTATAAGCTACATGGAGTTATAGTGTAACGCCGTTTTTGAAGATTGCGACTTCCCGAACGTCATTTTCTTCGTTACGAGTAGGTTCACCGCTAGCTACAGCAATAATTTTTTGAATAAATTCTTCAAGAACCTCCTCCATAGGCTGTTCCAAAAGCGTTCCCGCATTAAAATCCATCCAATGACCCTTTCGGTCAAAAATGGTGTTGTTCGTAGCCACTTTGACTGTTGGTACATAGGCGCCAAAAGGTGTTCCGCGACCTGTAGTGAACAATACTAGATGACAGTCTGATGAAGCTAAAGCAGAGGCTGCCACTAAATCGTTCCCAGGCGCTTGAAGTAAACTCAAGCCTTTTTTGCTCAGCTTTTCGCCATATTTCAGCACGTCGACGACGGGAGCTGTTCCGGCTTTTTGAGTACATCCCAAAGATTTATCTTCTAAAGTAGTTATTCCGCCGGCTTTGTTTCCAGGCGAAGGGTTCTCATAGACAGGTTCACCGTAAGATAGAAAATACTGTTTGAAATCATTGATTAAATGAACAATCTGGTCAAAAACTTCTTCATTTTCAGCACGGGCCATCAGCATCTGCTCTGCACCAAACATTTCTGGTACTTCTGTGAGAATCGTACTTCCTCCTTGAGCGATGAGAAAGTCTGAAAAAGCTCCTAGTAAAGGATTGGCGGTGATACCTGAGAAGCCATCGGAGCCGCCGCATTTTAGACCAACATTCAATTCTGCAAGAGGAACCTCCTGCCGGTAATCATTTTTAGCTTCCTCATAGAGTTCCTCCAGCAGCTCTACACCTTTTTCCACTTCATCGTAGACTTCTTGAGCGACTAAAAATTTCACCCGTCTTTTGTCGTATTCACCTAGCTTTTCCTCAAACTCAGGAACTGTGTTGTTTTCACAGCCCAATCCAAAAACAAGAACACCACCTGCATTTGGATGCTTCACTGCATCAATCAGGACGTCGCGGGTATTTTGGTGATCGGTTCCCAGCTGAGAACAGCCGTAGGGATGCTTTAAAATAGTGATGTTGTCAAAAGCACCAAGATCAGGATGCTTTGCTTTGAATTCCTTAAGCATCAGCTCAGCCATACCGTTAACACAGCCGACAGTAGGAACGATGAACAAATCATTT
Organism: Enterococcus sp. LJL51; assembly: GCF_049894025.1. Lineage (GTDB taxonomy): Bacteria > Bacillota > Bacilli > Lactobacillales > Enterococcaceae > Enterococcus_L. Next base: position 49,281 of record NZ_JBNEQE010000011.1, read on the forward strand.
CGAATCCCCACCTTACCGTCGGCACGTTTGTAGCCTTTAAATGTTAAATCAGTTTTTGGGTAATGAATCTGTTGAAGATTCGGCTGATAGGAATAATCCAGCTCGCCGGATAAATTGGTCTTTACATTATGAGTGTGTAGCCAATCGCCGATAATAGTGTCGCTTAAAACATGACCAATAGGGTAGCCGTATTTAATCACATGCTGATCTTTAGCCATATTAGTCAGAGCAATTTTGTGACCTTGAGGAATATCATGATTAGCAGTTATTTCCTGTTCATTTAGCTGCAGTATCTCGCCAGCTGTAATAGGGCGTAGGGCAACTGCCACAGTATCATTGGGATTTAGCGTTATTAAGGGGGCTTTTGTTAATGTTTCAGGCATGGACTTTTTCTCCTTTATTTATATTTTGAATAAGCTCTCTAGCTCCTTTTGTATCCAATACTAATAAATCTTGCTTAACCTGTTCTGTTAGTCCGGGAATAGTAGTCAAGTCTTTTCCCCATAGAGCAGTCTCAGCAAGCAATATCTGAACAGCCGTGTCCGGATTTTCCCAGGCTGCTTCAAATATGTTAAGAACAGCTTCATCATCCTGTGGTGTAATAGAATCGCCTTTATATGAACGAAGCAAGGCAGCCAAAGCGGCTGTCATGTATGGCGGCAAGGCGTTTCGCTGCTTTTGATAAGTCAGGAAAACAGGCAGCAGTCTGGCAGTATACTTGGAAACACTGTTTAAAGCAATCGCATTTAACTGATGATGGGCAAAAGGGTTTAAAAAGCGTTCCTTGATTTGTTCAGCATAAGCAGACAGTTCATCTTCCGGCAGAGTCAGCATAGGAATCAGTTCATCTGTAAACAAATGATCAATAAAATATCTGAAATCAGTATCCTTCATCATGTCTTCTACGGTCTCTACTCCTGCCAACAAACCTAGGGGAACCATTGCGGTATGAGGACCATTGAGCAAATGAACCTTTCTTTGACGATAAGGAGTCATATCCTCTGTAACAATCACGTTTAATCCAGCTTTTGCTAAAGGAAGTGCTTTTTTTAAGCTTTGTGGACCTTCAATCACCCATAGCATAAATGGCTCTGCTTTGACCATTAAACGGTCTTCGTAGCCATGCTGCTGATTAAGCTCCGCAGCTGTATCCCTTGGATAACCTGGTACAATCCGGTCAACTAGACTACAGCAGAAAATATTGTCCTGTTCAAGCCATTGCTTAAAAGCAGGTCCTAATTGCCAGTCATCTGCATAACGAAGCACGATTTCTTTTAGCTTCTCACCGTTACGATCAATTAACTCACAAGGAATAATAATCAGCCCCTTTTTTTCAAGCTGAAAACGTCGATAGAGAAAAGCAGTTAGTTTTCCAGGATAGCTCTGCTGAGGACTATCCGCAAGGCTGTCATTAGGAAGATATTGAATACCGGCTTCTGTTGTGTTGGAAACAATAAACTCAAGAGAGTCATTCTCTGCTAAAGATAGATATGCGTCCCAGTCTTTATAAGGATTGATGACTGAATCAATCACCGTGATGACCTCAGAAGAGTTGATTAACTCCTGATTTAACAAGCCTTCTAAAATGACTGTATAGAGGTTATCCTGTTCTTCCAGCATTTCACCTAAGCCTTGATTAATGGGTTGAACCACTGCCACTGAACCGTTGAAGAGGTTTTGTTTATTCATCTGCTGAATCTGCCAGTCTACGAAGGCCCTCATAAAATTCCCTTCACCAAATTGAAGTACTTTCACGGGGAGTGTTTCTCTTTTGATTTTTTCATTTGTTAGTCTGTTCATATTGGAAAACATCCTTTCGTATTAAATGCACACGTTAACAATTTTATTTAAAAAGCTATGGATGACAAGGAAATCCAAAACTTTTATGATTATTTGAAAAAGAATAACTATTCTTAAAAACGTTTTAACAGCTCCGCTTTTTCTAATTCACTGCTTGAGCAGGATTTTTAATTAGTTCTCGACTGGCGCAACAGATTGTCTAACCTGAAGATGGGTTTTCACCCGGTACTGTTTAGGTGAAATATCTTCACCATCAATCATGCGCAGGAGCAGTTCGGTTCCAGTTCGGCTAATTTTCTTCACGGGTTTATGAACAGTTGTCAAAGGGGGATTGAGATAAGCTACCAGCTTGCTGTCATCAAATCCGATAAGAGAAATATCTTTTGGCACCTGATACCCTTGTTCGGCCGCAGCGCGCATGGCACCGATAGCCATATCATCGTTGGCGCAAAAAACCAGTGAGGGTAAGGGTGAGAGCTGTAGAATGTTCTGCATCTCCTCAAAGCCGCTTTCGATACTGTAATCACCTTTGAAAAAATAATCTTCATTAATCGGCAGCTGATTTTTTTTCATACTAATAATCAGCCCTTGTTTTCTCTCATTGGAAGAACGGAAATCATCTTTCCCGCCGATGTAGGCGATTCTCTCGTGACCTAGCTGAATAGCATAATCAATGGCCTCTGTGACGCCTTCAGCATCATTGGCTAATACATTGATGATATCAGAATCCTCTAAAGGGCGATTCAAAACAACAAAAGGAATATTTTGCTGTTTCACAAAGTCAATAAAGGCTTCGTCATGATCACTTTGACTCATGATGATAATTCCATCATAGCGCTGAAAGTTAATTTGTTCCAACGCTCTAATTTCGTCGATTCCTTCCACGGATAAGCTGTAGCTTTCATCCAAAACAGCATGGATTCCCGTAATGACATCTACCAAAAAGCTGGAACTTGTTCCCTGATCAATACTTGAGAAAAATAGACCAACCATATAATTTTTTTGATTTACTAAACTCTTGGCATTGAAATTAGGAACATAGTTCATTTCTTCTGCAATTTTTTTGATTTTTTTTCGTGTTTCCAGCTTAATCAACGGGTTGTTATTCAGTGCTCTGGAAACAGTGGTATGAGAAACACCAGCTGTTTTTGCGATATCTTTTATGGTTACCATAGGCCACCTCATTTCAATAATTGTGAACGTTAACATCATAGTATGAAATAGATAGAATGTCAATGAGGAATGTTGATTTAAAAACAATGCACACGTGAAAATTTTTATTGGTTTTTTTAATGAATTATGATAGGCTATTGATGGACGGTACTAAATGTGAGCTGAGAAATAGATAAAATTACAGCTAAAAGATTGATTATTTAATTGCAAAAAGAAAAGGTCAGGAGGAAATGGAATGAGCGAGAAAAGATACTATATTACTGATTTTGGTGCGGCAGAAGGAACAGAAAGCAACACAATAGCTATTCAGAAAGCGATTGACGCTGCTTATAAAAATGGCGGCGGCGAAGTTGTGGTGCCGGCTGGTGTTTTTGTGACAGGGGCTCTATTTTTAAAAGACAATTTATCTCTTCATTTAGCGCCGGGCGCTGTGTTGAAATTTTCTGATGATCAGAAAGATTACCCAGTAGTTGTTTCCCGCTGGGAAGGTGTGCAGCAAAAAGTGTATGCTTCTTGTATCTATGCTGAAAATGCTGAGAATATTTCAGTAACCGGCTTCGGCATTCTTGACGGCAGCGGCAGCTTATGGTGGGATTTATTTAGAAATAACAGGAAAGATTTAGCGTATCCCAGACCTAAACTAATCAGCTTTCATCAATGTCGGCGGATTACGATTCGAGATATTCAGCTTGTCAATTCACCAAGCTGGACAGTTAATCCAATTCTTTGTGAGGATGTTACCATAGATAATCTCTCAATTTTAAATCCCGCTGATTCTCCTAATACCGATGGAATAGATCCTGATTCCTGTAAAAATGTTCATATCAGCAACTGTCATATCGATGTGGGGGATGATTGTATTGCTATTAAGGCAGGAACGGAGGAAACAGCTGAACGAATATCCTGTGAAAATATAACCATCATTAATTGTACGATGGTTCATGGACATGGCGGAGTGGTTTTAGGAAGTGAAATGAGTGGAGATATCCGCAATGTCACAATTAGCAACTGTGTTTTTCAAGGAACAGATCGAGGCATCCGCTTGAAATCACGGCGGGGCAGAGGCGGAATAGTAGAAGATATACGGATTAGCAATATTGTGATGAAGGATGTTGTCTGCCCGTTTATCATTAACCTTTATTATTATTGGGGACCTAAAGGAGAGCAGAAGCTGGTATGGACTAAGGAACCTCAGCCGGTTACTAAGGCAACGCCGTGTTTTAGGCGTATCCATTTTATGAATATCACTGCGGAAAATGTTCAGGCAGCCGCTGGCTTTATTTATGGATTGGCTGAACAGTATGCGGAGGGAATTACCTTTGATAATGTACGGATTTCAATGGCAGAAGAAGCCGTTGAGGGAGAACCGGCTATGATGATGGGAATGAAGAAAATGAAGAATCAAGGATTTTTGATTCAATTTGCCGAAAATGTGCTATTTGAACGGGTAACGATTGAAAATCATGAAGGTTCAGCTTTTCAAATTCTAGAGAGTAAGGAAATCGAGCTGTGTCACTGCCGTTCTAAGAAGCTGGGAGAAACGATTTTTCAAGCGGTTTAATGGAAATGAGTTGTTTTTGGAGAAGCAACCTGTGATAAAATAAGGATGATGAGATACTGGAAAGAGGGTTGACGGTATGACAGAAAAACAGAAAAAATCACGGTCATTGAACACAGTTTTGAATACGTTCTATATATTATTTGTAGCGGTGGTCATTCTTTTTTCACTTGTTTTTTCCAGTATTACAACAACCAGAGAGGTAACGGATACTGCTTATACAAGTGTAGAAAATACTTTGCAGGATAAATTCAGCGTCCTTAACCGAACCTTTAATCAGCTTTTCGAACAGGTTGTAAATCTCAACAATAATCCAAACCTTATTGAAGTAATAAATAATGATGATGATGCTTTACGTCAGGCTGTTAGTATGAACACCAATATTAAGGAACTTTATTATCGCTTTCAGGATGTTTTGGATTCCATCTACATCAATGTAAATAATGGTGAATTCTTCTTTAATGGGGGAGAGATTTCACAAGGACTAAATGAAATTGACTATCAGAATTTCTTTGACTTAGCGGATGGAGAAACAAAGTATTTTTGGCTGGACTCAAAAGAAAGCCCTTTCTCTACAGCGAAAGAAAAAACAATCTCAATTTGTAAGATTATTGGGGATGATTCTTCCGAAGCGAGTGGCGTGATTGTATTTAATTTGAAGCATGACTACATTGATAATCTTTTGCAGGAAAGCTTTGTTACTGAAAAAGGCCGCTTGTTTTTGGTCAGTGCCGACACAGCAGTTACGGATTCTGATCAGCAATTTCCAGCAGATGTGTTTCAGGAGCTGGATGGAACTCGGCAGATAAAGCGGGTGGCTGGGGAAAATTACCATATCCAGAGTAAGCAGTTCGGTTTGAATCAATGGTATTTAGCCGCCGTTTTTCCAGAACAGGATCTCCAGAAAAGTCAGTCCGCTTATCTGACCCTGGCCGCAGCGTTGTTTCTATTTCTACTTTTAGCTGGAACTTTAATGGTTATTGTTGTAGGTCGTTATATTTCTAAGCCTATTCGTAATTTAGCTAAAGAAATTGAAGCGACCAGTATTACTGATCACAAAGGTCCTTTGCCGGTTAATCAAAAGCATTTTAATGAATTGTCGGTTTTATATCGAAGCTTTAATTTGATGATTGAGAAAAATGAGCGGCTGCTGAATGAAAACGAGCAAAATCATGAGGAACGGAGCCGTTTAGAAATTGAACTACTGCAGTCACAGATTAACCCTCATTTTTTGTACAATACACTATACTCAATACAAAGCCTCAGTGATATGGAAATGAATCGGGATGCATCTTTAATGACCCGCTCCCTTGCAGAGTTTTACCGTACCGGTATCAGTAAAGGCAACCTGTTGATTTCCCTAGAGGAGGAATTGGAGCATGTTCAAAATTATTTAACAATCATGAGTTATCGGTACCATGATCGCTTTGACTATGCGGTAAAAATAGAGAATCCAGAGCTTTTGAAGTCCTTTATTCCTAAAATTTCTCTACAGCCGATTGTTGAAAATTCGATTTATCACGGGCTTAAAGAGCAGAGCTCAAAAGGTTTTCTATCAATCGAAATAAAAGAGAGCAACGGAGCTGTACTGGTAATTATTAAAGACAATGGTAAAGGGTTTTCTGATGAGCGCTTGGAGCTGATTAACGAAGAAATCAATTTATCCGCTTTAAGCAGCCGTAAAGTCATCGGAATTGGGCTGCGCAGCGTCAATTTGAGAATCAAAAAATGCTTTGGTTCAGCATATGGACTTTGGGTTGAAAAAAGCGTGGATGGCGCCCTGATTAAACTTGTCATACCGAAGGAGGCAGAAGAATGAGAAAACTGTTGATTGTTGAAGATGAGTGGATTATTCGTAAAGCATTAACTTCACTTCCGTGGGAACAAATCGGTATCACTGAAATTATTGAAGCGGACAACGGACAAGAGGGACTGGAAAAATATTTGAAATATCTGCCTCAGGTTGTACTTACAGACATCAATATGCCTTTTATGGATGGGATAACGATGGGAAAGGAAATCGTTAAAAATAATTGTAGTCCCAGCCGCATCATTTTTTTAACAGGCTATAGTGAGTTTAGTTACGCTCAGGCCGCCATAAGTATGAAAGCCTTTGACTATATTTTGAAGCCAGTCGATGCTTCGGTTCTGCTGCCTCAAGTTGATCGAGCTTTTCAGGCCGTGGCAGAAGAAATACTGACGGAACAGACATCAGGAGAATACCAGCGCCGGGAGCTGATTAAAAAAGTTATTCATTCTCAGAAAGCTGATTTTTCTAGACAAATCGATCAGCTTTTTCAGGTAGCGGGACCATATCAATGTCTATGCTATTTTCTAAATAAAGGAGTGCTGAGTATCCCCAGCCAGTTCCGTCATGAAACCATTCGTTTAGAAGACAATACTTATTTTTCTCTGGTTTATTTGGAGAAGCTGGGAATTGAATTTCAAGACTGGCTGAATGCTTCTGAGCTGCAGAAGTTTATTAAGAGGAACGAAGGCTGGATTGGGTTAAGCACTATTGGTAAAGGCTCTGAAGATGTGACTGAAAAAATTATTGAGGCTCGTATTTGTTTTGAAAAAAATAAATTGGCCCAGCCGGGTGTATATACGTATAATCCACAACAGGCCCGATTTGATTTCTCACCGATTTTACAAGAGCTGGAAATCCAGCTTAGTCAGGCAATAAAGGCAGAAAAACCTATGGAGGTTTATCAAAAACTGAATTCTCTAGAGGAGAATGGTGCATTGCTGACACTGCCGTTAGCTCAGGTTAGACCATTCCTAATCAAGCAGGTTTTCTTCTTGCTTCAGACGGCAGGAAGCATGCTTCAAAGAGATGAATTCCTAATTTATCAAAAAATAACCTCTGGTACCGTATTGAAAGAGTTACTTCAGCCGGTGAAGGATTTGGCTAAAGCTTGGGCGGAAGTTCAAGAGCAAAATACTCAGTCGGATTCAATTATTGAGCAAGCAAAACGTTTTATTGATCTGCATTATGCAGATGAAAATATTTCTTTACAGCTGGTGGCAGAAAATACCCATGTATCTCCGCCCTACTTAAGCAATCTTTTTAAAAGTGAAACAGGGAAGAATTACACGGATTACTTGTTCGAACGTCGGATGACAGAAGCCTATCGACTGTTAAAAACGACTAATCATTCAATTACTGAGATTTCGCTGGAAACGGGTTTTACCAATCCTAATTATTTTTCAAGCTGCTTTAAAAAAGAGAATGGCTTGTCCCCAAAACAATTTAGAGTAAGCTACAAGAAAGAAATTGAAGGCAAGTAAAGGATTGTATCGGCAAGAAAAAACAAATGAAATTATAGAACTTGGAACAAAAACAGTAATTTCCTGTTTTTTGTTCCAAGTTCTTCTATTTAAGGAAAGCAATAAAATAGCTAGACTTGGGATTACTTGCCGCAGTTAGTTACCGGCAAGTGGTTATGTGGACATTTGTTGTAATCCAGTAAGGATAATGAGATTTTGACAAAAATCTGGGAATTTGTTTATGTCCCAGACGACTTTATCAATTATTCAGCGGCTAACAAATCAGAGAGTGGGATTCTTTGACCCTTCTTTTTTTATTTAAGTGGGCTGATTTTATCGAAACAACTGAAATCTTAAAATATTATAAGTTTGTCTTAAAATAATGAATGTTAGGTGGAAGCGTTTTCTAGTATTTTAGAACTATAGAAAATGTTAGGAGGAGAAAAATGGAAACAGAAGCTACACTGCCAAAAGTAAAGAAAAATAGAAAAAAATTTCAGAAAGCGCCGTATCTATTATTACTGCCATCATTAGTTATGATTACTGCGTTGCTGTTTTTCCCAATGGCGAGAATCTTTTATTACAGCTTCCAAAATTATGATATTTCGGCACCTTTTTACGATTCATTTGCCGGTTTCGATAATTTTGTGAAGATTTTTACAGAAGACAAATATTTTATTCCCAGTTTGATTAATAGCTTGAAATGGGTTGTATCTCAGGTAGCCTTGCAGTTAGGTCTGGGAATGGGTGTTGCCTTGCTTTTAAACAAAAAATTTAAGTTTAGAGGACTGACAAGAGGGTTTGTCTTTGTGCCTTGGGCAATTTCCGGAGTACTTACCTCTGTAATGTGGAGTTTGATGTACAACGAGCATATGGGGGTTTTCAACGATATACTGATGAATTTGGGAATCATTAGTGAACCTCATGCTTTTCTGGCTAGTACCAATAGTGCGTTTATTTCAGTAGTTGTTGCAGAGCTGTGGCGGGGGGTTCCGTTCTTCGCTGTTACTATTCTGGCTTCCCTGCAAAGTATTCCAGATGAGCTTTATGAAGCAGCCGCAATGGATGGATCAAACCGCTGGACATCATTTTTAAACATCACTTTACCCCAGCTGAAAAGAACTATCGTACTAACGACGCTGTTGAGAACAGTTTGGGAATTCAACAATGTGGATTTGATGTACAACTTGACTAACGGCGGACCAGCCAATTCGACAATGACCTATGCCATGTATATCGCAAAAACAGCGGTACATGGAAGTGATTTCGGTTACGGTTCTGCATTAACTGTTGTTGCATTTCTGATTTTAACCATCATTGCCTTAGTTTATCTGAAAATTTCTAAATTCGAGGAGGAATAGTCTTGTATAATAGACAGGGGAAACTAGACAAAACATTAACTTTTTATATTCCATTGGCCTTGATGTTGGTATGGACATTATTTCCAATCTATTGGACATTGAATACTGCATTGAAGCCAGAGGGCGATATCATCAAAACACCACTGCAGTATCTGCCTTCCAGTCCGACTTTCCAGAATTTTATTAATGCTTGGAATGATGTTGGTTTTGAAAAGTACTTTTCAAATAGTGTGCTGGTTGGTGTAGGAACAGTTCTGCTAACGCTGGTCTTGTCTGTATTAGCAGGCTATGCATTAGCTCGATATAATTTTAAAGGAAAAAGAATTTTCATGTTGATTCTTTTAATGACACAATTTATTCCACGCTCTATGCTGATTATCCCATTGTTCGTTATGTTTAGTAATATTGGGATGATTAGTAATCCGATTTCTTTAATGCTGGTATATTCAGCAGTGCAGATTCCGTTTTCAGCTATTTTGATGAGCGGATTCATCTCGGGAATTCCTTCGGAGCTGGAGGAAGCGGCTGCGATTGATGGGGCAACAAGAATGCAGGCGATTCGCCAGGTAATCGTTCCATTGCTGCTGCCGGGAGTAGTAGCTACAGGAATTAATATCTTTGTATATGCATGGAATGAGTTTTTGTTAGCGCTGATGTTGACAAATAATCAGGCGAAGTTTACTTTGCCGGTTGGATTGAGTTTCATGATGGGTGAGTTTAACGTTAATTACGGAGCATTGGCGGCAGGCAGTATTATTGCTTTGATTCCATCAATTATTCTCTTTATGTTTGCACAAAAACATTTAGTGAACGGTATGGGCGGAGCTGTTAAAGGATAAATTAGGAGGAATAGAAAATGTCAAAGAAGTTTCTTAAAGTGGCAAGTGCGCTGGCACTTACTGGACTATTGGTTGCTGGATGCGGTTCAGGAAAAAGCTCTTCAGGAGCAGCGAAAAGTGGATCATCCGAAGGAAAAGAAGTTAAATTAATCTTCTGGGATGAAAACTCAGGACCAGATAGAACACCGATATGGGAAAAACTAATCGATGATTTTGAAAAGGAAAATCCTACTATTAAAGTTGAATATGTAGGATTGCCAAAAGATGAAGCGAAATCAAAACTCGATGCAGCGATTGCAGCCAATGATACACCGGATGTAGCCTCCCTTCAGTCAAGCTGGCTGCCAGAGTTTTCAATTCGCGGAGCACTGCTGCCGCTGGATGATTATTTAAAAGATTCTGATTTAAATGATTTAATCAACGAAGGAGCTATTGAGTTCAATAAAGAAATTGTACAAGATGGGAAGCTATATGGTATTCCGTATACACAAAATTTAGACATTCTATGGATTAGAGAAGATGTATTTGCAGAAAAAAACTTGAACGCACCTGAGACATGGGATGATTTCTTTACAGATGTGGATAAACTGACAACTGATGACATGTATGGTTATACAATTCGTGGTGGGGCGGGCGGCTCACTACAGCTGCAGCGTTTAATGTATGCGTACTCAGGTCTGACAGAGTATGTGGATAAGGATGGCAAAGCAACTGTAAATGATCCAAAGCACGTTGAATTTTTAGAAAAATACTTTGCATTGTATCAAAATAATACACCGAAGAGTGATATCACGAACGGCTATAAAGAAATGGTTGCTGTATTTGATACAGGAAAAGCGGCAATCCTGCACCATAACATTGGTTCTTTTGGGGAACACAGTAAATCGTTGGAGGCAGATCAATTTGAAGCAGTACCGCTGCCTAAATCAGAAAACGGAAACTATGTTGCAGAAGGCGGTAATACGATTGGTATCTCAGCATTTGCTAATTCTGATCATCCAGAAGAAGCATGGAAGCTGGTTGAATATTTGAATTCTGCATCCAGTCAAAGCTACTGGAATCAAAATATCGGACAAATTCCAACGAACTCCGATGTTTTAAACGAAGATTGGATTAAGGATGCGCAGCACATTAAAGCCGCCTTCGAAGTATATGACAACCCGGAAACAGAACTGTATCAACCACCATTCTACTTACCTGATTATCGTTCAATTCTGGATAATAAAGTGGATCCTGGAATTCAGGCAGTAATGAGCGGGGATACAACAGTTAAGGCATTTCTTGATGAATGGGCAAAGGCCATTGAAGATTCTAAAGTGAAGTATGACGAGGCTATGAATTAAGCCAAATCAGGAAATGAAGAGTGAGCTATAGTTTGACAAAATATATGGTGAAGTGAAGATAAAAAGCTGCTGGCTATCTGTAAGAAGATGGCCAGCAGCTTTTTAAGCCTCTTATAGAGCGGGGACTTGATAAATTAACTTATTCATTTGGATAATGAAATATTTCAAAGCGAATACCATCTGGGGCTTCAAAAAATAGTGCATAATAGTTTGGTGCAATTCTTTCTGTATATTCTTTAGGTTTGCCATGAAGTATTTTAACGTCTAAATGACTAATTTTATTGAATATTTCGTCAACCTCTGCTCTAGAATCTGCTTTGAAAGCGATGTGCTGTATAGCACCTGGTTTTCGTGGATGTATTTCTTCGTTTTGAAAAGCGGCGGCTGGGGAGCAGATACCAAAATCAAAGCCATCACCAAGATACTCCACAACATGCATATTCGCATGTTCCAAATACCCTTTGTACTTTTTCTTAAGATCATAGCCAAGAAAAGAAAATAACTGATCATAAAATATTTCTGATTCTGCAATATTAGCAACAGTGACTTGAACATGATGAAAATGATAACTCACTGACGCCCCCTCCTTTCGATAAATTTATTCTACTATATCAAGCTGTTCAAAGAAACTATCTGTTGGTTCATACTATTTAGAGCAACGAAAGTAAACATATTTTGTTTTAGCTTCAAAGCTGTCGAACGGCTACGTGCTATACTAATGGTACCAGTCAGAACTGTCAGGGCTCGATTGCTGATTTTCACAGGATTTAAAAAGTAGCTGTTATTTCTTGAAAAGCTTTAATTCTACTGCAATGCAACGATAAGTTGCTTTTGAAAAGGCAAGCGGGCAACGAAAAAGTGACAAGAAATTTAGATTTTACAATTGATAAAAAATAAAAAAAAGTTATGGTTGATTTATGGGAGGAAGCTATTATGACAGATATTGGCGCCAATATCCAAGTATATCGAAAATTGAAAAAAATGACTCAAAATGATTTAGCGGAGAAAATGCATGTCTCAAGACAAACGATTTCCAAATGGGAGTTAAACAAAAGTACCCCAACTATCGATTATCTTATCCAGCTAAGTCAGGAGCTGAAGGTTACTTTGGATCAGCTGATTACGAGTCAAAAAATAGTTGAAAAAGATAGGAAGGAGAATATCATGAAAAAAGGACTTCTATTCGTTCAAAATTATACACCGTCTAATGACACTACCTGGGGAAATGAAGCGAAAGACTATGGAACCAGGGACTTTCTTGCCAATCTGGCACATGATTACCCTGAAATTTCCTGGCGTCCGGTAAGATTCAATGAGCTGGATGCCGTTTTAGCAAAGGCGCAAATAGACTTTATTGTTGTTACTCCTGCAGTAGAAAGATTATTAAACCAGCTGCAAGAAAAATATTCAGGAAAAATTAGAGTACTAAAACCAAATGAATATGCTCAAATCACACTAAACCGTATTTTAGAGAAATAATTTTAGAAAAGATAGGTAGACATTGGGGAATAACGAAGTAGCATCTGTGAATATAAACAAACTAATTGAATAGTTAAACAAGCTAGAAAGCGGCAGTAATACCAGTTTTCTAGCTTGTTCAGCAGTCTGTAATTAGAAGTTCATTTTATGAGGAGCCAGCTTCTCCCAGTCAAAGGTCACACCAATACCTGCCTCTTCTGATGCAACAGCAAGTCCGTCTGCCTTATCAATGACCAGAGGGCGCATAGTATACTGATCGATTGGGAAGCTGTGCATTTCGAGATAGCCTGCATTAGGCATAGCTGCTAAAAGACTTACATGAAGCTCCTGCATACCATGAGTGGACACACTAAGATTGTGAGCCTGAGCTAAATAAGCCACCTTTAGCCAGCCGGTAATACCACCAACATTCGAAGCATCCGGTTGTGGAAAGTCTACATGACCATACTGTAGCATGTGTCGAAATTCAGTCAGGGTCCTTAGATTTTCTCCTCCGGCTACAGCAATATGCCCTTCTTCTGCAATTCGCGCGTACCCTTCATAGTCTTCAGGGATTGTCGGTTCTTCCAAGAAGAAAATATCATAGGGCGCCATTGCCTTAGCTGCTTTAATGGCTTTTTCGACTGACCAGCTCATATTGGCATCTACCATAAATGTTGTTTCGGCACCAATCAAGTTGCGGACCGCAGCGATTCGTTCAATATCTTCTGTCAGTGTTGGCTGTCCCAATTTGATTTTGACAGCTTTTAGTCCCATATCCAAATACTTTTGATTATTACTTAGCAGCTTTGTCAAAGGAAAATTTAAATCAATCGCTCCTCCATAGCACTTCACTTTGTTGCTGATACCGCCCAGCAGCTTGTAAAGAGGTTCGTCTGCTTTTTTTGTACGTAAGTCCCATAAGGCAATATCACAGGCTGCAATGGCGAAGCTTGCCAATCCTCCCCGGGCGACATAGTGAATTCCCCAGTTCATCTCATCCCAAAGAGCCTCCACACAGCTAGCATCTTTTCCGAGAAGAATCGGTTTTAGTTCGTTTTCAATCAGCGAGCAGATTGCCCGGCCGCCAAATCCGCCTGTATATGTGTAGCCAACACCTTCACGACCATCATTTGCCTGGATTTTGACGATAGGTACCTCAAAATGAGTATGCAGACCATGTTTCGCATCTTCCATCAGTTCAGGTAAAGGGATACGATAATATTCAGTAGTAACAGCAGCAATTTTGGACATGATAATTCCTCCTAATTCAATAAATGTTAACGTGTGCATTTTTTCGTGTAAAAAGAATTCGCTTACATATAGTGTAACAGAATCTAGAAAAGGGGTCAACAGAACACGATAAGGCTTTGGTATTCTGTTGACTAAAAGACTAAAAATAACGTCTAAAAATGTTTTTCCATCTGGAAATGGGGAATATTTGCGTCCATGAATTGTTCGCCATGTTTGATATAGCCAAGTTTTTGATAAAATTCTACAGCGGTGAGCTGTGCCCCCAGCGTAATCGTATTATAGCCCTGCTTTTTAGCTAAATCCTCTACAGCATCAATTAGTAGTTTGCCATAATTTTTCCCTCTATATTGACTTAAAACAGCCATTCTCTGCAGTTTGAACACACCATCAGTTAATGGCAGCAGTCTACAGGTTGCTACGGGATCCTTATTCTCATAGAGCACAAAATGAATACAGGCGGCTTCATTTTTATCGATTTCGATATCTTTTGGAACGCCCTGTTCAATCATAAATACTTGATGACGAATACGAAGAGCATCCAAATAAATATCACTCATTGTGTCTTTTGTATGAACAATTTTCATATAATTCCTCCTAATGCAATTTCTATGTGATTGATTAATTATACTATAAATTTAAGTAACAACTAAAAGCAAACAATTAGTGTTGTTTTAAATAGTTTTCGAATTGTCATTTTCACTGTTAAACAGAGCAGATAATTTCAGAAATTAGTAAAAATATAAAATTTTTATTTAGAATAATTGTAATTTGTCTGAATTTTCTATTTTCAGAATAAAGAACAGAAGTAAATAATTAATTTGATGGTATAAATAAAAATAAATTAGGTAGAAATATAATTAAAAAAATATAACGAATGTAATTTTATGCGTATATCATTCTATAGATATGAATTTTGGAAAGTATATATATTAAGATTTTAACGATATAGAACAAGTGAAAATAATAATTTTAAATGCTCTTTTGTCCATAAAATAAAGATTGAAAGTGTAGATATTATCTGTTTGATATCTGTTTTTTATAGAGTTTACACCTTCTATCATTTTTTTAAGATTCTACATGAAAAAGTTGATAAAAAGAAAAAAATAAAGGTGGTATCATTAGTAGTGACCAATCAAATAAAAAACAAATAAAGAAAGAAAAGAGGGCTTAGGAAAAATGAAAACTTGGACAAAGACAGTGATGTTTTCTGCAGCAGTTTTAGGATTTAGTTTATTGGGCGCTGTTGAAGGAGAGGCTGCATCAGTTTTGACGTCTAGTACAGACTTGAAGGGCTACGATACAAAGATTACAACAAAGAGCGATGGAACGAATGTTTTGACGAACAAATTAGGTGAGTTCATTTTAAATGAGGATTCAGCAATTTATAGTTCAAAGTCAATCAAAGTTACGCTTAACAATTCTGTACCAGTGACAATCAATTCCATTAATGCTAAAAAGTCATTAGAGTTTGTTGGTAAAGGTGAAATAAACGTTGAAACAAATGGCGATGTCGGAATTAATGTGGGAAATCATTTTAAAGCTTTTAAAACAACAAAATACGGTGTTGGTAAAGTAACAACAGAAGGGTCTAAAATTGGACTACGTGTTCATAACGAGATTCAAATGGAAGGCGGTTCTGTGGAAGCAGAGGGAGCTGAGTACGGTATTTATTGTGAAAATGATATCAAACCTTACTACAGTTCTGTTTTGAGAGGGATTAGTTCTAATGGTACTGGTATCTGGGCATACCGTGATATTTATTCTTGCAAAGGCGCTACAGTATACGGTGAAGGAAAAGTTTCTGGTGCCCGTTCAATCATTGCGCATATTCAGGCGGATGGTGCTGGAAGTTCTATTACAGGAGTTTCATATGATATTAACAGTTCATTGTCTGCATTACATGCCGATAAGGAAATGCTAAGAGCATATTCAGGTGCTGTAGTACGTGAAGAATACAAAAACCCTGGTTTTGTAGTTACAGATGACGACCCGCTAAACCTAGTTAAAAACTATAAGACAGTTGCCCGTAATATGAGCAACATGGCAAATTACTCTTGGTCATCTAATCCGGAAAGCGTATTTTATGGTAATAATGGATTACTGGGTAATGTTGAAAATCCATTTAAAGATGGAACAATCAGAGGGGTACGTGTTGATAAATCTGTCAGAAAAGATGAAGTAACACAGCTGAAGAAAAATGGCATGCATGAAGTTCTTTTCTCTGGCGTAGACAGCTACTTTATGGTTCCAGTTATTACTCGTCACTATGTAAATAACTACGAAGGTAATGAGTATCCATTGTATGAAGAAAAAATTCATATGATCGAAGTTGGTAGCTTACTGAAAGTGGATGACTTGCAAATTGATTTGTCATTTACAGAATATGAGTACAAAGGCGCTGATAAAGAAGATTTTGTAGTTGTAAAAGATGGAAACGACATTGTTATTAATTACTACTACAGAGCAGATATCTAATATCTAATTAAATTAGTAGAGCATTACAAGGCTAGTGAAGCAGTGGTCTTGTAGTGCTCTTTTATTTTGAAAAGTGAAAATAGATATTTCTGCATCAAGTGTAGATAATAAACAAGTAAGACAATAGCCATACATAGGAATAATTGGAGTAATTATTCAGTATTTTATAACATAGTCAAAATGATATTGCTATCCTTAGGAATAAAAGATATGCTAAAATCTAAAAACAAGCTTTATTGTAGGGAGGGAATGTATTGTTTGATAAATTAAAGGAGTCAAAATTGATGTTCTGGTCTGTTGAGCTATTGGTTTTAGCAACGTTGATTTTTGTTTCCACAAAGATAAATTTTCTGTTTGAGCCAATCGGGACGTTTTTCTCAACGCTGTTTGCACCAGTTTTAGTTGCAGGTTTTCTTTATTATATTTTGAACCCGTTAGTTAAACTGCTGACCAAACTGAAACTCAAAAGAATTTATGCTATTATGCTGGTTTTCATATTATTGATAGCTTCATTAATTCTAATTTTAGTTAGTGTGATACCAAGCTTAGCAAATCAGCTGGCTAGTTTGGCAGCCAGTATGCCTACCGTGTTCAAAAATATCGAAACATGGGTATACCAAATGGCTGAGCTACCAATTTTTAAAGATTTAGATTTAACAAGCTATGTTGATCAGCTGGATATTTCATATGGCAATATCATTCAGCAGTTTCTGAGCGGGCTGTCAAGCAGTTTGGGCTCATTAGTGTCTACGGTTGCTTCAACAACAATTGTGATTGTTACAGCACCGTTTATTCTGTTCTATATGTTAAAGGATGGAGACCGGCTGGTTCCGGGAATTCAACGCTTTATGCCGGAAAAACGTAAAGCGGATATTGTTACACTGCTGGATAAGCTGGATAAAACCTTATCGAATTACATTAGCGGACAGGCAATTGAGTGTTTATTCGTCGGCACATTTACAATTATCGGCTATTCATTAATTGGTGTACGCTATGCCTTCCTTTTCGGTGTTATCGCTGGATTGACCAACCTTATTCCATATTTGGGACCCTATCTTGGCTTGGCACCAGCAGTTTTAGTAACCGTTTTTGATGAACCATTCAAGGCGTTGCTATGCTGTGTGGTGGTTTTAATTGTACAGCAGCTGGATGGAAACATTATTTATCCTAATGTAATCGGGAAAACATTGAAGATTCATCCACTAACAATTATTTTGATTTTACTTGTTGCTGGAAATATCGCAGGTTTATTAGGAATTTTTCTAGGGGTACCTTTTTATGCGATTTGCCGGACAATTGTTCTGTATGTCATAGAAATGGTTCGAAAGAGCAAAACAGAAGAGCGGACAGCCTTAGTTTTGGAGAATTCAAATGAGACGAAAAACAGTGGACAATGATTGAAATAATTGTCCACTTATGATACGCTTTTATCGTGACTACTGGGAAAAGTAGTCACGTTTTTTATCATCTTTTCCAGGGTTGGTATTTTCAGTGAGTTGGACATAAACGACCTCGGAAATAGTGATAAGAAAGTAAGCCCTTATGATTGGAAGAAGTTTGGTATTCCGGTTGATTTCACAACCTAGGATTAACAAGCAGCGGACCAGGAAGAAGGAGAGCCGCTATTCTAGCTGCTTTAGCAGTATAGAGATAGAGGACATCGGACCACGAAGAAGAAGGAGAGCCGTTATTCTAGCTGCTTTAGCAGTGTAGAGATAAGGGACAT
The DNA here is from genome assembly GCF_049894025.1 of Enterococcus sp. LJL51. GTDB lineage: Bacteria > Bacillota > Bacilli > Lactobacillales > Enterococcaceae > Enterococcus_L. Next base: position 67,538 of record NZ_JBNEQE010000011.1, read on the forward strand.
CGGACCATGAAGAAGAAGGAGAGAACACAATTATGAACAATGCTGACCCCGAGAGTCAGTCGCTTATCGCACAAATTTTATTGCTTGTCGTACTAACATTAATCAATGCATTTCTAGCGGCGGCTGAAATTGCAGCGGTTTCTGTAAATAAGAACCGCTTGGAACAAAAATCAGAAGAAGGAGATACAAAGGCTAAGAAGCTGTTGAAAATTTTGGAAGATCCCAATAATTTTCTTTCAACAATTCAGGTAGGGATTACACTGGTAAACATTTTATCAGGGGCCTCTCTAGCAGATAACTTAGCAACCAAACTAGCACCAATTCTAGGTGGTGGTGCCTTTGCTAAAAATCTGGCGAGCATCATTGTTTTAGCTTTACTGACCTATGTATCGATTGTATTTGGTGAATTGTATCCGAAACGAATTGCCATGAATAAGTCGGAAGAAGTAGCGAAGTTTACTTCTGGACCCGTTCGTTTTCTGGGAATGATTGCCCGGCCATTTGTTTGGCTGCTTTCTGCTTCTACAGATTTAATTTCACGACTGACACCAATGAAATTTGATGATGGAGATTCTAAAATGACAAGGGACGAGATGCGCTATATGCTTGAAACAGAGGGCGTCTTGGAAAATGATGAGTTGGAAATGCTGCAGGGAGTTTTCTCATTGGATACAAAAGTAGCCCGTGAAGTAATGGTTCCCCGAACAGATGCGTTTATGATTAACATTGAAGACAGCGTAACTGACAACATCAACCTTATTCTTTCAGAGAATTACTCCAGAATACCTGTTTATAATGATGATAAAGATAAAATTGTTGGTGTCCTTCACACAAAGAATCTTTTAAAGGCTGCTCACAGCCAGGGGTTTGATCATCTTGATTTATTAGATATTGTGCAGGAGCCATTATTTGTCCCGGAAACTATTTTTATTGATGATCTACTGTATGAATTGAAGCGAACACAAAATCAAATGGCTATCTTATTGGATGAGTATGGTGGCGTTGTGGGTCTAGCAACATTGGAAGATTTGCTGGAAGAAATTGTTGGAGAAATCGATGATGAATCCGATGAGATTGAAAATCTCTATTCTAAAGTCAACGACCACGAATATCTGGTTCAGGGACGGATGCTGATTGATGAGTTTAATGAAGCCTTTGATACAGATCTTCACATGAGTGATGTAGACACGATGGCTGGTTATCTGATTACTGCTCTTGGAACAATTCCTGATGAAGGCGAGAAGCTTTCTTTTGACATTGGAAATATCACGCTTATTTCTGAAGAAATGGAAGGTGCAAGAATATTGATTCTGCGGGTGATTTTCCATGATGAAGAAGTGGTAGATGAAGAACCGGAAGAAGGGCGCCGTCTTTTCCGAAAAGATGTAGAAGACGATGAGCCAAGAAGATAAATAGGCATAAAAAGAGAGAGCCAGCAATTGTGGCTCTCTTTTCTTATGTAGTCAACGAGCATAGAAATAAAATGTTGCAAGACATGTGTGAAATAAACTGTTGCGCCAATAGATGTCACCGATTAAGGACTATAGCTTCTTCAACAAAAAAGATTACTTTGTTCATTCATTTTTTGTTTGCTGGACTTCTTTTAATGTTTGATACAGCTCAGTAAATTGCTTTTGATTATCAAGAGAGTATCTAAAAACAAAAGCTGGCAGTGAACAGTTTGGCGGCAAAAGATAAGAAGATGTGGCGATAATTAAATCAAAATCCGTACAATTATCGTTCAATGCATCTAGTTCAACAAATACCAGTTCATCAAGAAAATTAATCAGCTGCTGTGTTAGTAAATAATTGGACTCAGCAATCAAACCAATTTTTATAACTTTATTTTTCGTCATTGTTTCCCATGACGGGAATAAGAGCAGTGCAAGAGTGATTGATAAGGGTTTGACTTGCTCATTAAGCCAGCTAAAATGTTTTCTTTTGGCTATTTTTCTGAAAAAAGCTTTAAATGATTTATGCAGATCAAGAAAATATTTATTCTGCAGCAGACTGGAGCTCTTATTTAGTGTGAGAATTCCCGGCATTGATTTTTTTAAGACAGCAATTGGGAAGATGATATTTGCCACATTACCATAAAGAATTTTATGTTTTTTTTGAGTGAATCCGTAAACATCGGATAAATAGTCCCAGAACTCATTCAGCAATGTAGCAGCCTGATTATTTTCCCGCTTAAGATAATTTTCCAGAAACCTAAAACGTATATCCTCCTCATCATAATAATTTGGTGTGATTACAAGTAATAGTGCTGAAAACTGTGATTCTGCTTCAAGGACTTTTGCATCTGTAACAATTGGTTCTAGAAAGTCCTTTCCTAGTTCGACATCTGTGGGAACGTAAGAAGAGATTTTTGTTTTTTCCGTTAGGAAATAGCCATTAGTAATCCGCAAATAAATGATGTCCAGCATTAATTTAATTTGGATAGTGCCGGAATAGCTGTGGTGTTTTGGAAAGCATGAGCTTATATTATTTCGAATTTTTTCATAATCCAAGCGGATATCGGTATTCGGCAGATTCATACTTTGAGAGGTAAACCAAATTAGCGCATACAAAACAATGCGAATCAGCCGCTCTTCTCCAGTCAGCTTTAACTGAGAAATGTTTAGTTTAATATTGAACTGCTTAAAGTAGTCATTAAGCGGTTTCGCCTTTCTGATGACTGAGGCTTTACTCAAAAAATTTTTCCTGCAGAAATCATCCAAATTGTCTTTAGGATAGTAGACAACGGATAGAATGAGTAAATATGGAATACTTTGTGTTATTAAATACTGGTAATACTGATCGTAAGAAACTGAACGATCATAGTGAATCCCCTGATCAGTGATAAACTCGGCAGAGGTCTGTGTAAGATCATCAAGATCTTGTTGAATTAGTTCTAGAAGATACGAGACCCGGCTATAAGAATAATCCAGATTGCTTTCAAGGAAATTAATACTGTAATAATCATCCGGCAGCTTTGCCAGAAGATTAAACAAGGTCAGCTTCCTTTTCGTTATATCTTCCAGAATTAGCTCTTCAAACATGAAAAGTCCCTCCTTGTATTGTGTTATTCCAAAAATAATTCTGACAATTCGATTGGCTTTGTGTTGTCAAATAACTACTCCCCATACAAGTAACATGTCTAAAACAACTATGTGATATAACGATTATATATTATTTTGAAAGAAATTGCTTCACAAAATAAGTTTTTTATAATTTTGAAATTATGCCCTGTTCCATGATATACTACACTAGTTGAAATTTATTTATAGGAGAAACGCGATGTAAATCATAATTATTACTGCTGAAAAACAGAAAACATAGACAATTTTTGAAGAAGAATGGAGTTAAAATGTATATGAACAATCCAAATTTAGAAGAGCAGGTGGATAGCCGCCGTACGTTTGCGATTATTTCCCATCCGGATGCCGGAAAAACGACAATTACAGAGCAGCTGCTGCTCTTTGGCGGAGCGATTCGTCAAGCAGGAACAGTTAAAGGAAAGAAAACTGGGAATTTTGCGAAATCAGACTGGATGGAAATTGAAAAGCAGCGGGGAATTTCTGTAACAAGCTCTGTTATGCAGTTTGATTATGATGGAAAAAGAGTAAATATTTTGGATACACCTGGCCATGAGGACTTCTCTGAAGATACTTACCGGACATTGATGGCAGTGGATAGTGCAGTGATGGTTATTGATAGTGCGAAAGGGATTGAGGCACAGACCAAGAAGCTGTTTCAGGTTGTAAAAAAAAGAGGAATTCCGATTTTTACATTTATTAATAAGCTGGATAGAGATGGACGTGAACCTCTTGATTTGCTGGAAGAGCTTGAAGAAGTTTTGGAGATTGAATCTTACCCGATGAACTGGCCGATTGGCATGGGTAAAGGTCTAGAAGGACTGTATGATATCTATAATGAACGGGTAGAGCTGTACCGTTCAGAAGCACATGGGCAAGACAAATTTATCCCGCTAAAAGACGGTGAAATTCCTGATAATCACCCATTGAATGAAAATAATCTATATCATCAGGCATTAGAAGATGTGGAACTGCTTTTGGAAGCAGGGGATGCATTTGATGAAGGAAAAATCGCTCAGGGAAATCAAACGCCGGTTTTCTTTGGATCAGCCTTAACAAATTTTGGTGTTCAGACTTTCCTGGAAACATTTTTGCAGTTTGCGCCTGCACCCTATGCACATCGAACAGAGGATGGGGAAGAAGTCAGTCCTTATGAAGAAGAATTCTCTGGTTTTGTTTTTAAAATTCAGGCGAATATGAATCCGGCCCATCGGGATCGGATTGCTTTTGTACGTATTTGCTCAGGTACGTTTGAACGGGGAATGGATGTTACTCTTGAAAGAACCAGTAAAAAAATTAAGCTTAGCAATGTGACTCAGTTTATGGCAGATGCCAGAGAAAACGTTGAAGAAGCGGTTGCTGGAGACATCATTGGGGTCTATGACACTGGGAATTACCAGATTGGAGACAGTCTTTACGAAGGTAAGCTAAAGGTTAAGTACGAAGAACTGCCGTCATTTACGCCAGAGCTGTTTATGAAGGTTACAGCAAAAAATGTCATGAAGCAAAAATCATTTCATAAAGGCATGTATCAGCTTGTTCAAGAAGGAGCTATTCAGTTATACAAGACATATCTGACAGAAGAATATATCATCGGGGCAGTCGGACAACTGCAGTTTGAGGTTTTCCAGCATCGAATGATGAATGAATACAATTCTGAGGTGATAATGACACCAATGGGATCGAAAATCGCCCGGTGGATTAAACCAGAAGATTTGGATGAACGCATGAGCTCAAGTCGGAATATTCTGGCCAAGGACCGTTTTGATCAGCCGCTGTTCTTATTTGAAAATCAGTTTGCTATGCGTTGGTTTGCGGACAAATATCCAGAGGTCGAGTTAAGTAGTCTATTATAAGCAAAAACATCCGGCAGCTGTTGAGCTGCTGGATGCTTTTTTGTTTTAGTTCATTTCAGGAGCTTCTGATTAAAGCACCGGCTAAAGGAATTGAAATTTCTGTGATGCCCTTCAGTTCAATAACTTCTATCTTATCATTTTGAACCAATTCTTTCGGCAAGCGTTTCAAAAAGAATTTCAAGATTTCGTTGGCCTCGGCTTTTCTAATTGCCCGCTTTTGGTTCAAAATTAGAATCTCTACATGGCTTTCTGCTTCAGAGTAGACTACTGTAGTATTCCCTGCGGAATATACTTTGACAAATTGAGCGTCTGTATTTTCCAGCTGCTTATTTACCAAGTTTCTGTGACTGTTGGTAACATTAACTAATTTCATACATCTCACCTCTATTTCTTTCCTATTTTTCTTCGAAATATGTAAACTATAACGCACGTTAATTATAAATGGCTTTTTTTCAAATAAAAAGAATTATGCTTAAATTTTACCATAAAACTTGGGTCAGGTATAAAAAATTGGTTTATTTTTTTGTTTTTTTATCCATTTCCTTTAATTTGTAAAAAAACCCCAATCAGTCTTGTTTATGGACAGGTTGGGGCTTAGTATATTCTTTTCTAATAAACGGAGCTGTTATTCTTTATTTACTCAGTTTTTGTATCGACAGCATCATCTGCTTTAAGTTCTTCAGCAGCAGACTTTTGTGTTGTCACAATAATCTTGTCTTCATCTGTTAATTCAGCTGCTAGAGCTGTATCTTCGGGATGGTCCAAATAGTACTCTGCGATACCATCTTCTATTTGTTCCTGAATGGTCCGTCTTAATGGTCTAGCACCCATTGCAGGATCATAGCCAAGGTCAACGAGTTTTTCCTTCACCTCGATTGGCACCTCAATATGAAGCTTTTGCGGAGCCAATAGCTGGTTCACTTCGTTCAGCATTAATGTGACAATTTTCAACAGGTCTTCTTTGCTCAATGCACTGAATTCTACAATGCCGTCAAATCTGTTTAAAAATTCTGGTGTAAAGAAATTATTCAGCTGACCAAGAATAGAGCGGGTTACGCCTTCACGGGCAGCACCAAAACCGACATTAGCTTCAATTTTTCCGCTTCCGGCATTACTAGTCATAATGATGATAGTATCCTTGAAACTGACTGTTCGTCCCTGAGCATCTGTCAAACGGCCATCATCCAAAATCTGTAAGAACATATGCAGAACATCCGGATGGGCTTTTTCAATTTCATCCAATAGAATCAGACTGTAAGGATTCCGACGGACTTTTTCAGTCAGCTGACCGGCTTCATCATAGCCGACATAACCTGGAGGAGAACCAATCAGTTTTGATACACTGTGTTTCTCCATGTATTCACTCATGTCAAAGCGGACCATCGTATCTTCTGAACCGAATAATTCAAAGGCTAACTGTTTAGCCAGCTCAGTTTTACCCACACCAGTTGGTCCAACAAAAAGGAAGGAGCCAATTGGACGGTTCTTTTTGCCTAAGCCTACCCGATTTCTACGAATCGCTTTCGCTACTTTATCAACAGCCGCATCTTGCCCGATTACATTTGCTTTCAAATCATCAGACAGATTTTTCAGCTGTGTTTGCTCTTTTTCTTTCAGCTCGCCGACTGGAATTCCTGTCCGCTGCTCAACAATCGCTTCAATAACTTTTTCTGTGATAACCGGCATTTCATCATCGCTGACTTGTTTTTCCTTCATAACCTGCAGCTTGTTAATCTGATCACGGTAGTAAGCAGCTTTTTCAAAATCTTCTTCGGCAGAGGCTTGTTGTTTTTGCTGTTCTGCTTCCGCTAATTTCCGCTCAATGGTTTTTGGATCAGCAATCTGAATTGTTAGGTTCATTTTTGAACCAGACTCATCAAGCAAGTCAATTGCTTTATCAGGTAGAAAACGATCTTGAATGTAACGGTTGGAAAGATAAGCAGCAGCCTTAATCGCTTCATCAGTGTATTTCACATGATGATAATCTTCATAGCGCTTTTGAAGTCCTTGCAAAATTGCAATAGTTTCCTCTACTGAAGGCTCGTCTACACGAACTGGCTGCATTCTACGTTCTAATGCGGCATCTTTTTCAATAATCCGATATTCGGTTAATGTAGTAGCTCCGACCATCTGCAGCTCACCTCTAGCAAGTGCCGGCTTCAGGATATTTCCTGCATCCATATTTCCATCACCAGCTGCTCCGGCACCAACTAATTCATGAACTTCATCAATAAACAGGATAACATTTTCCGCTTGTTTGATTTCCTCAATCAATTTTTGCATTCTTTCTTCAAACTGACCTCTGATACCTGTTCCTTGAACAAGAGAAGCAACATCTAAGCGAATCACTTCTTTTTCAAGCAGCTTTTGAGGAACATCGCCATCGATTATTTTTTGGGCTAGTCCTTCTACAACTGCAGTTTTACCAACACCAGGCTCACCAATCAAAACAGGGTTATTTTTGGTTCTTCTGTTTAGGATTTCAATTACACGTTTGATTTCGTCATCACGTCCGACTACGGGGTCGATGTCGCCTTTTCTGGCAGCTTCAGTTATATTGATGCCATACTCGCCTAGTAAGCCGGAAGCTTGTCCTCCTCCTCGCGGCGGTTGTCCGTTAAAGCCGTTGCCATCGCCAAATTGTGTTGGCGGCGTCTGCTGACCTAAGCGGTCTCCCTGCTGCATTTGCTGAGAAAGAGAGCGGTATAAATCATCTAAGCTTCCAAAGCCAAACGGGTCCTGAGACATCGTAGGGGAAGTATTATTTGCTTGTGCTTTTAATTTTTGATAGCAGCTTTGGCAATAGTCCAGCTGTTTCCTTTGACCATTGACATTTGCATATAAGTGAATCGTAGCTTCATTTTGCTTACAGTTTTGACAAATCATCTACTAAAACACGTCCTTTCACTTTTAAAAGAAATCAGTCAAATAAAAGGTCAAAAAAACAACTGACCTTTATTGACCTTTGAGATTATTATAGCATGTTTTATTGAAGAATCAAGTATTTCAACTCGTTATGTATAAGTAATAAACCTTGCTAGAATCTCAAGTTTAGACAAATCAGCGGCTTTCATTTAAAATAATAGAGATTTCAAAAAGGGAGGTGGAAATTTCCTATGTTCGAAAACCCGTTTGAGGAACGAATTCAGCAGCTGAAAGAGGGGGAAATCAGCGAAATAGTCGTTGAGAGAAACGATTTCAATCTATTCAGAGAGGCCTGGAAAGTTCTTCCTGATCGGACTAAAATTATCGGGGAAGCTGGGCTGAACGGAGAAATTATTTACCGATTCGTTAAATAGTTTGAAAAGGTTTACGTGATTCCTTAAAAAATCGTTGAAAACAGTTGTAACAATATCAAAAAAATGGTAATCTTAAAAATTGAAAGGGTTGTTCCAAAGGCGCTTTTGTGTTGTTAAGAAAACCCTAACATAAAAAAATATTTTACTTACGAAGGAGACCGATTCATATGGAAAAGAAAGACTTTCACGTTGTAGCAGAAACAGGGATTCACGCACGTCCAGCTACATTACTAGTACAAACTGCAAGCAAATTTAACTCTGATATTAACTTAGAGTACAAAGGTAAATCAGTTAACCTTAAGTCAATCATGGGAGTTATGTCTCTTGGTGTAGGCCAAGGCTCTGACGTAACTATCACTGTAGACGGTGTTGACGAAGCGGACGCAATTGCTGCAATCGTTGAAACAATGAAAAAAGAAGGATTGTCTGAATAATGTCTGAGATGCTTAAGGGAATTGCCGCAAGTGATGGTGTTGCAATTGCTAAAGCCTATCTTCTTGTACAACCAGACCTTTCTTTCAGCAAAACTTCTGTAGAAGATACTGCAGCTGAAGAAGCTCGTTTAGATGATGCATTAGCAAAATCTACAGTAGAACTTCAGGCTATCAGAGAAAAGGCAGCACAAAGTCTTGGTGAAGAAGAAGCACAGGTTTTTGATGCACACTTAATGGTTTTGGCTGATCCGGAAATGATCGGACAGATCAAACAAAATATTCAAGATAACAAAGTAAATGCTGAAGCCGGTTTGAAAGAAGTTACTGATATGTATATCGGTATGTTCGAAGCAATGGACGATAATGCGTACATGCAGGAACGTGCTGCTGATATCCGCGACGTAGCAAAACGTGTTTTAGCACATTTACTAGGGGTAACTTTACCAAACCCTTCAATGATCAACGAAGAAGTAATCGTCGTTGCTCATGACTTAACTCCAAGTGATACAGCTCAGTTGGATAGAACGTATGTAAAAGCCTTTGTTACCGACATTGGCGGACGTACATCGCATTCAGCGATTATGGCTCGTTCACTGGAAATCCCTGCAATCGTGGGAACAATGGAAATCACTGCTAAAGTTAAAGCCGGCGACATTTTAGCTGTTAACGGTATTGATGGAGATGTGATTTTAGATCCTACAGATGCAGAAAAGGCTGACTTTGAAGCTAAAGGGAAAGCATACGCTGACCTGAAAGCCGAGTGGGAAAAGCTGAAAAATGCAAAAACAGAAACTGCTGACGGCAAACATTTTGAGTTAGCTGCCAACATTGGTACACCAAAAGATTTAGAAGGTGTTCATAATAATGGCGGTGAAGCGATTGGTTTATACCGTACAGAATTCTTGTATATGGATTCACCTGATTTCCCAACAGAGGAGGATCAGTACGAAGCATATAAAGCTGTTCTTGAAGGCATGGATGGCAAGCCAGTTGTTGTTCGTACGATGGATATCGGCGGAGACAAAGAGCTTCCTTACCTGCAGCTGCCTCATGAAATGAATCCATTCTTAGGTTACCGTGCATTGCGTATCAGCTTATCTGAACAAGGAGACGATATGTTCCGTACACAAATGCGTGCGTTGCTTCGTGCTTCAGTTCATGGTAATCTGCGAATCATGTTCCCAATGGTTGCTACTCTGAAAGAATTCAGAGCAGCGAAAAAAATCTTTGATGAAGAAAAACAAAAATTAGTAAGTGAAGGAAGCACAGTTTCTGATACGATTCAAGTTGGTATCATGATTGAGATTCCTGCAGCAGCAGTGATTGCTGACAAATTTGCTAAAGAAGTTGACTTCTTCAGTGTTGGAACAAATGATTTGATTCAGTATACAATGGCTGCTGACCGTATGAATGAACGAGTTTCTTACTTGTACCAACCATATAACCCATCAATTCTACGTTTGATTAAAAACGTTATTGATGCAGCACACGCTGAAGGAAAATGGGCTGGTATGTGTGGAGAGATGGCAGGAGATCAAACAGCTGTACCTCTATTAGTTGGTATGGGACTGGATGAATTCTCTATGAGCGCAACATCAATCCTGAAAACTCGCAGTTTGATGAAACGTTTGGATACTACTAAGATGGCTGAACTAGCGGATCGTGCTCTTAACGAGTGTGATACTATGGAAGAAGTCGTTGAATTGGTTGAAGAATACACAAAATAAGTCATATTTAAATCATTACCTAGACAGATTCACTCTGACTAGGTAATGATTTTTTGTATTCAATTAGAGCGATTTTTAAGATTCAACACAATAAAATTTTATTAAAATGATTTATTCTTAACAAATAACTAATCTTCTTGCTGTATAGTGAAAGCCAGTAAAATTTTTAGGAGGACTACTATGAAACGTAAACAAAAAATCAGTGCAATCGCTTTGGCGATGCTTTTATTATCTGTCGGTTTATATAACGGAAAAACGGCTTTAGCAACAGAAGAAAGTACTGGAGCAGCAACAGAGAGCTCAAGTACGACTGAGACCTCCAGCAGCTCTGAAGAAGCGCTGCAGATTAATGCTGTTGCATTGGGAAATGCTCTGACAAAGGAACAGCAGGACTACACACTGGAGAAGCTTGGTATAAAAGGAGAAACCCCAATCTATACAACTAATGGTCAGGATTTGATGAGCTTTATTCCCGATGGGGGATTCAATGCGGAATGGGCTGTTTATAGTTCTGTGCGTATGGAGACGGAGCAGAAGGGCTCGGGGATTACTGTGGATATTGCCACACCTGAGAATATCACTAGAATTACTGCTGCACAGTATCAAAATGCCGCTTTAACAGCAGGAATTTCTGATGCGAAACTGACAGTTGCTTCGGCCGTGCCAATCGACGGTTCCGGCGCGTTAGCCGGCGTCTATAAGATTGTTGAAGAATCAGGCGGAATAATCAACAGAGACCGTGTAGAGGTCGCTCAGGACGAAATGGACGTACTCTCTAAAATCACTGAAGAAAATAAAGAAAAGGACGGCTATACAGATGAAGCGTTAAATGCTGCACAGGAACAAGCCAAAACGGAATTGGCAGCTAAAACAGCCGATGGTCAGACGTTAACTCAAAAAGATATCCAGGAAGCTGTAGAAAAGGCTTTGAAGAGTCAAGGAATAGAAGATGTGATGACCTCAGATCAGGTAACTGAGTTGACTACCTTAATGAGCGACATGAAAGACAAGAATATTTTTGAGGATTTCGTAGGAGAACTGGACTTAACCAAAGCTAAGGAACAGCTCCAAGAGAAATCAAAAGGTGTGTGGGAGCATATTAAGAGCTTCTTTACTGGGATTTGGAACGCTATTACTGGCGGGGAATAGCAAGCCTAATTAAGCTCAATGAAGTGAAGAACAAAGTAGATATATGGCTGCAGAGGTTGTTACAAAAGTGTTCAGCTCCGAGAAAGCTGCTTTTGGAATACCGTTTATTCGGTTTTAGGGATGTCAAAAGTCTGGGATTTTGTTTATGTCCCGGACTCTTTTTTTCGGATAAAACGGCAGCTGGATAATTGGTTTTAATACGGAATAATTGCTGACAAAATCAAAATATGCTTCAATAGGATGAAAAGCATCGGAGGAGTAGCAATGACATTGAATTATCAAGATATTGAAAATGCTGTGAATCAAGAGGAAAATGCAGGAGGTTTTGCTTTGTTGATTCAGCGCTTTAAGAATCTAGGGGTCAAGCGATATGATTACTTTGTAGAAGAAGGAGTCTACCGCTACTATGATGAAAATTCAACTATTGATTTGCGAATGAACGGTGTTGCTAAAACTGTTGCAGAACAGCCTTCAGCTTCAGGCATAAAGGCAGCTGTGACAAAGGCTCAGGCAGGTATGATTGATTTTGAGGGCTTCTGTCAGCTCGCCGGAAAAGCGGGGATTAGTTATTGGATAACTGATTTAGAGCAGATGGTAGTTTCTTATCGGGATGTTAAAAAAAATGAGATACTAGCTGAGCCGATTCCGCTGATTACTGAACAATAATTGAAGAATTGTCTTGAATCATAAAAAAACAGAAATTCTTCTGATGGATATCATCTAAAATATTTACATTTATCCAGTGATAGTGTACTATTTAAAGGTATGCATAAAGCAAATATGATGTATAAATAATGTTATTCGGAGGGAATTTAATGTCTGCGAAATGGGAAAAAAAGGGCACGAATGATGGTGTGTTAACTTTTTCAATCGATAGCCAAACAATCGAAAAAGGCTTAGTACAAGCTTTTAACAAAGTAAAGAAAAACCTGAATGTTCCAGGTTTCCGTAAAGGGAAAGTATCTCGTCAAGTATTTAACCGTATGTATGGTGAAGAAGCATTGTACGAAGATGCATTGAATGCTGTTTTACCAGAGTCATATGAAGCAGCGGTAAAAGAAGCAGCTATCGAACCAGTTTCTCAACCTAAAATTGACGTTGAAAGCATGAATAAAGGTGAAGACTGGGTTATCACTGCAGAAGTAACTGTAAAACCAGAAGTAAAACTTGGTGAATACAAAAATCTGACAGTTGAAAAACAAGACCGTGAAGTAACAGAGGAAGATGTTGATGCACGTTTGAAGCGTGAACAGGAATCTTTAGCTGAACTGGTTATTAAAGAAGATGAAGCAGCTGTAGACGGCGATACTGTAGTTATTGACTTTGAAGGCTTCAAAGATGGTGAAGCATTTGAAGGCGGAAAAGGTGAAAATTACGCTCTTGAGTTGGGTTCAAACTCATTTATTCCTGGCTTTGAAGCACAGCTGGTAGGTAAAAAAGCCGGTGAAGAAACAGAAGTAAAGGTTACTTTCCCAGAAGATTACCAAGCTGAAGATTTAGCTGGTCAAGATGCTGTATTCAATGTTAAAATCCATGAAGTGAAAGCAAAAGAATTACCTGAACTGGATGATGATTTTGCAAAAGATGTAGATGATTCAATTGAAACATTAGCTGAGTTGAAAGAAAAATACCGTACAGAGCTGACTGATGCTAAAGTAGCAGCTGCTGAAGAAGCGAAAGATGAAGCAGCTATTCGTTTAGCCGTTGAAAATGCTGAAATCGTTGATTTACCACATGTGATGGTGCACGATGAAGTTCACCGTTCGATGGATGAATTCCTAAACAACATGCAGCGTCAAGGAATCGCTCCTGATATGTACTACCAGTTAACTGGTACAACTGAAGCAGACCTGCATAAGCAGTTTGAAGGGGAAGCGGAAACTCGTACAAAAACCAATCTTGTGATTGAAGCAATTGCAGATGCAGAAGCTATTGAAGTATCTGAAGCAGATATTGAAGCTGAAATCAAAGATTTGGCTGAACAATACAATATGCCGGAAGATCAAGTTCGCCGTGTGCTGACTGAAGATATGCTGAAACATGATATCCGCATGAAGAAGGCTGTTGAAGTAGTAACTGAAACAGCGACTGAAAAATAAACCAGGTATGCTGAATTGAAAATGAGGTCGGGCTTCGTCCGGTCTCATTTTTTGTTTCATTCATACAAGTCAGCATAAATAGCATAATCGATAACCGTATGCTATAGTTTAATTATGTAGTTTTGCTTGTACAAGTTGTTTCGGCACATTTAATTATTTGTTATAGTACTTTTTTGAAACAGATTGATAGACTAAACAAAACCAATGAGATAGTCACTGTCTGATAGAGATTGCTATCGATAATTTACTAACTAATGATGAAGGAGGGGATAGAATGAAAAAAACTGGAAAAATGTACATGATGGCTCAATTGAGAAGCAGCTCTTCTGAAGAATTAACAGAGCTGTTGAAAGACTGGCTAAGTTTTATAAGAATTCTGACAGATCCCCAATACTATCGGATAGACGATGATGATACACAGCCGTTTGATTTATTCGCAATCAAGGATCGATTTGAACAATTGACAGAAAAGGATAATCTCTGGCTGAAGCTCCACGCAGATGGTGGAGAATTTCAAATACATGTTTCCGGTTTATCTATCATGGAGCGAAATATTCTTGATGCTGAGGTATTCTCAAAGTATCAAGGAATGATAGAGAACTATTGTGACACTAGAATGGAAAAATGTGGTATTTACGGGTATGTACGCTCTTTGGATGAGTATCTTTACAATAATGTAGAACGTCCGGATAAACGTGATTTTGAGACTGCAGACGAGCTTAGGCAGCTGCCGAAAAGATACAACAATAACAAAGAAGTGGTTGTTGACTGCAATCAGCTAGCCGGCTATGATATATTTTTTAAAGGTCTTTGTCTGACTTCTTGTTGGAAAATGTATTACTCCAGCTTGTATTATCAGATTATTCCCAAACAAATTTTTCAGGAAGTACAACGTGTCCAGACGATTGAAGAATTGAAAAACGATGTAGTGAAAATCTCATTGTTTATCAATCCGTTCAAATGGGATGCAGAGGTCAATCAAGATTTTCAGCAATTCTATAGAGAACAGATTGGCGTGGATCAGCTGGTTTGGAATAACGGCGTAGGAATCCTGAAGGCACCGGTTATTGAATTTGCTTTTATTGACCAGGTTGTTCAGACTGTTCAATATCAGAACGATCAGCTCCAGCCTGTTGAAAAGAAGAAGGCTACTTTTTTTGTAACACGCAGCAGCGATTACCTGCGGAATCTTTATTCAGAAAATCGAACAAAGGGGATTTTAAATGTTCAGGCATACTTCCCTTGGATTGATCATCCTGGTAAGAAAATGATGAATTATCGTGTAGTTAATCCTGAATTGGCTCTAGATAGAGGCGTTTCAGCGTATGAATTCTACATAAGACAATATCTGGAAATCAAGGTAGTAGATGAGAAATATGAATCTTACTTAGCAGTTTTACGCTTTTACTTGCCGGATGATGCACTTAAAGAGCTTCCGTTGGATGAGCTTCAGCATAGATTGTTTGATGCGAATATCAGTAATATGAATCAGAAAGAAGAAGCTGTGTATTTTGATTTGAAAAAAGCAGAAAATCATCTGAGAGTAGCGTTTTTAAGCGCAGATCAGTTAGATCCGGATGAGTTAAGTCTTGTACACAGAGAAGAATAATTGCATGATTAGAGATAAAAGGCTAGGATAAAAGTGCTTTATTTTAAGAAATAGACCGTTTATTTGGATTTAGGCAGACTAAGGGTTTGGGAATTTGTTATTATCCCAAACTCTTATTTTTTTATTTATTTATATTATGAGTATTTTATTTGGGAGGTTTCCCAAGTTGGTTTCGTGATTTGGCTAAGGTCAATTTGAGTTTACTAAGCAGACTTTATATAATAAAAGTGAGCTTGTCTGAGAAAATTTTGTAAAGCAGCATTTTTATCGATTATTATGAATGAGGCTGGTTGCTAAAACTTGCAAATATGGCAAGAATGTTAAAAACTTGATAATTTAAAACAGGAAGAAGAGGATTTGATGACAAAGAACATTTTGATAGTAGACGATGATAAAGAACTTTGTCAGCTCTTGAAAAGGCAGCTACAGCTGGAAGGCTACCATGCAGTCGTTAGTTATGCTGGTCAAGAAGGTTTGACTGCGTTTCGTAAAGGTCGTTTTTCTCTAGTTTTACTGGACGTAATGCTGCCGGATAAAAGTGGTTTTGAACTGTTGACAGAGATTAGAAAAACCAGTACAGTTCCAGTTTTGATGCTTACAGCAAGGGATTCCGAGATAGATAAGGTATCTGGACTACGCATGGGGGCTGATGATTATTTAACGAAGCCTTTTCTGCTTAACGAGCTGATTGCCAGAGTTCAGTCGATGATTCGCAGGTATACAGTTTTCAGTCAGCCGGATGAAGGAGAACAGCTGCATTTTCCTGGTCTTATACTAGATTATTCTAAGCGGCAGGCCAAGCTGAATGATTCTCTGCTGCGGCTCACTGCAAAAGAGTTCGAGCTGCTCTATTTTCTCGCCTCTGAACAGGGACGGGTTTACACAAAAGAACAAATCTATACCTATGTGTGGAAGGGGACTTATGCTTACGACGACAGCAATATTATGTCGTTCATTAGTAAACTGAGGAAGAAAATTAGAAATGAACAGCTTCAGCTTGATTATATTGAAACGGTGCATGGTATTGGCTACAGATTTAACCCGGAGGTATAAGGATGATTTTATATACTATGTTGATTGGCTTGTGCGCAATTATCGTGCTTCAGTACCTGGCAGCTGGAAAAACGAAGAAACAGCTAGCGGCTATTTCTGAAACACTGGATGATGTGGCAGCTGGTAATCTTGACCGCAGATTATACGCTTGTGAAGGGGATATAACGAGTGAAGTCGTTTATAAAATCAACGAAGTTGTTATTCAAGCTAAGATACGGGCGGTAGAACTAGACAAAGCGGAAGCAGCTTATAAAAAGCTGGTTACAGGTCTATCTCATGATATTCGGACACCGTTGACTTCATTAATGGCTTATTTGGATGTTTTAAGCAGTGAACCTCTTTCACATGAACAGCAGCAGCTTTTTGAAACTGCTAAAAATAAGGCGATACATTTAAGCAAGTATGTAGAGACACTGTTTGAATGGTCCAAGTTGGAATCTGGCGAAGAGGTTTACACGTTTGAAAAGGAAAATTTGAGTGAATACACCAGACAGGTAGTAGCGGATTGGCTGGCAGATTTTGAGGCTGGAGGACTGCAGCTGCAGTTTGACATTCCTGAAGAGCCCATTTTCATATGGACAGACAAGACAGCATATCATCGGATTTTGAGCAATATTTTTTCCAACATCCTTCATCACAGCGAAGCAAGCTGCTTGTCTCTATCAATCGGCAATCGTTCCGATTCAGTTGTAATAAAAATATCAGATAATGGAGTAGGTATAGCGGCAGAAGAACTGCCGCATATTTTTCAAAGATTATATAAATGCGATAATGCCCGCTCCGTTCATAGTAACGGCTTGGGACTTTCAATTGCGCAGGAGCTTGTTTATAAATTAGCTGGGCAGCTTTCTGTCGAGAGTGAGCAGGGGACAGGGACGACCTTTAGTATCGTATTTTCAAAAAGTATGATTAAGTCATGATTTCAGCAAGGTTTTAACAAGGTGTGTTTGCTATGATTTGATTGAAGGGAGGAAAAACAATATGGAAAAACCTCTTGTACTATCAACAAGTCGTCTTACCAAAAAATATGGAGATCAGGTAGTTATAGGCGGTATTGACATGTCTGTGAAAAAAGGTAGAATTTATGGTCTCATAGGAAGGAACGGTGCAGGAAAAACAACAATAATGAAAATGATTCTAGGCTTGACGGCTGTTTCATCGGGGGATATCTGGTTGTTTAACCAGCCACTTAAACAGAATGAAGAAAAACTGTATCCAAGAGTTGGTTCAATCATTGAGACGCCTTGCTTTTACGCACATCTAACAGGCACAGAGAATCTGAAAATATTTGCCCGGCTTCGTGGAACGATTAGCAAATCTGCAGTAGAACAGGCATTGACAGTGGTGGGACTGCCTTTCGAGGACCAAAAACCCTTTTCAGCGTATTCTATGGGGATGAAGCAGCGGTTAGGAATTGCTAATGCTATACTGAATGACCCAGAGCTTTTGATTCTTGATGAACCGACCAATGGACTTGATCCAATTGGAATTGCTGAGATGCGCGTCTTTTTAAAAGACTTGAGCCGAGAACAGGGCAAAACTATTATTATCTCCAGTCATATTCTTTCAGAAATTACTTTGCTTGCGGACGATATAGGGATTGTTCATAACGGTGTTTTACTGGAAGAATGCTCAGTTGCTGAGTTAGAAGAACGGGCAGTAGAGTATATCTTGCTAAAGACAGAAGATATAAAGAGGACTGTTTATCAGTTGGAAAACGAGCTTGGCATCGAGAAATATACTGTTGAAGAATCTGGTTTTATCAAAATATATGATAAAAAAGTCTCTATTTCTTTTATTGGGAAAGCGTTGATTGATAATGGGATAGGTATCACCCATCTGGAGCAGAAAATCAGTAATTTAGAAGATCATTTTAAGCTGCTTACAGGAGGTGGTATTAGTGGATAATGTACTAGCTGCTGAACTGCGAAAGGTTAAGAAAAATAGAATGATAGGTATTGGGTTTCTGATTGTTTGTGCAGTTCCTGTACTGTTTATATTGAAAAGCCTGTTGATAGATGAAACCCTCTTTTCATATCAAGAATGGATGCAAGGCATTTCGATGTTCCTCTACATGATTTTTCCAGTGATAAGCGGACTCGTCATCACTCAGCTGATTCAAAAAGAATATGAAGAAAAGACAGTGATTAATAATTTGACTGCTCCAGTGAAGCGTAGTTATTTTATTGCAGCGAAGCTTATTGTTTGGGCTATCTGGTATCTTTTGACGCTGGCATCAACCGTTTTAATTACCATAATCGGCAGCTTTTTATTCTATGACTCAAGTATAGTTAGTCAAGGCATATCTTTAGTTTGGACAGGTCTTGTAAAAACTGGGACTTTTAGTTTTGTAGCTTTCATGCCGGTATTGTGGATAGCTGTCAAACAAAGAACACTTTTTTATCCAGCGATTCTGTTCACCTTACTGTTTACCGGACTTCAGGTAGCTGGATCACAAATATCTCTGGAGATGCTTCCATTAGGAAGTGTAGTTCCTTGGTCAGCTGTCAGTATCTTACAATTGATAGACGACGGAAGTATTTACTGGTATGTGTGTCTGGCTTCAATTGTGATATCAGGACTTTTAGGCTGTCTGCTGGCTATTTGGACATTTAAAAGGCAGGATTTATGAGTAGGGAGGATTTGGGATGAGAGAGGAAAATGCTGATAAGCAGACACCCCTCATAGAAAAGGATAGTTCTTTCCTTTTCGGAAAAAAAACGAAGATAGATGAAACTATGTTTTCTCTTTTCTAAAAAGAAAAGATCATCGCTGTTTTATCTCTACGCTACTTTTCTTTACTTAAAGCTGCGTTCTTCAAGGTTTTTCTTTAGTTTTTTCCTTTTAACGATACTTATTAAAATAGGGGCTGTGACATTAGTATGCCTCAGTCCCTTAAATCCGGATAAACGGTGTTTCAGAAGTAACTTCTTCGACAATAAGGCGGAAATTCGCAAAAATTTGTGGAACAATTTTCGGAATTTCCGCCTTATTGCTTGAAGCTGAACACTTCTGTCACAACCTCTATTTTAGACAGTTCATTCATTCACTAATTTTATCAAAATTTTGTAATTAAACCGCTGTTTTAGCTACAGGCTTTTTTATTAAACCGACGATTACTGCTGATACTGCTGCACCAATCGCAATAAAGAGTAAATACATCACGGGGTTGGATAATAATAATGCAACGAAGATTCCGCCGTGAGGAGCTAAGAGACGAATCCCCATTCCGCCAACTAAAGCACCAGTTAGTGCAGAGCCGGCAACAAAACCAGGGATGACACGCAGCGGGTCAGCAGCAGCAAAAGGAATCGCTCCTTCTGTAACAAAGGATAGACCCATAACTAGATTTGTCAAACCGGCATCTTTTTGATCTTGTGTAAACTTATTTTTAAATAGCAGAGTAGCAATAAAGATTGCCAATGGAGGAACCATGCCACCAGCCATTACAGCTGCCATGATGACACTGCCGCCTTCTGTCAGAGAAGCTGCAATAGAGGCTGTCCCAAAGACATAAGCTGCTTTATTAATTGGACCACCTAGGTCAATTGCCATCATGCCGGCCAACAAAGCTCCCAGTAAAGCAGCATTGGTTCCGTCAAGACTCAGTAGGAAACTATTTAGGCTGTCATTGATAAATTTCATTGGAATATTAAGTAATAGCATGGCACCACCAGTAATCAGCAAACCAAATACTGGGTAGAACAAAATTGCTTTAATCCCATCTAATGATTTTGGCAGATAGCTAAATAGTTTTTTCAGACCAATAATAATATAGCCGGCCAGGAAACCGCCGATTAAAGCGCCTAGAAACCCAGCACCGCCAGTATTTGCTAACGCTCCAGCAGCAAAGCCGACAATCAATCCGGGGCGATCTGCAATACTTGATGCGATAAAACCAGCCAAAACAGGAAGCATAAAACCAAAGGCAGCACTACCGATTTGATTGAACCAACTGGCTATTTCGTTATAATTTCCCAAACTAGAAAGCTGATCCTGAGGAACGCCAAAAAACTGGTCAATCATGAAGGATAGGGCAATAGCAATTCCGCCGCCGATAACAAATGGCAGCATATGAGAAACTCCATTCATCAAATCTTTGTAAATACGTGAACCGATAGAACCATCAGCTGCAGAGTCTTCAGAGGAAGAGTCTGATCCGTGGCCGTGAAAGACCGGAGCGCTGCCATTAAGAGCTGTTTCAATTAGTTCCTGCGGTTTCCGAATGCCATCGCTAACTGGACGATTGACTAGTTTTTTTCCATCAAACCGATTCATTTCTACTTTCTTATCAGCCGCAACAATCACACCTTCTGCACGTTTAATGTCTTCGGCGGTTAGTCGATGTTTGATTCCTTCAGAACCGTTTGTCTCTACCTTGATATCGACACCCATTTCCTTCGCCATTTTCTTTAAAGCGTCTTCTGCCATATAGGTGTGGGCAATTCCAGTAGGACAAGCCGTAACAGCAACGATAAATTTCCGATTGCTGTTCGTTGCTGCTTGTTCCTGTTCCAACTCCAGCTGTTCTTCTTTTGCTTTTTGCTGTTCAGCCTCCTGAAACAGGTTTTGAACTTCTTCAGGTGTCTGTGTTTCTTTTAGCTGAGCTACAAATTCAGGATTAACAAGCAATCTTGATAATGCAGCAAGAGCCTGC
Organism: Enterococcus sp. LJL51; assembly: GCF_049894025.1. GTDB lineage: Bacteria > Bacillota > Bacilli > Lactobacillales > Enterococcaceae > Enterococcus_L. Next base: position 88,498 of record NZ_JBNEQE010000011.1, read on the forward strand.
AGATGAGTATCGTTTGCCCCTTCCGGTGCAGCAATCATGAAGAACAGATAGGTCGGTTGTCCATCTAAAGCCTCGTAATCCACGCCGGCACTACTTTTTGCAAAAAGGACAGTAGCTTCTTTGACTGCTTTGTTTTTGGCATGGGGCATGGCAATGCCGTCTCCTAAGCCGGTAGAGGTTTGGGCTTCACGATCGAGTATACCTTGTTTGTAGGTTTCGATATCTGAAATACGACCGCCTGCATACATCTTTGCAACCATCTCATTAATAGCTCCCTGCTTATCCGTAGCTTGAAGGTCCATAATCATTACGTCTTTGACAAGTAAATCTTTGATATTCACATTAATTCCCCCTTATAATTGTTCAATTTCTACTTCATGCAGCAGTTCATTTATAAAATCGCCAGAAGCCAAATCGTCTGAGAAAGCTGTGGCACTGCCGGAGGCAACACTCCATTTAAATGCTTCAACTGGATCATTGGTTTCTACAAATTTTCCTACAAAGCCGGCAATCATCGAATCTCCGGCACCAACAGAGTTTTTCAAAGGCCGTTTTAAGATATTGGAGCGGTAAACAGCTTGATTAGTAAATAAGAGTGCCCCGTCTCCAGCCATTGAAACGATTGCATACTGAGCACCAGTCTTTAGCAAGGATTTTCCGTAAGGTAGAATGTCATCCACCGTTTGAAAGGATGTCTGATATAGCTCAGCTAATTCATGATTATTAGGTTTAACCAATAGTGGTTTATGAGGAAGAGCATTTTTTAAATCCGCTCCAGTTGTATCAATAACAAATTGAGCGTTGCATTGCTTAATCAATGCAATTAATTCGCCGTAAAAACCTTTTTCAAGAGCAGCTGGCGTACTGCCGGATAGGATGACAACATCTTCAGCGGTTAAGTGGGACAGTTGGTTTTTCAGCTGTGTCATTTCTGCTTCAAGGATGATTGGTCCCGCTCCGTTTATCTCGGTTTCAACAGTGGATTTTAGCTTGATGTTAATTCGGGTATCCGCTGCAATAGAAACAAAGTCTGTTGCTACTTTTTCTTTGTGGAGCCAGTCGTTGATGAAGTTTCCTGTGAAGCCGCCTATGAATCCCAGAGCAGTAGACTCAATTCCTATTCTTTTTAGAATTCTAGAAACGTTGATTCCTTTTCCACCTGGAAGCTTCAAATCGGATTTCATTCGATTCAATTTTCCAAGATTGACTTCATCTATATGGACAATATAGTCAATTGAAGGATTTAAAGTTATGGTATAAATCATTTTTCTACCTCCTGGATAATCGTTTTCTTTTGAAATTCAGGTAATAAATCTTTCGGACAGTGATCTACAAGTAAAATGACCTGTTCGATGTCTGCAACCTTAGTAAAAGTAACTTTATTCAGCTTGGTATGATCTGCCAGGATAAATGCCTGCTCGCCATGCTGAATGGCTAGTCTTTTTACAGAGGCCTCTTCCGGATCAGGAGTGGTCAAGCCAAACTCTGAATGGATGCCGTTCATGCCCATAAATACTTTGCTGAAACGAAACTGTCTTAATTGCTCTAAGCTGGTTGCACCGACAATTGCTTTAGTTGAAAGCTTCAATGTTCCACCTAAGATGATTGTGTTGATATTTAAATCAATGAGCTTGGCTGCATGATGTACAGAGTTGGTCACAGCTGTAATTTTCTTTTCAGCTAGATAAGGAATCATTTCAAGGGTAGTTGAACCAGCATCAAGATAGATAACATCACCATCCGTTACCTTTTCAGCAGCTAGTTTAGCGATTAATTGTTTTTCTTGAATGTTTTTGATTGTTTTTTCGTTCATCGTCTGTTCAGTACCCAAATCTGAGCGAAGCTTGGCGCCTCCGTGAATTCGTTCCAATAAATCAGCGGCTTCCAGTTCTTGTAAATCTCGTCTTATTGTTGATTCTGACGCGTTTAAAACTAAGGAAAGTTCCTGGGATTTAACGATTGAGTGCTTGTTCAGCAGCTCCATTATTTTTTGATGACGCTCTTCTGTAAGCATTTACATCCCTCTTTTCATTTGCTATCATATCATGATGCTTTATCTAAATCAATCAAAAACGTTCATTTAATTTCAAAAACATTCATTTGAGAAGAAATTATAAATGTTTTTTTGTTTTGAAATTTATTTGCGATTTTTTACAAAAAAATCTTTTTTGGTCTGGTGTGTTGGATGATTGTTTGTTAAGCTAGATAAGGAAAAAAGGTAATAAATCAGAAATACATAGCTCTATTTTTTATTTTTAAATGTTTGATAAATGAAAACTGGTTTATAACCGAATTAACAAAATAAGGATGTTAGGATGTTGAAAATGAAAGAAGAAATACGTGTCAAAGAGATTGCGAAGCTTGTGTCGCTGTTCCTCATGGTGGCCACCTGTGCAGTAGTCTGGAGCGGCTACGGTATACTGACTAGTGCAGCTAGTCAGCATATAGGGACAATTTTTACTATTGCCTTTTTAGTTATACTAGGGACCTCTCTGTCTGACTTTACTAAAAAAGATTGGTTATGGACTGGATTTATTACTATATTGATGGCAGTGCCTATTATTTTTTATCAAGACAATATGGGTTACCTCCGTTTTTATTCACAAATTCCATTTGTTTTAGCTTTCATATTTTTTGGCAGCAAAGTAAAAATGGATAAGAAATATTGTTTTACTTTTTTAGGTTTTAGTAGTTTGTATTCGGTTATTGCTTTGGTAAAAATGATTTTGGCAACATTTGAAATTGGCAGCAGTTCTTTGTGGATGAATGTAAATCTAATAGCTGGTTCAGTACTCTTTGTAACAATGCTGGGAATTATTATGCTGGATAAATTGGAAACAGAATATACCGTGATTTTTCAATTGATACTTGCTGTTGTTGCTATGATGACTGTTTTACTTTGTAAATCATGGACTTCGATGATTGCCCTCTTCATTTTTGTTGCTCTTATGTTTATAATCAAATTTGTACCGGCTATTCAAAAAATCGCAAAAAAAAGAAATTTTTGGCTAAGTATCTATAGTGGTCTGTTTATTTTTGCTCCAGTAATTTCCTATGTTGTTGTCGCTTTTGATGGATTTGGAACATCATTTAGCGGACGTGTAGATATTTGGATGTACTTTTTCAGAGCATGGAAGAACTCTACTAGTAGCATACTTATTGGAATGAAAGGAACATTTCACGATCCTGTACTCAATTTACCTGCACACAATGCGTATCTTGATGTTTTAGGTGCCTATGGCTTAATCGGCTATATTCTTCTTTTTGGCGGTATCTTAGGTCTCTTGTTTTGGCGAAAGCAGAAAGAATATTCGATAAATCAGGTTATTAGCTTATCCGCTTTTCTGATGGTGGGTCTTCATGCGTTTATGGAAAACTACCTAAATTCTTTCCATTGGATATCTCTTCTGTTTATTTTCTTAGCTGTCTTTATCAGCCAATCAAATGAAGCTGAATTACCAGTTTCAAATGAGCGTGTAGCTGAAGCGGCAAAAGCAGAAAGTACTGACATCGAAATTTAATGGTTCATTTATAATGTAAGTCTGGACAGCGGCTGTTTTACGCGCTGTCTTTTTTGTTTTCTTAGCTAATTTGGTATTTAAGCGTTTTTAGAATAAAATCCTATCAGAGTAATTGTTTTTAGAGAATTTCAGGGCTACTTTTGGTATAATAGTAAGGATTGAAATTAAAGGGAGGACGTTGAAATGGCTCCAAAGAATACCTTGGTTCAGGGAATGAATCCTAGACAAGCAGAAGCTGTTCTTCATACGGAAGGACCTCTTTTAGTGATGGCCGGCGCCGGCAGCGGCAAAACCAGAGTGCTGACACATCGAATTGCTTACTTGATAGAAGAAAAAGGAGTGAATCCCTGGAATATTCTGGCGATTACCTTTACGAATAAAGCTGCAAAAGAAATGAAGGAACGGGTTGTACGCCTTATGGAGCATGGAGGAGAAGATGTTTGGATTTCGACTTTTCACTCGATGTGTGTGCGGATTCTTCGTCGGGATATTGATCAGATTGGTTATAATCGAAATTTTACGATTATTGATTCTTCAGAACAACGGACACTGATGAAGCGGGTACTGGCAGAATTGAATATTGACCCAAAGAAGTACGATCCGCGGACAATTCTTGGGACCATCAGCAATGCGAAAAATGCCTTGCAGACACCGGAAAAAATGGCGAAGCTTCAGGGGAGTCTTTATGAGGAAATCGCAGCCAAATGTTATGCTTTTTATCAAAGAGAGCTTCGAAACAATCAGTGTATGGATTTTGATGATTTGATTATGAATACGATTCGGTTGTTTGAAGAACATCCAGATACGCTAGCATACTATCAAAACAAGTTTCACTATATTCATGTAGACGAGTATCAAGATACGAACCATGCGCAGTACATGCTTGTTAATATGCTGGCGGAACGTTTTCGCAATCTTTGTGTTGTAGGAGATGCGGATCAAAGCATTTATGGCTGGCGGGGAGCTGATATGCAGAACATTCTTGATTTTGAAACTGACTACCCCAACGCCTCTGTCATTCTTTTAGAACAGAACTACCGTTCAACCAAGAAAATTTTGGCAGCAGCAAACAACGTGATACAAAATAATAGAAACCGTAAAGATAAAAACTTATGGACTGACAATCTGGACGGGGAAAAAATTGTATATTACCGAGGGAACAGCGAGCGGGATGAGACTCAGTTCATTGTCCAGCAGATACAAAAAGAAATACAGGAAAACGAACGGATTTATGGTGATTTTGCAGTCTTGTATAGAACCAATGCTCAGTCACGTGTAATGGAAGAAATGCTGTTGAAATCAAATATTCCGTATACAATGGTCGGCGGGCATAAATTCTATGACCGGAAAGAAATTAAGGATATTCTTGGTTATTTAAATATCCTTTCTAATCCTATGGATTCGCTAAGCTTTGAACGGATTGTCAATTCTCCAAAACGGGGAATTGGAAAAACCTCGATTGAAAAGCTTCGACAATTTGCAGATATGCACGGCTGGCCAATGCTGGAAGCTGCTCAAAATGTTGAGCTTGCAAACATTTCTGGAAAGGCAGGCAAGGAGTTAGGCGGGTTTGGATTGATGATTCAAGAATTAACTCAAATGATTCCTTACTTGACAATTACGGAGCTGGTTAAAGAAATATTAGACCGCAGCGGCTACAAGGATGACTTGATTAGACAGAATAATTTGGAATCTCAGTCACGTCTGGAAAACTTGGATGAGTTTCTGACAGTTACACAGGAGTTCGATAAGCGTTATGCTCAGCAGGACGAGGAAAATGCTGAAGCACCGGAAGAAAAATTAGCGGTTTTTCTAAACGATTTAGCACTGGTATCAGATATTGATGACTTAGAAGAAAGTTCTTCTCAAGTAACACTGATGACTCTTCATGCAGCCAAGGGTTTGGAATTTCCAGTGGTGTTCCTAATTGGTATGGAAGAAGGGATTTTCCCGCTATCTCGTGCGATGCTTGAGGAAAGCGAGCTGGAGGAAGAACGGCGTCTGGCTTATGTAGGCATTACAAGAGCAGAAGAAGTATTGTTTATGACTAACGCTTACTCCCGGACTCTATATGGAAAAACACAGTATAATCGACCAAGCCGATTTTTAGAGGAAATTGAAGAGGAACTGTTTGATCGTCGGGGAATTGATTTCGCTGCGCAGCAGAGAGCAGTGCCTGCACGTGATCCTAAAATATTTAAGCCGATTTATAACCAACCGGTACAGAAATCGGTTTCTGCAAAAACAGCCAGTGGGGGCGAAGCACTGGATTGGAATGCCGGAGATAAGGTGAAGCATAAAGCCTGGGGAACAGGAACCATTGTCAGAGTTGGCGGCACAGGCAAAGACTTAGAGCTGGATATTGCTTTTCCAGAAAAGGGAATCAAGCGTTTACTGGCAGCTTTTGCTCCAATAGAGAAAATCTAGGAGGTTAGTTAGATGGAAAAAAATCAGCCGTTGACTTTAAGTGATGCAACAGAACGCGCAAAGGAATTACGGGTACAGCTGAACAATTATTCCCATGAATATTATGTAGAAGATCAGCCAACAGTAGAAGACTATGTTTATGATCGGCTGTATCAGGAGCTGGTAGACATAGAAGAAGCCTTCCCGGATTTGATTACCTCTGATTCGCCTACTCAGCGGGTTGGAGGCAAGATTCTTGCCGGCTTTGAAAAAGTAACTCATGAGGTACCGATGTACAGCTTGAACGATGGTTTTTCAAAAGAAGATATCTATGCATTTGATGAACGGGTTCAGAAACTGGCTGGCAAACAAGTCAGCTACTGCTGTGAACTGAAAATCGATGGTTTAGCTATTTCTCTCAAATATGAAAATGGGAATTTCGTTCAAGGAGCAACGAGGGGAGACGGGACAGTAGGTGAAAACATTACTGAAAATTTGAAAACCGTTAAATCGATTCCTTTAAAGCTGAAGCGTCCCATCTCTATTGAAGTCCGTGGAGAGTGCTACATGCCTAAGAAATCATTCGTTAACCTTAACAAAGAACGGGAAGAAGCCGGACAGGATATTTTTGCTAATCCAAGAAATGCGGCAGCAGGTAGTCTACGGCAGCTGGATTCGGCTATTACAGCAAAGCGAAACTTGAGTACATTTTTATATACAGTGGCTGATTTCGGACCTATGGAGGCTGAAACACAGTTTGATGCGCTAAATGAGCTGGGAGAAATTGGTTTGCGGACAAATCCGGAGCGAACGTTATGCAAGGATATCGATGAGGTATGGCGGTATATCGAAGAATATCATGAAAAACGGGAACAGCTGCCCTATGAGATTGATGGTATTGTTATTAAGGTTAATGATTTTGCCGTTCAGGATGAACTAGGCTTCACTGTAAAAGCACCACGCTGGGCAATCGCTTATAAGTTTCCGCCAGAAGAGGCCGAAACAGTTATTGAGGATATCGAATGGACGATTGGCCGAACAGGAGTGGTGACGCCAACAGCAGTAATGACCCCTGTACGTGTCGCTGGAACTACTGTTAGCCGGGCTAGCCTTCATAATGTTGATTTCATCAACATGAAGGGCATTCGCTTAAAGGATCATGTGATTATCTACAAAGCCGGAGATATTATACCAGAGGTTTCTCAGGTACTTGTAGACAAGCGTCCAGCAGACAGCAAGGCATTTGAAGCGCCTACTCATTGTCCTATCTGTGACAGCGAGCTGGTACATTTAGATGAAGAGGTTGCTTTACGTTGTATCAATCCAAAATGTCCGGCTCAAATTAAAGAAGGTCTTAGTCACTTTGTCTCAAGAAATGCCATGAATATTGATGGTCTGGGTCCTCGTGTTTTAGAGCAGATGTACGATAAGGAATTAGTTGCAGATGTTGCCGACTTATATTTTCTGACAGAAGAACAGTTAATGACTTTGGACAAAATTAAGGAGAAAGCAGCACATAATATCTACACAGCAATTATGGCAAGTAAAGGTAACTCTGTAGAGCGGTTAATCTTTGGATTAGGAATTCGTCATGTTGGTGCGAAAGCTGCGAAAGTACTAGCTGAACATTTTGGTGATTTACGTACAATAGCTGCAGCTGGGAAAGAAGAGGTGGTTGCTCTTGATTCTATTGGTGAAATTATTGCCGATAGTCTAGTAACTTACTTCGAAAATGAAGAAGTTCATGAGCTGATGAGCGAACTGGAACAGGCTGGAGTAAATCTGGAATATAAAGGGCTGCGTGCTGCACAGCTGGAAGCAGTTGAGTCTCCTTTTAAGGATAAAACGGTTGTACTGACTGGCAAGCTGGAAAAATATAATCGAGAAGAAGCAAAAGAAAAAATTGAAAGTTTAGGCGGGAAGGTCACGGGTAGCGTATCGAAAAAAACAGATATCGTTGTGGCTGGAGCAGAAGCTGGAAGCAAGCTTGCTAAAGCAGAGAGTCTAGGTGTGGAAGTCTGGTCGGAAGCTCAGATGGTAGAAGCATTGGATAACAGCCATGTAGAATAAAAATTGGCTTCGGCACTTCAGCAGCCAGCTAAATAGAAGTAAGAAATAAAGAAATCAGAAGATTTTCATGTTTTTCTGTATCTCTTTCAAATATCAGATATTTTTTATGATAGAATATAAAAAAATGTCTTTTTAAGACGAACACTCGCACTTATAGAGGAAAGAAGGGTATTTATGGCAATCAGTGAAGAACAAGTAAAGCATGTGGCCAAGCTGGCAAAGCTGTCATTTTCACCAGAAGAACTGACAGGTTTTACTGAACAGTTAGGGAAAATAATCGATATGGTTGAACTTCTTGAGGAAGTGGATACGGAAGGCGTTCCTTTTACGTCAAATGTTGTTGAAACAATTAATGTGATGAGAGAAGATCAGTCAGTGCCGGGAACAGATAGAACTGATTTGATGAGAAATGTACCTGATTCACAGGACGGTTATATTAAAGTGCCGGCAATCATGGACAACGGGGAGGCTGGTGCATAATGGCGAAATTACATGATAAATCATTAACAGAGCTGCATGATCTGCTTGTATCAAGGGAGATTACAGCAGTCGATTTGACAAAAACTACATTAGACCGCATCAAAGAGACTGAAAAAGACGTCGATGCTTTTATTACCCTTAATGAAGAAAAGGCAATGAACTTGGCTGAGGCAATTGACCGCAAAGGAATTACTGAGTCAAATCCTCTTGCCGGAATTCCAATTGGTATTAAGGATAATATTGTAACGAAAGATATCAGAACAACCGCAGCATCTAAAATACTGCATAACTTTAATCCTATTTATAATGCTACAGTTATGGATAAAGTGTATCAGGCTGATTTGATTCCTGTTGGAAAACTAAACATGGATGAATTTGCTATGGGCGGAAGTACAGAAAATTCTGCTTTCAAGAAAACTAAAAATGCTTGGGATGCGACTAAGGTTCCCGGCGGTTCATCCGGCGGTTCAGCAGCAGCAGTAGCAGCCGGCCAGATTCCTGTTTCTTTGGGGAGTGATACAGGCGGAAGTATCCGTCAACCAGCTGCGTTTAATGGTATTGTAGGAATGAAGCCCACTTATGGCCGGGTTTCCCGTTATGGACTGATTGCATTTTCTTCCAGTCTCGATCAAATTGGACCACTGACTAGAAACGTTAAAGATAATGCATTGGCATTAAATGCAATTAGCGGATTTGATCCAAAAGACGGCACGTCCGCCGGCGCTTCTGTTCCTGATTTTACAGAAGGATTAACAGGAGACATCAAGGGAATGAAAATTGCTCTTCCAAAAGAGTACTTAGGCGAAGGCGTTGCTCCAGATGTTCGGGAAGCAATAATGAAAGCCGTCGATACCTTCAAAGCTTTAGGAGCAACAATTGATGAAGTTAGCCTGCCGCACTCTAAATATGGTGTAGCTGTATACTATATTATTGCTTCTTCAGAAGCCAGCTCTAACCTGCAGCGTTTTGACGGCATCCGCTATGGCTACCGTTCAGAAAATGTCCAGAATTTAGAAGATGTCTATGTTAACTCACGGACAGAAGGCTTCGGTATGGAAGTGAAACGCCGGATTATGCTTGGTACCTTCTCGCTAAGTGCAGGTTATTATGATGCACACTTTAAGAAAGCGGGTCAGGTTCGGACACTGATTATGCGTGATTTTGACAAGGTATTTGCAGATTATGATTTAATCATTGGACCAGCAGCTCCTACGGTGGCTTATGGACTTGGTGAAAACATCAATGATCCGATTACAATGTATATGAATGATATTTTGACTATCCCTGTTAATTTGGCTGGTCTGCCTGGGATGTCTATTCCAGCGGGATTTTCAGAAGGTCTGCCGGTTGGTCTGCAGCTGATTGGGAAAGCCTTTGATGAACAAACAATGTACAAGGCTGCCTATGCATTTGAACAGGCAACCGATTTTCATAAAAAGAAACCAGTGATTTTAGGGGGGAACGATTAATGAATTTTGAAACAGTTATTGGTTTAGAAGTCCATGTAGAATTGAAAACAAACTCTAAAATCTTTTCACCGGCTCCAGCTCATTTTGGCGCTGAACCAAATAGTAACACAACTGTCATCGACTGGGGATATCCTGGGGTATTGCCTGTTATGAATAAAACAGCTTTAGAGTTCGGAATGAAAGCTGCACTGGCATTAAATTGTCAAATTTCCAAAGATACTCATTTTGACCGTAAAAATTATTTTTATCCGGATAATCCGAAAGCTTATCAGATTTCTCAATTTGATCAGCCTATCGGTCATGACGGCTGGATTGAAATTGAAGTCGAAGGCGAAAAGAAAATTATTCGTATTGAACGCGTACATTTAGAAGAAGACGCTGGGAAAAATATCCATGGAACAGACGGGTACTCTTATGTGGATTTAAATCGTCAGGGAACACCACTGATTGAAATTGTTTCTGAAGCTGACATGCGTTCTCCTGGGGAAGCTTATGCTTATTTGGAAGCACTACGTTCAATTATTCTGTTTACGGAAGTATCTGATGTGAAGATGGAAGAAGGCTCTATGCGTTGTGATGCCAATATTTCTCTACGTCCATATGGTCAGGAAGAATTTGGTACAAAAGCAGAGTTGAAAAATCTGAACTCCATGAGCTTTGTAAAAAAAGGATTGGCTTTTGAAGAGAAACGTCAGGCAAAGGTTTTACTTTCCGGCGGAGAAATCCAACAGGAGACACGCCGTTTTGACGAAGCAACCAACAAAACTCTATTAATGCGTGTAAAAGAAGGATCAAGCGATTATCGTTATTTCCCTGAGCCTGATATTCCTCGTTTTGTCATTGATGATGCATGGATTGAAAAGGTGCGGGAAAGTCTGCCTGAACTACCGGCTTCTCGACGTCAACGTTATGTTGAAGAGCTGGGCTTACCGGAATATGATGCAATGGTCTTAACACTAACAAAAGAAATGTCTGACTTTTTCGAAGACACATTAGCTGCTGGAGCCGATTCAAAGCAAGCCTCCAACTGGTTAATGGGTGAGGTTTCGGCTTATCTGAACAGTGAAAAGATGGAGCTGCTTGATACAAAACTGACACCGGAAAATCTCGCTGAAATGATTCAGCTGATTGCTGATGGTACAATCAGTTCAAAAATTGCGAAAACAGTCTTTAAAGAACTGATTGAAAACGGCGGAGCTGCAAAAGAAGTCGTTGAAGCAAAAGGTTTGGTTCAATTATCTGATCCTGCACAACTTCTGCCAATCATCAATGAAGTACTGGATAACAATCAACAGTCTGTTGATGACTTTAAAAATGGAAAAGACCGTGCGGTTGGTTTCCTTGTTGGACAAATTATGAAAGCGACCAAAGGCAAGGCTAATCCGGGCATCGTGAATAAGCTATTGCAAGAAGAGTTAGCCAAACGATAAGAAAGCAGCTGACAGCATATGAAAAAAGCAAGAGTCATTTATAATCCAAAATCAGGAAAAGAGCTGGTGAAAAGAAATCTGGCGGATATTCTGAATGTATTGGAGGAATCTGGATACGAAGCAAGCTCTTTTGCGACAACACCAGAACCGGATTCCGCAAAAAATGAAGCTAGAAGGGCCGCTTTACAAGGATTTGATTTGATTGTGGCTGCTGGTGGAGATGGAACGATTAATGAGGTTGTGAACGGGATTGCACCTCTTGATAACCGTCCGCTGATGGCAGTCATTCCCGCCGGCACCACCAATGATTACGCCCGGGCACTAAAAATTCCAAGAAACAACATTTTGGAAGCAGCCAAGGTTATTAAGAAAAACCAGACAGTTAAGATGGATATAGGCAAAGCAGCAGAGAACTATTTCATCAATATTGCTGCTGGCGGTCATCTAACTGAATTAACTTATGAGGTTCCTTCAGAGTTGAAAAGCATCTTTGGCTATCTTGCTTATCTTGTAAAGGGAGCGGAAATGCTGCCTAGAGTCAAGCCAATTCGGATGCGGATGACCTATGATGAAGGAGTTTATGAAGGAAATGCTTCAATGTTCTTTCTAGGATTGACTAACTCTGTGGGCGGTTTTGAGCAAATTGCTCCGGACGCAAAGCTGGACGATGGAAAGTTCTCTCTTATTATTGTTAAAACAGCCAATATCTTTGAAATTGTTCATCTGGTTGCTCTGATGATGAATGGCGGGAAGCATGTAGAGGATAATCGGGTAATCTATACAAAAACAAATTATCTTCATGCGGAAACATTGGATGAAGAAAACCGTATGCTGATTAATCTTGACGGTGAATATGGCGGCGAAGCACCGATGACCTTTAAGAATCTGCATCAGCATATTGAGATGTTTGCCAATTTAGATGATATTCCTTCGGAAGCTGTGATTGGCGCTGAAGATGATACGTCGGAGGATGACGGTGATTATCAGGAAATCACGAAGGATTTCGTTAAAGAGGTAGAACGGTTAACTGACCAGGATATTGATGGAGACGGAAAAATAGCTGGTAAAGAAGATGAAACAGTTGAAAAGTAATAGCCTATTGCTGATTGAAATAACCAGCACACAAACATAATTGATTGCGTTCCGAGACATTTTTTAGAAAATGTCTCGGTTTTTTTTTCTGTAAGAAAGAGTTAGAAAAGCAGAACGAGATTATCAAAAAAGTATTCAACTCTGAGAACCGAGTTGCTGTTGCTTGAGATATACTTGGAGTTTTTCCTATTTTGGGACTTATTCGGCTTATTTCCAAAGACTTCATTTAGCAAAGAGATAGGTTCCTGCAAGCGCGTCTAACGTTCTCGCTACGTTCCAGTCATCGAAGCATGCAAAGACTGGGATACTGTTTATTCGGTTTTAGAGTAAAGGAAGAAGTGAAAACTGATTATCTCCTGTCCTATTTATATGATGAGAAACTTTCAGACTTAATTGAAAGCTGGTTGCTTTTCTGATACTTTTTCATTAGAATGAAACAAGCGATAAAAAGAAGGGGCTAATTATGAAGACATATCCTGTAAAAAAGAATGAGACAATTGAAATAGAAATTATTGACCTGACCCATGAAGGGCTTGGTGTTGGAAAAGTAGATCATTATCCATTATTTATTGAAAATAGCTTACCGGGAGAAAAAGTAAAAGTACTGGTGCTGAAAGTAGGAAACAAGTTTGGCTATGGAAAAGTTTTGGAACGTCTGACAGAAAGTCCGGATCGAGTTGCGTTAACCGATGAGAGCTTGCTGCGGACAGGAATTGCACCTTTACAGCATATGACCTATGAGGCACAGCTTTTATTCAAACAGAGACAACTGGAAAATGTTTTAAGCAAAATCAGTAAATTGCCGGACGTACCTGTGCTTCCAACGATTGGGATGGCCGAGCCGAAAGGCTATCGTAATAAAGCCCAGATTCCTGTTCGGAAAATTGATGGACAGCTGGAAACAGGTTTTTACAGAAAAAATAGCCATGATTTAGTGCCGATTCAGGATTTCTATATTCAGGATCCGGTAATCGATCAGGCCATATTAACCATTCGTGATATTTTGGGACGTTTCAGCGTGAAAATTTATGACGAAAAATCACACGTAGGAAACCTGCGGCACATTATTATTCGCCGTGGACATTATTCTCATCAGATGATGGTGGTACTAGTAACCAGAACTGGAAAAATCTTTAAGCATGAGCAAATTGTCGAAGAGATTCTTAAAGAGCTTCCGGAAGTAGTTTCAATTATTCAAAATATTAATCCAGATCAGACAAATGTTATTTTAGGTAAAGAGTCTAAAGTGCTGTACGGCAAAGAATACATCGAAGATCAGCTGCTTGGAAAAACCTACCGTATTTCGGCTCCTTCATTTTATCAGGTGAATACTGAGCAGACTGAGTACCTTTATCAGACAGCAATGGACTTTGCCGGTTTGACAAAAGAGGATATCGTAATTGATGCTTACTGCGGTATTGGAACCATTGGGTTGTCAATGGCTGACCGTGTGAAGCAGGTTTATGGTGTAGAAATCGTTAAAGAAGCGATTGATGATGCGAAAATTAATGCCTTTACCAATGGCATCGAAAACGCGACATTCAAAGTTGGTGCTGCTGAGAAGGTGATGCAGAAATTGAAAGAAACTGGAATTCATCCGACTGTATTGGTCGTTGACCCGCCAAGAAAAGGTCTAACAACTGCTTTTATTGAAACATCAATGGAAATGAAGCCGGAACGAATTATCTATATCTCTTGTAATCCGGCAACCCTGGCAAGAGATTTAAAACAGTTTAATGAAGAGTACGAAGTGAAAAAGATTCAGCCGGTGGATCTCTTCCCACAAACGCACCATGTAGAATCTGTAACACTGTTGGAAAGAAAATAGAAAAATGAAAATGAGGAGCCTGTAAACCCAGGTTCCTTTTTTTGATTAGTTCAGATGAAAGATGCAAGTAGAGTGTGATTATTTAAAGATTTAAGAAAGGAATTATAAAAGCAAGCTTAAATCGATATAGCTCAGTATGATGGATTCATGTAAAATAGAGTTATTTAGTAATAGTTAAAGGAGAGCTAAGAGAGTCTTTAGCATTTCCATAAAAGCCTAACGAGTGGTTTACCTTATACTGGGCGAAAATGCTGCTTTTATTCAATATATTAGTTTTTACAGTCTTATCAAAAAAGATAATAAATTAATCAAATAAACTTAAAATGAACTATACTACCATAGTTAAATTAAACGGATGGAGTTTAAAAATGAATACAATTCTAATTATCGAGGATGACAGAAAATTAAATGATGGAATCAGGTTGTCTTTAAAAAAAGATAGCATCAGCTTTATTCAGTGCCAAACGATAAAATCAGCTAGAGAAGTATTAAATAAAAATAGTATACAGCTGATTTTGCTGGACGTTCACTTACCAGATGGGAATGGTTTAGATTTTCTCAAGGAGCTACGGCAAAAATATGATATGCCAATAATAATTATTACCTCAAATAACTCGGAATTAGATATCGTAGTGGGATTGGAGTTAGGAGCCAATGACTACATCACAAAACCGTTTAGTTTGATGGTACTGCGTGCACGTGTTGAGGTACAGTTGAGACAACAAAATTTGTCTCCTGCCCAGTACGTTACAGATACATTCAATTTTAATTTTGATAAAATGCTGTTTTTTGTTCAGGGCATTTCTGTAGAACTAAGTAAAACTGAGCAAAAATTATTAAGAATTTTGATAGAAAATAAGGGCGCAACAGTGAAGAGAGAATACTTAATAGATAAAATTTGGGATGGAGACAGTGAATATGTGGATGAACATGCATTAACAGTAAGTATAAAAAGATTGAGAGATAAACTTGAATATGAAGCAAAAAATCGGGAATATATCAAAACAGTATATGGAGTTGGCTATACATGGACAATAATGTAATAAGGATAGCTTTAATCTTAATACTTTCGGCAATAACAGTTTTGTTTTTTATGATGAGGTTATATTATAGAAAACGGGAAAACAAATTGATAGATGTATTGCAGGAGATGGTCGATTCATCCATGAATGGGAAATTTTCGGATATAACATTCGATGAAACGAAATGCTCATATTTAGAAAATTCTTTGAAGCATTATGTTTTAGCAAAAGAGGCCTCTGTTTTAAAACTTGAAAAGCAAAAAGAAGCTGTTCACATGCTGATTACAGATATTTCCCATCAAAGTGCAGTTCCGATTTCTAACATATTGCTGTATACAGAATTAATAACTGAACAAGTCGACAGCTGTTCTAATGAGTTATCCATTGTAAAAGAACAAGCCCAAAAATTAGATTTTCTTATTCAGTCATTAGTAAAAACAGCACGGCTGGAAACTGACATGATTACTATTAACAGCAAAAAAGAGAATATCAATCTTATTCTTCAAGCAATAGGTCAGCAGTTCACTTCATCCGCAAAGAAAAAAGCGGTTAAATTAACGATAGAACCGACTTCTGTATCTGCAGAATTTGATTTGAAATGGACAATTGAAGCAGTTTCTAATATTGTAGACAATGCCATAAAGTATACGCCAAAAGGTGGGAATGTAACCATTCGTGTTATTCCATACCAAATGTTTGCCCGGATAGATGTAATTGATACAGGGATAGGGATATCAGAAGAGGAGCAAGGAAAGATTTTCTCACGCTTTTACCGCTCTCTAGATGTTGAAAACAGTGATGGTATTGGTGTTGGATTATATTTAGCACGAAAAATAATTCAAATGGAACAAGGCTATATAAAAGTGAAATCGGCTAAAGGAAGTGGAAGTACGTTCTCAATTTTTTTATTATTATGAAGTTAAATATTTCAATACTGTGATTTTTTCGAAACGAACTGAACACTTTTATATGATAGCCTATATTGTAAGAAGAGCAATATGGGCTATTTTTTAGTGAGGAGATGGGGACCCAATGGAGATGTTAAAAACGGAAAAGCTGAAGAAAATATATGGAAAGGGGGAGACTGAGGTTCAGGCACTGAAAGGAGTTGATTTAACGGTAGCTAAGGGTGAATTTCTAGCCATTGTTGGAACCAGCGGATCTGGTAAATCTACGCTGCTGCACATTATTGGCGGATTAGATACGCCGACAAGCGGAACCGTTACTGTTGATGATAAAAAAATTAATCAGCTAGCAGATGAAGAGCTGACGATTTTTAGAAGAAGAAGTATTGGATTTGTTTTTCAAAAATTTAACTTAATTTCAATGCTGACTGTTCAGGAAAATATTATACTGCCAATCAAATTAGACGGTCAAAAGGTAGATATGGAGTATGTTGGACAAATCATAAAAATGTTAGGGCTTGAATCAAAAACGAATAGCTTTCCTAATACGTTATCGGGAGGTCAGCAGCAAAGAGTAGCGATTGCTCGTGCATTAGCAGCAAAGCCTGCTGTTATATTAGCTGATGAGCCCACAGGTAATTTAGATTCACAGACTAGTCAAGATGTGATTGGTCTTTTAAAAATAACTGCCAAGCAGTTTACTCAAACAATAATTATGATCACGCATAATGAAGAAATTGCTCAGCTAGCTGATCGCATCATTCGAATTGAGGATGGACAGATTGTCAGGTCAACTAAAAAAGATTGGGGTGATTCTAATGGTGAAGGTAGAGAATGATAAAACAATTCAAGCCCTAACGAAGCGTTTTATTAAAAGCTACAAAAAAAATACGATAACAATTCTACTTGCAGTTACCTTGATTATTACGTTGATAGTTAGTTTACTAACCCTTTTTCATACGAATCATAGAATTGAAGCAAAGCAAAATCTTTTTATATACACAGATATTGACTATCAAATCAGCAATCTTAAAAATTCTCAATTACGTGAATTAGAAGGTGATAAAGCAATTGCTAAACTGGGAATCAGGCGTTTTCAGGCGACAATAAAAACCGATTATCAGAGCGCTGCTCTTATTTCCGCAAATGAACCTTCGATACTTGCAACATCAAAACTATTATCCGGCGCTATGCCTACAGCGGAAAACGAAATTGTTGCTGAAAAATGGGCATTATTAAATTTAGGTATAAATCCTGTCGTTGGTACAGATGTTCAGCTAGAAACAATAGCTACTGAATCAACTGATTCAGAGCTGAAAACCTATACTATTGTGGGAATAATTAATGATGTATCATTAAATAAATTATCTGGGAGTCTTAACCTTTATACTAGCTTAAATGAAGACGTAGCGGATGATTATTACGCTGAGGTAAAATTTAAAAATAATGTGGATAGTCGGCAAATAATCCAGAATAAAAAAAAACATCTAGGAATAGCACAAAAAGATATTTCCCTCAATCCTTGGAAAGAAAATAAGCAGGAGTTGCTTATTTTGGATATCCAAATCACTACTTTACTACTAATTGTCTGTTTTGTTATTATCTGGGGAATTTATAGGATTTCATTATTAGCAAGAGAAAACCAATACGGCATACTTCGCGCAGTGGGAGTGACAAAGCGACAAATTAGAAAAATGATAGTCTCTGAATTACTTGATATATATGTTATTAGTATTCCTTTAGGAATCATATTTGGACAGCTGTGTTCTTATCTGGTTACGTATATTTCAAAAAATAATGAGAGTGACATCTTTTTTTGGGGAGAAAGGGAGCCCTTTGAAATGGTAGTTCCCATACTTCCAATTATTTTATGTATAGCAGGAGTGGGCGTGGTACTATTTATTATTTCATTATTAGGTGCTCGAAAAATAAATAAGCAAACAATTATGGAAGTTATTATAGGTGAAAAAGAAGATGACAACAAAAATACGGCTGTTTTTACTATTAGTGACAAATCAGAGCGGTTTCTATATGTAAAATTAGGATGTAGGTATATTTTTGCTAAGTTCAGAACATCAATTGTCATTGTTGTCTCTTTAATTATTGGCGGAAGTTTATTTTACGGACTTGCCTATAAAGGAATATTAGCATCACACGAGACAGTTATACAAAAAGAAGCAAATTTTTATAATAGCGATTATATACTCACAGCAACAAATGATAGGACAGCGAACCAAGGAATTACAATTGAAACAGTAAAACAAGCGCAACAGATTGAGGAAATAGTCAAGACTGAAACACAAATGGCTATGCCTATCAAAGTACTAAACGATGAAACCAAAAGAAATAATAAGTATTTTGAAGAGATGGAAAAGAGAGTAGAAAATATTTATGGATTTTCTTTGAGAGGAAAATTAGGCTCTAACTCTATTTATCAAACGAAGTTAAAAGGTTACAATACAGAAACTTTAAAAAAGTTGAAAAACTATTTAGTTGTCGGCAACTTCAATCCTGATAATATGGAAGCAAATGAGATTATTATTGCAATGCCTAGAATAAGTGAATATGGGAAGTCAAAAGGTACGGTAGGATTCTTTAAAAAAGGAACAGCAATTATGGATTATCAGTTGGGGCAGACAATAAAGATTAGCTACCGTTCAGACTTTGATACAACTTCTAATAAGTATTGGCAAAGTGAGGATGATGAACAATACTATTCGAAGCTAGATTATAAAATTGTGGCGATTGTTTATTATCCTTATATGAAGGAGGTCTCTGTACTTGAACAGGTATACCCTTTATTAATTACAAGTGAAACGAATTACAGTAAAATAAATCCTTCTGGTGTATATGAAACTGCCAACTTTACTGTTACAGATAGTAGTTCGAAAAAAAGGAAAGAAGAAATTGAACAAGAATTAATTCGGTTAGCTGTAAAAAATCAACAAGTGACCGCAAGAAGCTTAATTGAAGAAAACTCGAAGTTGGATATGCTATATCAAAAAGAACTAGTTTATATATATGGAATTGCAGTTGTTGCTTTCACGTTATTGCTAATAAATTTAGTAAATAGTCTCAAGTATAGAGTGGAAACAAGAAAAAGAGAACTATATATTTATAGAGCAATTGGGATGAGTTTGCATTCGCAATCCAAGATGATCCAAATAGAGAACATGATTTTTGGATTAGTATCTGTAGGTATAGTATTCCTAGCTTCACATGCTATTGCTCAATTTCTATATGTAGAGTCGGAAATATATATTTATGGTCAATCATATGAATACGATTATTTCATCTATCTGCTTTTAGCTGCTGCAATATTGGTAATTTGTTATGTGGTTTCAATATTACTAAATCGCCGGCTAAAAGATGAAAGCATTCTTAATGAATTGAATAAAATAGAATAAAAAGTAGAAACACTAGGCTGGGATGTTAGTTGGAATGAGACACTTAACATTCTAGCCTTTAAACAGGTAAAAATCCTACGGAAAATGTGAGGTTAGAAGAATTTAGATAGTATATAATTGAACTGTAGAAAAAATTGTTTCTTATTAGACTAAACCAGTTTTACAGTTAATTTGTGTGTAGAAAATTAACTGGTAGGAAAGGACAGAAAAAGTATGACGATAGCAACGATTAAAGCTGTTTTTGATCAGGAGCTGCCGCTTGTTTGGCAAATAGTTACCTCTTTAGAGGAGTACAGCTGGAGGAGTGATTTAAGTAGAATAGAAATTTTAGAACCAGGAAAAACCTTTGTGGAATACACGAAAGATAACTATGGAACAACCTTTACAATCACTGCGTTGGAACAGTATTCATGCTATGCTTTTGATATGGACAATGACAAGATGAGGGGACATTGGATAGGCCGCTTTGAAGAACAAGGTGGGAAGACAGCAGTAGAATTTACAGAAGATATTCAGGCAAAGAAATTTTTTCTGAAGCCTTTTGTTTCAACCTATTTAAAAAAGCAGCAGAAGACCTATATTCAGGATTTGAAAAAATATCTTGAAAAAGTTAAATAGAATAACCAGTTCTTTATTAGAACCTGTCAGAGGATGCTGGAGGCAAATATTGGAGTGGCTTTTCAATCAAGCAGTCTCATAATTTTTTGCAAGTGTTCTTTAGCCGGTAATGCTGGATCTTACTGAAAAATTGATTTTTTTTAAGCTGTTATTACTCTTTGATTGTCATAAGCCTATTGTTGTTTGAAGGCAGAAAAAAGCTATTGAAAATGAATTTTAGCTTTTTAAAAGACGTTAACTAACTATTTATCTGTTAAAATGAGTAGGAATAAGTAAACAAAGTTTCATAGATAAAGGAAGAAAAGTTTATACTGGGGAACAAGCTTGGAATAACCAATCAAATAGAATGGACGATCGCCAAAGTAAAGCTTAGTAACCAACAAGCTGAGCAGCTCTAAATGAACATTCAGGATACTGTTCAAAAGTGCAGATGAGGCATTTCATTTATTGATTTAACTTTGTGACAAAAAAAATCAATCCGGCATTCCGTTTTAGACTGATTTCGTAAAATATGATACAGATTTAGTGGAAAAAGCTGCGAGAGGGAGCGTTGTGTAGTGAAGCAAAAGCAAGGATTTAAAGTACTAGTATGCGACATGGATGGAACATTAACGTATGAGGAGAGCGAGAGCTCTACCTATACACCGTCAAAAAAAGGATTGCCGGTTCGCAACCATGAACAAATTACACAATTTATTGATGACGGCGGATTTTTCTGTGTAGCAACAGGACGTCTAGCTGCGGATGTTCAAGGCGTCATTGGAGCTGAGCTGTTTGGGAGAAGCTATAAGATTGTGCAGAATGGTTCGTTTACAATTGATCCGGAGGGCAATATTTTAGGGCAGGATCAGTTTTCAAAAGAACAGTCAGACAGAATTTATCAAAAGCTGCGTGCGCTTCAGCTGCCATTTGCCTGTTCAGTTGCTGATCAGCATACATATGAGGCTGAGATAGCTTTGGAATTGATGGAGAGTGTCTTTGGCGATGTTGTTGAAAAAGTTCAGGTATCTGAACAAGCTGCTCATCCGGAAAATCCGGCAAATATCTGTATTGTTCGTGAGGATAATCAGGCGTTGCGTCAGGATTTGCTAAAGCTTCAAAAGGCTTTAGCTGATGAAGCTGTTAACTTTCAAATAACTAGTCCTTATACAATTGATATAAATCCAGTATCGGTGAACAAAGGCGCTGCTGTAAAGAAACTAGTGGAACAGCTGGCTGTACCCATACAACAGGTAGCGGTTGTTGGGGATTCCTATAATGATATTAGCATGTTTAAGGTTTTTCCTGAGTCTTATGTCATGAGTCACGCAGAAGCACCAGTTAAAAAACAAGCGAAGTATCAGGTAGCAATGGTGGCAGATGTATTTGAAGGCGAGCGTTAGTTCAGAAACGTGCAGACAAGCTGCACTGCAGAGAGAAACAGGCGGTAAACTAGCCCCTGTTTCCTTTTTTTGTTATGATTTGTAGGTAAGAATAAACTAAAGGAGTTTGGGAATGAAAAAATCAATCAAAGTAATTGGTGCGGTTATCGGGCTGATTTTGTTAATCGTCTTAATTTATGTAGGATACGTTTTTTTCAGCTATTCAAGAATTGAAGATGACTTGAAAATTGATGTAGAGCAAAAGGCAGAGCATCAGTCAGTTGAAATAGGAAAAGACTACAAAGCTGTCACCTTTAATATTGGCTATGGAGCTTATCCGCCGGACTATACATTTTTTATGGATGGCGGCAAAGAATCCAAAGCACGGAGTAAAGAAGCTGTTAATAAAAATATCGATGGCGTAGTAGACACATTGGGCAAAATTGACGCCGATTTTGCAGTTCTTCAAGAGGTGGATGAAAAAGCCACACGAAGCTTCGGTGTGAATGAAGTGAAGAAAATCAGCGACAGCTTCAGTACCTATTCAGCAGCAAGTGCAACGAACTATGATTCTGCTTATTTAATGTATCCGGTTTTTGACCCGATTGGAAAATCCAAGTCCAGCATTTTAACATTGAGCAGCACGTCGATTGATGAGAGCATCCGCTACAGTCTGCCAATTGAAACCAGCTTTAATAAATTTTTCGATCTGGATCGGGCATTTACTGTTTCTGAGCTTTCGGTAGAAAATGGTAAGAAGCTAATGCTCTACAATGTACATTTATCCGCATATATGAAGGATCAGGCTGTACAGAAAAAGCAAATCATGACGCTATTTAATCATATGAAGGCTGAGTATGAGAAAGGCAATTATGTAGTGTGCGGCGGCGACTTTAACCATGATTTATTGCCTTCGTCCTCAGATACATTCGGCAATGATACAAGTAAAGACTATTCATGGCTGCAGGCCTTTCCTAAAGAAGAATTGCCGAAAGGGTTAACAGTCACAGACTTTTCTAATGATGGCGAGGCCGTTCCATCTACTCGGAATCTTGACACGCCATATAAAAAAGGTAAATCTTTTGTAGCTTTAATTGATGGTTTTATTGTCTCTGACAATGTGAAAGCCTTGGAGACGAAGGTGTCGGATGAAGCCTTCCAATACTCTGATCATAATCCGGTAATATTAAGCTTCCGTTTGCAGGAAGAAAAATAATTTTTTGAAGAACGAGCGTTTTAAAGACTGCACTACAGCAGCTTTAGAGCGCTTTTTTTATAAAAAAACAAAGTATCTGCTTTACAAAAGAATAAGAATCGTTTATGATTAATTTTGTAAATACCCTACAGGGTATAAAGGAGGAGTTATGTTTTTATTTAATAGAGTATCAGCTATTTCAACAAAAGATTTAAACGGAAAATTATCAGAAAAGCCCACAATTTTGGATGTTCGTGAGAAATCAGAATTCATCGGCGGACATATACCTGGAGCAGTTAACGTCCCCCTTAGTAAAATTCGTCAGTATAAGACGAAAAATACCCATGGGGTGTATGTGATTTGCCAATCTGGAATTAGAAGTAAGCAGGCTGTGAAGATGCTTGAAAAGAAAAATATTGAAGCCGTGCATGTTAAAGGCGGAATGAATCGTTGGCAAGGAGAAATCAGAGGAGGAATTTACTAATGAGAGTAGTAATTGTCGGTGGAGTTGCCGGAGGAATGTCAGCTGCAACCAGATTAAGACGGTTATCTGAGGAGATAGAAATCGTTGTTTTGGAAAAAGGACCCTATGTGTCATTTGCAAATTGCGGTCTGCCTTACTATGTTTCAGGAGAAATCAGTGAACGTGAAGAGCTGATTCTGCAAACGCCAGAACAGTTGAAAAATAGATTCAATATCGACGTGGTAACCGAAACCGAAGCAACAATGATTCAGCGTGAAAAGAAAACCGTTCAGATTAGCCAAAAAGGGGAGAGAAAGGAACTAGCTTATGATAAATTGATTCTTTCACCTGGAGCAGAGCCGGTAATACCGCCAATTCCTGGTCTCAACGAGGCAAAAAACAGCTATACACTTAGAAATGTTCCTGATGTGGATAAGATTACTGCAGCCGTTAAAGAAATAAAACCGAAAAATGCAGTAGTGATTGGTGCCGGCTTTATTGGCTTGGAGATGGCTGAAAATTTGAAGCAATTAGGGATTGAGGTAACCATTGTGGAAGCTGCTCCTCAGCTTTTGCCTCCTCTCGATATTGAAATGGCTCAGATTGTAGAAAATCGGCTGATAGAGGCTGGTATAAAGGTCTATAAAAATGCTGGAGCTCAATCTTTTGAGAATCAGGGAGAAATCATTCATTTGAGTACTGGTGAACGTATTCCTAGTGATTTTACAGTTTTATCTATTGGAGTAAAGCCAGCTAGCAGTTTAGCAGCAGACGCTGCTTTAGAAACAGGAATTAGAGGAGGAATCGTGGTCGATGAAAAGTACCAGACCACCGATCCTGATATTTTTGCGGTAGGAGATGCGATCATTGTTAAACAGCAGATCACTGGAGCAGATGCTCTGATTTCATTGGCATCACCAGCTAATCGTCAAGGGCGTCAAGTAGCTGATGTGATTTTAGGAGCGGAAAGGAAAAACCTAGGCAGCATTGGTACTGCTATTGTTAGAGTATTTGATCTTGCTGCAGCGAGTACAGGCTTGAATGAGCGTCAGCTGAAGGAGCTGCAGCTGGATTACAGTGCAGTTCATATCACGGCTAAAAGTCATGCAGGGTATTTTCCCGGAAGTCAGCCAATTGCTTTCAAGCTGCTTTTCAATCCGGTTAATGGTAAAATTTATGGGGCGCAGGCAGTTGGAAAAGATGGGGTTGATAAACGAATCGATGTACTGGCGACAGCAATCAAAGCTGATTTAACTGTAATGGATTTACCCGAGCTGGAATTAACTTACGCACCCCCATTTGGTTCAGCTAAAGACCCTGTCAATATGATAGGCTACGCTGCGTTGAACATTGTAGAAGGCTTTTCTGATAATATTCAGTTTTATGAGCTCGCACAAGCCAGAGAAAGTGGTGCTGTCCTTTTAGATGTGCGTAGTTCGGAAGAATTAAAAACAGCTGGAAGTATTGGTGAAGATATCAATATACCGTTGGATGAGTTGCGGAATCGTCTTAGTGAGCTGCCGCAGGACAAGCTAATAATTGTCAGCTGTCAAAGTGGTCAGCGGAGCTATCTGGCTGAAAGAATTTTAAAGAATCATAATTTTAATGTGAAGAATCTGGATGGAGCATTCCAGCTATACAGTACGATGTACCCTGAGGAGGTAAAAAAATAATGTATCATACAGTAATGATTCCTGAGTTTGAGCAGCTGCTGAAGCAGCAGAGCTTAACTATTTTGGATGTCAGAGAGTTAGACGAGTTTGAGGCAGGACATATTGAAGGTGCAGTACACCTGCCTTTAAGCAGTTTTCCAGAAGGGGTATCGGAATTGAAGCAGGAGCAGGAATACTACATCATCTGTCATTCCGGCAGCCGATCGCAAATGGCCTGCAGTTATCTAGGCGGGGAAGGGTTTACAACGACAAATGTTATGGGCGGCATGTCTGCTTGGCGAGGTGAAATCGTACGATGAAATGTGATAAGAAAATAGGCAACCGTCTTAAACGCTCTGAAGGACAAATTCGGGGTGTCCTCAAAATGATGGAGGAAGGCAAGGATTGCCGAGAAGTAGTAACTCAGTTAATGGCAGTTCGTTCAAGCATAGATAAGGTTATCGGGCTAGTAGTTACTGAGAATCTGGTTCAATGTATGCAGGAAAAAGAAGTTGATCTTTCTAGTGAAGAAATTGAGAAAGCATTGGAAATGATTGTTAAAACAAGATGATTTGCAGTTTTTGAAATGTTAAGAAAAGCAATGAAGTAAAAAGGTTGGCTGATATCGAGGCGGTGACAAAGTCTATCGACTCGAGAAATAAAGTGAACCAGTCAAAAACAGCTTCATGAAGAGGTTGTGACAGAAGTGTTCAGCTTCAAGCAATAAGGCGGAAATTCCGAAAATTGTTCCACAAATTTTTGCGAATTTCCGCCTTATTGTCGAAGAAGTTACTTCTGAAACACCGTTTATCCGGGTTTAAGGGACTGAGGCATACTAATGTCACAGCCCCGCATTTTTTATTTTCAATATTGCTCAATTTATTTGTAAAGACGCAGACGTACCATTGTTCTCGTCTCTTTAACTCCAAGCCTTGTATGGTCTATAAAATAGGCAAGTAGTCATTTATTATTAACTGCTGACGCTGTCATATTGCCGGCAGCCAATGCGCCAAATCCGTAGAGATAGAAATGAGAAAGCAGAAGGCACAGTAAAACACAGTAGCCAGTGCTGCCAGCTGAGTGTTCCAAATAAAGCCATAGCCGGCATATTGGCAATTAAACCGTAAGGCAGAACAATCAGTAAAATTAATTTCCAAAAACTGGTAATTGCTGGATATGGAAGCCGGAAAGAAGTTTCCAAGATAGTATTTTCCAGTGTATTGATAGCGGAGATTCTAGTTAGCCAAAATGCAGCAGACCGCAGCAGCAGCATAAGTGAAAACATCAGCCAGTACATTAAGAGAAAGAGAATAATGTATTGAAATAATTGAACAGCAGTTATGGCTTCTAAATGACTGGCTCCATAGCTGACAATCCCAATACCTAATAAAAATAAAAGAAACGAACTGATATTAATATTCCCAAAAGCGATATAAAGCAAAGCATTAACAGGCTTTACAAAGATTTGATCTAGTCCGCCGGTTCGAATTTTTTCCGGCAAAGAGAGAATACCAAAAAAATAAGTGGCCATATATAAGGCGTCTAATGTAATAAAAGTGCCAATAAAAACAGTGATTTGATGAATGTTCCAGGTACCGACCATGCCATCCTCAGCAATAACATGAAAGAAAAGCAGCTGTATACCAAAGAAGATTGAGTCAATCAGAAATGCTCCCCAGAAGTTAAAGCGATAGATCATCGCAGACGAAAGCTGAACTTTCATTAAGGTGTATAGGATTTTTACTGTGTAAACGATTGTTTTCATTAAATACCCACTCCTTCAAAGTTATGTTGAACTTTGTGTTGTAAAAATCTGGCTGTACAATATAAAAGCGCTATCCAGAGGATTAATACGAAAAGAACAGATGAATAAGGCTCTTCATTTTTTCCTAAACAGAGAGCTGCCGGATAGTAAAGGGTGTAAGAAAACGGCAGCCATTTAATTAAAACCGCAGGCAGTATCAGACTCAAAGGAATTAAAGAACCGGACAAAAAGGTTTTTATCGTACTTTGCAGGACAGATAAAAAACTGATGGCTGTCAGCTTAAAGGCAGCCAGTGAAATAATATAGCTTATGAGTATATTTAATAGACTTCCTAGAAGAAGAACGGGTAAAGCCAAAAGCAAATTTTGCAGCTGTATAGGCTCAAAATACTGGTTCAAAGAAAAAAAAACTGTGAGGAGCACACTGCCGGTTATGAGAAAAGGAAATAGCGCCTGAGCGTAGCTGGCAGTAATAAAATAAGTAAGCGGAGATATAGGTCGAACCAAGTATTTTGAATAGGTTCCCTGTCTGATTTCTTCCGCAAAGGTATTTAGCAGTCCATCTGTATTTGTAAATGGCGTCATCAGGTTGACGAATAAATAGTAGGTGACCATCTGTGCTAAAGTGCTGCCGTTAAACGTTTCTCTGCCGTTGAAAATAGTTTGCCAAAGCAGATAGGAAAGCAGAATGGAGAAGATACTAAGCACGGCGGTTAATCCCACATCGCTGCGGTAGATTAATGAATGCTTCCATTCAATCTTAAAAATTTCAAGATATTTTTTCATCTGACTGAAACATCCTTTCTACCAATGTACTGACATCTTCTTCAGAAATTTTTATATCTAGAACCTCAGTTTTTTTGAAAATAAGCGCTAGACAACGACTGATATTTTCTTTAGGTGTTTTAATTTTTACAGCGTACCCGGTTTGTTCAATAATCTCTACATTACTGAGAGCCGGCAAACTTGGTTTTTCTGAAAAGATTAGCTCCAATGTACTTTCAACTTGATAACGGGCTAACAATGGCTGCAGCAGACCATCGTAAATCAAAGCACCGTCCCGTAAGACTAAGCTTCGTTCAGTAAGATCCAGTAAATCCTCTGTGTAATGGGAAGTCAGTAATAGAGAAATACCGCGCTCTTTTCCAGCTGTTTTCAGCATTTCCCGAATTTGCCGCTGGGCAACGACATCTAGCCCAATGGTTGGTTCATCTAAAAGCAGCAGCTTCGGCATGTGGAGTAAAGAGGCAATCAGTTCAAATTTCATGCGTTCGCCTAAGGATAATTTTCTGACTGGTACAGAAAGGAGTGTTTCGACTGCAAATAACTCAGTAAAATAATGGACGTTTTCCAAGTATAGCTTTTCAGGAATATCGTAAATCACTTTATTGAGAAGTAGTGAATCACTGGCGGGTAAGTCCCACCAAAGCTGTGATTTTTGTCCCATAACAACTGCGAAGCTTTTCTTAAACGCATCTGCTCCCTCAGCAGGATTGAATCCGTTGATGGAAATTTCTCCTTTAGTCGGTTGAATGATTCCCGTCAGCATTTTTATCAATGTTGTTTTTCCTGCACCATTAGTTCCGATTAATCCTACAAATTCCCCTTCATCTATTGAAAATGAAACATCGTTTACTGCATTTTTTATTTTTGTTTCCCGTCTAAATAGGTCTTTAACTGCACCTTTAAAACCAGGTGTCTTCTCAAAATAAGAATAGCTTTTTGATACATTCTTTACATGGATAGGCTTCATAGTTTTTTCCTCCTCAAACAAAATATACGCCCGCAAAAGACAGGTTCCTCTGCTGTAGGAAGACAGCGAAGAAAACTTCTGCGGGCGTATAGCAAAAAATAAAGAGATCAGTCCAAACACTGATCCCTGAATATAAATAATCTCCTGTAAAACAGCAGACTGCTACATATATTATTTCAGGCGAAGTCTTCTTGTAAGGTCCATGTCGAATAACACTAGGCAGACCTAGTGTTGAAAACAAGCTCAATAAAGCTGCTTTCACAACGATTTAGTTGCTGAAATTATTCAACAATGACAGACAAAAAGACACTCCTTCCATTTCATTCTGCTTTAACTATAAGGGACAATCACTTTTTCGTCAACGTTTGATTTTTGATTCTCCGAGCGGATTTACAGGCTTCCTTTTTTCTAAATAAAAATTGAGGTGAGTTGTGTTAAACTATCAGAGAATGAGCGCACAGTAGTATTAGAACAAACCTGAAAGCATCGATGAAATTATGAATATATTGCATCCTGAAGATGCGACAAAAGTGCTGAGCTACAGGAAATAAGAAGGAGCGGAGCGTCCGAAAATTGTCAAGAAACACTATGAGGGAACCGAGTAGCTGTTTCTCGATACCTACCTAGAGTTCTTTATATTTGAAGAACTATTCGACTTGTTTTCAAAGTAGTTGTTTCTGAAACACTATTTTTCGGATTTTAGAGAAAAAAGAGTTCGGGCATTTACTCATGTCCCAAGCTCGTTCATCCTTAGGGGAGAATAAATTTAAAGAGGAGTATTGCCAATGTCCAGACAATCCAGAATGTTTTATATCATGCACTATCTAAGTGCCCATCAGGAAGCAACAGCTCCTTTTTTAGCGGCGAAGCTGGAAGTGTCAGTCCGCACGATTTATCGGGATATTGATCATCTGTCAGTATTAGGCTTTCCAATCTATGCTCAAAATGGCCGGAACGGAGGGCTCCGATTACTGGAAAATCATCAGCTTCCGGCAACCTTTGTGACTGAAGCTGAACAGGAAACCATCCTTTCTGGTCTGGAAAACTTGTCTGTCACAAATTTTGGTGCAGCGGATGAGGTTATGGTTAAGCTATCCTCTTTATTTAACCGCAAGACAACCCCTTGGTTATCCATTGATTATTCCAGCTGGGGAAAACCAGAAGAAAAGCAGTTAGTGGATCAGTTGACAGCAGCTAAGAAGCAGCAGCGGTGTGTGATCATTACCTATGAAAATACACGGGGAGAAGTTTCTAAAAGAGAAGTTGCGCCCAATAAGCTGTTTTTTAAACAGCACAGCTGGTATTTATCTGCCTATTGTTATCTGAAAAATGATCATCGGATTTTTAAACTAAAACGCGTCAAACGAATTGAACCTTCGGATAAAATAATTGATCCGGCTGTTTTAACGGATGAGTATCTGCCGGTCTATGAACTGGGGTTGCTGGAATTTTTTATTGAAAATGAGCAGTTGGCTAGATTACAGGAAGAATTGTCGAACTTGACGATTGAACGGTCTGGGGAACGACTGAAGGTTTCGACGTACCAGTCGTTGGGAGACTGGTTATTTTCTTATTTACTTTCTTACGGAGCCAGTATAGAGGTTATTCAACCAAAAGAACTCAGAGAACAGCTGAAAGAAGAAATTGAGAAGTATCAGACGCTTTATTTTTAACATGACAAACTGTTGTCATGTTTTTTTGTTTATGATTAGGAAAATGTGAAGGAGAGATACTATGAAAATTTATGAACTTGATTCAGTAAGAGCAAACAACTTTTCAGAGGATGTAGGACAAAAAATTGGATATTTATGGCAGCAGACTATGACAAAAATTGAACCAGGTGAGGTAGTTTATGCTGTTTATCATGAGTATGCTGGAGATTTCACTGCTGACTATACCTTGTCATTAGCGGTGGAAAAAGCTGAGAAAGGAAAAGAGCTGGTGTTAGATGATGGGACCTACAAGGCTTTCCCTGTTGTACCAAGTTCAACTGGATTTTCTCAGGATAATGTTCTGCAAGCTTGGCAGGAAATCTGGGCACTGGAAAAAGCCGGCAAGTTGAAGCGGCGCTATGAAAAGGATTTTGAAAAATACGAGGCAGATGATCAGGTTTGTATTTACATTTCTGTATACTAAGCATTCTATAAAAAAAGAATGGCACAGCCCGCTTGCTTTAGCTAGGTCAGAAATAAAGAAGAGGGATAGCGAGACATAAATAAAGCTTCAACTCTGTCTACTTTTAAAACCTAAATAAATGACAGTCTAAAAGCGACCTCTTCTTTTTCTATTTCTTGAGATATACCGGTTCTTCTGCGAGCTCGCAGCTGTTTTTTAGAGAAGCAAACAAAAATCAGACTTTCGCCGGTTGCAAAATCACTTGATTGATAGTAAGCTGTTTACTATTCAAAAGATTTGAAAGCTGTACTGAGGCAGAAAATGTTTAAGGCTTCTGTCGAATGAATACAGCGGAGAAAAGAAAGAGGCGGTAGAAAACATGCGGAATGTCTGGCTGGCACGGCTGATGAAATGGAATATGAAGCTGCAAAAGTATATGAGAGGACGTTATGGACAATTTGACAAGCTAAGTAGAGGACTGCTGCTGCTTAGTCTGGTTCTGGTAGTTGGGAATATGTTTCTGGGGTATGCATTGTTAAGAGCATTAATCGCTTTGCTGCTGATACTTGTGTACTATCGGTTCTTTTCAAAAAAAATCTATGTTCGAGCAAATGAGAATCAGAAATTTACCCACTGGCTTGAAAAGATTCAAAAGAAATTTAATCGAATTAAAGAGCGTTTTCAGCACCGGAAAACTCATACGTATTTCTCTTGTCCAGAATGTCGACAGCAGCTGCGGGCGCCAAAACATAAAGGGCAGATAAAAATAACCTGTTCTAATTGTAAAGCACAGTTTATTAAGAAGGTATAATCTTTTTTTTAATAACATTTCAGAGCTATCGGAAGGTGAGACATTATGGTGTCCGCCTTTTTTTGTTTTGATAAACAATAAAACAGAGAAGCGTTTATCTGTTACAATAAAATAAAAAGTAAAGGAGTTTCTTATGAAAATTAATGAAGTAAGCAGTAAATACCAGCTTTCCTTATCTACTCTTCGTTATTATGAGAAGATAGGCTTGCTGGATCCTGTAGCAAGAATTAGCGGAATTAGAGACTATCGAGAACCCGATTTAGACCGCATTGAGTTTATCTTATGTATGAAGGAATCCGGAATGAGTTTGGAAACAATTAAAGAATATTTTGATTTATATAAGGCGGGAGATGACACTTTAGAGGAGCGGCTGGCGCTGCTAGAAGCACAGGAACAAAGAACTAAAGCAAAACTCGATCGAATCCAAGCCTCTCTTGATTATCTCCAGTATAAAATGGGCTTGACCAAAGGCAATATAGAAAAAAGAGAGTCAAAGACTTTGAATCCTAGCACTGCAGGCTAGTGCAAAGGTTGCTTGAAAGTATTTTAGCTGTGAAATGCTTAGTTGTTTTGAATTCAAAAAATTTATGAGAAGGCGGGAAATAAGAATGAAGGTATTGGTGTTATTGGCTAAAGGCTTTGAAACGATGGAATTTAGCGTATTTATTGATGTGCTTGGCTGGGCAACAGCTGACTATGAGGCGGATATTGAAACGGTTGTCTGTGGGATAGAGGAAACGACGTTGAGTACATTTAATGTATCGATGAATATGGACGTACTGCTTAAAGATGTTAATGTGGATGAATATGCTGCGTTGGCAATTCCAGGAGGCTTTGAGGAATACGGGTTTTATGAAGAAGCGTATTCAGCACCATTTTTAGCTCTTATCAGCGCTTTTGAAAAGCAAGGAAAACCAGTGGCTTCTATCTGTGTTGCTGCTTTGCCTTTGGCGAAAAGCGGTATTCTCGCAAATCGACAAGCAACTACTTATCACCTAAATGACGGAGTGCGGCAAAAACAGCTGGCAGAAATGGGCGTTGATGTACTGAAGGATCAGCCAGTAGTTGTTGATAATAAAGTAATCACTTCGTACTGTCCAGAGACGGCCGTACATGTCGCTTTTGAATTGTTAGAGATGCTGACGGATCACTCGCTGCGTCAAAAAGTTATGATAGCGATGGGCTATTAAGGAAAGACGAACGATTGTGAAAAATTATGCTATTTTGTTCTGTATTTTCAAGGTTATTTCAGAAAGATATGCTATAATAGGTCAAACAAATCAGGAGGTTGAATTATGAGAGCTGTTTTGACAGTAATTGGTAAAGACAAAGTAGGAATTATCGCAGGGGTAAGTGTGAAGCTTGCAGAGCTAAACATTAATATTTTGGATGTATCGCAAACAATTATGGACGACTATTTTACGATGATGATGGTTCTGTCTTTGGCAAAAGAGACAAATTTTGAAGAGCTTCGTGACACGCTGAACACTCTTGGTGATCAATTAGGTGTGAAAATCAGTATTCAGAATGAAGAAATTTTTAATGTCATGCACAAATTGTAAAAGTATATTTTTCCGTAAATACTGGGGTAGGAAACTACTTTCTTTGCCTATAGGCACATTTTTCACTAACTATTATCAGAAAATAAAAAGATGTCGTTTTTA
Source organism: Enterococcus sp. LJL51 (assembly GCF_049894025.1). Classification (GTDB taxonomy): domain Bacteria; phylum Bacillota; class Bacilli; order Lactobacillales; family Enterococcaceae; genus Enterococcus_L. The sequence continues at coordinate 121,524 of NZ_JBNEQE010000011.1, forward strand.
GATTTCTGATTTCTCATGTCAGTTTGAGGAAGAAGCACAAAATAGCAGTATTGAAGGCAGTATCAAACATAAAAAAGATGATTTGAAAGGGTTTATAGAGTAGTCTATCCATTCAAAATAGAGGTGAAAGCTTTGGAGACAAAACAAATTTTAGAAACAATTCGAATGATTGAAGAAGAAAATCTAGATATACGTACCATTACGATGGGGATTTCTTTATTAGACTGTATTGACAGTGATAGTGATAAGGCTTGTCAGAAAATCTATGAAAAAATTACCCGAATGGCAGCAAATCTAGTACGTGTTGGGGAAGATATTGAAGCAGAATACGGCATTCCCATTATTAATAAGCGTATTTCTGTCACCCCAATCAGTATTATCGCTGCAGCCAGCGCAGATGATGATTATGTGAAATATGCTAAGGCGCTGGACCGGGCTGCTCAAACAGTGGGCGTTAACTTTATCGGCGGCTTTAGTGCTTTAGTAGAGAAAGGGTATCAATTTGGCGATGACCGTCTAATTAATTCTATTCCACAAGCGTTAGCTGAAACGGATTTTGTGTGTTCTTCTGTCAATATCGGCTCGACCAGAAGCGGCATTAACATGGATGCGGTTCGTCATATGGGCTACGTGATTAAGGAAACAGCAGACAAGTCAGACATGGGCTGTGCCAAGCTGGTTGTATTCGCAAATGCGGTGGAGGATAATCCATTCATGGCGGGAGCTTTTCATGGTGTAGGTGAAGCGGATTGTGTCATCAACGTTGGTGTCAGTGGTCCTGGTGTTGTAAAACGGGCACTGGAAAAAGTAAAGGGTGAACCGTTTGATGTTGTTGCAGAGGTTGTAAAGCAAACTGCGTTTAAAATTACCCGTATGGGACAACTGGTTGGACGAATTGCTTCAGAACGCCTGAATGTTCCTTTTGGAATTGTCGATCTTTCTTTAGCTCCAACTCCAGCAGTTGGAGACAGTGTAGCTTATATATTAGAGGAGATGGGTTTGGAAAGTGTAGGAACTCATGGTACTACGGCTGCATTGGCTCTGCTAAATGATGCAGTAAAAAAGGGCGGCGTGATGGCTTGTAATCATGTCGGCGGCTTATCCGGTGCATTTATCCCAGTTTCTGAGGATGCCGGAATGATTGATGCTGTTAACAATGGTGCACTGAATTTGGAAAAATTAGAAGCCATGACAGCTATCTGCTCTGTAGGTCTGGATATGGTTGCTATTCCGGGAGATACATCAGCTGAAACAATCGCAGCTATGATTGCCGATGAAGCCGCGATCGGAGTGATTAATCATAAAACAACGGCTGTCCGGATTATCCCTGCTAAAAATACCAAAGTCGGTGATATGGTCGAATTCGGCGGGCTTTTAGGAAGGGCACCAGTAATGAAGGTGAATGACTATGCTTCAACTGACTTTATTTTAAGAGGCGGACGTATTCCGGCACCTATTCATTCGTTTAAGAATTAGTCTGTTTTTTATCAATTTTTGAGCAATATTTGAAATATGAGTATGTTATAATATGGTGAAAGGAGAGTGATATTCATTGGAACTTAAACGCCAACAAGAAGTAGTGGAAGGCTTCCACTATGATATGCGTTCGCCGGAAGCAGAAGTTGAAACTGAATTACGTGTGGGCTTTTCACCTATGGAATCAAAGGATGAAAATTACCCTGCTGAAAATACAATCATTGCCGCTCGACTAGAATTTCGTTTGGCATTTGATGAGTATGTACTGTCAGGCGCTGTCAGCCAGATTTCTCATATCATCAACCAAAAGATTGAGAAACAGGAAGACTTAAGTCAGGCTGATGTAGATGAGCTGATTGCACCATTATTTGATATCGTAAAACGTCTGGCCTATGAGGTAACTGAAATTGCCTTAGACAAGCCGGGAATTCAATTGAACTTTCAGTCAAATGAACCAGAAGAAAAGTAAAGACTTGAACAATAGTGGCGATAGCTTTTAGCTATTGCCACTATTGTTTTGCTATCAGACTTCAAGCAAAAAAATAGCTGTTGTCTTCCTTTATCAGTTAGAATAGGTATATCACTGAAAAATCCTTTTTCAGGGCAGCTGTTGAAGAACAGCTGCCGGGAACCTTTACTTCCTTTGATGGACTTGTCATTAAAATAATTATTACAGGAGGAAGAAAATGACAACACTCATCACAGTTTTAGTGGTTCTGGCGTTTCTTGGCGTCGTTTACGGCTTTTACCGGATGCAGGCAAAGCATATGAAATTTTCAACACGTGTTTTTGCAGCGTTAGGTGTAGGAATCGTATTAGGTGCAATTATTCAGGTAGCGTTCGGTACACAAAGTAAAATCACCAGTCAGGCGATGGAATGGATTGGCATTATCGGAAACGGCTATGTGGCATTGCTTCAAATGCTTGTCATGCCGCTAGTATTTGTTTCTATTGTAGGAGCATTTACAAAAATGAAGGAGTCAAACAAGCTTGGAAAAATCAGCTTTAATGTTTTGGCAACTTTACTGGGAACAACAGCAGCTGCTGCACTTATTGGATACGGCAGTACAGTTTTATTTGGATTACAAGGTGCCCAGTTTACGCAAGGAACTGCAGAAACAGCGCGGATAGCTGAGCTGGCAACAAGACAGGAAACCATTGAAAATCTTTCAATTCCTGAGCAGATTTTGTCCTTTATTCCCAGAAACGTTTTTGCAGATTTAGCAGGGACTCGTGCGACGAGTACTATTGGCGTGGTAATCTTTGCTGCTTTCGTAGGAATTGCCTTTCTTGGAGTGAAACGCAAAGCACCGAAGGAAGCTCAATTCTTTGCAGATTTAATTGATAGTCTATATAAAATTGTTATGAGAATTGTTACACTGGTTTTACGCTTAACGCCGTATGGTGTATTGGCACTCATGACTAGTGTTGTCGCTACAAGTGATTTTGAAGCAATTTTGAATTTGGGCAAGTTTGTACTTGCTTCATATACAGCTCTAATTATTGTCCTGTTACTTCATCTGTTGATTCTTACTGCGATTCGAATCAATCCGTTAAACTATCTGAAAAAGGCATTTCCAGTTTTGAGTTTTGCCTTCACTTCAAGATCTAGTGCGGGTGCACTGCCTTTGAATATTGAAACACAGACAAAGGCTTTAGGCGTGGATGAAACAACAGCGAATTTTGCAGCCAGCTTTGGATTGTCAATTGGACAAAATGGCTGTGCCGGGGTTTATCCGGCAATGCTGGCAACTATTGTGGCGCCCAGCGTAGGGATTGACGTTTTCAGTCTGGAGTTTGTTCTAATGCTGATTGCCGTTGTAACCATTAGTTCATTTGGGGTTGCAGGTGTCGGCGGCGGTGCTACCTTTGCATCTCTAATCGTTTTAGGTGCAATGAATTTACCGGTAGCAATCGTTGGCTTAGTAATTTCAGTTGAACCGCTGATTGATATGGCAAGAACAGCAGTTAATGTTAGTGACAGTATGGTAGCCGGCATGGTAGCCAGCTCACGAATTGATCAGCTGGACCGTTCTGTAATTTCAGACGATGAACTAGTAGTCGAAGCTAAATAATAAAGAACCATGACTGGAGAAAACAGGAATCCAGTCGTGGTTCTTTTTTATTTTTTGATAGTAGTTGGCGAGCTGGAGACTCAGTGCCATTCGAGTGTCATGCCAACACCTACTTCACCAATAGGAATTTCCTGATGAATAGCAGCCTTAGCATTGAATGATACGCAATGACAAGGATAGAGCTCAGTAATTTGGTTTTCTTTGAAATAGGCAATCGTTTTATCCAGCTGCTCATTTTCTTCAAATAAATGGAAGCCCCCAATTACACCAGCAATTTTTGTTACTCCTGTCGCCAATTTTGCATATTCACAGATATTACAAATGCCGCTATGGGAACAGCCGGTGATGATATAGAGACCGCTGCTGCCTTTATAAACAATGGCAGAATCGTCTATTACGTAGTCTGCCGTGTATTCTTCAGAGCATCTGGTTTCACCTACTTGCTGCCGCGGCTCGAAGTCAACAAGCTGAGGAATTTCTCCTAGGAAAAGGAGATTATCTGAGAGAGGCAGAGGCTCTTTAGCTAACGTGAGCGGGTAGTTTCTTTGCAGATCATCTACAGTCAGTGGTGAACCAATTACCCCTTCTTCAGCTCTTTTTGGAAAAAAGGCTAACGGATGAGCAACGATTTCCGGTTTAGTCTCTGTAAATAATAAGTCAATGTAGCTCAGACCGCCAGTATGATCATTATGACCATGAGAAAGAACCAGTTTTTGAGTTGAAGCTAAATCAACTGCTAGCTTTGCAGCATTTTTATAAAAAATATCGCTGTAGCCAGTATCAAAAAGGATGGCTGTTTCGTTATCTTCTAAAAAAAAGGACAGAGCAGGCTCTCCGTAATAATAGTGGTCAATATAGACGTTGTTGTCGACAAGGACGGTTAATTTCATTGGCTGCCTCCTTTAAAACAAATGTGTATTTTTTTAGCATAACATAAGTTAGAATGTTAAGGGAAGGTTAAAAAGAGAATTTAGGAGGAATTAGTGAGATGTTCTCAGATCAAGTAAAGATTATGTTGTATGTAAATAATGTAGAGGAGTCAAGCAGGTTTTGGCAAAGTATCGGCTTTGTGGAATTAGAAAGGGATGCAGTGGACGGCACGCTGGTAGTAGAAATCGCTCCAAAGAATTCCTCAAGTGCTAAAATCGTTTTATATGAGCTGGCTTTTATTCAAAAGCATTCACCTGAAGTTGCAGGCAACACGCCTTCGTTGATGTTTTTCAGTGAAGGGATTGAGGAGCTGTATAAAGATATGAAGGACAAACATGTAACTGTGGGAGAGCTGGTTCAGCTTCCCGGAGGAGAGCTTGTCTTTAATTTTTCAGATAATGATGGAAATTATTTTGCCGTTTCCGGTCAATAAAGAAATCGCTGCTCCCTTCAGTTAGACTTAAAAATCTAACTGAGGGTTTTTTAATAAGTCACTCCAAGAATAAATTTGGAAAATGTGACGCTGAAGCCTACTTGCTAGAGAAAGGAAACTATGCAAATTTGCCTTGTTTCTTTAATACTCCAGCTGCTTTTTTGTATCAAGAATGACACTAAGTATTTCAATGTTCCTCATTTTCTTAAAAACTTCTTGTGTAGAAAGCTACAAGCATAAAGCTGGCGCTTTGGTTTTTTCCTTTTATATACTGATAAGGTATGATTTAGAAAAGGAGAATTATCATGGACTATCAAGTGCTTCTATATTACAAATATGTACAAATTGACAATCTGGAGCAGTTCGCTAAAGAACATCTGGCTTTATGCAAAGAGCTGAACTTAAAAGGCAGGATTCTAGTGGCAGAAGAAGGAATCAATGGGACACTGTCTGGTACAACGAATGAAACGAATCGCTACATGACGGTTATGCTGGCAGATAAACGTTTTAAGGATACGTTTTTTAAGATAAATGAAGCGGAAGAGCATGCATTTAAGAAAATGTTTGTTCGTCCCAGAAAAGAGCTAGTTGCTCTGAATTTGGAGGACGATATCAATCCGTTGCAGCTAACAGGCGATTACCTTGAACCAAAGGAGTTCCGGGAAGCACTAATTGATGAAAATACGATTGTGCTGGATGCACGAAATGATTATGAGTATGATTTGGGACACTTTAGAGGAGCAGTACGTCCAGATATTCGCAACTTTAGAGAGCTGCCGAAGTGGATTCGGGACAACAAAGAACAGCTGATGGATAAAAAAATTGTCACTTATTGTACCGGTGGTATCCGGTGTGAGAAATTTTCCGGCTGGCTGCTTCGCGAAGGCTTTGACGATGTCGCGCAGCTTCATGGAGGAATTGCAAATTATGGGATGAACCCGGAAACCAAGGGGGAATTTTGGGACGGTAAAATGTATGTGTTTGATGAACGCATCAGTGTAGAGATTAATCAAGTGGATAAGCAAATTATCGGAAGAGACTGGTTTGACGGAACCCCTTGTGAACGTTATATTAACTGTGCCAATCCTTACTGCAACAGACAAATTTTAAGCTCAGAAGAAAATGAGGAAAAACATCTTGGCGGCTGTTGTGACGAATGCAGTAAACATCCAGCCAACCGCTATGTAAAAGAACATGGATTCAGTGAAGAACAAGTAGCTGATTTTCTGACTGCTGGAATAAACTAGCTTTATATGGAGAAAATCAAACGGCTTTTCCGAGCTCTTCTATTAACCAATCAAAGCATTTTTTTGTTTCTCTAAAAAGAAAAACTAGTAGATGAGTATGGAAATGGAAAATCTGCTGTTGAAATAGGTTGATAAAACCAATAACTGAATAAAATCATAGAACTTGAAACAAACAGCGAAAACTGGCTGGTTTTGTTTCAGGTTTTTTTATTCGAAGTATAGAGCAGGCAGGAGGTTGTGACAAAAGTGCTCAGCTCCGATAATCAAGTAGGTACTGTTTAACATCAGCTTGTCCCTCACTGTGTTTCACAGCAATAAGAAGAATAATCCGAAAATTGTCAAGAAACACTACGAGGGAACCGAGTGGCTGTTGATTGATACCTACCTGGAGCTTCTCATATTTTTGAGATTATTCGGCTTATTTCCGAGAAAGCTGCTTTTGGAATACCATTTATTCGGTTTTAGGGATGTCAAAAGTCTGGAATTTTGTTTATGTCCCAGACTCTATTTTATTCTATAAAAAAACTCGAAAAGCTGATTTTTCAGTCTAGCTCTTCGAGGTTGATAGGATTATCTGTGCCAGTTTTTTATTATCTTATAAAGTATGCAGAATATCGATATACTTTTGAATCAGCGGATTTTCAGCGGTGAAATCAGCTTTCTTATGGATATCTTTTAAGCTTGCCAGTAATTCTTCAACTGTTTTTTCTCCGGTTAAATCCTTCCAAATAGTTACTTTCGCTTCTCCGTTATTCACAATCTCCACGCCAGAAATAAAACCAAAGCCAGTTAGCAGGATAAAGAAGCGACCAGACTCAGTTCCGTAAATCTCCAGTTCTTTTGACCATAAAAGATAGCCGATAAATGATTTTTCACCAAGGGTAAAAGAGAATACTCTGGTGTCTTTATATGCTAAATTCGAAAATTCATTCATATAAAAGCTGCCCATTTCTGAGCTGATTTTTTCACTAAGCTGTGTATATGTCTCGTTTTTATCGTAATAAGCATGATAGGCGTCAATTAAGGCCTCTGTAATTTGTTGTTCTAATTTCGGATTAATTTGTGTGTTCACAATGAAGCTCCTTTACCGGTAACTCTTTTTTTAGTTACTCTTTTTCTATTATAGCATGGTACTGAAAGGATTAGGGAGATAGAAACCAATGCTTTTTAGATTTAGAGCTGCCTGGAAATTAGATAGTGAAAGGACTACAGAGCTGAAGAAAGTATCCTGTTTCATTATGAGAAAATGATGATGATTTTTCATTAAAGACTCATTTTTGTTATTGACTGACTATGAAAAATCGAGTATAGTTGTAAACAATAACATAGAGTAGTTGCTTTGAAAAGAAGAGTACAAATCAATAGGTTTCTAAGAGAGCTTCGGGTGGTGAAAAGAAGCAGACGGGTTGATTTGGAAGATGGCCTTTGAGCAGATGAACGTGAGTTTGAGGATAAGCGTTCGGCGGGAGTGCCCGATACAGCACAGCAGTATGAACTGGGAGTATTTCTATACAGTTATACTGGTTAAGGCTGTTTCTGTGAAGAGACAGTGAATAAAGGTGGTACCGCGGAGTTTAACTCCCGTCCTTTCGGAAACGAAGGATGGGAGTTTTTTTGTATTCGGTTTTGACTGCTGTAGTTTTTTACCGAAATACTTCGTAAAGGGCGGGTTGAGAAAGCGTGAGCTTGTTTGATAAACCTATCTAAAAAAGTATGAGCAGAGCAAAACAAGAATAAAATGAAAAAATACTGGAGGAATCAATGATGGAATTTGAAACGAAATGTCTACATGCTGGATATCAACCGGGAAATGGCGAACCAAGGGTAGTACCAATAGTACAAAGCACGACTTATACGTATAACTCAACAGAAGCAATCGGCAAGCTGTTTGATTTAGAGGAAGCAGGATATTTTTACACCAGAATTGGCAATCCGACAACAAATGCAGCTGAAGAAAAGATTGCTGCCTTGGAAGGAGGCGTGGCTGCATTGTGTACATCTTCTGGGCAGGCTGCTACTTTCTTTGCAATTCTGAATATTTTAGAGTCAGGAGATCACTTGATTTCTTCTTCCTATGTTTATGGCGGCACCTTTAATTTATTCGCTCATACGTTTAGAAAAATGGGGATTGAAGTTACGTTTATTGATCAGAGTGCTCCACTGGAAGAACTTAAAAAGGCAATTCAGCCAAATACCAAAGCAGTTTTTGCTGAGACTATCGCTAATCCGGCTATGCATGTACTGGATATTGAAAAATTTGCAGCGCTTGCCCATAGTGCTGATTTGCCATTCATTATTGATAATACATTTGCTACACCGTATTTCTGTCGTCCAATAGAATATGGGGCTGATATCGTTATCCACAGTACAACGAAATATCTTGACGGTCATGCGGTTCAGACGGGTGGGGTTATAGTTGACAGTGGAAAATTTAATTGGAATAATGGGAAATTTCCGCAGTTGAGTGAACCAGATGTAACTTACCATAATTTGGTTTATACCGAAACTTTCGGACCAGCAGCCTATATTACAAAGGCTAGGGTTCAGTTGATGAGAGACCTAGGAGCCACACCGTCGCCTCAAAATTCCTTTTTATTAAATCTGGGGATGGAAACTTTGGCAGTTAGAATGGACCGGCATTATGGAAATGCATTAGCTGTTGCAAAATTTTTGAAGGAACAGCCTAGTGTATCCTCTGTTACCTATCCAGGATTAGAAACCGATAAAAATTATGAGCTGGCACAAAAATATGTTCCAAATGGGTTATGCGGCGTCATTTCATTTGAAATTAGGGCAGGAAAAGAAGCTGCGGCTAAGTGGCTGGATGCACTTAAGCTTGTTTCCTTGGAGGTTCATGTGGCTGATATTCGAACCTGTGCGCTTCATCCAGCAACATCAACACACCGTCAGTTATCAGATGAAGAGCTGACGGCTGCCGGTATCTCAGCCGGACTAGTTCGGATTTCCTGCGGCATTGAAAATGTTAATGATATTTTGGCTGATTTAAAACAAGCTTTTGAGCAGTTGGAGGCTTAAGGAATGCCGATTAAACTGATTGAAAATTTTCCAGCTAAGCAAGTATTAGAAACGGAGAATATTTTTGCTATTGATAATGAGCGGGCCGCTGCTCAAGATATTCGTCCATTAAAGCTGTTGATTTTAAATCTGATGCCAAACAAAATTGATACAGAAATTCAGCTGCTGCGCTTAATAAGCCAGAGTCCGCTGCAAATTGATGTAGATTTTTTAAAGATTTCTTCCCATGTTCATAAAAATACTAGTATAGATCATTTGGCTAAATTTTACCTTTCTTTTGAGGAAATTAAGAGCAGTACGTACGATGGAATGATTATTACAGGAGCACCTGTAGAAAAGCTGCCTTTTGAAGAGGTGAATTACTGGCAGGAGCTGGTTCAGATTATGGATTGGAGCCAAACAAATGTGACCTCGGTTATTCATATTTGCTGGGGAGCACAGGCGGGGCTGTATCATCATTATCAGGTCTCTAAAACCAGCTATGACAGAAAACTCTTTGGCATTTACAGTCAGGAAATGAAGCATAGTCATCGGCTGTTCAGAGGGTTTGACGATTGTTTTAATGCCCCGCAGTCAAGATACACAGGGATTAATGAAGCTCAAATAGACAGCAGCCGCTTAAAAGTTATTGCTGAAAATCAGGATATTGGCGCAACGGTCTTGGTTTCTACTGATGACCATGATATTTTCTTGCTGGGTCATTTTGAATACGATACAAATTCATTGCAGCAGGAATATCTGCGGGATCAGGAGAAAGGGCTGGATACGGCGCTGCCACACAATTATTTTACCGATGATTGTGTGGACCAGAGGGTGGTCAATACTTGGCGAGGACATGCACACCTGTTGTATCATAATTGGCTGAATGATGTCTATCAGCTAACTCCTTATAAGCTGGAAGCAATAATCGATGAACAGCAAAAACGTTTGAACAGTCGTAAGAAGAGAGACTAGAGGGGGTTGAAAAGTAGAGAGGCATCCGATTTTTCAGGGATTATTGTGGAAAACAAGCAAAACCACAAGCTAGCTCATTTCAGAGTAGTCATTCTTAATACTATTGATTGAAAAATGACGTTTACTTTCGTACGCATACCATTCTGTCAGCAAGTCTTTAGGCAAACAGAACTGGCAATGTGGCGCATAAGCGAAAATTTCTGCCGACGAGACAAGTTTCGTAACCATCTCGGAAATATTCGCCGCTAGGGTTTCAGATACGCTCTAAAATTAGGAAATGATTCTGTTGAGCAGATTCATAAGCGGAGGTCGGTCATAATAGAAAAAATGCTATCGATGCCTGGTTGAGTGATGAAGAATTTGCTGAAGAGTATATAAAGAATAAAATGCAAAACTTATAAGTAAAGTTGTCTAAATGAAAGTCGATAAAAATGTTTTCGCCAATTAAATTGAATAGACATACAAAATGGACGTGTGAGAACAGTAGAAATACTGGATTCTTATATGTCCATTTTTCGTACGCTCTTATTAAACAAAAACTGCTTCAACGTATACACGCTTTCTGACTGAATCTCATGAACTTTAAGAAGACATGAAAAATCTGATGGTTAATTGTATTTCCTATATGGTAAGATAAATATACAAATAGTGTTTTTCATTTGTATAACAACAAGGGAGTGATTACTTAATGAGCAATTTGAATGTATCAGGTTCTATTGCTGGAACAGTTTCGTCAAGATTTAGCCAAGCAGCTAGTGCCTTAAATAGTATGTCACAGCCAGGACCAGCTGCTAATAGAACAAATGTCTCCGGTCAGAGCAGCGCACAAAACGTTATAAGCCGGATGAGCGGTGTTGGTGGACAGATTTCAAATGCATTAACCAGGGATGGAAACAACATTCATTCCGTTGCGAGTGAGTTTGCTGCTATTGACCAGCAGCTAGGTAAAGGATTTAACGGCTTAAGCATTCTTGCGGGACCAGGGAGAAGGTGAGAGATTGACCATGAATGAAGGTCAAATTAATCGACAGCTTTCTCGGGTTTCGGAGGATCAGGAACTAAATCGGAAGCAGCGGTGGCAGCTGGAGGAACTGGAAGAGGACTGCCAGCGTTTATCAAGCCAACACCAGGAATATCTTGCTGATGTTCTTCAGTTTAATGAAGAGGAAGATATACGGCAGTATTTTAGTTTGGAAGAGGATGAAGTAACCGCTGCTCATAAAAAGAATTTCTTTGAACTGGAGGAGCAGAAAGAAGTGCTTTATAAGGAATCAAAGCAGCTGCTCGTTACTGAAGAGGAATTACTTCAGGCGAGAAAAGATCAATTGTTCGAGAATACGAAGGAAAAGGAGAAGGTAGATGGGACTTAGTTTTTTTGTTGGTGAAATTCAGGAACAAACCAATGTCGCCGTGACCCTTGCAAACGAATATATTCAGGATGCCGGTCTGCTAAAAGATGCGATGAATGCCTATTTAAATGCACCCTTGTCCGGCAAAACCTATGATTCTGCAAGACGTTATTTTATGGCTGTCTATCCCCCACTTTCTAATGCCTTAATCCTTGCAGCTGAGTCATTAAGTGAAGCCCACCAAAAATACCCGGCAAAGTTTCAGGAAATAGTCGGTGGCGGGGATATCGAAGAAGACCGGTTGCGTGATCAGATCCAACAAGGACAGAGCTTATTGCGCTCGTATGCAAATGTAATGGATAAGCTGGAGGAACAGAACGTACACCTAGAACGGTGCTATATGAGTGTTCAGGGAAGCATTGCTAAACTAGAAGAACGACTGCAGAAGTTGTATACTTTTGATAGTGTATCTGCCGGTATATTTTCTGAAGCAGAGGCAAACATTGAAAACCTGGAGCGAGCGATTGCAGAGTTGAACAAAGGCGGTGCCTGGAATCCAGCTTCAGGAACTTTTGATGTGACCAGACTTGATATGACCTGGGTAAAACCGATTCAAGAGAAGTGGCAAGAGCGGGAACAGGCGATTCAAGAAAAACTGATGAAGAATTTGCTGGACTACGAATTACGACCCACGCAAGGACCCAACGGGACAGTGATTTATGAGGTCTATGTAAATGGAGAATTAGATCCGGAAGCAACGCTACAATACAAAACGTATCTTGCCTTGAAGAAGCGGCAAGAACTGTTGGAAAATCCATTAACCACTGAAGAAAAGTTGTTATTAGCAACTCTTTTTGTCGGCGTAGCGTTTGCAATAGGTGGGTCAATAGTGACAATCACTGGCGTAAAAGGTATGCTTGATGGAATGCCGGTTATAGCAACAAATGCAGGAGGTACTGCTATTCTGGCGCAAACCCTGACAGTGAACAAAGAAGCCTTACTAAAAACAGTAGAAGGTTTTGTGATTACTAGCGGTGGTGTTGTTACGATTATGGCGAGCGGAAAAGGTCAAGGTAGTACTTCTGGAAAATTTGACCAAGCTATTGCACGCCAGACTGGAAAAAATTATAAATTAAGTGAAGGTACGTATAATAATCATATACTTCATGAACATTCAAATAACTCATTGAATACAACGAAATCTAAATTCAATTCAAATATAGATATAAAAAAGACAATTGATGACGTTTTAAAGAATAGTCAGTCAGTTGTTAAGCCAAATACTTCTGGAAGATCAGGTTATATTTTTGAATTAAAGTACAATCATATAGTCGGTACAGATATTTATGGCAGAACACTAAACAAAGTGAAAGTAGTTATAAATAACTTTGGAGATGTTATTACAGCATACCCAATAAAATAAGGATGATTAACGTGAGTATAGCATTTTTAAAACAAGATAAAGATGGTAAATTATGTTTTCAATCAGATTTTTCAATACTGGATGAAAACTTTTTAGAGTTAGTTTATCAAAACAGATACCTTTTTGATGATAAGATTCAAGAACTGTTCGATTTGGATCCATATGGAGATACTGTGCTAAGTGTATCAAAGCAAAAAACATTATTATCGGTTTTTCAAGAAATCAAGAAAAAACAAAGTTTATTGAATTACAAAGATGATGATGATCCTGGCTTAGATAAAACAATTCAGTTTTTAAATGACACAATTAAAAATAGTAATATTGTCGTTGCTAATGGAGATTAGACTTGCGAGAAATGGTTATACAAAAAATAAACTTCATTGTTTATATCATCATAGATATCATTTGGTTAGTCAAAGGTTAAAACGGGCGAGTCCATGTGTTAGAAGCTAATGGTGAAATCGTAACTACCATGAATAATGTAACTAAGAGCAATCTTCAAATGAGATTACAGGGTAATAGGTGGTCAAAATTGACATTAGAACAGATAAATAAATTCAAAACAGATTTCAGTAACTATGTAAATTGGGACTAAAGGAGATAGCAAATATAGATAATGATTTGATGTATGAAAAATATATAGTCAGCATAGAAGATGTCGCTTTAGATGTCAGTCAGACGGACTATTGGCGTAAAAAAATATTCGCAAGTGATTATGACCAAAGAATTTTGATAAGCAAATTTAATATAGACGAAATTCCTGATTACATTAAACCAATATTTATTGAAGAAGGGCTCACATTCCTAGTATCAAAAGTTAAAGAAAGTCCAGAATCAGACTCCTTTGATGAAGGAAGTATCATTTTTAAATTTGAGGCAGTTCCCTTTCCAGATATTGTGAGGTATACGGGAAACTAGCATAGATTAATTAAATTATTTAGTTGGCAACATTATGCCGATTGCGAAAAAAAAGAAAATGATTCTCTTATTATAATAAGAAGTGCTTTGAGACCCTATTTTGAATGACACGATTAAAATCGATAGAATTGTAGTTGCTACTAGAGATCAGTTATGATAAGGAGAAAATGATGTATAAAGACACAAATAACGAGATAGTATGCCCCTATTGCAACTATAATGGCATAGTAGAAAAATTCAAATCTAAAATGAACAATGAAATAATTTACAGGTGTGATGAATGCTTTGGTATTTATGAGTCTCTAGTTGATTTGGAGTATACGGTCAAAGTAGAGGTAGGCTCAGGTTATGCAGCTATGATAGGCGTTGATGTTGATAACTTTGAACGTGATACAATTAAAATAGGCAGATTGACAACAAAAGATTTAGAGAAATACAGAGTCAATTATAAGGAACTCCCCCCTTTAAAAGAAATTGATTATTACGCTAAAGGTTACATTAATGGGCGATTGATAATAAAGTAAGGAGGAAAACAGTGCAGTCAAATGAAGCATGGAAAAAAGAAATAGGTGAACTTGAAAACTTTGAAAATTCACAAGCATTAAAATTTACCTTAGATGAACTGAACAGCTTTTTTAATAAACGTTTAGTTGATGTATATGGATGCTTAATATTTTCAAACAGAGAATTTAGTATGTCACAGGAAAATTTTGAAGCTCATTTAAAAAATTTTCTTGATCGAACGGGGTATGAAGCTTCTGCAAATGAAATTCGAATGATTGATTTTTTTGAACAGTCGCTAACTATTCAAGAACAAGTGCAGCTTGCGAGGATATTTGTTCAAAATATTAACGCTCGCTTGCAGTTATTAACCTCCAAAAGGATTATTTATATATTTGGAATTAATGATAATATACTAACAACCAGATTTCACCAAGAGTGGGAGGGTGAGAGTAGTTGGTTAGGCGAGTTAGAAGGTTTTTCAAGCCCCGTTGCTGTCTTTTCAAGTGATGAATTAACAGAAACTTTTTTCAAAGTTACTAGTGAGTAAATGCAAAGCGATCCTATTTAGGAGGTCCCAGTTATGCGAAGTGCTGAATTACTGAGTGCTCTTTCAATCGATCTCGATTATTTAGATATTCAAAAAATCGGTGTAGAAGTCGATGGAGATATATTGCCGATTTGGAAGGTAGAAAAAGAAAAGGACGTTCTTACTGTAATAGGAAATGTTCCAGGGAATTTGACTGTAAAAGAGTGCTAGTATCATTAATGTTAAGTAAGCAGCTGAAGCTACGCAAAAAAGGTGACGGACAATCTGAAAACATATATGGGTACAAGATAAAAGATGAGCTCGAATAACAGAAAAGAGAATGTTTTCAGCGGCATTCCGAAAAGATGGATGTGTGTTTCCAACAAGCGTATTATATAGAGTAAGGTAAATAGAGGATGGTATGTTCATTATGTGAGCATATTCTCTTCTATTTCTTCATTTAGGAATCTTTCTCTTTACTGATTTTATTTTGTCCAATATATGAATGTCATATCATAGAAATAAGAGTGGATATTTCCTTTCAAAAAAATGATTAATGGTATCTCATTGAATAGCACGGAACTCACCATTGCTTTAGACGGAGAGCTACTGTGAGCCGTTTTAAAAATATCAAAAAAATAGTGGAAATCAAAAGAGATTCCTGTGTTCAGAACAACGTGAAGTATTTAGAAATTCCTTGGAAAAGGAGATAACAGATGGGACTTATTTTTTTGTTGGTGAAATTCAGGAACAAACCAATGTCGCGGTAACCATGACAAACGATACTTTAAGGAGTGATTAAATGTATAAAAATGAATTTAACGATATAATGTGTCCCTTTTGTGGTGAATATGGCTTGATAGAAGTGTTTCGCTCAAAAATGAACAATGAACCTATTTATCGTTGCTATGAATGTCTGGGTATTTATGAATCTTTGGCTGATTTAGAATATACTATACAGGCAGAAGAAGGCTCAGGTTATGCCAAAATGATAGGTGTTGATGTTAAAAACTTTGAACGTGATACAATTAAAATAGGTAGACTGACAACAAAAGACTTAGAATCTTATGTAATCGAATATAAGGAATACACTAATTTAAAAGATATTAATTATTTTGCAAAAGGATACTTTGATGGAAAGCTAATAATAAAAGGTGGAGCCAGAGAATAAGGAAATTAGGGAAGTATTTTCATGTCCATGTGGCATGAATCAGAAGAAGAATGAAAGCATTATAGGGGGGCAACGTTATGCGTAGTGCGGAGCTGCTAATATCGAGTCTGGATATGGCTAAAAGCAAAATAGGGGTGAGCAAATGCGAATATATGTTGAAACGAACGGAAAGAAAACGTCTTGGGGATATCGTGAACTAGCTGAAGTCATGTGGTTTAAAGAAAAGAATGGAAAAGAGTTAGAAATATCTCACGTTGGAAACGATGAAACACTGAGAAATAGTTTCTATTTGAGTTTATCATTAGATAAGTGGCTAAACGATGAAAGATGGAAAAAAGAAAAATCACCACTTCAGTTTCAAGATATTGAGTTAAATTATCATAAAGAGAAAAAGATTATTGAAATTGTCTCAAAGCATGTAAAAATACTTACAGTAGATGAACGTGCTATGTATATTCTGACAATAGAACTAGCAAAAGATTTAGGCGGAAGAATAAGCGAAAATGGTTCGGAAAATTGGCAATCAGTAGCAGAATTTGAAAAAAATCATAAAGATATACTGAGCTTAACCTATGATAAAGCTAATGATTTAAGTTTAAAAGAAGCAGTAACAATGGTAGCAGAAGAGGAACCCTGGGAGTATGATGAAGATTTTGAGGTCGAGGATGAATAATCGTACTTATGCGTTTACCGAATGTTTAAATATCCTATGCAAACCAGAAGATGAATAAATAAAATTTTGGAGGTCAGCGTTATGTGAAACGTTGATTTGCTGGGTGCTCTTTCAATTGATATAGAGTATTTAGATAGTAAAAAAATTGGTGTAAAAGTAGAGGGGAACATTTTGCCAATCTTGAAGACAGAAAAAGAAGCAGTTGTTCAAATCAAAAAACTAGAATAAATTTTTTGGATGCTGTGTCAAGTTGTGTTGGCAAGGGAAAAACTGAATAAATTGGAAAGCTTGGAATAAAGATCAGAGATTTTCTGGTTTTGTACTGAGCTTTTTTATTACCAAAAGAGGATTTTACCAATCCTGCTGATATTGTTATTTTCATGAGCAGTCGACTTCAATTTAATATTTGAAATGAGTAGCTGCCTATTCAATCAATCACTGCTTGTTTACGATTCGATTAGAATTTTTCAGGTAAGTGGAGCTGGCTCAGTCAGTATTATTTTATGTCTGTTATTTCACCGTCTCATTTTTTCGATAGTGTGATTATTTGAACTTTTTATTGCTTGAAGATAGTATTTGTGCCAAACTGAATGAAAGAGGTGATTGCATTGGAAAAGTTATTTATCAGCCCATCTAAATATGTGCAGGGGAAAGGCTGTTTAAAAGACAGTAGTAAATATATAGAAGAATTGGGGAATCGGGTTCTCATACTAACAGATGAGTTCGTCTGGGGAATGATTGGTGAAGGCTATAAGAACTACTTGACTGAAGGCGGATTGTTGGTTGGAACGGCTGTTTTTTCTGGCGAGGTTTCAGAGGAGAATATTCAGGAGCTTTTGAAAGGGATAGCAGATAAAGAGATTGAGGTTGTAATTGCACTGGGCGGCGGTAAGGTTATCGATTTGGGTAAGGCTGTGGCGGCAAAACAAAATCTAAAGATGGTTGTACTGCCGACAACAGCTTCTACCGATGCTCCAACGTCTTCAATATCAGTGTTGTATGAAGAGGACGGCCGCTTTAAAGAGTATCAATTCTACCGAAAAAATCCTGACTTAGTTATTGTAGATACGGAAGTCATTGTCAATGCTCCGGCTCGACTGCTGGCAGCTGGGATTGCAGATGGACTTTCAACAGCGGTAGAAGCAAGAGCTGTTAAAAAGAAGCACGGAGAAAATGTTTTAGGGAAAAAACCGACGCTGACGGCGCTGGCAATTGCTGAGAAATGTGAAGAAGTTCTTTTCACCTACGGTTTGCAGGCATATGAAGACAATAAGAACAAACAAGTAACAGAAGCTTTTGAGGCAGTTGTCGAAGCGAATACGTTGATGAGTGGATTGGGATTCGAGAGCGGCGGACTAGCAGCGGCTCATGCGCTGCATAATGGCTTTTCTGCTATTCAGGGCAAAGTCAATCAGCTGATGCATGGAGAAAAGATTGCATATACGACATTAGTTCAGTTGGTTCTTGAGAAGCAGCCGGAGGAAGTACTTAAACGCTATCTAGTATTTTTCCGGCAATTGAATCTGCCAACTACTTGTGAGGCACTGGGGCTAGATGTTCAGAATGAAAAAGAGCTTTCAAAAATAGCGGAGCAATCTCTTTCAATCGGAGACAGCTTACGGCAAATGCCATTTACATTGACTAAAGAAGATATTGTACAGGGGATTCGCCAATTGGATGCTTTTGTTCGCAGTTGTTCAGTTTAAAAAAATAAGTCGGGCTTATTGAAAATAGAGGTATCCCGAATTATACAGTTTGGATTTTTTCTAAGGGAGTGGGACATAATCCACTCTCAAAAAGAAAACAAGCTCGATTTTGATGACGAATGTCAAAATCGGGCTTGTTTTTTCTTCTTCCCTTCTCTTTCTCTCCATATATTTTCCTAATTTTCTTAGATTTAGTGCCATGAGAGCCAAACCAACATCAATCTTCGCTCCTTGTTTTCCACGTAAATGGAAACGATGGAACGCCAAATGAGCCTTTAGATGCCCAAACACTGGTTCTACATCGATTTTCCGTTGTCGATAAATCGAACCTGTTTTTTCATCTGAAAGCTTCTTCTTGCATTCTG